>NZ_JBQEMM010000001.1:0-660337 GCF_053470025.1 Arthrobacter sp. CP30
ATCTACTTCTCGGGCCTGCACAGCTACTCCGGCGTCTAGGAGCAGCCTGCCCCACGATGAAGCCCCGCGGTCGGGACCGCGGGGCTTCGTCGTGGGGCAGGCTGCTCCTAGACGCCGGAGTAGCTGTGCAGGCCCGAGAAGTAGATGTTCACGATCGTGAAGTTGAAGACGATGCAGAGGTACCCGACGATCGAGAGCCAGGCGGCGCGCGTACCCGTCCAGCCCCTGGTGGCGCGAGCGTGCAGGTACCCGGCGTAGACGGTCCAGATCACGAAGGTCCAGACCTCCTTGGTGTCCCAGCCCCAGTAACGGCCCCAGGCCTGCTCCGCCCAGATGGCGCCGGCCATGAGGGTGAAGGTCCAGCCGACGAACGCGATGGCGTTCAGGCGGTAGGACAGATTCTCGAGGCTGAGGGCCGAGGGCACCAGGCGGAGGAACTTCGCGGTGTCGACCTTGCCCGCGAGCAGCTTCGCCTCCCGGCTGGTCTGCAGGAGCTGCAGCACGGACATCGCGAAGGTTATGGTGAACAGGGCCGAGGAGGCGACGGCGATGGAGACGTGCACGATCAGCCAGTAGCTCTGCAGGGCCGGGATCAGGCGGGCGACGGGCGTGGGGAACCCGACCGTTGCCGCGCACAGCATGATCACGACGAGGCCCACCACGAAGGAGCCCACGAAGCGGAGGTCCTTGCGGGTGAGGGTGATGAGGAAGATGGCCGCGACGAGGAAGGCACCCGTGGTGCAGAACTCGTACATGTTGCCCCAGGGCACGCGGTTCGCGGCGACACCACGGCTCACGACGGCGGCGCCGTGGATCACGGCCGCGAGGATCGTCAGCGACACGGCGATCCTTGCCGTGCCGCGCCGGGGGCCCGCGCCGTAGTCCATGGAGTCGTCCGCGGTCGAGCGGGCCGCCGGCGTGGACCCCGCTGCCGACCCCCCGCCCCGTGCCCCGACGCCGGCGAGTGCACGCTCGGGCGCACCCTGCTGGCGCGCGAGCCGCGACTCGATCGTGCCGATGGTCGTGCTGGACCGGACGAGGTCCAGCACGAAGAAGATCAGGGCCACCACATAGGCGATGGAGGCCAGCAGCATGAGGAGCTCGCTGATTTGCCCGAGCTCGGCGTTGACTGGTTGTGGCATCAGTTGTCCTTCGTCGTGTGGTGCGAATTCCCCGTGCCGGCTGCCGATGTCCCGGCCTCCTGCAATGTATCTTCCTCCGCGGCACCCTCGGGTGCCAGCCAGCGGTCGGCCAGCAGCTTCTCGACGGCCTTGCCTTCGGCAGGCAGTCGGTGGTCCTCGCCGCGGGCGAGCAGGCCGTACTCGAGCATGATGCGCCCGTCGGGATGCTCGCCCGTTCGGACCCAGAGCCTGCGCCGGCCGATGAACAGGGACGCCGTCAGGCCCAGCAGCGCGAGCGTCGAGAAGACGAGTGCTCCGACCTCCCCCGGGTCGTGGTGGATGTCCAGCGCCACGTAGCGCTTCAGTCCGTCGAAGGTGACCGAGCCCTTGCCCTCGGGCAGGTCGTAGGTCTGGCCGACCCCGAGCACGATCCCGCCGTCGTCGTTGGTGCGGCTGTTGAGCTCGGTCAGGTTCTCGGTGTCGAGGACGTAGACGTTCTCGGGGGTGCCGTCGTCGAGCCCCAGGTCCCCGTAGTAGGAGTTGAGGTTCAGCTGCGGGTTGAAGGGATCAGGATCCCTCGAGAAGGAGACGCCCTGCTCGTCGACGAAGGCGGTGGGGAGGAAGAATCCGACGAAGCCGAGCTGGTCCGGCTTCGCGTCGGGCGCCTTGATGACGATCAGCGAGGTGTAGAGACCGTCCGACGGTACGGAGACGACGGGCCCCTCGGAGGCGATGTTGCCCTCGCCGTCGCGCACCGTCACGACCGGCGCATACCCGTTGCCCACCAGGTAGACGTTGGTGCCGCCGATGGTCACCGGCGCATTGACCTTGAGGACCTGTGGCTCCTCGTCGGCGCCCGGCCCCTCCTGCGTGGTGATGTTCGCCGTGAAGTCCAGGGGCTGGCCGTAGTGGCTGGTCTGCTCGCGGTCGAAGCGTACGTCGAAGGAGTCGAGGCGGATCGAGAAGGGATCGAGCCGGTCGTCGGAGAAGTTCGATCCGGGGTTGAAGCTGTCGTACCCGATCAGGGTGTTGACGAAGCTGTCGCCCTCGACGATCACCTTTTGGCCGTTGTAGCCGAACAGCCCTCCGACCGCCACGGAGACGAGCACGCCGATCAGCGAGGTGTGGAAGACGAGGTTGCCGAACTCCTTCGCGAGTCCGCGCTCCGCACCCACCGAGGGTCGGTCCGTGCCGGCGTCGCGCACGTCCACCCGGTATCCGCGCTTCTTCAGCAGGGCTGCGGCCTCCTCGGCAGCGGACGACGGCGTGAGCCCGGCCGCGCGTGCCCGATGGGCGGGGACCTCGAGCGTGCCGTAGACGGGCAGTCGCGAGAGCCGTTTGGGCGTCCTCGGGGGCGTGGAGCGCACAGCCCTGAAGTGCGCCCGTGCCCGGGGGACCACGCAACCGATGAGCGAGATGAAGAGCAGGAGGTAGATCGCGGAGAACCAGACGGACGAGTAGACGTCGAAGAGCTGGAACCAGTCCAGCACCGGGCCCGTGTCCGGATTGTTCTGGATGTACTGCGTGACGACCGCGGGATTCGCGGGGCGCTGCGGGAAGAGCGAACCGGGCACCGCCGCGACGGCGAGGAACAGGAGGAGGAACAGCGCGGTGCGCATGCTCGTCAGCTGCGTCCAGGCCCACCGCAGGGTGCCGAGGAAGCCGAGGGAGGGCAGGACGACGTCGGACCGGCCGCTGCCGGCCGTGCCCCTCGTGTCCTCGGAGATGTCCTGCTTCACAGTGCCCTTCCCGTCCGTGCTTCGTCCTCGTGGCTGTTACCGGCGCGTGGGGTCGTCATATCGGCAGCACCACATTCCCGATCACCAGGTCCTGCAGCCGGGTGATCCAGGTGTTCCAGAGACCCGTCACCATCAGCACGCCGACGAGCACGAGCATGCCGCCTCCGGTGCGCTGCAGCAGCAGGCGGTGCCTGCGGAAGAACGCGAGTGCGCCCATGCCGCGCCGGACGCCGAGTGCGATCAGGAGGAACGGGAGCCCGAGTCCGAGGCAGTAGACGAAGGTCAGCAGGGCACCCTTGAGCGCCGTCGCGTCATTGCCCGAGATGGCCAGGAGCTGGACCGCCCCGAGCGTGGGGCCGATGCACGGCGCCCACCCGAGCCCGAACGTCACGCCGAGCAGCGGGGCTCCCAGCAGGCCGGCGGGCACCTTCGCGTGCACGCGGCTCTCGCGCTGGAACCAGGACAACCCGCCCATGAAGACGACGCCCAGGAGGATCACGACGACGCCGAACACCTGGATGAGCCAGCCTTGGGAGACGCGCAGGAAGGCCCCGAGCTGGCCGAAGAGCGCCCCGTAGGCCATGAACACGACGGAGAACCCGAGCACGAACAGTCCGATCCCGGCGACCATCCGGCCGCGCCGCTGCTTCTCGAGGTCCACCCCGGTGAGACCCGTGACGTAGCCGAGGTAGCCGGGGACGAGCGGAAGGACGCAGGGTGAGGCGAAGGAGACGAGCCCGGCCAGCAGGGCGACCGGCAGCGCGAGGAGCATGGACCCGCTGAGCACGGCATCGGCGAACGCGTTCCCCGCGACGAGGGGAACGGAGGTGGAGAGGTGACCGGCCGCGGGCAGGACCATCGAGGTGATCATCGGCGCGGTGCGCGCACGGCGCTACTCCGCGAGCGCATCGGTGATCAGTGCCTTCAACGTGCTGCGGTCCGCGAGGCCGAGGATGCGTGCGGACACGCGCCCCTCCTTGTCGAGAACCAGGGTGGTCGGCACGGCCTGCGGGGGGACGTACTGCGTCATGTCCAGCAGGACGCCGCCGTCCTTGTCGTCGAAGCTCTCGTACGGGATGTCGAAACTGCGCTCGAAGGCCTCGGCGGTCGCCTGCTCGTCGCGGATGTTCACCCCGTGGAAGACCGCGCCCTGCGGCGCGTACTCGTCGTGCAGCGAGACGAGGTCGGGTGCCTCCTCGCGACAGGGCGCGCACGAGGCGTACCAGAAGTTGAGGACGGCGACCTGGCCTGCCCAGTCGGAACTGGAGACCGCCGTCCCGTCGAAGAGGGTGCCGTCGATGGCGACGGGCTCGCCCCGGACCGTCGGGTCGTACTCCGTGACGGAGCCGTCTCCGGCGATGTAGTTCTTGCCGTCTCCCGCATCGGCCTGCTGGGCCAGGGGATCGTCCGCATCGCACGAGGTCACCACCAGGGAGACCGGCACGGTGAAGGCCAGCGCCACACCCAGCCTGAGCAGCAGGTGACGCCTGGTGGAGCGGACGAGTGTGGTCACGGCTTCTTCCGTTGATTTCTACGACGTGTAGTAATTCTATTACGCCCCGGGGACATTCGCGGCACCGGGTAGGAGGTCCGCGCAGGGCTCGGCGTACCGGACCCGCCGGATGACGTCACCCTCGAAGTCGATCGAGGTCACCGAGGTCAGCGTGCACTCGCGCTGGCGCGGATCGTGCCAGAGACGACGGCGCTCGGCCGCGAGTCGCGTGACCCAGATGGGCAGCTGGTGGCTCACCAGGATGGCCTCGGCCGGGGCCTCGGACGCACCGCCCAGCTCGACGGCGCGGCGCCGTGCGTCCTGCACGCCCCTCATGACCCGCTCCGCCTGCTCGCTGTACGGCTCGCCCCAGGACGGACGGAACGGGTTGACGAGCAGCGGCCAGTACCGGGGCTGGCGGAGGCGGCTCTTGATCCTCGACATCCCCTCGAAGCGGTTGTCCGCCTCGATGATGCGCTCGTCCGTGGAGATCTCGAGATCGAGGGCCTCGGCGACGGGCTGCGCCGTCTCCTGCGCACGGGTCAGGGGAGAGGCCACCAGCAGGACGATGTTCGCGCCGTCGTCCCGTCGCTGCGCGAAGTGACCGGCCATCTGGGACGCCATGCGCCGCCCGAGCTCGGAGAGGTGGAACTCGGGGAGCCTGCCGTAGAGGACGCCCTCCGGATTGTGGACCTCACCATGGCGTACCAGGTGGACGGTTGATCTCTGCATGCCCCCAGTTTCCCGCATGCCACCGTGTCACGGCCAATCGCCGACGAGGAGGCGCAGGGCGCTCTCGTGATCAGTTGGTTGAAGATTTGAGCGATGTGTGGAATAAAACATGCATACGCATGCTTTTCCATCTCGTAAGCATTCGCCATCCCTCTTCTCCAGGAGATCATCATGACCGTTCCCACAGGCCTCACCTCCGGCACCTGGTCCTTCGACCCCGCGCACAGCGAGGTCGGCTTCAGTGTCCGCCACGCCGGCATCAGCAAGGTCCGAGGCTCCTTCAAGGATGTCGACGCCTCCCTCGCCGTCGGCTCCTCCCTCGAGGACTCCGCCATCACCGTCACCATCAAGACCGCCTCCTTCAGCTCGGGCGACGAGAACCGCGACGGCCACGTCAAGAGCGCCGACTTCTTCGACGTCGAGCAGTTCCCGGAGATGACCTTCGTCTCGACGTCGCACGCCGGCTCGGGCGAGAGCTACACCATCACCGGTGACCTCACCATCCGCGGCATCACCAAGTCCGTGGTCCTGGAGGCCGACTTCAACGGCGTCGCCGTCGATCCCTTCGGCACCACCCGCGCCGGCGTCTCGGCGTCCACGACCATCTCCCGCAAGGACTTCGGCCTGACCTGGAACGCCGCGCTCGAAGCCGGCGGCGTCCTCGTCGGTGACAAGGTGACCATCAGCATCGAAGCGGAGTTCGTCGCTCCCGTCGCCGCGACGGTCTGACCCGACCCTCCTCCCCCGCCGCACCGCTTGACGGCCGGCGTCGTCCCCCGACGACGCCGGCCGTCGGCGTCCCACAGGCTTCCTGCGGTGGACGTCGCGGACGGGGCGAGCCCGGGTGAGGAGCCCGCCGTCCGCGCCCGGATCGGACGCCGTCGGCCTGTCACCCTCGCGGGGGAACTACTAGGCTGACGGAAGACCGCACCGGCGGCGGGGACGTCCATGGGGGCACCGGCGCCGATCCTGCGGATCCAGGACAGCCACGCACTGCACACGGAGGACGCCGCGATGAGTACGCCACACAACGACCAGGGCCCGGGGAACAACGCGCAGGGCTGGAACCCGCCCGGAGGCGCGAGCCAGGACGGCCGCCCCGCCGGGCAGCAGTACGGGCAGCAGAACAGCTCGGGGCCCAGCGGCTACCAGCCTGCCCAACCCTCGAGCTACGCCTACCCGACCTCCGGCAAGAGCGCGGGCGGCTCGGACGCACCCGGGAAGGGCCCTGCTCCGAGGGAGGTCGTCCGGGCGTACTACCTCGTCCTGGCCGCCGGGGTCGCCTACCTCGTCTCCTCGATCACCTCGGCGCTGCTGATCGACATTCCCGAGATGGCCGGCGGCTCGTTCGGGGTCGGGATCAGGCTGGTCTTCGCCGTGGTGTTCGCGGCCGTCTACGTGGTCCTGGCGCTGTTCATCCGCCGGGGCCAGAACTGGGCCCGCATCACCGCGACCGTCCTGGCAGCGCTGAACGTGGTGTCCACCGTCGGGTCGCTCCTGCTCCTGCCGATCATCAACCAGGCCGCGGAGGCCAGCGGGACCGTCGTCCCCGAGACGCCCGTGATCTCGACGGCGCTCGGCCTCCTCGTCATGCTGCTCGGCGTGGCCGGCGTCGTCATGACCTACCTGAAGCCCGCGCGCCCCTACTTCGCGCCGCAGCGGCTGGGGTACTGACCCCGCACGACCGCCGGCTACTGGGCGCGGGAGATCGGACCGAGGTCCGGCTCCTGCGCCCTCTGTGCGTGGTAGGCGAGGATCTGCAGCTCGGTGGACATGTCGACCTTGCGCAGCTGCACGTGCGGAGGGACCTGCAGCACCACCGGGGCGAAGCTCAGGATGCTGGAGATACCCGCCGCGACCAGCCGGTCGCACAGTTCCTGGGCGACCGGCCCGGGCACGGAGAGCACGGCCATGTTGGTGCGGGTCCGCTCCAGAACCGTCTCGAGGTCGTCCACGGCACTGACCCGGAGATAGCCGACCTCCGATCCGACGACGAGCTGATCGGCGTCGAACAGCGCCACGATCTCGAAGCCGCGCGAGACGAAGCCCGAGTAACCGGCCAGCGCCCGGCCGAGGTTGCCGGCGCCGATGATGGCCACCCGCCAGTCGAGCGTCAGCCCCAGGGCGATGGAGATCTGGCGGTTGAGATACTGCACGTCGTAGCCGACGCCGCGCGTGCCGTAGGAGCCGAGGTAGGACAGGTCCTTGCGGAGCATCGGCGAGTTGACCCCCGCGGCGTCCGCGAGCTCCTCCGAGGAGACGCGCTCGATCCCCTCGCCGAGCAGGCTGTTGAGCGCCCTCAGGTAGATGGTGAGGCGCGCCACCGAGGCGGGAGGGATATGGCGCACCGGATCACCCACGGGGTGGAGGCCTGGCATGTCCGGTGGTGTCACAGTGTGCGGCTCCGTTGCTTGCGCCGCCGCATCCCGGCGGAGGACGGCGGATCCTGGACCCTCGACGGCGGGGCGGACGTATCACCACTTTATGCCGAGCGCGCAGGGCCACCAAGCCCACCGTCGGCCGACACTCCCCGGACATTCCGGCCGTGGCTCGTCGGAGCTCCGGAGGAGCTCGGCGGGGGCGGTTCGTCGCCGCCTCACCCGCCGGAGAGCAGCCTCCGCAGCCTCGCCTCGTCGATGGACCAGAAATCCCGCTGCACCCCGTCGATGAACAGCACCGGCAGTTCCTCCGCGAAGCGGGCTCCTGCCGTGGGAGCCTCCGTGACGGAGACCTCCTGCCACTCGAGCCCCAGCTCCTGCACGACGCGGGCCACGACGAGCCGGGCCTCCTCGCAGAGATGGCATGCCGGACGGGTCAGGAGGACGATGCCGGTCGCGGGGATCTCCGCCGATGCTTCCATCACTCCACCGTACTGCCGGGTGACGGCAGGGGCAGCGGGACGACGAACTACACTCGGAGCATGCCGGACGCCGCTCGGGGCACGCAGCCCATGCCAAGGCCTCCGGCGACCGTCCAGGGCGAGGCCGCCTTCTTCGACGTAGACAACACGCTGATGCGCGGTGCGAGCCTCTTCCACGTCGGCCGGAAGATGTACCAGCGCAAGGCGTTCACCCTGCGCTTCGCCGCCGGCCTCGCATGGAAGCAGCTCCGTTTCATCATGCGCGGCGAGACCATGACGGACGTCAACTCGGTGCGGGACGCCGCCCTCGCCTTCGCCATCGGCATCGCCCACGAGGACATCCTCGCGCTCGGCGAGGAGGTGTACGACGAGATGATCGCCTCCAAGATCTGGCCCGGCGCGCGCGCCCTCACCGAACACCACCTGTCCTCGAACCGCCAGGTCTGGCTCGTCACGGGGACCCCGGTCGAAGTGGCAGCGGTCATCTCGAGCAGACTGGGCCTGACCGGCGCCCTCGGGACCGTCGGCGAAGTGGCCGACGGCCTGTACACGGGGAAGCTGGTGGGCGAGTTCCTCCACGGACCCGCGAAAGCCGTCGCCGTCCTCGACCTCGCGGCACGGGAGAACCTCGACCTCTCGCGCTGCTGGGGATACAGCGACTCCTACAACGACATCCCGCTGCTGACCGCCGTCGGCCATCCCGTGGCCATCAACCCGGACGGCAGGCTGCGCCGTCACGCCCGCGCGAACAACTGGCCCGTCTACGACTTCCGGAGCGGACGCCGCGCCGCGACGCTCGGGCTGCGGGCGGCGACGATTGCGGGATCGGTCTACGGTCTCTGGCGGAGCTTCTCCCGCTTCCGGAACCGCTGACGCGCGGCGGCTCACAGGTCGCCGTCTCCGCGGGGTGGGCACCGCCCGGGCTCCGGTCTCCGGTGGGTGGTGGCCGGCGATCCCGCCCCGTCTCCTGGGGCCGGCCTGCAGTCTCCGGCTACGGTGGTCGGTCCTGATGGTCCCCGGGTACGACGACGGCCCGGCACCCACACCACGAAGGCGGGATTCCGGGCCGTTCGGCAGACCTCGGCGCTGGGCCGGGCTGTCTACTTCTTGTTGCGGCGCTGGTGGCGCGTCTTGCGCAGCAGCTTGCGGTGCTTCTTCTTGGCCATACGCTTGCGGCGCTTCTTGATTACTGAACCCATAGAGTCCTCACAGACTGTTGTGGTGCCGGTCCCGCTCTCCGGCGACGTGCCAGGAGTCGGTACCGGGGCTGACGAAAGGCGTGTACCTGGTGGCAATCGCCCGGGTGATGCACTGACTCGGACGGACCTGTGGCCGCCGAAAACGCTCCTTAATAGGGTACATCCGTTTGGTGGAGGGTCAGGACGGCCCGGCCCGGCGACGGCGGCTCAGGCGCTCTCGGACTGGCCGTCCACCTGCGCGCGCTGGAGGAATTCCTGGACGGCCGACTCCGGAACGCGGTACGAGCGACCGAACTGCACGGCGGGCAGGTCACCAGCGTGCACGAGCCGGTACACGGTCATCTTCGACACTCGCATGAGGTCGGCGACCTCCGCGACCGTCAAGAACTGCACATCCGAGAAGTTAATCCCGTCTGCCATCTCACCACTATTCCTTTGCATGGAGGTCATAACTCACCCTGAGACCGGCATCGAGAAAGACACCCCTGAGCGACTGATCGGCGTGTCGCCTTGAAGCATAAGGATTATCCGCCTAGGGGATCACTGTAGTGGCTGATGTGACCAAAGTGAAAGGGCGCCCCGGAGCCTGTACCCGCCTCCTCGAACCGGCCGTTCTCCGGCCTCGAAGGGCGGCGCGACCGGCCGGTGCTACGAGGACGGATCGCGACGCCGCCGGAGCTGCGACAGGAGATCGGCAGCCCGCTCCGCCGCACGCCCCATGGTCCGGCCGAGCTGTGCCCTCGAACCGTCCGCCTCGGCGAGGGGATCCGGTCCGGCGAGGACCGCGGCGGCCAGCACGGCGTCCTGCACCCGGCCCTCGCCGGCCCGGCCCTGCCCCGGCTGCGTGCCGAGCGTCTCGACGAGGTCCTCCACCGTCGGCGCCTGCGCCTCGGCGAGCGGTCGTGGCTCCACGCCGTCGAGCCACTCCCTCACGAGGCCCAGTGGAGCGGTGTCGAGCGAGTAGAACCGCTTCTGCCCCTGGGCCCGCATGGACACCAGTCCCGCCTCCCGGAGGACCTTGAGATGCTTCGAGACGGTCGGCTGGCTCACGTGCAGCTCGATCACGAGCTCCCCCACCGCTTTGTCGCCGTCGCGCAGATGCTCGAGGATCTGCCTGCGCGTGCTCTCGGCGATGACAGCGAAAACATCATCGATACCCATTCGCCCACCCTAGCGATATATACGTCGGGCGGCATCCTGCCGCGCGATGGTCAGTCGAACCAGGGGTCCAGCCCGTGGAGGGGGAAGACGGCCTTGCGCGTCGCCATGACGGTGCGGTCCAGCTCGTCGTCGGGGTCGTAGCCGATCTCCCAGGAGCGCCACCACGTATCGGCGCCGTCACCCATGAGGCGTGGCGCATCGACGCCGTGCCGTTCGAGCACGTAGTCCCGCCACGCCGCAGGGACGGGTGTCGCCGGGCCCATCGGAGCCCCCGCAGCGACCGCGACGAGGAGCGTCCATGACCGCGGGACCACGCTGGCGAGCGCGTACCCGCCCCCGCCGGTCGCGATCCAGCGACCCCCGCAGAGCCGGTCCGCCAGGTCCCTGACCGCCAGCATGAGGATGTGCTGGGCGTCGACGCTGACCCTCAGGTTCGTCAGGGGATCCTCGCGGTGGGAATCGCAGCCGTGCTGGCTGACGACCACGTCCGGAGCGAAGGCCCCGGCAAGCTGTGGGACCACCGCGTGGAAGGCCCGCAGGAGAGCGGCGTCTCCGGCCGTCGTCGGCAGTGCGACGTTCACTGCGGACCCCTCCGCGCCCGGCCCGCCGATCTCGTTCGCGAATCCCGTACCCGGGAACAGGCTCATCCCGGTCTCATGGAGGGAGATCGTCAGGACCCGGGGATCGTCCCAGAAGATGCTCTCGGTGCCGTCCCCGTGGTGGGCGTCGACGTCGATGTAGAGGACGCGCTGCGCTCCGCGGTCGAGCAGTCGCCGGATGGAGGCGGCGGCGTCGTTGTAGATGCAGAAGCCGCTGGCCCGGGACCGTGCCGCATGGTGCATCCCGCCACCGAAGTTGACGGCACGGACGGCGCGACCGCTCATGAGTGCGTCGGCGGCATCCAGGGACCCGCCGGCGAGCCGTGCGCTGGCCTCGTGCATGCCGCTGAACGCGGGGTTGTCCTCGGTGCCGATCCCGTGAGCCGGGTCCGATCGGTCGGGATTGCCACTCAGGTCGCGGACGGCACGGATGTAGTCGTCGCTGTGGACCGTCGCGAGGTCCTCGTCGGAGGCGACGGAGGGGGCGACCACGCGGACGCCGTCGAGGTCGAGCAGCCCGGAGTCACCCAGGAGCCGGGCCGTCAGGTGCAGCCGCTCAGGGTTCATGGGGTGCTGCAGGCCGAAGTCGTAGGCCAGCATCGCCTCGTCCCAGGCGACCTGCAGGGGTACCGCCGGACCGGTGTGCGTAGACATCCCTGCAAGGGTACGCGATGCCTGATCTCCCCACGACGGTCCGGAGTGAGATGCTTTACTACTGCAGGGGAGAATAAGGGGCAGCCGCTTCGGCGGAAGGACCGGCACACGGGGCAGAGCGGACGTCAATGGTAAGTCAACAGCCACGGTGGCTGAAGGACGATCGACGCGGGTACGTCAGGCTGCTGGCCTCGGTCCGCGACTTCGTCGACTCCTTCGCGAACAGCTCCCCCGCCCGGCTGGCGCTCTTCATCTTCACAGCGGTCATCCTCATGTTCACCGCGCTGCTGAGCCTGCCGATGTCCTCGGCGACCGGAGAGGTCACGGCACTGCACGACGCGTTCTTCACCGCGGTGTCCGCCGTCTGCGTCACCGGCCTCACCGTCGTCTCGACCGCCACCCACTGGTCCTTCTTCGGGCAGCTGGTGATCCTCCTCGGCATCTTCATCGGCGGCCTCGGCACCCTGACCCTCGCGTCGCTCCTCGCGCTGATCGTGAGCAAGCGGCTCGGGGTGCGCGGGAAGCTCCTGGCCCAGGAGGCGCTCAACAACGCCAGCCGGCTCGGCGAGATCGGCACCCTGCTGCGGATCGTCATCACCACCTCCGTGCTGATCGAGATCGTCCTCGCCATCGTGCTGATCCCCCGGTTCGTGATCCTCGGCGAGCCGTGGTGGCAGGCGGTCTGGCACGGCGTCTTCTACTCCATCTCCGCCTTCAACAACGCCGGCTTCACCCCGCACAGTGACGGGCTGGTGCCGTACGAGACCGACCTCTGGATCCTCACGCCCCTGATGGTCGGCGTGTTCCTCGGCAGTCTCGGCTTCCCTGTGGTGATGGTGCTCGTCCAGGTGCGGCACCGTTTCCGCAAGTGGACGCTGCACGCGAAGCTGACCGTCTCCGTCTCCCTGATCCTGCTCGTCGCGGGCACCTTCGCCTGGGGCTTCCTCGAGTGGGAGAACGAACGCACCATCTCGGACCTGAGCGTCGCCGACAAGACGATCCACGCCCTGTTCGCCTCGGTGATGACGCGGTCCGGCGGCTTCAACCTCGTGGACCAGAACGACATGACGTCCACCACGATGCTCCTCACCGATGCCCTCATGTTCGCCGGTGGCGGCTCGGCCTCGACCGCGGGCGGTATCAAGGTGACCACCATCGCCGTCATGTTCCTCGCGATCGTCGCAGAGGCCCGCGGGGACAGCGACGTGAGGGCCTGGGGCCGCACCATCCCCTCGGGCGCCATGCGGGTGGCCATCTCCGTGATCTTCATGGGCGCCACCCTGGTGCTGATCGGCAGTGCATTGATCCTCAGCATGACGGACGAGCCCCTGGACAAGGTGGTGTTCGAGGTCATCTCCGCGTTCGCGACCTGCGGCCTCAGCACGAACCTCAGTGCCGAACTCCCGCCCGCCGGCAAGTACGTCCTGTCCGCCCTGATGTTCGCCGGGCGCATGGGAACCATCACGCTCGCCTCAGCCCTGGCGCTGAGGCAACGCAGCACGCTCTACCGCTACCCCGACGAGAGGCCGATCATTGGCTGAGAGACCCGCCCACAACGCCCCCGTCCTCGTGATCGGCCTCGGCCGGTTCGGCGCGGCGACCGCCGAGCAACTGGTCCGCCAGGGGCGCGAGGTCCTCGCCATCGAGCGGGATCCGCAGCTCGTGCAGAAGTTCGCGAGCATCCTCACGCACGTCGTGGAGGCGGATGCCACGAACATCGATTCGCTGCGCCAGCTCGGCGCCCAGGAGTTCTCGGCGGCCGTGGTCGGGGTGGGCACGTCGATCGAGTCGAGCGTGCTCATCGCCGCGAACCTCGTGGACCTCGGAATCGATCACCTGTGGGTCAAGGCGATCACCCCCTCGCACGGCAAGATCCTGAAGCGTATCGGCGCGAACCATGTCATCTACCCCGAGGCCGACGCCGGGCAACGCGCAGCGCACCTCGTGGGCGGACGGATGCTGGACTTCATCGAGTTCGACGACGGCTTCGCGATCGTGAAGATGTATCCGCCGAAGGAGACCCAGGGCTTCACGCTCGCGGAATCGGCGGTGCGCTCCAAGTACGGCGTCACCGTGGTCGGGGTGAAGTCGCCGGGCGAGGACTTCACCTACGCCCGCCCGGACACGAAGGTCTCGGGCCGGGACATGCTGATCGTCTCGGGGCACGTTGACCTGCTCGAGCGCTTCGCCGGCCGGCCGTAGGGTGCCGGCACTCCAGACCCCGGCGGCGCCGGCGGCGTCCGGCAGGGTGGCCGCGCTCAACGCTGCCGCCTGCGCCCTGGTGCTCGCCGTCGTCGTCCTCGCCGCGCAGATCCATGGCCTGGACCTCACGGTGTACCGGGAGGGTGCGCTCGCCCTGCTGGGCCGCGCGGGGGACAAGGAGCTGTACGACGACGCGCTGGTCCAGACGGACACGCGCGGGCTGCCCTTCACCTACCCGCCCTTTGCGGCGCTCCTCCTCATCCCCGTGGCACTCGTCCCCGAGGCATTCGCCCTGGCACTCGTCACCGGGCTCTCCTGCATCTGCCTCGTGGTGGTGTCGGTCGTCGTCGTACGGTACCTGCGCTCCTCCGGTGTGTCCTGGAGTCGGCCGCCCCTGGCCCTTCCGGCGGTGGTACTCATGATCGGCATCAGCGGACCGTGGCGGGAGGGCCTCGGTTTCGGGCAGGTCAACGCACTCCTGATGGTGCTGGTCCTCGCCGACCTGCTGCGCTCCACGCGGCTTCCCTCGGGGGTCCTGATCGGCATCGCCGCGGGGATCAAGCTGACGCCGCTCGCCTTCGGCCTGGTGTTCCTGGCCCGCCGCGACTGGCGCTCGCTCGCCTGGCTCGCCGCCTCCTTCGGCTCCACGGTCGCGGTCGCCTGGCTGGTGGCACCCCGCGACTCGGCGATCTTCTGGCTGGGGGCGCTCTTCGACGCCTCCCGCGTGGGTGACACCGCGGACCTCTACAACGTGTCGCTCAACTCGGTCGTCATGCAGTCCGGCCTTCCCGACGGCCTCCAACGCCCGCTCTGGCTCCTTGCGTCGCTCGCCGTGATCGTGGTCGGCTACCGCGCCATCCGGCGTGCCGACGACGACGGCGACCGGCTGCGCGCAATCACCGCGAACGCCGTCGTGATGCTGGCGATCTCGCCCATCTCCTGGTTCCACCACTGGGTGTGGATCGCCCTGCTGTTCCCGGTGGGTCTCGTGTTCGCACGTTCGCGGGCGGGAGTGACGCGCGTCGTGACGCGGATCCTGCTCGCGGTGCTCGTGCCGGTCACGATGTTCTCCTCCATCACCGTCACCCTGACCCTCACGGGCACCGTGTCCGGCCAGGGGCCGCTGCCGCTGGCGGTCTTCGCCGGCCTCGGCGTCGTCGTGCCGGTGGCCCTGCTGGCGGTCTGGTCCCTGCGTCCGGTCAGGACGACGCAGGAGCAGCCAGTTCGCGCGTGATCTCGGCGGCGCGTGCCGTCGCCGCCCGCGCCCCGCTCGCGATGATCGACGGCAGCCCCATCGCCTCGAACGTCTCGATGGCACTCTGCGTGGTGCCGTTGGGGCTCGTGACGCCGCGCCTCAGTGCTGCGGCGTCGGCGTCCTCCTCGGCCAGCATGAACCCCGCCCCGGCCACGGTCTCCCGGGCGATCAGCGCCGACAGGTCCGCGTCGAGTCCGAGCTCGACTCCCGCCGCCGCCATGGCCTCGGCGAGGTAGAAGGCGTAGGCCGGGCCGGAACCGCTGACGGCCGAGAGGGCGTCCACCTGGGACTCGGGGATCTCCACCACGGTACCGGCAGCGGCCAGGAGCTCCCGCACCCTGCCCAGGTGCTCCGGCGTCGCCGCAGACCCCGCGGAGATCGAGAGCACGCCCCTGCCGAGCCTCGACGGCGTGTTCGGCATCGAGCGGACCACGGCCTGGCCCTCGGACAGGGCGGCCTCGATCATGGCGAGCGACACCGCGGCCGCGACACTGACGACGACGGCGGTCGGCTTCAGCACCGCGGCGATCTCGCGGGCGAGCGGGACGATTCCCACGGGCTTCACGCCCAGGATGACGACGTCGGCCCCGCGCGCCGCGGCGGCATTGGCGCCGTCATCGTCACCCGTGGCGAGGACCGTGACGCCGTGCCGTGCGCGGAGCTCCTCCGCCCGCGCCGATCGGCGGACCGTGGCGGTGACGCCTGCGGGGTCGGTGCCGGCAGCCAGGAGGCCGGCCAGGATGGACTCGTTCATGGATCCGCAGCCGAGGAAGGCGATGCGCTGTGAGGTGTCGGCAGTCATGCAGTCATCCTGCCACGAGGGGCTCACAGCCTACTCCCAGCGTCCTTGCCGTTGCAGCACAAGGACGGGTCCTAGTGTTACTGGTACCTCATAAGGGTGCGAGTGATGAGGACCGGAATTCCTGATCCGGTCCGGCGTCGGTGGCAACAGATGATTCCCCCAACATCTGGACAGTCCACCGGCGCCATTCCTTTTAACCCGCAGGTGCCCGGTCGCATCGTCGCCATCCTCCCCTCGTCCTCACCACGAACGGGCAGTCCGTCGGTCGGCGAAAGGGTCGTGCAGCGTCAGCTGACGAGATGCTCGCGCGCGAACCGGAGGGTCTCGGCGAGCCATTCCTCCCGTTCGCCCGCACCTCGGGCGCGTCGCGTACTGACCTCGACCGCCACCACGCCGTTCCAGGCACCGGCGGCGAGATGTTCCAGCGCTTCGGCGCACCGCTGCTGGCCCTGGCCCGGCAGCAGGTGCTCGTCCTTGCCGTTCGGTGTCCCGTCCGTCAGGTGCACGTGGGCGAGCCGGTCCCCCAGCCCCCGGATCTCCTCGTACGAGTCCATCCCGGCGATCGCAGCGTGGGAGAAGTCCCAGGTGATGCGGTCGTAGGGCTCCGGCACGGGATTCCAGTGCGGCAGGTAGGCCTTCGCCTCGCGGCCACGGACCTTCCAGGGATACATGTTCTCGACCGCGATCTCCACACCGTACTCCGCCGCCACCCGCCGGATACCCTCGGGGAACCCCTCGGCATACCCCGTCTGCCAGCGGAACGGCGGATGCGTGACCACGGTCTTCGCGCCCACTTCCGCGGCCATGGCCGCGGAGAGCTCGATCTTCGTCCAGGCCTTGCCCCACACCTGCTGCGTGAGCAGGAGCGTCGGCGCGTGGATCGCCAGGATGGGCATCTCGTAGCGCTCGCTGAGGACCCCCAGCTGGTCCGGGTCCTGGCTCACCGAGTTGTTCGTCACCATGACCTCGACGCCGTCGTACCCGAGATCCTGCGCCAGGGCGAAGGCGTCATGCACCGCGAGCGGGTAGACCGAGGCGCTGGAGAGTGCCACGGGGATGGCGGGACGTGCATCCGGCGTGAAGGCCACGTCAGGCCCCCCGGGACAGCGGGACGCGCCGCGTCGAGTCGAGCTGGGCGTGGCCCACGCCCGCACCGGGCAGCGGCTCCTCGGCCTCGAACATCTTGGCGTCGAACCGTCGCAGGAGCAGCCCTTCACGCAGCGCCCAGGGGCAGATGTCCATGGAGGGCACCTCGAACAGTTCCAGGGCGCACTCGGCGACGAGCGCGCCGGCGAGCACCTGGGGCGCGCGGAGCTCCGAGACGCCGTCGAGGTTGGTCCGATCCTTCGCGCTCATGGCGGCGAGCCGCTTGGTCCAGAGGGTGAGGTCCTCCCGGCGCAGTTCGCGGCGGACGAAAGGACCAGCAGCCGACGGCGCAGCGCCGGCGATCCGCGCGAGGGACCGGAAGGTCTTCGAGGTCCCCGCGACCAGGTGCGGCCGTCCGAGATGGGCGAACTGCGGCACGGCCTCGCGGAGGGTGGACCTGATGTAGCGGCGCAGCTCCTTGACGCTCTTGGCCGACGGAGGATCACCCTGCAGCCAGTCGCGGGTCAGCCTGCCCGCGCCCAGCGGGACGGACAGCGCGACCTCGGGCAGCTCGTCCGTGCCCATCGCCAGTTCGAAGGACCCTCCACCGATGTCCAGGTTGAGGATCGACTCCGCACCCCAGCCGTACCAGCGGCGCACGGCCTGGAAGGTGACCGCAGCCTCCTGGTCACCGGAGAGTTCCTGGAGGTCGACGCCGGTCTCCGCGCGGACCCGCGCCAGCACCTCGCGGCCGTTGCCGGCCTCCCGGATGGCGGAGGTGCAGAACGCGAGGAAGTCCTCGGCGTCGTGCCGGTCCGCGAAGGCGCGTGCCTCCTGCACGAACCCCACGAGCTCGTCCTGGCCCTCACGGGAGATGCTCCCGCGCTCGTCGAGGTAGGCGACGAGCTGCAGGGGCTTCTTGTGGGACGCGAACGGGACGGGCCTGCCGCCCGGGTGGGCGTCCACGAGGAGAAGATGGACCGTGTTCGACCCTATGTCCAGCACACCTAGCCGCATTGTTCCCGCGCTCCCAGCTCAGCCCCCACCATTGTCCGTGTCCGCAGTGCCGCGGCTACTTGCCCGCCCCGACCTTGCGTTTGGCGGGTGCCCGCCGGGTCGTCTTCTTCGGCGCCGGACCCTTGGCGCGCTTCTCGGCGAGCATGTCGATCGCCTGCTCGCGCGTGAGCTCCTCGATGGCCATCGATCCCGGCACGGTGATGTTGGTGACGCCGTCGGTCACGTACGGACCGAAGCGCCCGTCCTTCACGACGATCGGCTTCTCGCTCACCGGGTCGTCACCGAACTCCGCGAGCGGCGGGGTGACCGTGCGGCCGCCACGCTGCTTGGGCTGCTTGTAGATCTCCAGCGCCTGCTCGAGGGTGATCGTGAAGATCTCCTCCTCCGAGCCGATCGACCGGGAATCGCTGCCCTTCTTCAGGTACGGCCCGAAGCGGCCGTTCTGCACGGTGAGCTCCTTGCCCTCCTCGTCCGTGCCGAGCACGCGCGGCAGGTTCATGAGCTTGAGGGCGTCCTCGAGCGTCACGGTGTCCATGGACATGGACTTGAACAGCGATCCCGTGCGCGGCTTGACCTTCGCTGGCTTCTTGGGCGGCTTGGGCTTGCCGTTCTTGTAGTACTCCACGGGCTGGCTCGCGAGTTCCTCGGCCGTCACCTCCGGGATCAGCTCGATCACGTAGGGTCCGTAGCGCCCGTCGCGGGCCACGATGGTACGCCCCGTCTCGGGATCCTTCCCGAGCTCCCGCTCCTGCGACGTCGGAGCCTCCATCAGTTCGATGGCCTTCTCCGCCGTCAGCTCGTCCGGAGCGAGGTCCTCGGGCACGTTGGCACGCTGCGGCTCCGTCCCCTCGGGCGCGTCCGCGGGGAGCGGCTTCTCGAGGTAGGGGCCGAACTTGCCGACGCGCAGCGTGATGCCGTCCGCGATCTCCACCGAGTTGATGCGCCGTGCGTCGATCTCGCCGAGGTCGTTGACGATCGTGTGGAGGCCCGTCTCCTTGCGATCGCCGTAGTAGAAGCGGTTCAGCCATTCGACGCGGCCGGCCTCGCCGCGCGAGATGCGGTCGAGGTCCTCCTCGAGCTCCGCTGTGAAGTCGTAGTCCACGTAGTCGTTGAAGTGCTCCTCGAGCAGGCGCACCACGGAGAACGCGATCCAGCTCGGTACCAGCGCCTGGCCGCGTGTCCGGACGTAGCCGCGGTCCATGATGGTGGACATGGTCGCCGCGTAGGTTGACGGGCGGCCGATACCGCGCTCGTCGAGGACCTTCACCAGGGAGGCCTCGGTGTAGCGCGGGGGCGGGGACGTCTCGTGGCCTACGGCCTCGATGGCCTTCGCCCCGAGCGCGTCACCCTTGGCGACGTTCGGCAGGCGGGTCCCCTGCGCGTCGTCGTCGGCGCCGTCCTCGGCGCGGTCGGCGTCGCGCCCCTCCTCGTAGGCGGCCATGAAGCCGCGGAAGGTGATGACGGTGCCGGACGCCGCGAATTCTGCGTCCCTGCCGTCCGCGCTCGTCGCGCCGAGGCGCAGCGACGCCGTCGACCCCTTGGCATCGGCCATCTGCGAGGCGACGGTGCGCTTCCAGATCAGCTCGTAGAGGCGGAACTCGTCGCCGCGCAGGGACTGCGCCACCTGGGCGGGCGTGCGGAAGGAGTCACCGGCGGGGCGGATCGCCTCGTGTGCCTCCTGTGCATTCTTGGCCTTGCCCTTGTAGACGCGCCGTGCCTCGGGCACGTACTCGGGTCCGTACAGCTCCGAGGCCTGCCGGCGCGCCGCATTGATGGCCTGGTCCGAGAGCGAGGATGAATCCGTACGCATGTAGGTGATGTAGCCGTTCTCGTACAGGCGCTGCGCCACCTGCATGGTCACCTTCGAGCTGAAGCGCAGCTTGCGCGCGGCTTCCTGCTGCAGGGTCGACGTCGTGAACGGGGCGGCGGGACGCCGCGTGTAGGGCTTGGTCTCCACCGAGCGGATCGCGAACGTCGCCGACTCGAGGCCGGCCACCAGCGACCGTGCGGAGTCCTCGTCGAGGCGTGCCACGGCCGATGACTTGAGCTCGCCACGGTCGGTGAAGTCCTTGCCGGAGGCGATCCGGCTGCCGTCGACGGCGACCAGCTTCGCGGGGAATGCGCTGCCCTTCGAGGAGTCCTCGGGCGTGAACGTGCCGGTCAGGTCCCAGTAGGACGCGGCGCGGAACGCCATGCGCTCCCGTTCGCGCTCGACGACGAGGCGTGTGGCGACGGACTGCACGCGTCCGGCCGAGAGCCCGCGGGCCACCTTGCGCCACAGGACGGGCGAGATCTCATAGCCGTAGAGCCGGTCGAGGATGCGCCGCGTCTCCTGGGCGTCCACCATCGGGATGTCGACCTCGCGCAGTTCACCGAGCGCGCGGGTGACGGCCTCCTTGGTGATTTCGCCGAAGGTCAGGCGGTACACGGGGACCTTCGGCTTCAGGACCTGCAGCAGGTGCCACGCGATGGCCTCGCCCTCGCGGTCGGCGTCGGTGGCGAGATAGAGCTCGTCGGCGTCCTTCAGGGCCGCCTTCAGCTCGGCGACGGTCTTCCGCTTTTCCGGGGAGACGACGTAGTACGGCTCGAAATCCTTGTCGAGATCGACGGCGAACTTGCCCACCGAGGACTTCTTGAGCTCCGCCGGCAGATCCGACGGCTGGGGGAGATCACGGATGTGCCCCATGGACGCCGCGACCTGGAAACCCTCACCGAGATACCCCGAGATGCTCTTGATCTTGCTCGGGGACTCGACGATGACGAGCTTCTTGCCGTGCTTGTTGTCCGTGGCCTTGGTCGGCACTTCTCTCCTATATATACGGGTGCGATACCTCGGCAGGTTCGCGGGTTCACGGTCCGGAACCCCCTGCTGGGCCTCACCACACAGTATGCGTCATGCGTACCTGCACAAGGGTAACGGCTGGTTTCAGGCCCCCGGAATCAGGAACCCCTCCCGGATCAGCTGCTCGACATCGACCAGCAGCCCGGTGCTGAACGCGGGATCCGGCCGCTCGAGGAGCATCGCGAGAGCCCCCGCGATCTGCCCCGCCGTGAGGTCGCCGTCGCACGCCGAGGCGAAGCCCGCGAGTTCCGTGCTGAGGAGCGACGTCCGCCGGAGACCCGCCCCCTGGCGCAGCAGGATGACGCCGGGGTGCTCTGCGCCCGGGCGCTGGTGCCGTTCCTCGGTGACGTCATCGGCCACGAGGAGGAACTCGTCCGCGATGCCGAGGCCCGACGCCGACTGCTCGGTCCGCGCGGAGAGCCAGTCCGCGCGTCCGACGGCGGCGGCCAGGTGCGGGCCGATGGGCTGCTCGATCTCGTGCGTGATCTCCTCGAGCACGACCCGGACGAGTGCGTCCTCCCCGGCAGGGCGTCTCAGCCAGACGGAACCGAATCCGACGGCCTCGACGTTCCGCGAGGAGAAGTCCGCGAGGTACGCGGCGAAACTGCCGAGGTACGCCGCCCGGTCCCGGTTCTCCGCGGCGTCGCGCAGCCAGGTCTCGGCGTACTGCACCGGGGTGAGCTGCTCGCGCTGGATCACCCAGGCATCGACGCCGGCCGGGACGAAGGAACGGATCCGCCGGTCCCACGGGGTTCCCTCCGTGATCTCCCAGTTGCCGAGCAGCTGGGCGGCGCCGCCCGGCGCGAGCACCCCGGGAAGCTCGCGGACCAGCGTCTCCACGATGGCGTCCCCTGCCAGGCCGCCGTCGCGGTAGGTGTAGGACTCCTCCTGCGGACCGGTGCGCGGCGTGATGACGAAGGGCGGGTTCGAGACCACGAGATCGAAGTGCTCGCCCGCCACGGGCTCGAGGAGGCTCCCGAGCCGGAGGGTGATCCGGTCCCCCGGCTGCTCCGGATCGACCCCGAGCACGGGCCCGTTCAGCAGGAGGTTGAAGCGGGCGAACGCGAGCGCCCGGTCCGAGATGTCCGTGGCGGTGACGTGCCGGGCATGGGACAGCAGATGGAAGGCCTGGATGCCGCAACCCGTCCCGAGATCGAGAGCGCGGCCCACCGGCGTCCGCATCACGGTCTGTGCCAGGGTCAGCGACGCCCCGCCGATCCCGAGGACGTGGTCGTGGCGGAGAGGCCCGGGACGCTGCTCGGAGCCGAGGTCGCTCGCGACCCACAGGTCCCCGCCCACGTCGGAGCCGTAGGGACGCAGTTCCACGGCGGCCCGGATGCCCTGCGCCATGCCGGGCCCGGGCGACGTCCCCGTGTCGGCTGCAGGGTCCGCCCATGACTCGGCGGAACCGCCGGTGCCGGCGGACCCGCCCTCCTCGACCGGCTGCCCCTCCTCGACCAGCCGGAGCCGGAGGAGCCCCGCTCGTCCTGTCCGGGGGAAGGCGGCATCGATCGCGGTGCCGTCCACGGCGTCCCCGAGGAGCCACAGCAGCACAGGGACGGCTCTCACCGGCTCGGAGCGGGGATGCTCGCCGCCGTCGACGCGCTGCGATGACGTCAGGATCAGGGGTTCGCGCGCCGGACTCCCCAGCAGCCTCCTGGCCTGCAGGAGTGCCGGAGCCAGCTGTCCCCGGGCGAGGGCCGCGTAGGCGGCCGTGCCCAGCAGGGCTCCGACGCCGTCGACCGTGTAGTCGAGCGCCTCGAGGTCGGCAGCGAGCGCGACGAGCAGTGCGGGGTCCTGGCTCGACGGCGCAGTCGCGACATCGGCGTCGAACTCCGGCCACGCGCTGCCCGCCCGAGCCGAGGCAGCCTCGACGTCGTCGGCGTCGCTCGACCTGACCGCATCCTCACGCCCGCGCATCAGGCGGCACCCGCTGCCGTCGCTTCGGACTCGTCGGCCTCGCAGCCCTGCGGGCAGCGCAGGGTGACGGCGTCCGCGGCGCAGCCTGCGCAGTACAGGGTGAGGTTCCGGCACTCCTGATTGGAGCAGTTCTGGAAGGTGCTGGTGGGCGCAGCACACCGCACACACCTGCCGAGGGTGACGGCGTCGTCACTGAATTCGAGGTGCATGCGCTTGTCGAACACGTACAGCGAACCCTCCCAGAGTCCCCCGTCGCGGTACTTCTCGCCGTAGCGGACGATCCCGCCGTCGAGCTGGTACACCTCCTGGAAGCCGCGATTGATCATGAGGCTGGACAGGACCTCGCAGCGGATGCCACCCGTGCAGTAGGTGACCACCGGCTTGTCCTTGAGGTCGTCGTACTTGCCGGAGTCGAGCTCGCGGACGAAGTCGTGGGTCGTCCGCACGTCGGGGACGATCGCGTTCCTGAACCGGCCGATCTGCGCCTCGAGGGCGTTGCGCCCGTCGAAGAACACGACCTCCTCCCCCGCCGCCTTCTTGGCGTCGACCAGGGCATGGAGCTCCTCGGGTGCGAGGTGCGCGCCGCCTCCCACCACCCCGTCGCGGTCCACGCGGAGCTCGCCCGGCGCCCCGAAGGAGACGATCTCGTCCCTGACCTTCACGCTGAGCCGGGGGAAGTCCGCTGCGCCGCCGTCGGACCACTTGATGTCCATGCCCTTGAACGCGGGATACTCGCGGGTGGTCTTCACGTACTGTTTGACCGCGGCGATGTCCCCACCGACGGTGCCGTTGATGCCGTCCTTCGAGATCAGGATCCGGCCCCGCAGCCCCCACTTCTCGCAGAGTGCGCGCTGCCAGAGTCTGATGGCGTCGGGATCGGGGAGCGGCGCAAAGGCGTAATACAGGGCAATACGGTTCATCGACACGACTTAAAGCCTACTTTGCGTCTCAAAACGGTCACCCTCGCGCCCGTCCCTGTGATTAGCCGCCGCCGAGAACTATGGTTCAGCACATGGGCGTACATGCAGACGAAGAACTCCTCCAGACCTGGATCGCCGGATGGTCCGCGTGCCGCGGGTACGACGCGCACCGGGACGCGCGCAGCACCTCCGTGCTCCTGACCGACCAGCAGGACCAGACGGAGCACTTCCTCTTCGAGCCCACCGCTGAACGCTTCAGGGAGCTCGCGGCCGAGACGAAGGATGACCCGCGGCGCATCCTCACGGTCGTCACGAACCGGATGCGGGAGTTGATCGACGAGGCGGAATCCGCCGGACTGCGGGTGACCGATCGGCAGCAGTCGCTGATGAGCGCGGACATGCACGGACAGGACGTCGAGGACCCGCGACCGCCGGGCGACGAATTCACGCTCGAACGGGACAGCGAGGGCGCCTGCCGGCGCGTGACCGTTCGGTCCGGCGACGCCGTCGCCGCGCGAGGGTCGGTCTCGGTGATCGATGACTACGCGGTGTACGACCGCATCGTCACCGAGGAGGACTTCCGGCGCCGCGGACTCGGCAGCTACGTGATGCGGGCCCTGACCGCCGGGGTCCTCGAGGACGATGTCAGGACCGGGCTCCTCATGGCGTCCGCGGACGGCCGCGCCCTGTACGAGTTCCTCGGGTGGCAGCACCTGGCGGACGTGTTCGTCGTCAGAGGATAAACCCCCTCCGACCCGTCGCTGCGCCCGCCCCGATGGGAGAATTGCCGGGTGGCGCCGCCGAACCCCCTGATCCCCCTGCTCGGGGGTGGAACCGACCCCGAGCAACTCCTCCATGTGCGGGAGATCCCGGCGCGCGAGGCGGAGTATGCTCCGTGGCCTGACTGGGCCCACACCGACGTCGTCGAGGCCTTCGGGGCTCGCGGCGTCCGTGAGCCCTGGCGGCACCAGGTCGAGGGGGCGACGTCGGCCCACGGTGGGGAGCACACCATCATCGCGACCGGGACGGCCTCCGGGAAATCCCTGTGCTACCAGTTGCCGGTGCTCGACGAGATCCACCGCAGCGAACTGGCGAACCGCGCCACGCTCGCGCCCAACGGCTCGGTGGCGCTGTACCTGGCCCCGACGAAGGCGCTGGCCGCGGACCAGCTGTCCGCCATCAACGCTCTCAAGCTGCCGACCGTGCGCGCCGAGACCTACGACGGCGATACCGAGTCGGGGGCGCGCCGCTGGATCCGCGACCATGCGAACCTGGTCCTCGCGAACCCCGACATGCTCCACTACGGGATCCTCCCGAACCACACCTGGTGGGCGAGGTTCTTCCGGCGGCTGAAGTACGTGATCATCGACGAGGCGCACAGCTACCGCGGTGTCTTCGGCTCCCACGTCGCCAATCTGCTGCGGAGACTGCGGCGGATCTGCGCGAGCTACGGGGCGCATCCCGTGTTCATCGGGGCGTCGGCCACCTCGGCCGAGCCCGCGGCGTCCTTCGGCAGGCTGATCGGGGCACCCGTGCGCGCCGTCGACCGGGACAGTTCCCCGCACGGCTCGACGACGGTCGCCTTCTGGGAGCCGCAACTCACCGGCGCCAGGGGCGAGAACGGAGCGGCCACCCGGAGGACCGTCATCGCGGAGACCTCCGACCTGCTGGCCAATCTCGTCGCCGCCCGGGTGAGGACCATCGCCTTCATCAAGTCCAGACGGGGAGCGGAGAGCATCGCCCAGACATCGCGCCGCATGCTCGAGGACGTGGACCCCAGCCTGCCCCACCGCATCGCCGCGTACCGCTCGGGCTACCTGCCGGAGGAGCGGCGTGCCCTCGAATCCGCCCTCCGCAGCGGCGAGCTCCTCGGCGTGGCCAGCACGTCCGCGCTGGAGCTCGGCATCGACATTTCCGGCCTGGATGCGGTGCTCGTCGCGGGGTGGCCCGGTACCCGCGCCTCGCTGATGCAGCAGATCGGCAGGGCCGGACGATCGGGTCAGGATGCCATCGCCGCCTTCGTCGCGAGCGATGATCCCCTGGACACCTACCTGGTCCATCACCCGGAGGCCGTGTTCGACCTCGCCGTCGAAGCCACGGTGTTCGATCCCTCGAACCCGTACGTCCTCGGCCCGCACCTCTGCGCCGCCGCCGCGGAGCTTCCCCTGACGGACGAGGACCTCGACCTCTTCGGTCCCACCACCGGTGAACTCCTCAGCACGCTGTGCGAGCAGGGCTTCCTGCGCCGCCGTCCAGCCGGGTGGTTCTGGACGCATCCCCAGAGCGCGGCGGCGATGGTCAATCTGCGGGCCGACGGCGGCGGACCCATCAACATCGTGGAGGAGGAGTCCGGCGCGCTGCTCGGGACGATGGATTCCCCGCAGAGCCACTACCAGGCTCATCCCGGCGCGGTCTACGTCCACCAGGGACGGACCTACGTGGTGCAGGAACTCAACGAGGAGGACCACTGCGCCGTGGTGTCGAGGGCCCACCCCGACTACTACACGCAGGCACGCGACGTCACGCAGATCGAGGTGATCGGACGTGACATCAGCGTGTTGTGGGGAGGGGTGCTCGCCAACTTCGGCGACGTGAAGGTGACCACGCAGGTGGTCTCCTTCCAGCGCAAGGCGTTCTCCTCGAACGAGATCCTGGGTGAGGAACCCCTCGAACTCGGTGCGCGGGACCTTTTCACCAAGGGCGTCTGGTTCGAGATCAGCCCCCAGCTCCTCGAGGCCGAGGGCATCTCCGCGGAGGAGCTGCCCGGCGCTCTCCATGCGGCCGAGCACGCAGCGATCGGCCTGCTGCCGTTGGTGGCCTCGAGCGACCGCTGGGACATCGGCGGGGTGTCCACAGCACTGCATGCGGACACCGGGCAGCCGACCATCTTCGTGTACGACGGCCATCCCGGCGGTGCGGGGTTCGCCGAGCGCGGTTTCGAGGCCGCCCGGACATGGCTGTCCGCCACACGCGATGCGATCGAGGCCTGCGAGTGCGCGTCCGGCTGCCCGTCCTGCGTGCAGTCGCCGAAGTGCGGCAACCGCAACAATCCGCTCAGCAAGGGCGGCGCAGTGGCCGTGCTGTCCCTCATCCTGCAGCAGGCGGGGCCTGCACCCGCCGCTGTCTCCGAGGGCCGGACGGCAGGTACGGGCAGGTCCATCCCCGCCGGCGGAAACCACTGACCCGCGCACGCGCCGAGGAGCGGACCGGCTGCGCCCGTGACGCGCCGGCTCCGCGGACACCGTCGCATGCAGCAGGACGACCGGCCGCCGCCTCGCGGGTCCTCCTCCTGGGCGGATGAACGTCCTCATGGTGGCGGGCCCGCGCGTGCCGCTCCGACCGCATCGGGCAGGACACCGGCGAGGTCGATCCGCACGCGAACGGTGACAGTTCCCTCGCCGGTCGCCTCCACTGTGCAGTCCTGCACCGTCGCTCCGTGCCTGGCAGCCACCTCGGCCGCTACCGTGCAGGGCTCACCGACCGCGAGCCCGCGTGCCGTGTCCGCCGCGGCCAGTGCGGACAGGTCCGCCGCCGTCGCCGCTTTCGATGCGGCCGAGGCCGCCTGCAGAAGCAGTCCGGCCGATCCGATGAGAAGGAGTGCCAGTAGCGCCAGTCCCGCCATCAGCACCGTCCCGGCGCCCGTCTCATGGTCGAGCCGATCTGGGCCGGCTCCCGGGCCGGTCGACCTAGCCATTCGTCTCCTCCCGACCGGATGCCGACGCGATGAGGTCGATGTCCATCAGGTCGACGAGCGGCCCCACGACCTCGGCCCGGACGTGTACCGTCGTCCAGCCGCCGCTTGATTCGATGGAAGCGACGGCGCCATCGCCCGCGAGCCTCCGCACGGTCTGCTGCACGGAGTCGCTGCTCTCGCCGCGAACCGCCTCCCGCGCTCCGGCGCGCGCCGCCTCGTCGATGCGCAGTTGCAGCACGCCGACGTGGCCGATGCCGAGCAGCAGACCTGCGAGGAGGACCAGGGCGGGCAGCACGACGGCGACCTCGGCGGTGACCGACCCGCGGTCGAAGCACTCGCGGCCCTGCGCCCTCGTGGAGTCGAAGGACTGCAGGACCCGCGCCGGGCCGCGAGCGGAGTCGACATCGGCAGCAGCCCGCGCCCCGACGTGACCGCCGTCGGATCCGCCCTGATCCCTGCGCATCAGCCGAAGTTCAGGGCCGACGTGATGAGGGACATGAGCAGCCCCTTGATCTCTCCGCTGGAGAGGACCGCGACGAGCAGCGCGGCGAAACCCACCGCCGCGAGGGTCGCGATGGCGTACTCCGCCGTCGCCATACCGGCCTCGCGATCGATCGGGCCGGCCCCGCGGTCACGGAGGATCCGCTCGTTGGAGCGGCGGCGCCGCGCGAGAGCACGCCGGGCAGCCCGGTTGCGGCCGGCGTCGTCGGCCCCTCCGTGCAGCACAGTCCCTCCGTCCGGCGCGTGGCTGTGCCCCCGTCCGTCGCGGTCAACGAGGCCGGAGGGCGGGATGACAGGGAGGCGCGGTACGACGAACATCCTCGACCCATCCCCGCAGTGGGCAGATGCCAAGGGCTCGGCCTCACGCGGATCGCGTCCTGCGACCGGGCCCGACGGGTGAACGGGATCATCATCCTGCAGTCCCTCCCCGGCGTGCAGCGTCCTCTGGTGAGTCTCCGGGCGACTCGTGGGCAGTTCGTTGACCATGACATCTCCTTCTCGTCGTGGGCTTCCCCACGCTCGGTGCGCGACGGTCGTCGCAGGAACAACTCTCGCCAGCTCGACCGATGACCCGGTCGGACGGAGGCGCTAAGTGGATAACCGGTCGCGGATGACGCAGCAGGTCCTGCTCCGGCCCAATCGCCGCGTCGGCCGGCGGGCTGCTGCGGCGGATCCACAGGGCACGGCCCGACCGAACAGTCACGGCCAGCGGGCGGCCACCGGACCGAACGGTCACGGCCAGCGGGCGGCCACCGGACCGAACGGTCACGGCAACGAGGGGGCTGACGTCCGAGCCGGACTCGGCCAGACGGGGGTCGACGACCCTGACCGGGCAGGGCCCGCCGGCCATCGCCGGACCGGATGGAGCGGGCACGGCATGAGCGGACCCGACGGAGCACGCCGATGGACCCGCCTAGAGCGCCGGTAGGAGACCGAGGACCCGCCTAGATCGCCGGCAGGAGACCGAGGACCACGGGAACGACGCCGAGGCAGATGAACGCCGGCAGGGAGCAGAGTCCCAGCGGCAGGACGAGGTGCACCCCGAGCGCCGCTGCCTTCCGCTCTCCTGCGCTGATGCGGCGACGCCGGATCTGCAGGGCGTGTGCCCGCAGCAGTTCGGCTGACGGGGCGCCGGTCGTGACCGCGAACTGGAGTCCGCGACGCACGGCACCAACGGTCCCTGCGGCGCGCTGCTCCCCTCCACGCAGGGGAACGCGTGGCCGGCCGCCCGGCTCCGTCCTCGTCGTCACCGCCATCTCCCAGGCGTCGTCCCAGGCGGCTCCGAGACGTCGTGCCTGATGAACCCGGCTCAGTGGGGTACCGACGTCGACGTCCGCCACCGAGGCAACCGCAGCCAGGGCATTCTCGACCGAGGACCCCGCGTCGAGCATCGCCGCCATCAGGTCGAGGAGCAGGGGCGCGTCGTCCACACCCCGCCGCTCGCGGGAGCGTCGCGACGGCACCGGTGCGCGCCTGGTCCGAGGTGGGTGCAGAGAGAGGAGGATCGTCCCTGCAGCGAGCAGCAGCGCCGTCAGCACACCCTCCATCAGGAGGTCGATTCCGCTCGTCGGACGAGGCGCCCCGACCACCACCGCGCGACGACCATGAGCAGCACGCCCGTGCAGAGAGCTGACCGTCCCCATGGGTCGGCGGACAGCACCTGCACCGGATCGACGCCCAGCGCGAAGCCGAGCAGCAGTCCGACGACGGGCAGCCAGGTCAGGAGGACGACCGTGGCGCGCGGTCCGGCAAGAGCCGTCTCCCTCGCGGCCCGCCCCGCGAACTCGGCCTCCAACTGGGCGGCGTAGTGGTCCAGGATCGTGGCCAGCGGGGCACCGCTCCTCTCCGCCACGGCCAGGCATGCCGCAAGATCTCCCCAGAGACGACCGACCGCCTCGGTCAGGAAGCCCCCCGTGGTGTCCTGCGGTGCGGCACCGAGGGCGTCGCTCAGGGTTTCCGGGACACTCAGGCCCAAGGCGGACGCTCGCCGTGCCGCTGAGATCACTGGCCTCGCCCGGGCGGCGAACCCGGTGCCCTCCTTCGCATACACACCCTCCAGATCGATCCACAGCACGGCGGGAGGTCTCCCCGCCCTGAGCAGGCCGGCCATCTGGCGGACGAACAGGGGTAGCTCCTCCACCGACTCCGACCCCGACTCCGACCCCGGCATGCGCCCGAATCGCGACCGGAGCCGGAGGACCCCGGGCCGACGCCCCACGGCCCTCCGACCGGCGGAAGCCACTGCGCCTCCGTGACGGACGGGCCTGCCCGGATCCGCGAGTACCAGGACGGCGAGCACGAGCAACAGGGCCACTGCTGCCCCGGTCATGGGACCGTGCGGGCCGTGCGGGCCGGACACCGGGCTTCGACCGCGAGCTCCGGCACAGGACCGGTCCAGCCGACACGCCGCGCGAAATCGACCCACCCACCGGACCGGAAGCAACCCTGCCCGGCGTCGACGAGGACGGGGTCGACGACCAGCCCGGCAGCCCGCTCGAGTCGGAGGAGGTTCAGGCTCCCGACGTGCCGCCCACGGCCGTCTCGGGCGACGTGCACCACGACGTCGAGTGCGCTGGCCGCCTGGCGGTCGAGTGCCTCGGGTGTCAAACCCGCCAGTGCGGCGAGCGCACTGAGCCGTGCGGGTACGGCCTCCGCGGAATTCGCATGGATGGTCCCGCCACCGCCGTCGTGACCCGTATTCATCGCGGCCAGGAGCTCCCTGACCTCGGCGCCACGGCACTCCCCGACGACCAGGCGGTCCGGCCGCATCCTCAGGGCCTGGCGAACCAGTTCGGTGAGGTCGAGGACGCCGGCCCCCTCGAGGTTCCCGTGCCGTGCCTGCAGACCCACCGTGTGCGGATGAGCGGGATCGAGTTCCGCCGCGTCCTCGACCAGCACCAACCTCTCCTGCGGCGACGCGAGCCCGAGCAGGGTGGAGAGCAAGGTGGTCTTCCCCGTACCCGTGGCGCCGCTGATCAGGAAATTCAGCCGCGCCTGCATCATCAGGGTCAGGGCCTGCGCCATCACCGGCGCCACGCCCCCGGACGCCACCAGCTCCTCCAACGTGAGGACACGCCGCCTGCGGATCCAGATGGACAGGAGCGTACCTGCGGTCGAGATGGGCGGAAGCACCGCATGGACACGGAACCCGTCGAGCTGGACGTCGACGGCCGGACACCCGTCATCAAGACGCCGCCCCCCGGCCGCGACCAACCGGACGGCCAGCGTCCGCACCTCCGCGTCCGCGGTGAAGATTCGCCCGATCCGCTGTAATCCGTCGGGACCGTCGACCCATACGTCCTCGGGCCCGTTCACGAGGATGTCGGTGACCGTGGGATCGGCGACCAACTGCTCCAGCGGTCCGAGACCCTCGAGCTCGGCCCGGACGAGATCGAGAGCGGTCAGGACGCCCTCCGACCCGAGCAACCTGCCGGTGGACCCGATCGCGCCCGCGAAGGAAGCATCCGTCGCGGCCACCTCGCCGGCCAGCACCGCCCGTCTGACGGAGTCCACGAGGGCAGCATCGCGGTGCCCATGCTCCGGGCGGAGGAACCCCGACACATCCGTGCTGCGGCGACCGGGCTGCTCCGACGAACGCCGGATCTCGCGGCGCGTCCGGCCCGCCGCCGATCTCCCGTGCGTCATGCCGGCCCCCTGAGGACCCGGCAGATCGTATCGACGGTTCTCCGCGCCTTCCGCGGCAGACGGAGGTCGGCCTGGCGGCCGCTCACCTCGGCAGCGGACGCGCCGCGGACGGACGGGAGGAGCGGGAGCGGACCCGGCACCCCCAGCATCTCCGCGACGCACCATGCATCGAGCCCATCGGTGACGGGGCCTCGCAGCACGACGGTGACCGGAAGTGCCGCATGGGAGCGGAGGGCGGCACCGGCCGCCGTGATGCCGCGCGGACGGGACGGCACGAGGAGGACGAGGGCATCGCACAGCTGCACCAGCGGGCCGCCGCCGGCGTGCCCGGAGGGAAGGTCGACGAGGGTGAGGTCGAATCCGGCACGGGCGGCATCAAGGACGATCCCACCCGCTTCGGCCGTGGCCTGCAGTCCCCCTCTGGCCCGGTCTCCCGACGGCGCCCTGTGGGACAGGACCGACAGGTCCTTGACCGTCGGCAGGGCGGAGGAGAGCTGATCCGCGTTGAGCGTTCCCCGGATACCGTCCAGGTCCTCCCACCGGACGCCCGGATGTTCCTCCCAGCCGATGCTCACCTCCAGTCCCCCGCCGGCGGGGTGTCCGTCCACCAGCAGCGTCCTGTGCCCTTCGCGGGACAGCGCCCGCGCGCACCAGAAGGCGAAGGAGCTGACACCGCAACCACCCGAGGAGCCGGTGAATCCGATCACGGACCCACCGGTCGCCGGATGGAGGCGACGTCCGAGGTGTTCGGCCAGCCACCCGCCGCCCTGCGGCACGATGACCACCCGGGACGATGCGAGATGGGCCGCCTTCCCCCACACACGGGCCTCCTCGTCCGCCGCGGCAACCACGATCACGTCACGCGTCGCCGAGAGTTGGTCGAGGGGTGCGTCCACACCCAACAGCAGTACCTCGGGGTCGAGGTGAAGCGCCTCGGCGAGACCGTTCACGAGGACCGGAGCGATACCGGCGGCAGCGCAGGCCCGGGCGACCTGATCCCTGATGAACTGCGATCCACCCGCGAGGACGACCCCGCATTGCGCGGTATCGACCTTCCACCCCTGCTGAGTCATGACCCAAGCCTCGATCTCCATGAGGTGGCGGCGGGGCGGTGGTACGGCTATGTGGACAAGCAGGCGGAAAGGCTGCGGATTGCAGGAATGACACCGGGACGGCCGACAATATGGGCATGTACATCGCCGTGGCGCAGCCGTCCGGGCGCGCTGATCCCGGTGACGTCCAGCTGCAGCGTCTCGACGTCGGCGGGGCCCTTGTCGGCGGGGCCCGAACGGTCTCCCGCCGGGAGCTACCGTCGGTCGTGGCGACCGAGGAGTCGGGCCGGCCGAGGTGGGTCTGGAGCAGTACGCGGCAGTGGTACCCGGATCTGCTGCGCGCAGGTTCGGATGTCGACCGCTGTTGGGATCTGGCCCTGACCCGCACGATCCTGACGAACTCGCCTTCTTCCGGCGCGTCACCCTACCTCGACGCGCTGAGGGCGAACGGGCCGAGCGGTGACGGGACGGAGCCGCCTCGCACCCTCCTGCCGCCACCGGTGGCCGCCAACCAGCATTCGCTGTTCGACCAACCCCAGGAGCCCACGGGCCCTCGCCTCGACGAGGTCGTCGAAGAGTTCCGGAACCAGCTCGCTGCGAGCGCAGGAACCACGGACCACACCAGGCTCTCCCTCCTGATCGCCGCCGAGTCCGCGGGCGGACTGATCGCTGCGGAGATGGAGCACTCCGGCCTGCCGTGGCGGCGGGACGTTCATGAGGACCTTCTCAAACGGACCCTCGGACCGAGACCTCGGGAAGGAGTGCGGCCGATGGAACTCGAGCGGCTGGCCGACGCACTGCGGACTGCCCTCGCCAGCCCTGCGCTGAATCCCGACTCCCCGCAGGACATGCTGAGGGCGCTGCATCGCGCGGGAATCGAGGTGAGGACAACCCGCTCCTGGGAGCTGGAGCAGCATCATCACCCGGCCATCGGACCGCTCCTGGCGTACAAGAAGCTGTCCCGTCTCCTCACGGCGAACGGGTGGATCTGGCTCGACACGTGGGTGCGCGACGGACGCTTCCGCCCCGAGTACGTCGTCGGTGGAGTGGTGTCCGGTCGGTGGGCGTCCCGCGGGGGTGGGGCGCTGCAGATCCCTCGCCAGGTACGTGACGCCGTCCGGCCGGACGACGGTCAGTGCTTCGTCGTCGCCGATGCCGCGCAGCTCGAACCCCGGGTCCTGGCGGCCCTCGGTCGTGATTCCGCGTTGGCGGCTGCGGCACGCGGCCGCGACCTGTACCAGGGCATCGCCGACCAGGGCTTCGGAGGTGACCGGTCGAAGGCGAAGCTGGCCATGCTCGGGGCCATGTACGGGGCCACGAGCGGCGAGTCCGGCAGACTCATGCCCCAGCTGACACGCGCCTACCCGCGCGCGATCGGTGTCGTCGAGGCCGCGGCGCGGGCCGGCGAGACGGGTGGGGGCGTCTCGAGCTACCTGGGCCGCGGGTGCCCTCCCGCGTCGGAGGAATGGTTCGCGCGGCAGCGGACGACGACGGCGGAGGAACAGCGTCGCGCCGACAGCGCGGCGCGGGCCCGCGGACGGTTCACCCGTAATTTCGTGGTGCAGGCCTCCGCTGCCGAATGGGCCCTGTGCTGGTTGGCGGAGGTGCGGCGGCGCATCGCGACGGCGGCTTTTCCTGAGCCACGCAGCCGCATCGCCTTCTTCCTCCACGACGAGGTGATGCTCCACGTCCCCGTCGCTCGCGCCGAGGAGGCGCAGGCCGTGCTCGAGGACGCTGCGCGAGCCGCGACGCGACTCATCTTCGGTGACATCCCCATCGACTTCGCGATCACGACGGCGATCGTCAGCTCCTACGCGGACGCCAAGTAGCTCCCGCGCCGGGTTGTCCACATCGCCCCGCCCTTCCGGCCGAGGAGATCGTCCGGCCCGTACGGTGGCACGGACACAGGGGAGGGTGAGTTGGATGCACGCGCTGAGGATCGACACGGACCGGATGGAGGAGGCGTCCGCATTCGTCGAGGCGGCGGGCAGCAGGATCTCCGATGCGGTCGGTGTTCTGGGCGGGATCCTCGAACGGAGCGGTGGAATGGCGGGCTGGGACGCCCTGGGGTCCGACTGGGCTGCCTCGTACGATCCGGCCGCCGCCGAAGCGGCCGATGCCTGCCGCGAGCTCGAACTCGCCTGCTCGGACACCTCGCGCGCTCTCGCCATCGCAGCTGGGAAGTACCTCCAGGCCGAGCACATCGCGTCGATGGGTGTCTCTGCCCTCATGACCCCGTTCCTGCCCGCGTTCCGTCCGGACGGGCCGGCATGGGTGTTTCCCTCCGCCGCTGACGGCAATAGGGGCTGTCCTCCGCCTGGCTGGGACATCGTCGCGGGGATCGCGGGCGTCCTCTGGCCGGCCGGAGACCCTGAAGCGCTCCGATCCGCGAGCACCGCATGGAGGGAGCTCGCCGCGCAGATCGAGGGAGGGATGGACGGTTCTGCGGCCGTCGCCGGCGACGCCGTGCAAGGGCTCGCCTCGGCGGACCTGACGCAGTTCCGCACGAGGAACGCTGCAATCCAGGACACCGGCCGGCAGATCGCGGTGGCAGCGCGGGACATCGCCGGCGCCTGCAGCTCGCTCGCAGAGGCCATCACCCTCGCACACGAAGAACTCATCGACGAGACGCACTCCTTCCTGCTGGAATGCGCGGCTCTCGCGGGGGTCGGCATCGCCCTGAGCTTCGTGACGCTCGGCGGATCGGCGGCGATCACGTCCCTCGTCGGAGCGGCTCGGGCTGCGCAGATGGTGATCCGGGTGCAGGCCGTCGTGGCACGGCTCACCACGGCGGCCCGCTCCGTCGGTGCGGTCGCGGCACGTCTCCCGGGAGCGGGTCGGCTCACGACCGGGCTGCATGCGCTCTCACGAACGCCGGCCGCCCTGTCCTCGCTCGTCGGTCCGACGCGACGGACCCTGTCCGTGACGGCCTGGCATGCCGCCTCCTCCCCCCGACTCTCGGTGCTCGCGCCGGCAGTGCGGTTCGTACACCCCGTCGGAGCCGCCGCCGTCAGGTTCGTTGATTCGAAGGCGGTCTCCCTGGCCCTCTCCAATCCCGCTTCACTCACTCTCGGCCTCCTGCCGGTCGCCACCCGCCGGACGGTCCTGCGATCGGTACTGCCCCAGGGGAACACTCCGGAACGCGTGCTCGAACTGGTCCGGGCGAAGGGCGTCGGGACACAGCTGCTCCCGGCCGCGAGCGCTGCGGTCAGGACGAAGGAACGCCTCGACACCGTCGAGGGGCTCGTGGGCCTGCCGGCGCACGTGGGCGAACGCTACCTGCCGGCGAGACCCTCGACAGTGCCGCTCGGGGAGAACCCGGGCCGGCTCACAGCGGTGCGGGGATCTCCAGCGAGCGGTCCCACGCGCGGGTCCACCCCAGTCCGTCGAAGATCGCGTCCAGAAGCATCGCCGTGAATCCCCAGATCACGGCGTGGGGCGTGACGAAGGCCGGGGTACGGCTGACGAAGCCGTCGCGTTCCAGGAACGCCGTCCGTCTGCGGTCCGGGTCGAGCAGGGTACTCACGGGGCACCGGAAGACGAGTTCGGATTCCGCAGTGTCCACGGCGTGGGTCGGCGACTGCCGCTCCCACCAGGCGAGAACGGGAGTGACCATGAAGTTGCTGACCGGGAGGCCGACCTCCGGAAGCGGGCCGAGGAGCGCGACTCCCTCGGGATCGAGGCCGGTCTCCTCCCGCGCCTCACGGAGCGCTGCGCCGCCCTCGTCGACGTCACCGGGATCGATGGTCCCACCGGGAAACGCCACCTGCCCGGGATGATGGGACAGCGAGCCTGCGCGGACCACGAACAGGAGATCGAGGTCGTCATGGGTGAGGTCGCCCGGAGCCGGCGCTGGGCTGCGATCCTGTCGCACGCCGAACAGGACCAGGACGGCCGCACGACGGGTTCGTGCCGGATCGAGCCTGGCGAACTGCCAGCCGTCGGGCCGCACGAGCGCCGCGTCGGTGCCCTGCATCGAACGGACCCAGACGGACACGTCGTCGCGGACGCTCATCGCCGGCCGACCGACAGGGCGCAGCGTCGTAGCCGACAACGGTCGGTCGACCGTGAGGCTGCGCCCCTTCCCCTGGGCGTCGATGATTCAGCCACCCAGTCCGTGCCCTGCCTCGCGGAGCTCTGCCCGGGTGCGTCCCGCTCGCATGAGGTCCAGGAGGTCCTCGCGTCCCGGTGCGAGCTCGTACTTGAGGAGTTTCGCTGCCTTAACGGGGTCCGTCTCGCCCTCTCCGTAGGACGGGCACAGGGCTGCGACGGGGCAGACACCGCAGGCGGGCTTCTTGGCGTGGCAGATCCGCCTGCCGTGGAAGACGACGTGGTGGGACAGCATGGTCCAGTCCTTGCGGTCGAACAGCACGCCCACCTCCATCTCGACCTTCACCGGATCGTCCGATGCCGTCCACCGGAAGCGACGGGCCAGACGCCCGAAGTGCGTGTCGACCGTGATGCCCGGAACGCCGAACGCGTTGCCGAGCACCACATTGGCCGTCTTGCGGCCCACTCCGGGCAGCGTCACGAGATCCTCCAGCGAGGGCGGGACCTCGCCGTCGTAGTCGTCGACGAGGCGGCGGGACAGGGACAGGAGGCTGTTCGCCTTCGCGCGGTAGAACCCGGTGGGGCGAATGATCTCCTGCAGCTCCATCTCGTCCGCCTCGGACAGGGTCCTGGCGTCCGGATACCGCTCGAACAGGGCCGGCGTGGTCAGGTTCACCCGGACGTCGGTGGTCTGCGCCGACAGGACGGTCGCGACGAGGAGTTCGAAAGCGTTCCTGAAGTCGAGTTCGGCGACCGCGTACGGATACGTCTCACCGAGGATCCGGTTGATCTTCCGAGCACGGCGCTTGAGGGTGACCGGAGCCTCCTCCTCGAGCTTCACTTTCCTGCCTGCCACGATAGGGCTTCCTTCCAGCGGTGCGTCTCTGTCCACGTGCTCGCCGTGGCGGTCGGTGCGTCAGTCGCGGGGGGCGCGCTCGATGTTGCGGAGATCGCGCAGGATACCGACGGCGCCCGTGCGCTTGTCCTGGACGAGGAATTCGTGCCCCCGGTCCTCGATGCCCACTTCCCAGTCACCGGGTTGCAGGGTGAAAATCTCGCGTCCCGACTGTTCGTCCACGACGGGACGGGGGGATCCGACGGCGAACCAGAAGGCTTCGACGACCGGTTCCTCATCCGCGGACCGGGTGGCGGTGATCGGCTCCTGCCGCGCGCGTTCCTCCGGTGCTGCGTCGGCCGCCCCGTAGGTCTTCGTCGACTCGTCCCGCACGACGTCGTGCGCGCGAGTCTGATCCGCGGCGCCCGTCCGGGACTCCGGCGAGCGGTCGGAGCGGCCATCCGTCCGCTCATCGGCATCCTCACCGACGGAGTGCGCGCCTGACTCGGCCGACGCATCCCGATCGGATGCCTGCGCGGCGGACCGCTCCAGCCCGGACTGGCCCGACGCTGCGGCTCCTGCTCCCACCACACCCGCGCCACCCGCGCCGTAGAGGCCTGCACCGTTCTGCCGGACGGCAGCCGCAGCCGGATTGATGTCATCCCCCGCTCGTCCGCGATCGGTGGCACCCGACCGGCCGGGAGCTGCCGAGCTGCCGGCGTCACCCGTGGCCGGTCCGGTCGTCACGGAGGCTACCGACTTCTCGGCCTTCAGCACCTTTCCAGGCTTCTCTGCCTTCTCTGCCTTCTCTACCTTCTCCGGCCTGGGTGGGCGGGGGCCGGCGGCCGTCATGGGACGTGCCGTGCGATGGGCCGCAACCTCCGGCCGGTCCTCGAAGTCGTTCCTCACCACGGGTAGGAAGGGGCCGACGACGGTCGCCGCCAGCATGCCGAGGGCTCCGATCAGCGCCAGCAGGGACCCGGCCCGGAAGTCGGTGACGGTCTCCAGGAAGAAGAAGGCGGCGGCCAGCACGGCGCTCACGGACGCGAACTGGTCGACGGAGAGCGATCCCACCCGGAGCCCGTGCGATCCGAGCCGACGACCGGCCAGCAGTGCCAGCGCGATCACGGGCATCAGGATGCCGATGCCGATGAAGAACAGCGGCTCGGTGTTCCAGAACGTGGCAGAGCGCACCATGCCGTCGATGAACGGCAGCAGCGTACCGATGAAGACCAGGGCCACGCCCCCGCCGAAGACCGTTTCGCGGAGCGTGAAGGGACCGACGAGCGCTGTACTGGGGCCGACCGGGGAGGACGACACTCCCGGATCCGAGCCGTGCCCCGAGGACGAGGGTGCCGGCCCTCCGGTGTCCGCACCGGCGGCGCGCTGCCCCTCGGATGATTCGGTCATGGTCTTCTCCCGTTCGTAGCCCTGGTCACCGGCGGCCCCCGACCACCGGCGCTGATTACCTTCGTCCACCCTAGCCACCGGCCCGTGGCAACTCCACCGACGAGGCGCGGAGCGTCCTGGCCACTCACCGCACAATCGCCGCATCTCGGCTAGGCCGTGTGACCGCGGGCACACGGCGAGCGGAGAACTCGATAGTGTTCCGGTGGAGCACGTCGCCGTGCTGCGATTCCTCGCGGCCCCGGCCGGGCTCCTCCATCGAATCTGTACCGGACACGTCATAAAGGGGTAGAACATGAGCGCCGATCGCCAGGGCGACGCCTTCGAGAACCTGCTGCACGAGGAGCGCCGTTTCCCGCCCAGCGCGGAGTTCGCCGCGAACGCCGTCGCCCAGCCGTCCCTCTACGACGAGGCGCGCGAGCAGGGCACGGAGTTCTGGGCGGCCCAGGCCCGTGCACTCCTGTCCTGGGACACGGACTTCACGCAGACGCTCGATTGGACCGATGCCCCGTTCGCCAAGTGGTTCGTGGGCGGGACCATCAATGCGGCCTACAACGCGCTGGACCGCCATGTCGAGGCCGGGCTCGGCGATCGCGTGGCCATCCACTTCGAGGGCGAGCCCGGAGACACCCGGACCATCACCTATGCGGAGCTCACACGGGACGTGAAGAAAGCTGCCAATGCCTTCGAATCGCTCGGCGTCGAGAAGGGCGACCGTGTTGCGGTGTACCTCCCCATGATCCCGGAGGCCGTGGTCACCATGCTCGCCTGCGCGCGCATCGGCGCGGTCCATTCCGTGGTGTTCGGCGGGTTCTCCGCGGACGCCCTCCGCAGCCGCATCGACGATGCCGAGGCGAAACTCGTGGTCACCTCCGACGGCACCTACCGCCGGGGCAAGCCCAGTGCCCTCAAGCCCGCGGTCGACGGTGCGCTCGAGAAGGAGGGGCACACCGTCACGAACGTCGTCGTGGTCCGCCGCAACAACGAACCCGTCGAATGGACCGAGGGGCGCGACGTCTGGTGGCACGACGTCGTGGAGGGGGCGTCCGACGAGCACGCCGCGGTGGCCCACGACGCCGAGCACCCGCTGTTCATCCTCTACACCTCCGGCACCACAGGGAAGCCGAAGGGCATCCTCCACACGACCGGTGGCTACCTCGCGCAGACCGCCTTCACGCACCGGAACACGTTCGACCTCCGCCCCGAGACCGATGTCTTCTGGTGCACCGCGGACATCGGCTGGGTGACGGGCCACAGCTACGTCGCCTACGCGCCCCTCGTCAACGGCGCGACGCAGCTGATGTACGAGGGGACACCGGACACCCCGCACCAGGGCCGATGGTGGGAACTCGTCGAGAAGTACGGCGTCACCATCCTCTACACGGCCCCGACGGCCATCCGCACCTTCATGAAGTGGGGGCGCGAAATCCCCCAGAAGTACGATCTGTCCTCCATCCGCGTCCTCGGTTCCGTCGGCGAACCCATCAACCCCGAGGCCTGGATGTGGTACCGCGAGGTCATCGGCGGTGGCAAGGCTCCGATCGTCGACACCTGGTGGCAGACGGAGACGGGCGCTCACATGATCGCGCCGATGCCCGGTGTCACGGCGACGAAACCGGGCTCGGCGCAGGTCGCCGTCCCCGGCATCGCGATCGATGTCGTCGACGAGCTCGGCGCCTCGGTACCCGACGGCTCCGGCGGCTACCTCGTCATCCGCGAGCCGTGGCCCTCGATGCTGCGGGGTATCTGGGGCGATCCCCAGCGCTTCAAGGACACCTACTGGTCCCGCTTCGACGCCATGTACTTCGCGGGGGACGGCGCGAAGAAGGATGCCGACGGCGACATCTGGCTCCTCGGTCGCGTGGACGACGTCATGAACATCTCGGGCCACCGGCTCTCCACCACGGAGATCGAATCGGCGCTGGTGAGCCACCCGTCGGTGGCGGAGGCGGCCGTCGTCGGCGCGAGCGACGAGACGACGGGTGAGGCGGTGGTCGCCTTCGTGATCCTGCGGGGCTCGGCGAAGGACGACGACGACATCGTCACCACCCTGCGGAACCATGTGGGCAAGGAGATCGGGCCGATCGCCAAGCCGAGGAACATCCTGGTGGTGCCGGAACTGCCGAAGACCCGCAGCGGGAAGATCATGCGCCGCCTGCTCAAGGACGTGGCGGAGGGTCGCGAGGTCGGTGACGCCACCACCCTGTCGGACCCGACGATCATGCAGCAGATCGCCGTGTCCCTGCGGAAGTAGCAGCGCAGGCAGAGGGCCCCCGCCCTCGGGCGGGGGCCTTCTGCGTCCATCGGGGCAGATCAGCCGATCGTGGCGTCCACCGTGACGTCGATGTTGCCGCGCGTGGCGTTCGAGTAGGGGCAGACCTGGTGGGCCTGCTCGACGAGGGAGTCTGCCGTCTCCTGGTCCACGCCGCCGATCTCGGCGTGCAGTGCGACGGCGAGCTGGAACCCGCCGCCGTCCGTCGGGTTGATGCTGACCTCGGCCGTGACGGCGGTGTCGCTAATCTTCGCCTTGCTGCGGCCCGCGACGAGCTTCAGGGCGCTGTGGAAGCAGGCGGCGTACCCGACGGCGAAGAGCTGCTCGGGGTTGGTCGCGCCACCGGCTCCGCCCATCTCCTTCGGGACGGCCAGGTCGACGGCGAGCTGCCCGTCGTCGGTCCGGGCCTCGCCGTTGCGCCCGTCGCCCGTTGCCGTGGCCACTGCCGTGTAGAGAGCACTCATGGTGTCGATCCTTTCGTCCCGGGTGCCAGGGTGACGCCCATCCCTTGTAGACTAACTAGTAACTCTACGTCCACAAAATCGTCGCCGGAGAAGCCCCGAACCCCGAATGGAGCACGATGACCGCCCAGCCGCCCGTCCGCGAGCGCATCCTCGCCTCGGCCACCGCACTGTTCGACGCCACGAGCATCCGCTCGGTCAGCGCCGATCGCGTCATCGCCGACGCCGGTACCACCAAGGTGACCTTCTACCGCCACTTCCCCTCCAAGGACCACCTCGTGGTCGCCTACCTCGATCAGCAGCTCGGCCTGCTGCAGCAGGCCGTGGCGAAGGAGCGTGCGGCCGGGCTCGACGCCTGCACGGTCCTGCTGCACGTCGCCGAAGCCAACGGCAGCGCTGCCTGCCGTCCGGGCTTCCGGGGCTGCACCTTCATCAACGCCGCAGCCGAGTACCCCGCGGCCGGCAACCCGGTGCGGGCCGCCGTCGCCCGGTACCGCTCCTGGCTGCACGGCGTCGTCGCAGGCCTCCTGCGCGACCTCGGTGCGGACGAGCCGGACCTCGTCGCGGACCAACTCATCATGCTGCGGGACGGCGCCATGGTTCACGGATTCATGGAGGACCCCGCCGCCGTGACCGGGGCGCTCGTGGCGGCGGGGCGGGCGATCATCGGGGCGCAGGTTCGACGGTCCCTGCCCGCGTAGGCTCCATGGGCCGCGGCAGTGTGATGTTCGTCCTGAAACGTGGCCCCACGGCACTGCCGAGAGGACAATTTCAGCGTGTCCACTACCCTTCAGCAGCCTCCCGCATCGAATCCGCGCATGGCCCGCCGCGTCGCCGGCGCCTCGTTCGTCGGAACAGCACTCGAGTCCTACGACTTCTACGTGTTCGGCACCGCAGCCGCACTCGTGTTCAATGTCGTCTTCTTCACCGAGCAGGATCCGCTGACCGGCACCCTCTCGGCGTTCCTGGTCTTCGCGATGGGGTTCGTCGCCCGCCCCCTCGGAGCCATCCTCTTCGGCCACCTCGGTGACCGGATCGGCCGCAAGCGGACCCTGATCTGGACCATCACGCTGATGGGTCTCGCCACGGGGACCGTGGGTCTGCTGCCCGACTACAACGCCATCGGGATCTGGGCGCCCATCATCCTGACCGCGCTCCGCTTCCTGCAGGGACTCTCCCTGGGCGGCGAGTGGGGCGGCTCCATCCTCATCGCGACCGAGCACGCCGAACCCCGGAAGCGGGCGCTCTACGCGTCGATCCCGCAGCTCGGGTCGCCGGTCGGCACCATGCTGATCTCGGTCATCTTCCTGGTCCTCGCCGTCGTCGCACCCGAGGTCATGACCACCTGGGGCTGGCGCATCCCGTTCCTCCTCGCCTTCCCGTTCCTCGCCGTCGCGATCTACCTGCGCCTCGCCATCGACGAGACCCCGGTCTTCAAGCAGGCGAGCGAGGGACACCGGCTGCCCCGCATCCCCTTCCTCGAGGTCCTGAAGTCCCAGCCGGTCGCGATCGTCGTCGCGATCGCCTCCGCGGTGCTCGGGATCGGCTCCTACTTCCTCATGGTCACCTACACCCAGGCCTACGGCACCGAGACGCTCGGCCTCTCCCGGGCCACGGTGCTCAACGCCGCCCTCGTCGGGTCCATCCTCCAGCTCGGCACCATCCCGGCGTTCGGCTACCTCGCCATGCGCATCGGGTCCGCGAAGGTCGTCGCCGGCGGGGCCCTCGGAACGGCGTTGATCGCCTTCCCGCTGTACTGGGTCATCAGCATCGCCACCGAACCGATGTACATCGCCGCCATCATCCTCGGCGGCATCCTGCCGACGGCGAGCTGGGCCGCCCTCGGTGGACTCATGGCGGACATCTTCAAGCCGGCGACGGCGTTCACCGCGCTGTCCTTCGCCTACAGCATCGCCGCGATCGTCGCCGGATTCGCACCCTCGATCACGCAGCGCTTCGGCATCGCGACCGACGGCGCCTGGTGGCACCCCGGCGTCGTCCTCGCCGCCATGAGCCTGGTGACGGTGGCCGGTGCGATCGGTGCCGTCCGCCTGCGCGCGCGGCTCGCCGATCCGGTGCCGGCCGGGAGCCATGCGGCATAGTGGAGGCATGACGCACCACACGCCCGGCATCCTCGTGATCAACGGCCCCAACCTGAACCTGCTCGGCACCCGGGAGCCGTCCGTGTACGGCACGGCCACGCTCGACGACGTCGTGCGCCTGGCCGAGGAGGCCGCGCAGGCAGCGGGCTGCACGACGACGGCGATGCAGTCCAACCACGAGGGCGAACTCATCGACGCGATCCACGCGGCGCGAGGCACCGCGGACGGCATCGTCATCAATGCCGGTGCGTTCACCCACACCTCGATCGCGCTGCGGGACGCGCTCTCCGCCGTCGGGCTGCCGGTCGTCGAGGTGCACATCAGCAACGTGCACCGGCGCGAGGACTTCCGGCACCACTCGTACATCTCCGGCGTGGCCGACGCCGTGATCGTGGGGGCGGGCATCGACGGGTACCGGCTCGCCGTCGATCACCTCGCCCGCCGCCTGACCGGGCACCGGGCGGCCGAGGCGTAGCAGGCGCACCGCACCGGTCCGTCCATCGTTCCCGAAAAGTTGTGGCGAGCGGCCCCGACCGGACGGGAACACGCCCGTCGATAGGGCACGATGGTGCTATGACGGACATCACCCCCGCCGCGACCGACCGGCCCGAGGATCTCGACGCACCCCTGCTGGAGGTTCGGGACCTCGCAGTCAGTTTCCGGACCACGCACGGCGAGGTCCAGGCGGTCGAGAACGCCAGTTTCAGCCTGAAGCGCGGCAGTGCGCTGGCCATCGTCGGTGAGTCCGGCTCCGGCAAGTCGACGACGGCGATGGCCTGCATCGGCCTGCTGCCCGGCAACGGCCGTGTCACCTCCGGCAGCATCATGTTCGAGGGACAGGACCTCGTGCAGCTGCCCGAGGCGAAGATGCGCTCCATCCGCGGACGCGCGATCGGCCTCGTGCCGCAGGACCCGATGTCCAATCTGAACCCGGTGACGAAGATCGGCACGCAGGTCGCCGAGACGCTCCTGGTGCACGGCATGGCGACGAAGAAGAACGTCAAGCAACGCGTCATCGACGTCCTCTCCGCGGCCGGCCTGCCCGACGCCGGCGAGCGCGCCAAGCAGTACCCGCACGAGTTCTCCGGCGGCATGCGCCAGCGCGCGCTGATCGCCATCGGCCTCGCCTGCCAGCCGCGCCTGCTCATCGCGGACGAGCCGACCTCGGCGCTCGATGTCACGGTGCAGCGCACCATCCTCGACCAGATCGAGACGATGACGGAGCAGCTGGGCACGTCCGTGCTCCTGATCACCCACGACCTCGGCCTCGCCGCCGAGCGTGCGTCGCAACTCGTGGTCATGCATCGCGGCCGCGTCGTCGAGACAGGTCCCGCCGACCAGCTGCTCAACGATCCCCAGCACCCCTACACGCAGTCCCTGGTGCGCGCGGCGCCCAGCGTCGCCGCGGTCCGCCTGCGGCCGGGAGCCTTCACGGCCGATGCCGCATCACGCCTCAAGCTCGCCGAGGCGGTCTTCGCGGAGCACGAGGCGGAACACGAAACCGGGCACGGGACAGCGCACGGGACGGGGCACGGGACAGGGCACGATGCCGGACCGGGTGCAGCTTCCAGCGGCGAACAGGCGTCGTCCGCCCCCGCCGCCGAGGCCGGCAGCACGGGCGCCCATGCGGCGACGTCGTCGGCCGATCGCCCGACCGCCGCGGCACCGGTCGCGGACGGCTCGGCGCACACCCCTCCCGCGAACATCGTGGAGATCCGCGACCTCACGAAGATCTACAAGCGGCGCGGCAGCAAGGACGACTTCTATGCGGCGAAGAACGTCACCCTGGACGTCCCCCGCGGACAGACCGTGGCGATCGTCGGCGAGTCAGGCTCGGGCAAGACGACGACGGCGCGCATGCTGCTCAAGCTGATCGAACCGACGTCGGGCACCATGACGTTCGACGGCATGGATGTCGCGACCCTCGACAAGGCGCAGCTGAACGACTTCCGCCAGCGCGTGCAGCCCATCTTCCAGGACCCGTACTCCTCGCTGAACCCGATGTTCACCATCGAGCGGATCGTCGAGGAGCCGCTGAATGCCTACAAGCGCGGATCCAGGAAGGAACGCGCAGCACGCGTCCGCGAGCTGATGGACCAGGTCTCGCTCCCCCAGAACGCCCTGCGGCGCTACCCGGCGGAACTCTCGGGCGGGCAGCGCCAGCGCGTCGCGATCGCCCGTGCCCTGGCCCTGCAGCCCGAGCTGATCGTGTGCGACGAGCCGGTGTCAGCCCTCGACGTCCTGGTGCAGGCCCAGATCCTCAAGCTCCTCGGCGACCTGCAGTCGGAGCTCGGCCTGAGCTACCTCTTCATCTCGCACGACCTCGCGGTGGTACGCCTCATCTCCGACTACGTCTGTGTCATGAAGGACGGCGAGCTCGTCGAGGCGGCGAGCTCCGAGGAGGTCTTCCAGAACCCCCGCCACCCCTATACACGGAAGCTCCTGGCGTCGATCCCCGGCAACGAGCTCAACATCGACGAGGACCTCGCGTCCTAGTCCGGCTCACCAGCTGATCCGCTCGAACGCGTCGCGCAGCTTGTCGCCGCGTGACGCGTTGAGGGCGGACACCCACGCGATGCGCCCCGCGAGGTGGTCGCTGAACTCGGCCCGGCCGCGGCGCTGGGACTCCGGACCGTGGAGCGCGCAGTTGTGCAGGATCGCCTTCAGGGTGTCGTACTCCGTCCGTGCGACATTGGGGTGCGCATTGACCACGATCCCCGTCACCGACTGGCGGACGCTGCTGCCGCGCACCCGCGTCTTCCGGGCGTTGACCGCGAGGCCCTCGGCGGTGACGATGCGTCCCACTCCCCGGACGAAGGCATCCGCCCGACGCGCGAGGTCCGCGGAGCCGCTGAACGCGAGGTCGTCGGCATACCGCGTATAGACCCCGCCCGCTGCTACGGCGTAGCCGGTGAGCCGAGCATCGAGGCGCCGCACCGCGAGGTTCGCGAGGGCGGGCGATGACGGGGCGCCCTGCGGCAGGTGCGCTGTCCGCAGTGCCCGGCGCAGGGCGAAGCGCTCGTCCGGCCCGCCGCCGTCCGGCATGGACCGGAAGACGGCGTCGGGTACGGAATGCGTAGTGAGTCCCGTCAGCACATGGGCGGTCGCCTCGGGATAGCCCGCCTGTCGCAGGGCCCCGAAGATCCGCCCGGGTACGACGTGCGCGAAGAAGGCGGTGAGATCGAGGGAGATGACGACGTCGGCCCCGGTGTGGAGCGCAGCGCCCGTGAGCGCACTGCGCCCGCGGACGAAGCCGTGCGCCGCCGGATGCAGTGGAAGCGGAGCGAGGATGCGGTCGAGCAGGCGGCGTTGGATGATGCGCAGGCGGGGTCCGGGCACCTCGAGGAGGCGCGGTACCCGGCCCGGTCGCTGCCGCCAGGAATACCGGTAGTGCTGCAGGACCGGGACCGCGCGGCGGTTCCACTGCCGGGTGTCGGCGAACCAGTCGAGGTCGCCGGGCGTCAGCCGCAACTCACGCGCCAGCCAGGTGAGGTCGCAGGACTCCCGGGACTCGTGCGCCCCGGGTCCCCCGGCTGTCGGGGCCGTGGGGGCCGCCACAACCGTCGTGGCCGTCGGGGTGGGGGCGGTCGGGATGGCGGTGGTCGCGTCGGCGGCTGCGGCCGCGGGGAGGACGTGCGACGGCGCGATGGGTCTGCTGTTCGCGCCGGCCTTCCCGACCGCGTCGGTCAGTGCCGGTTGCGCGGCGATCCAGCGGGACAGCTCCCGCGGGGCGCCCGCCGGTCTCCGGGGATAACCCTTCAGGACCGACCGCACGAGCGGTCCGAGCCACCGCCGTCGTGCCCCGAGAACGTATGCTCCCGCATCGACGAGGTCCTCGCGCCGCCAGTCGGGCGCGTCGAGGAAGGCGTGGGCCAGCAGCCGGGCGAGGGCGGCGACGCCCGGCGCGGGAGTGCGGGCGAGCACCAGGGACCCGGCCGCCGGCCGGGTGGGTGACCGTCCCGCGGCCTGCGCCAGGTCGGGCAGGACGTGGTCCTCGGGCAGGACGTGGTCGTGCGATCGGTCGTCCTGCTCCATGGCCTCCCCCTGACCCGCCCGCGGTGATCGCGCGGCGTGACGGACCCCGGCCGACCTGTCGTCCTGTTCGGGCGCTGAGCTGCGCGGAGCGCAGTCAGGTGCCCGAGGCGCTCTGTGCTGGTCGGTCTGCGTGCCCCGGGGTATCCCCGGAGAGGACCGCGTACCGCGTACGTGGCCCGCCTCGGCCGGGATCCGTCGCTGCCACCCTAGCAAGCAGTGCGCGCCCTTCCGCGCGGTACCGACCGCCGCGACACGCAGGGGACCGGAGGACGCGCCATCACCGCGCGCACCGGCCGGAGGTGTCCGGATGGTTCCGCGCCCCCGTGGTCCCGAGCCTGTACCGGACGGCCGCCAGTGAATAGATTGGCTGCACGACGACGATCACTTCAACGGACGGGGCGGCATGGGAGAGCGCGACGGCAGGGAGGGGACCACACGCACCGTGATCCCCGCACAGCGATGGTCCGAAGGGTGGCCCGCGCTGCGCGTGGCCGACTGGAAGGACACGCAGGCGACGCTCCACATGTGGATGCAGGTGGTCGGCAAGATCCGCATGGCGCACGCGCCGCTGGTGAACCACTGGTGGCAGGTGCCGTTCTACGTGACCCCGCGGGGCCTCGGCACCTCCTCCATCCCCTACGGCACCGGCGTCTTCGACCTCGAGTTCGACGTCGTCGCCCACCGCCTACTGATCCGCACCAGCCTCGGCGAGGAACGCAGGGTGCCCCTCGAGCCGCAGTCGGTCGCCCGGTTCCACGAGCGGGTCATGACGGCGCTGGCGGACCTGGGGGTCGAGGCACCCATCCGGCCCGTCCCCACCGAGGTGGAATCCACGGTCCCCTTCCCCGAGGACCACACGAATGCCTCCTACGACGCCGCCGCCGTCACCGCCTACTGGCAGCAGTTGATCCAGGCCGAGCGCGTCATCACCCGCTTCCGGGCCGAATTCCTCGGGAAGGTCAGCCCCGTGCACTACTTCTGGGGCGCCATGGACCTGGCCTGCACGCGCTTCTCCGGCCGCCCGGCACCCACGCATCCCGGCGGTGCCCCGAACTGCGCGGACTGGGTGATGGAGGAGGGGTACTCGCACGAACTCTCGAGCTGCGGCTTCTGGGCCGGTGGCGGCGAGGAGGGCGCCTTCTACTCCTACGCGTACCCGGAGCCGGAGGGCTACCGGGACGCCTCGCCCGGCGTCGAGGGGACGTTCTACAGCGAGGAGTTCCGCCAGTTCCTCCTGCCCTACGAGGCGGTCCGGACGTCCACCGATCCGGATGCCACGCTGCTCATGTTCCTGCGCGCGACCTACCGGGCCGCAGCCGAGACGGGGCACTGGGACGAGGGCCTGCTGATCGACCCGCACCGGCTGGAGAAGCACGCCCGGTAGGACGGCCCGGCCCCCGCACCTGCCTCCGCCTCTGCGTCGGCCTGGCCCGCATGCGGATGCGACGACGGCCACCACCGGGGTAGGTGGTGGCCGTCGTCGTGCACGGGTGGGACGCGGCGGCTACTTGCGCCGCGTCTTCGGGTCCAGCGCCTCCCGGAGCGACTCGCCCAGCAGCGTGAAGCCGAGCGCCGTGATCGCGATGCAGGCGCCGGGCAGGAAGGCGAGCTGCGGTGCCACGGCGAGTTCGGCCTGCGCGTAGGTGAGCATGCGCCCCCACTCGGCGGCCTGCGGCAGCCCACCGCCGAGACCGAGGAAGGACAGTGCGGCCGCGTCGATGACGGCTGTCGCGAGCGTCAGCGTCGCCTGCACGATGACCGGGCCCATGCTGTTCGGCAGGAGGTGGCTCATCGTGATGGTGCGCCGGCTGAGCCCCAGGGTCTGCGCCGCGAGGATGTAGTCCGCGCCGCGCTGCGACAGCATCGAGGAGCGCAGGAGCCGCGCGAAGATCGGGATCTGCGAGACACCGATGGCGATCATGATCGCGTACGAGCTCTGGCCCAGCACCGCGGCGATGCTGACGGCGAGGAGCAGGTTCGGCACGGATAGCAGGATGTCGACGAAGCGCATGATCACGTTGTCCACCCAGCCGCCGAGGCCGCCCGCCAGGACGCCGAGCAGCATGCCGCCCGCGAGCCCCAGCGCCGTGGAGACGACGCCGATGAGCAGCGAGGCCTGCGCACCCCAGATGAGCTTGCTCAGCACGTCACCGCCGAAGCGGTCGAGGCCGAGCGGGAAGCCGTCGATCTCGCCCGGCCCGGGGATGGTGGTCGGGGTGATGGACGTGCGGCCCGGCAGTTCGTCGCCGCCGTAGGGGGCGAGGAGCGGCGCGAGGATGGCCACGAGCAGGAACAGACCGATGATGACGGCGCCCACGATCGCCTGCGGATTGCGGCGCAGGCGGAGGAAGGCGTCCTTCCACAGGCCGGTTCCCCGGCCGGTGTCGATGGCGGGGTCGTTCGGGGCTGCTGAACCGCCGGCGGCGGGAGGCAGGATGGTACTCATTGCACACGCACCCTCGGGTCGATGACGGAGTAGGACAGGTCGACGATCAGGTTGATCAGGGCGTAGAGGATCGCGATGAAGATGATGAAGCCCTGCAGCACCGGGTAGTCCAGGCCGAAGATCGCGTCCCGCAGGAACCGCCCGATGCCGTTGAAGGCGAAGACCGTCTCGGTGAGGACCGCCCCCGAGATGAGCAGGCCCAGCTGGAGGCCGATGGTCGTGACCACGGGCAGCATGGCGTTCCGCAAGATGAAGCTGCCGCGGATGGTGCGCTCCATGAGGCCCTTGGCGCGGGCGGTGCGGACGTAGTCGGCGTTCTGCACCTCGAGCACCGAGGCCCGCGTGATGCGGACGATGATGGCGAGCGGGATGGTACCGAGGGCCAGCCCCGGCAGGATCAGGTGCAGGAAGGCGTCCCACGCGGCGTCGTACTCCCCGGTCAGGATGCCGTCCAGGACGTAGAACTGCGTGTAGTGGGTCGCATCGATGCGTGCGTCCTGCCGGCCGTCCGGGGGCAGGATGCCCCACTGGATGGCGAAGATGTACTTCAGGATGAAGGCGAGGAAGAAGACCGGCACCGTGATGCCGATCAGGCTGAGCACCACCGAACTGTGGTCGAGGAACCGGCCGTAGTACCGCGCGGCGAAGTAGCCGAGGGGCACTCCGACGCCGATCGCGAAGATCAGGGCGACGACGGTCAGTTCGAGCGTGGCGGGGAAACGCGTGGCGAATTCCTCGAGTACCGGACGGCCGGTGTTGATGGAGACGCCGAAATCGCCCTGCAGCAGGCGTCCGACGTAGGTCAGGTACTGCGTGAGCAGCGGCCGGTCGAAGCCGTAGAGCTCGTTGACCCGGGCGATCGCCTCGGGGGTCGCCTTCTCGCCCAGCAGGGCGGTGGCGGGACCACCGGGGAGGCTGCGCACCCACAGGAACAGCAGGATGGACAGTCCGAACAGGGTGGGGATGAGCAGGGCTATCCGTTTACCGATGACGCGTAACACTCGAGGGATCCTTCCGGGTCGACCGGCGCGAGCCGGACAGGGGGCCTACAGCGCGATGGAGCCGGCCCCGACCAGGGACCGGCTCCACACGGGTACTGCTGCTACTCGCTCAGCTCGATCTCGGTGAAGACCTCGTCATTGACGGGGCTCGCCGGGTAGGAGGTGACGCGGGGAGCGAAGGCCAGCGACGGAGCGGGGTGCGCGAGCGGGATGGCCGGGTTGTACTCGGCGATCTGCTCGTTGATGTCCTTGTAGAGCTCCGTCTGCTGCTCGCGGTCGCTGACACCGCGGGCCTCGTCGAGGGCCGCGAACAGCTCGGGGTTGTCGAAGCCGAACTCCAGCTTCTCCTGCCCGAAGAAGACGCCGATGAAGTTGTCGGTGTCGTTGTAGTCGCCGGTCCAGCCGAGCAGGTGCAGGCCGTGGTCCGGGGTGCCCTGGACCTGGTTCAGGTAGTCGGGCGACCAGGCGGCGGGAGCGGGCTTGACCGTGATGCCGACCTCGCTGAGCTGGGCCTGCAGGTTGGTGAAGACCTGCTCGGGGGTGGGCATGTACGGACGGGACACGTTCGTCGGGTAGTTGAAGGTGACCTCGAAGCCGTCGGGGTAGCCCGCCTCGGCCAGCAGCTCCTTCGCGCGCTCGGGGTCGTACTCGTAGGTGGTGACGTCCGGGTTGTAGCCGTCGACGACCTCCGGGATGAACTGCGTCGCCACCTCGGTACCCTCGGGCAGCGTCTGGGCGACCAGCGCCTCCTTGTCGATGGCGTGCGCGATGGCCTCGCGGACCTGCGGGTCGGCGAGCTCGGGGATCGCCTGGTTCATGCCCAGGTAGAGGATGGTGAAGGGATCGCGCGGCGTGATGTTGTAGCCGGCGTCCTTCAGCGACTGCGTGTCCGCGGGCGCCACAAGGTCGTAGCCGTCGATGTCCCCGGCCTCGAGCGCCTGGCGGCGTGCCTGCGGGTCGTCGATGATCCGGAAGATCGTGTTGGTGATCTGGCCCTTGTCACCCCAGTAGCCGTCGTAGATCGAGATCTCGAGCTGCTGCCCGACATCCCACGAGTCGAACTTGAAGGGACCCGTACCCACCGGGTGGCCCAGGGCGTACTCGCTCAGCGACGGGGCCTCGGCCGTGCCGCCGATCTCGTCGGCCGCGAACTCCTCGAGCGCCGTCGGGCTCTGCATGGCGAACGCGGGGAGGGACAGCGCGGCGATGAATCCGGCGAACGGCTTGGCCAGGTTGATGGTGACCTCGTTGTCGCCATTGGCCTCGCAGGATTCGTAGACCGCGTTCTCGGGGCTGTCGGCGAAGCCGCGGAACAGCGATCCGTAGTAGTAGGAGGTGGTCTCGGCCTGCTGGATGCCGGTCCAGTTGTACCAGCGGTCGAAGTTGAAGCAGACGGCTTCGGCGTCGAACGGCGTTCCGTCGTGGAAGGTCACGCCCTCCTTGAGCTGGAAGACGGTGGACAGTCCGTCCTCGGCGGTCTCCCAGGACTCGGCGAGCAGCGGCGCGGGATCGGCGGTGCCTGGTTCGACGCCCACGAGGCCCTCGAAGATCTGGCGGCTGACGCGGAAGGACTCGCCGTCGCTCGCGAAAGCCGGATCGAGGGACTTCGGATCGGACGATGCGGCGAAGACGAAGGTGGAGTCGATGGCGGACTCGCCCTCGGCGCCGGTGTTCTCCTCGCGCTCGCTCTGCACGCAGCCGGTGAGGAGGAGTGCTGCGACGGAGAATCCTGCAGTGAGCACGGCGCGTTTTCTTGCGAAACCGGTGCCGCGCACGGATGTGCCTCGGTTGGACATGTGTTGCTCCCTGGTGAACGAGTGATTCCTACCGGATCTACCGGTATCCATGGGGACCACAGCGGCGAACGCGCTGATCCGTGTGACGAGCCTAACTTCCGGGAGGTCCACGAACGGTATTTCCCGGGCGTCGGTGGTTACGATTTGGCATCACGGGCCGCCGCGCAGGCGCCTGTCACGGCCCCGAAACGTGGCTGAAACCGAAGGGAACGCCATGGAGACAGGAACGACGACGTCCGCCCGCTACCGGCGCTTCGCGGAACTCGAGGCACGCGGCTACTCACCGCTGTACGACGACTGGTGCATCGGCATCAGCGATGACGCGGAACTGCTCGCGCTGCTCGACACGCTCCCTCCGGCCCGCCGCCAGCCTGTCCTGTTCCTCGGCGCAGCGCGCTTCGTCGGGGTCCCCCTGGACGGCTTCGCCACCTTCCGGTCCTTCGTCGTCGCCCGGTGGCCCATGATCCGGCAGGTGATGCTGACGCGCACCACGCAGACCAACGAGGCGGGGAGGTGCGCCGTCCTGCTGCCCTCCCTCGCCGCGATCAGTGCCGTGGAGGGCAGGCCCCTGGCCCTGATCGAGGTCGGCGCGTCAGCGGGTGCCTGCCTCTACCCGGACCGCTACGCCTACCGCTATTCCCCCGGACCGGCCCTCGATCCGGTGGGCGGGTCCTCCGTCCCCGCCCTCGACTGCTCCACGGCGGGTCCGGTCCCGTTCCCGCAGCGCCTGCCCCCTGTGGTGTGGCGGGCGGGTATCGACCTCAACCCGCTGGACGCCCACGACGGCGACGACGCCCGCTGGCTGGAGGCGCTCGTCTGGCCCGAGCACATCTTCCGGCTCGATCGGCTCCGCGCCGCCCTCGGCGTGGTCCGGTCGGAGCCGCCCCTGCTCGTCCGGGGGGACCTCACCGAGGAGATCGAGCCGCTCGTGGACCGGGCACCCCCGGAGGCCGTCGTCGTCGTGTTCCACAGCGCCGTGCTCGCCTATGTCGACGCGGAGGGCAGGACCCGGTTCCGCGGGACCATGCTGCGGCTCGCCGAGGCCCGCGACCGCCCGGTGCACTGGCTCTCGCACGAGGGTTACGGGACGCTGGCAGGGGTGGACGGGGCGATGGGGCGCGCGCCGGGGGAACTGGACGGGCGGTTCGTGCTGCAGCACAACGGGCGGACGGTGGCACGCACCGGGCCCCACGGCCAGTCGATCGAGTGGCTCCCGTAGGCGCCTAGCCGCGCGTGCACTGACCGGCGGAGACGGCGTCCTGAAGACCAGGCGCACCCTCGGCGATCGGGCGGAGCTCGTCGAGGGACAGCGCGTAGCCCACCGGCGCATCCGCCGTCGACTTCGCGAAGACCACCCCTGCGACCCGGCCGTCCATGTCCAGCAGCGGGCCACCCGAATTCCCCTGCTGCACGTTCGCGGCGAGGCTGTAGACCTGCAGCGGCTGGGGATCGGCGCCGTAGATGTTGTTCACGAGCACCGGCGAGAGGCTCTGCACGCTGGCCGGCTGGATCCGGTACGGACCGCCCGCCGGGTAGCCGGCGAAGGCCACGGTCGTCCCGTCGGCCACTTCGTCGCCGAGTGGGAGCGGTGCGGCCTGCAGCCCGTCCACGGCGATCACGGCGATGTCCCGGGCCGTGTCCAGCTGGACCACCCTGCCGGGCAGGGCCCCGCCACCGGGTACCTCCACCACCGGTTGATCGACACCGGCGACGACGTGCGCATTGGTGATCACGCGATCGGGCGCGACGACGAAGCCGGACCCGGTCTGGTTCTGGCCGCACTGGAACGCGGTGCCCGTGATCCGTACGACCGACGCGGCAGCAGCCGCCAGTTGGGGGGTGTCCACCGAGGCGTCGGGCACGGCCGCCGGCGTGGCCGGGCCGACGCCCTCGAGGAGGGTGGGGATGCCGTCGTCGACCGCGATGGTGCGGAGCTGCGCCGTCCAGGTGCGGACGGGACCGGGTGTCGCGCTGTCGATCGCCCGGATGACCTGGGAGGACGCCAGCTGCTGGGACAGGAACGGTACGCCGAGGGTCCCTACGCCGAAGGCGAGCATCGACAGGACCAGCGCCGCGACGACGACGTTCACCACACCGCCGAGGATGCGGTCCACGACGCGCAGCGGCGGGACGTCCGACCACTTGCGGATCGAGGCGCCGAGCGCCGAGCCGACGGCCTGGCCGATGATGATGAGGACGATCACGGTCGCGATGACGGCGATGAGCCGCCAGGGGTTGTCCGGAACCCAGGCACTCACGAGGGGGATCGCGAAGAACGCCGCGACGGCGCCCGCCACGAATCCGACGATCCCGCCGAGCGTCACGAGGAAGCCGTTGCGGATACCCGTGACGAGGTAGCCCAGCAGCACCACGACCAGGACGAGGTCGAGGAGGGTGAATCCCGCGAGATTGACTTCCGGCACGAACATTCTCCCCTGGCTATGGACGGCGGGAGCATGGGCGGCCTCCCGGCACTGCGAGCGATTCTAGCGGCGAAGCATGGGAGGAGCGTGGGAGAACCGGGGCGCCTGCGCCCTGACGACGCGGATTGCGCTGCCCGGGGCGTGTATCAGTCGTCACATCTGCTCCCGTACGGCAAGATGGTCAGGAGAAGGCAGCGGGTACCGCCGCGGAACGACGCACCACAGACGCATCAGGAGAATTCATGGACATCGAAGTACTGCGCCGGGCGCCCCTCTTCGCCTCACTGGGAGACGATGTCTTCGCCGCCCTGACGGACGAGCTCATCGAGGTGGACCTCCCGCGTGGTTCCTCGGTCTTCCGCGAGGGCGACCAGGGCGATCAGCTGTACTTCATCGTCTCCGGCAAGATCAAGCTCGGCCGCACGGCCCAGGACGGCCGCGAGAATCTCCTCGCGATCCTCGGTCCGGGTGAGCTGTTCGGCGAGATGGCGCTGTTCGACCCGAGCCCGCGGACCGCGACGGCGACCGCCGTGTCGGAGACACGCCTCGCCGGGCTCAAGAACGAGAACCTGCGCACGCTGCTGGAGACGCGCCCCGAGGTCTCGGCGCAGCTCCTCCAGGCGCTCGCGCGCCGCCTGCGTCGCACGAACGAATCCCTCGCGGACCTCGTGTTCTCCGATGTCCCGGGTCGCGTGGCGAAGGCCCTGCTCGATCTCGCGGACCGCTTCGGCCGTCCCGCGACGGACGGCGTCCTCGTGGCGCACGAACTGACGCAGGAGGAACTGGCGCAGCTCGTGGGAGCGTCCCGCGAGACGGTGAACAAGGCGCTCGCCGAGTTCGTGCAGCGCGGCTGGCTGCGCCTCGAGGCCCGCGCCGTCGTCATCCTCGACATCCAGCGCCTGCGGCAGCGCAGCCGCTGATCCGTGCGGCCCCGGGTGCCGCCCGGGAAGGACGAAGGCACCCGCCGGACGGCGGGTGCCTTCGTCATGTGATGGCGGGTGCCTCCGTCGGGTGCGGATGGATCAGCGGCCGCGCTGCACCGAACCGCCCTCGGTGAGTTTCGGGCACTCGACCTTGAGCATCAGGTCGCCGTCCTGCTCTGCGAGCTCCGGGTAGTACACCTTGACCGGTCGCTTGTGGGACAGGTAGGCGATGCAGCCCCGGCTTGACCCGATCTTCTCGAGGATGATCTCGACCGCCGGGACCGCCAGCTCGCTGAGGACGTGCCCCACGGTGTTCGGCTGTCCGACCTCGTCGCCGAGCCGGGTGGTGTCGCGGTCGGCGATCTCCTGCGCCGCCCACCGCCACTGCCCCCACACACCCTTGCTGTCGAGGATGCTCGGCTCCTGGTTCACGGGCTGCGCCGCCGCGAAGTAGTGGGTGTCGAACCGCCGGTGCGCGAAGTCGGGTGTGAGCCAGTGCGAGAGCGGCTTGATGAGGTCGGTGCGGACACCGAGCCCGCGGCGGCTGAGGATGTCCGCGAAGCGGCACTCGCCCTCGTTGATGGCCTCGCGCGCCTTCATCCACTCCTTGGCCTGTGTGCCCTCGACGAGCGAGGAGGCATCGGGTCCCGCCAGCAGGACACCCGTCTCCTCGAAGAGCTCCCGGATCGCGCAGAGGACGTGCCGTCGCGCTGCCCGGTGGTCGTCGAGCCCGAGGGTCTTCGCCCACATGGCCGGTGTCGGGCCGTACCAGGGCAGGTCGTCGTCGTCGGACTCCTCGATGCTCCCGCCGGGGAACCCGATCACCCCGAGCGGTGACTGGCCGCGCCGGTAGGACAGGTAGGTCTCGGTGCCGATCGCGCTGTCACGCAGCAGGACCACGGACGACGCCGGCCGGGCCTTGAGCGGCGTGCGCTGGCCGTGCTCGATCCAGCTCAGTGCCGCGGTGCGCTGGTCCGGGTGAACAGGGAAGAGCCTGGTGCTGAGACGGTCCACGGCCTAGATGAACTCCGCGATGACCTCGACCTCGACGGGCGAGTCGAGGGGGAGGACGGACACTCCGACGGCCGAGCGTGCGTGCACGCCCGCATCGCCGAGGACGGAACCGAGGAGCTCCGACGCGCCGTTGACGACACCGGGCTGTCCGGTGAAGGAGGGATCGGAGGCCACGAAGCCCACCACCTTCACGATCCGCGTGATGCGGTCGAGGTCCCCGATCTGGCTCTTGATCGCAGCGAGGGCGTTCACGGCGCAGGTCGCCGCGAGGGCTGTCGCGGTCTCGGCATCGACCCCGCCATCGGCCGCCCCGACCTTCCCCGAAGCTGGGAGTTTGCCGTCAATCATGGGCAGCTGCCCGGAGGTGTAGACGTGGTTGCCGCTCACGACGGCGGGAACGTACGCGGCCAGCGGCGGGACGACGCCGGGAAGCGTGATGCCGCGCTCCGCGAGACGCGCCTCGACCGCGGAAATCACGGGTTCGGGAGCTGCCACTGCTAGTTCTTCTCCCGCTTCAGGTAGGCGACCAGACCCTTGCCGTCCGGCCCGGGAACCACCTGCACGAGCTCCCAGCCATCATCGCCCCACTGATCGAGGATCTGCTTCGTCGCGTGGATGATGAGCGGAATCGTGGAGTACTCCCATTTCTTCATGGGGAAAGCGTAGCGGGTGCTTGTAAACTGGAATAATGGCTGCGCGCAAATCACCCCTCTTCGACACGGCTACCACTCTCGGCAAGATCGTCGCCTTCCTCGGAATCAGCGGGCTGGCCGGCGTGCTCGCCGCAGGTCTCCTCGTCCCCGTGGCCGCCGCCGCCGGTACAGGAGCCTCCGCCTCGATCCAGTTCTTCGAGGAGCTGCCCGCGGAGCTCGAGCGGGAGGCCCTCGCCCAGCCGACGACCATCGTGGCCTCCGACGGGTCCCTCATCGCCACGCTGTACGAGGAGAATCGGCAGCCCGTCACCCTCGACCAGATCTCGCCGTCCATGAAGGATGCGCTGATCGCGATCGAGGACTACCGGTTCTACGACCACGGCGGCGTGGACATGGAGGGCATCCTCGGTGCGATCGCCAGCAACCTCACCAGTGACACGACGCGCGGTGCCTCGACCCTGACGCAGCAGTTCGTCACCAACGTGCTGAACGACACGGCACGCCAGAACGACGGCACGGCCGTCTTCAACGGCAGCAAGTCCGTCGGTGACAAGCTGCGCGAGATGAAGCTCGCCATCGCCGTCGAGAAGGAGCTCTCCAAGGACGAGATCCTCGAGGGGTACCTCAACATCGTCCAGTTCAACGGCACGAGCTACGGAGTGCAGGCCGCGTCGAAGTACTTCTTCAACGTGGATGCGAAGGATCTCAACATCCAGCAGAGCGCGCTGCTGGCCGGTGTGGTCAACGGCCCCACGATCTACAGCCCGGAGCTCAATCCGGAGGGCGCGCTGCAGCGCCGCAACATCGTGATCGGCGCCATGCTGACGCGCGGGAAGATCACGCAGGAGGAGCACGACGCGGCCATCGCCACGGACCTCGGACTGGCCATCACCCCGACCCTCAGCGGGTGCGTCGGTGCCGCGCAGGCACCGTACTTCTGCGACTACGTCACCCACCTGATCCTGAACGATCCCGCCTACGGCGAGACGACGGAGGATCGCCGGAAGGTCCTGTACCGATCGGGCCTCACCATCAAGACGACGCTGGATTCGCGCGTGCAGGGCGCGGCACAGACCGCTGTCAACGAGACCGCGAACCCCGACACGACCGACGGCAAGGTCGGCCACACGATGCTCAGCCTCGATCCGAAGACGGGCAACATCCTGTCCATGGCGCAGAACACCCGGTACAACCCCGAGCTGGCCCAGGGCAACACGGTCCTGAACTTCAACGTCGACCAGTTCGACGGCGGAGACCCCTCGAAGAGCCTCGGCGGCGGCGGCGGGTTCCAGCCCGGCTCGACCTATAAGCCCTTCACCGTGGCGGCCTGGGTGGAGGCGGGCAAGAGCCTGAACCAGCAGATCGACGGACGCAAGCGCGTCTACCCCGAGGGTGACCGCTGGCGCGCGAGCTGCGAGCCGGGCGGGAACTACGTCATCAACACGCCCGACGGCGAGGGCTACGAGCCGCAGAACTACGGCGACGAGAACTACGGCACGTACACCGTGCTGTACGGGCTCGCCCAGTCCCTCAACACGATCACCATGGAGACCGCCAGGCAGCTGGACCTGTGCCGCATCAGGGACATCGCCTTCGATCTCGGGGTGCACAACGCGAACAGCAGCGAAGGCGCGCCGACTCCTCCCGGCATCAACCCGCCGGCGCTGATCGGTGGCGCCGTCTCGGCCGCCCCGATGTCGATGGCCACGGCTTTCAGCGGATTCGCCAACGAGGGAACGGTCTGTACAGCGCGGGCGCTGACGGAGGTCACCGCCGTGGACGGCACCAGCTATCCAGTGCCGCCCGTGACGTGCGAGCGGAAGATCGAAGCCGACGTCGCCCGGGGCGTCAATTACGCGACGCAGGAAGTCATGCGGATCGGCTCCGGGTCAACGCTCCAGTACGGCGGCATCCCGATGGCCGGCAAGACGGGCACCAACGACGCCCGTTCGCAGACGTGGTTCATGGGCTACAACTCGGACATGGTCACCGCGACCTGGGTCGGTAACTGGCAGGGCGAGGGTGAGGAAGCCTCGCTCGGCGGCCTGCAGATCGGCGGCCAGGTGTACCCCGAGATCGACGGGTCCCTGATCGCCGCCCCGTCCTGGGCGCGTTTCATGCAGCAGATCCCCGGACTCTACGTCGGGAAGCCGTTCACCGCGCCGCCGTCGTCGATGATCAACGGTCCCCAGCGGGGCACCACGCCCACCTCCCCGGTCCGCCCGGGAGGACCCGGGGCCCCCGGCACCAACACCGGCGGAACTGGCACCGGTGGTACCACCGGTGGTACCACTGGAGGAGCGGCCGACAACGGCGGCAACAACGGCAACGGTAACGGTGCCGGTAACGGAGGAAACGGCTAGCGTGACATCGACTCAGACATCCCGGAGCGGGGCACCGCTCGGCTGGGCGGCGGGCCTCACCCTGACCGCCGCGGCCGCAACCCTCGCCTACGCCTCGGCGGTCGAACGGACCCTGTACGGGGTCCGGGAGGAGACGGTGCCGATCCTGCCTCCGGGTGCAGCCCCCCTGCGGGTCCTGCACCTCTCGGACATCCACATGGTGCCGGGACAGAAATCCAAGGCGGACTGGCTGCACGGCCTGGCACGCCTCAACCCCGACCTCGTGGTCAACACCGGTGACAACCTGAGCCACCGGAAAGCCGTCGGGCCCCTGCTGGAGGCCCTCGAGCCGCTGCTGGGTGTACCGGGCGTCTTCGTCCCCGGGTCCAACGACTACTACGCGCCGGTGGTCAAGAATCCACTACGGTACTTCGCGGGTCCCTCGATCGCCCCGAAGGAGTCCGCGCCGCAGGACCTGCCGTGGGCCGACATGTTCAGTGCGTTCGGGGCGGCGGGCTGGGTGGACCTCACCAACAGGTCGCAGTCCATCGGCTTCGGCAACATGCGCATCGACTTCACCGGCGTCGACGACCCGCACCTCGACCGTGACCGCTACGTGCCCTACCCGTCGGGCAGCAGCACGTCCGCCGAGGCCCCGCACATCCGCGTCGCCGTGGCGCACGCGCCGTACCAGCGGGTACTCGACTACTTCACGGCGGGTGGCGCGGACCTCATGCTCGCCGGCCACACCCACGGCGGGCAGGTCCGCGTGCCCGGCTACGGTGCACTCGTCAGCAACTGCGACCTGCCGACGTGGCGGGCCCGGGGCCTCACGGAGTGGGACCACGAGGGCCGCACGGTGCCGCTGAATGTCTCGGCAGGCATCGGCACGTCGCGCTTCGCTCCGATCCGCTTCGCCTGCCGCCCCGAGGCGGTCCTGCTGACCCTTACCCCGAGGAGTTCCCGCTAGCGGGTATTTCCCGGTTCTTCGCGCTTCACGAACCTGATCGGCGTCACAGCGGGCTTGCCCTAGGATTGTTGCTGAGGGACACCAACAACCATCGATCACCGAAGAGATGGCCATGAAGAACCAGAACACCCTGTGGGAATCGCTCGGACGGCTGTACCCGCACGTGAGACCCATCATCCCCCGCCTCGTCCTCGGCCTGCTCTGCGCCCTCGGTGCGAGCATGATGGCGCTGGCCATCCCCCAGGTGCTGCGCGTCCTCATCAATGACGCCCTCGCCGAGGGTGGCTCGGCGCGCACCGTCTGGGTGGCCTCCGGCGTCGTCCTGCTCCTCGGTGTCCTCGAGGCCACGTTCGTGGCCCTGCGCCGCCAGTTCGTCATCACCCCGGCGACGACGGTGGAGACAAACATGCGCACGTCCTTCTACCGGCATCTCCAGAACCTGACGATCGAATTCCACGACCGCTGGGGCAGCGGCCAGCTCCTCTCCCGCGCGATGAGCGATCTCAACCTCATGCGCCGCTGGATGGCGTTCGGGCTGATCATGCTCGTCGTGACGTCGCTGACGGTGGTGATGGGCGTGGTGATCATGTTCTTCACCAGTTGGGTCCTCGCCCTGATCTTCGTCGCCGCGGCGATCCCCCTCATGATTTACGGCTACCGCTTCCGCGCCTCCTACAGCCGCGTGTCACGGAAGAGCCAGGACCAGGCCGGCGACCTCGCCACGACCGTCGAGGAGTCCGTCCACGGCATCCGGGTCCTCAAGGCGTTCGGCAGGAGCCGTGAAGCCCTCGAGGACTTCGAGGAGCAGGCCGAGGAACTCCGGCGGACCGAGATCCACAAGGCCCGCTCGCTCGCCACCTTCTCCATGATCGTCACCCTTCTACCGGAACTCGCGCTCGGGGCCTCGCTCGTCGCCGGGGTGACCCTGGCAGCCAACGGCGAGGTGACCATCGGTGCCCTCGTGGCCTTCTTCGCCACGGCTGCGGCCGTCGCCGGTCCGGTGGAGTTCATCGGCCCCCTGCTCGCCATGACCTTCACGGCCAAGACCGCGATCGACCGCCACTACGAGGTCATGGAGTCGGAGAACACCATCGCCGACCCTGAGCAGCCGGTCCACCTCGACACCCCGGAGGGGGAGATCGTCTTCGAGGCCGTGCACTTCCGCTACCCCGACGCGCAGGACGATGCCGGGGACGTACTCGACGGCATCGACCTGCGCCTGCGCGCGGGCGAGACCATGGCGCTGGTCGGCGTGACCGGGTGCGGCAAGAGCACGCTGCTGCAGCTCGTCCCCCGCCTCTACGACGTGACCGGCGGATCCATCACCATCGACGGCGTCGACCTGCGGAGCCTCACCCTCACGGAGCTGCGCACCCTGGTCGCCGTCGCCTTCGAGGACACCACCCTGTTCTCCACCTCGGTGCGGGACAACGTCCTCATGGGCTCGGACGCGACCGGCGCAGAGGCGGACCGCATCCTCGCGGAAGCCCTCGATGTGGCCCAGGCGCAGTTCGCCCACGACCTGCCGGACGGGGTCGACACGCTCATCGGCGAGGAGGGGCTGAGCCTCTCCGGCGGCCAGCGCCAGCGCATCGCCCTCGCCCGGGCCATCGCGGCCCGGCCGACGGTCCTGGTGCTCGACGATCCGCTGTCGGCCCTCGACGTCGCCACGGAGGAACGCGTGGAGGAGGGCCTCCGCGCGATGCTCCGCTCCACGACCACGCTCATCGTCGCGCACCGGCCCTCCACGGTGGCACTCGCCGATCGCGTCGCGCTCATGCGGGACGGGCGGATCGCTGACGTCGGGACACACTCGGAACTGCTCGCGCGCAGCGACCACTACCGCTACGTGATCGCCAGCCTGGACGACGAGGAGATCGCGCAGCTCGGACGCACCGCGGTCACCGGACAGACCGTGCCCGACGACGAGGAGGCGCTGGCATGAGCCGCACCACGACGACGCCCGGCGGCGCTCCGAAGGACCGCGGGCCCCGGCGGACACCGAAGGCACAGGAGACATCGGCGGAGCCGGGCTCCACGTCCGCCGGCGTCCTCAACGAGGACGACGTCCTCCTCGACCGCGCGCAGAGCAAGGCGGTGCGCTCCCGCTCCTTCCGCCTGCTCGGCTCGCTCATCCGGCCGAACCGGCGGCAGTTCGTCTGGACCGTCCTGCTCGTCGTCGTCTCGCAGGCCGCGCGCGTGGCCGGCCCGGCGATCATCGCGTTCGGCATCGACCGGGCCCTGCCGGCCCTGATCGACGGCGATCCGCTCATGCTCTGGGTGGCGGGTGGCACCTACCTCCTGGCCGCCGTCCTCGCCGCCGTCCTGACGGCCGGGTACGTCCGGGCCACCGCGCAGCTCAGCCAGTCGATGCTCCTGGATCTCCGGGTGCGGGTCTTCCGGCACACGCAGCGACTGAGCCTGGAGTTCCACGAGAAGTACACGTCGGGCCGCATCATCTCCCGCCAGACCTCCGACCTCGAGGCGCTGCGGGAACTGCTCGACTCGGGGATCAGCTCCCTGGCCTCGGGTGCCATCTTCATGCTGTTCACCGCAGCCACCATCTTCGCCCTCGACTGGCGCACCGGGTTCCTGATCCTCGCGGCCGCGGTCCCGATGTTCTTCCTGGCCCGCTGGTACCAGAAGCACTCCCAGATCGCGTACCGGGAGTCCCGGGTGGTGTCGGCGAAGCTGATCGTGCACTTCATCGAGACCATGACCGGCATCCGCGCCGTGAAGGCCTTCCGCCGCGAGACGGTCAACGCCGAGCGCTACGACGACCTCGCGGAGGACTACCGCACCGTCACCGTGCGTTCCATCAACCTCAACGGCGTCTTCCAGCCCGGCCTCGTGCTGATCGGCAACGTGACGGTCGCCGTCGTCCTGGTGTCCGGTGGGTTCCGCGTGCTCGGCGGCTCGCTCGAGGTCGGCGCGCTCCTGGCCCTCCTCCTCTACAGCAAGCGGTTCTTCCAGCCCGTGGACCAGATGGCCATGTTCTACAACTCGTTCCAGTCCGCCGCCGCGGCCCTCGAGAAGGTGTCCGGGCTGCTCGAGGAAGTGCCGACCGTCCGTCCGCCGAAGAACCCGGTGTCGCTGCCGGACCCGCGGGGGGACATCGACTTCCACGGCGTCCAGTTCCGCTACGGCAACGGCCCTGTGGTGCTGCCCACGCTGGACCTCTCCATCAGGGCCGGGCAGACGGTCGCACTCGTCGGCCAGACGGGTGCCGGGAAATCCACCCTCGCCAAGCTGATCGCGCGCTTCTACGACGTCTCGGCGGGCCGGCTGACCCTCGACGGCGTCGACCTCCGGGAGCTGGCGCCGGCGGACCTCCGGCGCGCGGTCGTCATGGTCACGCAGGAGGCCTTCCTCTTCAGCGGTACGGTGGCCGACAACATCGCCGTCGGCAAGCCCGAGGCCGGGCGCGAGGAGATCATCGCGGCTGCCCGCGCCGTCGGAGCCGAACAGTTCATCCTCGAGCTGCCCGAGGGCTTCGACACCGATGTGAACAAGCGCGGCGGCCGCGTCTCCGCCGGGCAGCGGCAGCTGATCAGCTTCGCCCGCGCCTTCCTCGCCGACCCGGCGGTCCTCATCCTCGACGAGGCGACGTCCTCACTCGACATCCCGAGCGAACGCCTGGTGCAGGAGGGACTGCAGAAACTCCTCGGCAACCGGACCGCACTGATCATCGCGCACCGCCTCTCCACCGTCGCGATCGCCGACCGCGTCCTCGTGGTGCACGACGGGCGGGTCGTCGAGGACGGCACGCCGGCGGACCTCATCGGCGGCACGGGGCGCTTCGCCACCCTGCACGCCGCGTGGAAGGACTCGCTGGTCTGAGCGGGCAGGCGCCTTCGGGCCCGGTTTTCCTCGCCGCTGATCCTCGGCTATTCTTGGACAGTTGCCGTTCCGGAGGTCCTCCCTCCCGCCGGTGGCACCGGGGTGTGGCGCAGCTTGGTAGCGCGCGTCGTTCGGGACGACGAGGTCGCAGGTTCAAATCCTGTCACCCCGACCACAGGAACATCTGCAGAAGGCCCGCCGGTCACCCGGCGGGCCTTCTGCGTCGAGGGTCGGATCAGCGCGCGGAGGTCGTCACGACCTCGTACCCGTCGGGATCCACGGCGCCGAACTTCGCGTTGGCGAGGGCCAGCGTGTTGCCGAACAGTGCCACGGTGGTCGGCACGTCGAAGAGCGGACTCGTGATGACATCCTCCACCTCGCCGCTTGAGCGGTCCTCCGACAGGCTGATCCGGCTGACCTGGTTGAGCCGGTTCTGCACGGCGTAGACGGTGTCGCCCTGGGCGAGGATGCCGTCCACGGCCGGCAGGGGGACCGTCGTGATGGCAGCGCTCGCGCCCGTCGCGGGATCCACGGTGTAGAGGGCCTGGTTGGCGGAGTGCGCCACGATCAGGGTGTCACCGCCGTCGAACGACGTGATGCCGTTCAGGTTGAAGCCGGGCGTTACGAGCGCGGCGGGTCCCGTGAGCGTGATGGTCTCGACCTCGCCCAGGGCGCCCTTCGGTCCGACGGGGAGGAAGTAGAGTTCGGCGCTGCGTGAGTTCGTGAACCAGGCGCCGTCCTTCGTGAGGGTGACGTCGTTAATGAAGGCGTCGCCCGTGGCCAGCTGGACGTCCGCGACGGGCGCTCCGGTGCGGGTGTCGTACACGTAGGCCTGGCCGGTCGGCCCACCCGAGACGAAGAGCAGGTCGTTCCGCACGTCGGCTTTCAGCCCCACGGCGACCCTGCCCTCGGGGGCGTCGATGAAGAGGTCCGCCGTCCCCTTCCGGACGTCGCCGCGGTAGATGTCGCCGTCGCCGAGGTCGCCCGCGTAGAACGTCGAGCCCTTGCCTGCGGCGATCCCTTCCGCACCGGACGCACCGGGCAGCGGGATGAAGGCGCCCTGCTGCCGGGACGAGGCGGCGTTCGCAGGTGGGGCCGCGGGCTGCGCGGCGACGGCGCCGGCAGCGGGCAGCAGCAGGCCGCCGGTCGCGACGACGGCGACGGCGGCGCGGGCCAGGCCGTGGCGGCGGGAACGGGTGGAGGGGGAATCGGTGTTCACGGTGCTCCTCGATGGTTCTGCGCGGGCGGACCATGGGGTGTACCGCACCGCGCTGTGTCGACTGGGTCCTGGCCGTCCGGTGGACGGCCATCATCGTGTACCACGGCCGGGACGGCCGCCGGCGCCGGCGCAGTCCTGGAACTGTGGCCGGTCCTCACCCATAACGCTCGGGTCACGGCCATCGTCCCCGGGAACCATCCCGGACCCATCAACGATCGGACGCTCGTCCACACCTCTCGGCGGGTGGAGGGCGTGTCGTTGACCGGCACGCCGTCCTGGGCAGCACGGAGCCGGAAGAAGCGTGAACGACGGCGCGCGTCGCCCGGGGAGAGCCGGCGCGGAGCCCGACGCCGTCAGGAGCCTCAGGCGAACGTGCGGCCCGTCAGGCGCTCGTACGCCTCGATGTAGCGGGCGCGTGTGCGCTCGACGACGTCCGCGGGCAGTGCGGGCGGCTCACCGGAGCGGTCCCAGGCGGCGTCGTCGGACGTCAGCCAGTCGCGGACGAACTGCTTGTCGAACGAGGGCTGCGCCTGCCCGGGCGCGTACAGGGCAGCGTCCCAGAAGCGCGAGGAATCGGGGGTCAGGACCTCGTCGCCGAGGGTGATGGCGCCGGTGGCCGGGTCCAGGCCGAACTCCACCTTCGTGTCCGCGAGGATGATCCCCCGCTCCCGTGCGATCGTCCCGGCCCGCGTGTAGATCCCGAGCGTCAGGGTCCGGAGCTCGGCCGCGGCGTCGTCGCCCACGGTCATGACGACGGCGTCGTACGTGATGTTCTCATCGTGCTCCCCCACCTCGGCCTTCGCCGACGGTGTGAAGAGCGCGGGTTCCAGGCGCGAGCCGTCCACGAGGCCGTCGGGCAGCGGCAGCGAGCACACCGTCCCGGACGCCCGGTACTCCAGCAGGCCGCTGCCGGTGAGGTAGCCGCGCGCGATGCACTCGATGGGGTACATGGCGAGCTTCCGGCAGATCATGGCCCGCCCCTCGACCGCGGCGGGCACTCCCCCGGCGGCGTCGGACGCGATGACATGGTTCGGGATCCCCGCGAGCCGCTCGAACCACCAGAGGCTCAGCTGCGTCAGCACGCGGCCCTTGTCGGGGATCTCCGTGGCGAGCACGTGGTCGTACGCGCTGATGCGGTCGCTCGCGACCACCAGGACGACGTCGTCGCGCCCGTCCTCGGGCTCGTACAGGTCCCGGACCTTGCCCGAGTAGACGTGCCGCCAGCCCGGGAGCTCGGGGTGCGCGGGGGCGAAGGTGCTCATGCGGTCGCCGCCGCCGGTCCGGTGACGGACACCTCGGCGCGCGCCGCCTTCAGCGCGATGTCCGTCCGGTACTGCCCGCCCTCGAGATCGATCAGTGCGAGTCCTTCGTAGGCGGTGGAGCGCGCGTCCTCGAGGGAGTCCCCGAGTCCGACGACGGCGAGTACACGGCCCCCGGAGCTCACCACCTTGCCGTCCCGCTCCGCCGTGCCGGCGTGGAGCACGTGGGCGCCGTCGACCTTCGCGGCCTTCCGCAGCCCGCGGACGCGGCGACCGGTCACCGGGGTGTCCGGGTAGTTCTCCGACGCGAGGACCACGGCGACAGCGGTCTTCGGCGACCAGTTCAGGGGGTCGATCTGGTCGAGGGTCCCCTTCGCCGCGGCGAGCAGCACCCCGCCGAGCGGCGTGGTGAGCCGGGCGAGGACGGCCTGTGTCTCGGGGTCACCGAACCGCGCGTTGAACTCGATCACGCGCATGCCGCGCGAGGTCAGGGCCAGCCCCACGTAGAGGACACCCGCGAAGGGCGTGCCGCGGTGCGCCATCTCGTCGATGACCGGCTGCGCCACGCGCGTCAGGACCTCGTCGACGAGACCGGCCGGCACCCATTCCAGGGGCGAGTAGGCACCCATGCCACCCGTGTTCGGGCCCTGGTCGCCGTCGTTGATGCGTTTGAAGTCCTGCGCCGGAGCGAGCGGGACGACGGTCCGGCCGTCGGAGAGGACGAACAGGGACACCTCGGGGCCGTCGAGGTACTCCTCGATGACCACGGTGCCGCCTGCACGGAAGCACTCGGACGCGTGGGCGCGGGCCTCGTCGAGGTCGTCGGTGACCACGACCCCCTTGCCGGCGGCGAGGCCGTCGTCCTTCACCACGTACGGGGCACCGAACGTGCAGAGCGCCTCGCCGGCCTCCTCGTCGGTCGCGGCGACTCGCGCCATGGCGGTGGGGACGCCCGCAGCGGCCATGACCTGCTTCGCGAAGGCCTTCGACGCCTCGAGCTGTGCCGCGGCCCTCGTGGGCCCGAAGACGGGGATGCCGGCGTCGAGCAGTGCATCGGCCACCCCGGCCGCCAGCGGCGCCTCCGGCCCGATCACCACGAGGTCCGACCCGAGCGAGCGGGCCAGGTCGACGACGACTCCCGGCGAGCCGGCATCGACGTCGTGCGTGGGCACGTCCGCCGCGATCCCCGCGTTGCCGGGAGCCGCATGCACCTCGCGGACGAACGGATCGGCCAGCAAGGCCCGGACGATGGCATGTTCGCGGCCGCCGGGGCCCAGCACTAGAACCTTCACAGTAGGACAGCGTACTGGAGGCGTCCGGGCCCACCCACTGGGTCGCCCCTGTTACGGGAGGCCCGCCTACCCATACTGTCCAGCGCCCTCTCCGAATACCTCACATGAGCAACTCCACCAAGCCCCGCCGCGGCCTCTCCCTCCTCGCCGCGCTTGCCGGCATCATCGCGGCCGGCGTGGTGCTCGGTGTCGCCGAGCTCGTCGGAGCCTTCTTCCGGGCCAGCGCCACTCCCGTCATCGCGATGGGGTCCACCTTCATCGACTTCACGCCGCCGTGGATGAAGGATTTCGCGATCGAGACCTTCGGCACCAATGACAAGCTGGCGCTGCTGGTCGGCATGGGCGTCACCATCACGCTGCTGGCGGCGGTGCTCGGTATCCTCGCCTTCCGCAGGTGGGCCCTCGGGGTCGCCGGCGTGGCCTTCATGGGCGCGATCATCATCGCGTGCGTCCTCACCCGGGCCGGAGCCTCACTCCCGGATGCCGTCCCCACGCTGGTCGGCACGGCCGCGGGCCTGCTGGCGCTCCGCTGGCTGATCGCCCGGCTCCGCCACGCCGCTGCTCCCGCCACACCGACGACGGGCAGGGCCGACGTGGCCGGGACCGACACCCGGGGCTCCTCGCGGGGCGATGGCGTCACCGTGACGGAGGCCCGCGAGGTCTCGTCCGAGCACGACGGCGCCCGGGGTTCCGTCGCGACCGCGGCACGGCCCACGACCGGTGGCACGGCCGGCAGCACGTCGCGCCGCGGCTTCTTCGCCGCAGCCGGCATCACCGCGGTGATCGCCGCTGCGGCGGCCGGCGGCGGACGGCTGCTCTCCGGCGCACGCAACAACATCGCCGCCGTTCGGGACGGGCTGCAGTTCCCCGCACCCGCGAGCGCCGCACCCGCACTTCCGGCCGGTGTCCAGTCACCCGTGGAGGGCGTGACACCCTTCGTCACCCCGAACGGCGACTTCTACCGGATCGACACCGCGTTGAGCGTGCCCCAGCTGACCACCGACGACTGGGTGCTCCGCGTGCACGGCATGGTGGAGGAGGAGTTCGAACTCACGTTCCAGGACCTCCTCGACGCCGACCTGATCGAGCGCCATGTCACCCTCACCTGCGTGTCGAATCCTGTGGGCGGCTATCTCGCCGGCAACGCGAAGTGGCTCGGCTACCCGCTCCGTGAGGTCCTCGCCCGGGCCAGGCCGCTCGACGGCGCGGACATGGTGCTCTCCACCAGTTCCGACGGCTTCAGTGCCTCCACTCCCCTGCCCGTGCTCCAGGACGACCGCGACGCCATGCTGGCCGTCGCCATGAACGGCGAGCCCCTGCCCGTGGAACACGGCTTCCCCGTCCGCATGGTGGTCCCCGGCCTCTACGGCTACGTCTCGGCGACCAAGTGGGTCGTCGACCTCGAGGTCACACGCTTCGCGGACCGGACGGCCTACTGGACCGACCGCGGCTGGTCCGAGATGGGACCCATCAAGACCATGGCGCGCGTCGAGGTCCCGCAGTCCTTCGCCTCCTTCGAGGCCGGCACCGTCATGATCGGTGGTGTCGCCTGGTCCCAGCAGCGGGGGATCACGAAGGTCGAGGTGTCCGTCGACAACGGCGCCTGGGAGGAAGTCACCCTCGCTGCCGAGGCGTCGGTGGACACCTGGCGGCAGTGGTCGCACGAACTCACGCTCGAATCGGGGCTGCACACCGTCAAGGCGCGGGCCACGGACGCGGTGGACGGCCTGCAGACCGAAGAACGGGCGGACACGGTACCGAACGGCGCGTCCGGATGGCAGTCGGTCCAGTTCACCGTCACCTAGGCCACCCGGCACCCATGAGCCAGGAGCACGTCGCTCCACACGATCTGCGCCCACCGGATGAACCGTTCCCTCCGGTGGGCGCAGTTCGCCCCGCCGGACTCGGCCGACCGGCCGGAGCGATAGGGAATACTGGGATCATGCCCTCCACCTTCACTACGGCTGACGCCGTGGACTTCGCCGTCCTCGAACGCAACGGCTTCATCGAATCCCGCCACGTGGGTGCCGCCGTCGTCCTCGCTGCGGACGGCTCCGTGGTGACGGAACTCGGGGACATCACCAGCCCGATCTTCCCGCGGTCGACGCTCAAGCCGTTCCAGGCCCTCGCGAGCATGAAGGCGGGCGTCCCGCTGCGTGGCCCGCAGGTGGCCCTCGCCGCCGCGAGCCATGTCGCGAGCAACGAGCACATGGACGTGGTGCGCACCATGCTCGACGCCGCCGGGGTGACCGAGGAGCACCTGCAGTGCCCCGAGGACTGGCCGCAGGACGAGCAGGCCCGCAACGACCTCGTCCGTGCGGGGAAAGGCAAGCAGCGCATCGCGTTCAACTGCTCGGGCAAGCACGCGGCCTTCCTGTGGGCCTGCACCGAGAACGGCTGGGACACCTCCACCTACCTCGAGCCGTCCCACCCGCTCCAGCGCTCCGTGGCCTCGGTCATCCAGGAGTACACCGGGGAGTCCGTCGCGGCCTGGGGCGTGGACGGCTGCGGCGCTCCCGTGGCCGCGGTCTCGCTGACCGGGCTCGCCCGCGGGATCGGGAAGGTGTCCCGGGCACCGTCGGACAAGCACGCCGATGCCCGCGCCGCGACGATCGCGACAGCCATGCTCGACTACCCCTGGGCGGTCCACGGCGAGGGCATGGAGAACTCCGTGGTCATGGAGGACCTCGGAGTCGTCGCCAAGAGCGGCGCCGAGGGAGTCCTCGTCCTCGGAGCGCGAACAGGCGCATCGCTGGCCCTGAAGGTCCTGGACGGTAACAACCGCGCCGCAACCCTGGTGGGCCTCACGCTCTTCGCCGCCTCGGGAGCCATCGACGCCGAGAAGGTCGGCGCGGTGCTCGAGAAGGTCGTCCCGCCGGTCTTCGGTGGCGGGCGGCCCGTCGGCAGCCTGCGCCTCGCGGCCCCGGTCATGGCTCTCCTCGACTAGGGCTCCCGGACCATGGCACGGCGACGCATCACGGGCGAGGACGGACGGGACGCCCTCGCCTCCGTTGCGGCGGGGACCGGCGGCAGGCCGGAGCTCGCCACGGCGGTGCGCTTCACGCTCGAGGAGCTCGCCGAGCTGGCGCCCGGCAACAGCGTCGAGGTGCGCGTGCCGCCGTTCGGCGTGACACAGTGCGTCGCCGGCCCCCGCCACACGCGGGGGACCCCGCCCAACGTCGTCGAGACCGACGCCACTACCTGGCTGGCCCTCGTGGGCGGGACGGTCACCTGGCCCGAGGCCGTCGCCGCCGGGAAGGTCGCGGCGTCGGGGCAGCGCGCAGACCTGAGCGCGTGGCTGCCGCTCTTCGGGCGCCAGGCATGAACGTCCCCGTGCAGGGCGGGGGCCCGGGCCCCGACACGCAGGACCGGCGCACGACGGCGTCCACCGCAGGACGCGCCACGCCGACCGGCGCGATCGCCAGACGGAACGCACCGGCAGCGGGCGGCCCCCGGGACCGGCTCCGCCGCGTCCGGACCGCTGCCGCCTCCGCCGTGCGCCGCCAGCCCCCCGGAGCCTGGCTCGTCGGCCTGGCCGCCGCCGTCCTCTACAGCGTCTTCTCCGTCACCCAGTGGAACCTGCTCGACGCGCCGTCGTGGGATCTCGGGATCTTCACGCAGCTCGCGAAGGCGTACGCGGGCCTCGACGCCCCGATCGTGCCGATCAAGGGCGAGGGGTTCAACCTCCTCGGCGATCACTTCCACCCCCTGCTCGTGCTCCTCGCGCCGGCCTACGCCCTGGCGCCGTCGGGCCTCACCCTGCTGATGGTGCAGAACCTCCTGTTCGGGCTGTCCGTCGCCGTGGTCACCCGGGCCGGCATGCGCCTCGTCTCCCCCCTCGCAGGCATGGCCGTGGGCGTCGCCTATGCGCTGTCCTGGGGCCTGCAGTCGGCCGTCGCCGCCCAGTTCCACGAGATCGCCGTCGCAGTGCCGCTCCTCGCCCTCAGCCTCGAGGCGCTGCTGCGGCGACGCGTGCTGCCGGCCGTCCTCTGGGGCGGCACCCTGGTCTTCGTGAAGGAGGATCTCGGCCTGACGGTGATCGCACTGGGCCTCGTCATCGCGTGGCGATTGCGGACGGCGGCAGGGCTCTGGCTCTCGGTCTGGGGTGCGCTGTGGCTGATCATCTCGGTCCGCCTGATCCTGCCCGCACTGAACGCGACGGGCCAGTACGACTACTCGGACCGGATCGACGTCGGCGGGATGATCGCCGATCCCGCCGGCGCCGTCATCGACCTCGTGTCCGGCGCGCCCAAGCACGAGACGCTCCTGCTGCTCCTCCTCGCCGGTGGCTTCGTGGTCCTGCGGTCCTCGCTGAGCCTGGTCCTGCTCCCCACCCTGCTGTGGAGGTTCGCCTCGGGCCAGGAGGGCTACTGGGGGCCGGAGTGGCACTACAGCGCCGTCCTCATGCCGGTCCTGTTCCTGGCCCTCGTCGACGCCGTGCACACGCTGCGCAGGAGCAGGCGCGGATGGGTCCGGGCGATCGCGCTCATCGGTGTCCCCAGCGCCGTCGCGGCCGCCCTGGTCCTGCTGCCCACGCAGAAGTTCGCCGTGCTCGCCGAACCGGCCACCTATCGGCAGTCGGAGCGCTGGGACCCGGCGCACCGCATGATGGACCTCATCCCCCGCGGCGCGACGGTCGAGTCCGGCGTGGTCCTCATGGCCTACCTCGTCCCGGACACCCGGGTGTACTGGCTCGGCAACACCAACCCGGCACCGGACTACCTGATCGTCGACGCCGAGGACTGGAGCTGGGGTCCCGTCCGGCCGGCCGACGCCGAGGCCCACGCGGAGCAGCACTATCCCGGCACCGACTACACGACGGTCTTCGACGAGGCCGGCTACCAGCTCGTCGAGCGGCAGCGCTGACGCCCGCTAGCCTTGACGCATGACCTCCGAGCACCCCTCGCCGCACGGCACCCCAGAGCAGCCCGAGACCCGCGGTGCCGTGCCGGCGGACGGGCAGCCGAGCCCTGCCGACCGCGAGGCGACGCCGGTCGTGCAGCCCGATGGGGCATCCGGTACCACGGCCTCGCCCGGATCGGCCGACTCGCCCGCATCACCCGGTTCCCCCGCCTATCGTGAGGTGACCGTCCGCAGGGCGCCGAAGTTCGTGCCCTTCATGGCGGTCGGGGCGATCCTCGGATTCCTAGCGGCCCTCGTCGTCGCCTACACGGGACCGGTCGATCCCACGCTGACGCGCGAATCGATCCTCGGCTTCTTCACCATCGCCTTCGCCCTGCCGGGGGTGCTCCTGGCGGCACTCCTGGTGCTGGTCGTCGATCGCCGCAGCGTCAAGCGGGCGGAACGGGCACGCGCCCAGCGCACCTACGACGACGGCGCCTGAGGCCGTACGCCCCCTTCCCACCGCGCGGGCGCCATTGCGTGCCGTGAGAGAATGGGCCCATGGTGCGCGGCGACGGACAACTCTCCCACGATCTTCTCCCCGGCGAAAAAGGACCCCAGGATGCCTGCGGCGTCTTCGGCGTCTGGGCGCCCGGTGAGGAGGTCGCCAAACTCACCTACTACGGTCTGTACGCGCTGCAGCACCGGGGCCAGGAATCGGCGGGCATCGCGACCAGCGACGGCCGGCGGATCAACGTCTACAAGGACATGGGCCTGGTGTCCCAGGTCTTCGACGAGTCCACCCTGAACACCCTGACCGGGCACATCGCCGTCGGGCACTGCCGGTACTCCACCACCGGATCCTCCCACTGGGCCAATGCCCAGCCCACCCTGGGCGCCACCGCCGCCGGCACCGTGGCCCTCGCCCACAACGGCAACCTCACCAATTCCGCGGAGCTGTACCAGATGGTGCTGGACCGTCATGGCAAGCCCCGCGCGGGCGAGCTGGCGCAGGGCAACACCACCGACACGGCGCTGGTGACCGCGCTGCTCGGCGGGAACGACGGCCGCTCCCTCGAGGAGACCGCCATGGAGCTCCTGCCGAGCATCCGCGGCGCGTTCTGCTTCGTCTTCATGGACGAGGGCACGCTGTACGCGGCGCGCGATGCCCACGGCGTCCGGCCCCTCGTCCTCGGCCGGCTCGAGCGCGGCTGGGTGGTCGCCTCCGAGCAGGCGGCGCTCGCCACCGTCGGCGCCAGCTACATCCGCGAGATCGAGCCCGGCGAGTTCATCGCCATCGACGAGGACGGCGTGCGCAGCAGCCGCTTCGCCACCCCGACCGCCGCGGGGTGCGTCTTCGAGTACGTCTACCTCGCGCGGCCCGACGCCGCGATCGCGGGCCGGTCGGTCTACGAGTCCCGCGTCGAGATGGGCCGGCAGCTGGCGCGCGAGAACTCCGCCCCGGGAGACATCGTGATCCCCGTCCCCGAGTCCGGGACCCCCGCCGCGGTCGGCTTCGCCGAGGAGTCCGGCATCCCCTTCGCCCACGGTTTCGTGAAGAACGCCTACGTGGGCCGCACCTTCATCCAGCCCAGCCAGACGCTGCGCCAGCTCGGCATCCGGCTGAAGCTCAACGCCCTCGAGTCCGTCATCCGCGGCAAGCGCATCATCGTCGTCGACGACTCGATCGTCCGCGGCAACACCCAGCGCGCCGTCGTCCGCATGCTCCGCGAGGCCGGTGCCGCGGAGGTCCACGTCAAGATCTCCTCGCCGCCCGTGCGCTGGCCCTGCTTCTACGGCATCGACTTCGCCTCGCGCGCGGAACTGATCGCCAACGGCGCGGCGATCGACGAGATCAGCGCCTCGATCGGCGCCGACAGCCTCGCGTACATCTCCGAGGACGGCATGATCGACGCCACGCAGCAGCCCCGGGAGCGCCTCTGCACCGCCTGCTTCACGGGGGTCTACCCCATCGAACTGCCCGACGGCGACCGCCTCGGCAAGAACCTCCTGGAGCGCCTGGACCCCGCCGACAAGTCCGGCGCCACCGGCTGCGATCCCGGGCCCGACGCCGAGTTCGAAGCCGTCCTGACCGCCGAAGACAAGAAGGAACGGGTATGAGCCTCCCCATCACGTACGCCAGTGCCGGAGTGGACGTCGAGGCGGGTGACCGCGCCGTCGAGCTCATGAAGGACGCGGTGCGGGCCACGCACGGCGAGCAGGTCATCGGCGGGGTGGGCGGCTTCGCCGGGCTCTTCGACGTGTCCCGGCTCCTCACCTACACGCGGCCGCTGCTCGCGACGTCGACGGACGGCGTGGGCACCAAGGTCGCGATCGCGCAGGCCATGGACATCCACGACACCATCGGGTTCGATCTCGTGGGCATGGTCGTGGACGACATCGTGGTGGTGGGTGCCGAGCCGCTGTTCATGACCGACTACATCGCCTGCGGCAAGGTGGTCCCGGAGCGGATCGCCGATATCGTCCGCGGCATCGCGGCCGGCTGCTCCCTCGCCGGCACCGCGCTGGTGGGCGGCGAGACGGCCGAGCATCCGGGCCTGCTCGGTGAGCACGAGTACGACGTCGCCGGTGCGGCGACCGGAGTCGTCGAGGCCGACCGCGTCCTGGGCCCGGAGCGTGTGCGGGCGGGCGACGTCGTCATCGGCATGGCGTCCTCGGGCCTCCACTCCAATGGCTACTCCCTGGTCCGCCGGGTCATCAACCAGGCCGGCTGGGCGCTCGACCGCCAGGTCTCCGAGCTCGGCCGCACCCTCGGTGAGGAACTGCTGGAGCCCACACGGATCTACGCCGCCGACTGCCTCGCGCTCGCCCGCAACGACGACGCGCAGGTGCACGGGTTCAGCCACGTCACCGGGGGCGGCCTCGCCGCGAACCTCGCGCGCGTGTTGCCCCGGGGGCTCGAAGCCACGGTGGACCGCTCCACCTGGGAGCTTCCCGCCGTCTTCACGCTGGTCTCGCAGCTCGGCTCCGTGCCCCTGCCCGACCTCGAGCGCACGCTCAACCTCGGCGTCGGGATGGTCGCGATCGTCGGCGCCGACGGAGCCGATGCCGCGCTGGCCCAGCTCGGCGCAGCCGGCGTGCCCTCCTGGGTCATGGGCAGCGTGCAGGTCGCGGGCAGCGGGAGTACCGACGGCCCCGACTACGTGCAGGGAGCCAAGGGCGTCGACGGCGGATCGGTGCGGCTGCTCGGCGCCTACGCCTGACGCACCTGCCGGTCCGTGGCTCGATCCGCTGCGGAACGGCGCATCCGAGCGAGGGCGTTCCGCCTCGCCGTTTCACCCACCAACCAGCTCCGATCCCTGGGTACAGGCGGTCCGGCTCGCCGTTCCGCCCACCGACGACGGGGCCGGTCCGCCTCGCCGTTCCGCCCACCGACCGGCTCCGGTCGCTGGGCGGAGAGGCTTCCTCCCACCGGCCTCCGCCGGTGGGAGGAAGCGCACCCTGCGGAAAGCCGGCCACGGCTCACGACGAAGCCCCCGCCCTCTTCGAGGAGGACGGGGGCTTCGTCGTGCCGGGGGCGGGCAGGCTCAGGGCTTCCCGGGCACCTTGCGCGTCACGACGACGTCGAAGGAGCTGGTCCGGGTGTTCCCCGCCTCGTCCGTCGCCGTGCACGTGACCGTCGTGGTGCCGATGCGGAAGCGGGATCCCGACGCCGGTGCGCAGTCGAGGGGCACCACGCCGTCGAGCGTGTCGATGGCGGACGGCAGGGCGTAGGTCACCTTCGCCCCGCTGGCGCCGTTGGACACCGCCGTGACGTCCGGGGAGACCGCGATGCGCGGGGGCAGGACGTCGGCCGGGCGGGCCGGCAGCCGTGACGGATCGACGATGCCCCAGTAGGCCGGTGTGACCTGCAGGTCGTCGTCGAACGGAAGGGGCTGCTCCCAGGGGCGTGCCATCGGCCACGTCCGCAGCCAGGTGCGCGCGTTGCTGATGCCCCAGAACGTCACGGACTCCACCGAGTCGGCGTGGTCCGTGAGCATCGCGAACAGGTCCCGATAGTAGTAGCCGACCTCCGCAGCAGCATCGGCGTCGTCCCGGAAGGCGGGGCTGTACGGATCCACCGGAGCACCGCTGACGTCGGCTCCCTGGTTCTCGGTGGAAGCGTTGACGTCCAGCTCGGTGATCGCCTGCAGGAGGGTGGGATCGAGTGCCTCGACGGCCTCGATGGCCTCGATGGAATCCTCCAGCCACTGCACGGGCCGGGCGACATCGACGTGGGCCTGGTGCCCCACGCCGTCGATCGGGACGGACCGTGCCTGCAGGGCCCCGATGAGGTCGAGGTAGTCGGCACGCTTCTCGGGCATCTCCGTGTTGTAGTCGTTGATGAACAGCTCCGCGTCGGGGAAGTACCGGTCGGCGAGGCGGAAGGCCTCGTCGACGAAGCCCTCGCCGAGGACCTGGAACCAGCGGCTGTCCCGCATGTCGTGGGGGTTGGCCGTGTCGCCGTCCGCGATGACCTCGTTCACCACGTCCCAGGCCCAGATGGGACTGTCACCGTCGGGATACCGCGCATCGATGTGGTCCGCGATCCCCTTGATGTGGGCCTCCATGCGCGCCTTCAGCAGCGCCTGGTCCGCCGGGCTGTTCGTGAGGTCGCGGTCACCGTCCCTGAAGAACCAGGCCGGGGTCTGGGAGTGCCAGGCCAGGACGTGCCCGTACACCTCGACGTCGTTCTCGTCCGCGAAATCGAGCAGCTGGTCCAGCTGGGTGAAGGTGAACCGCCCCTCCACCGGCTGCACGCTCTCCGGCTTCCCGGCGTTCTCGGGGGTGAAGGCGTTGTGGTGCTTGCGGAGCAGGTCGGCTGCGGCACCCACCGTCTCGCGCGCGTCGATCGCCACGCCGACGTGCTCGATCCCCTGGCTGCCGAGCACGTCCTTCAGCGCCGGCACGTCCGCCTGGATCGGCGTCTCGGCGAACGGTGCCAGGCTGAAGTCGTCGAGCAGGAAGTCGACCCCGGCGGGGGCCCTCGACATAGACCTGCGCCGTGTCGGCCGCAGCGCCGAGCGTGTACGTGCCCTTCAGCTCCGTCCAGCCGTCGGCCGTGACGGACGCGCCCGCGCCGGCGACGCCGTCGTAGGCACTGCCGCCGCCGTTGTCGCGCTGCACCGAGACCTTGAGGGAGGCCGGCTGCTGCCCGGGCGCGAGCCTCGCCCACACCGACACCTCGACGGCGACGCCGACGGGAAGGCCCGCCGTGACATCGAGCGCCGCACCGTGCCAGGGCTGCGTGCGGCCGGTGACCAGCAGGCTGCCGGTCCCGGTGCGGGCATCGGTCGCGGTGGTGACCGAGACGCCGTCGCCCCGGGCGGTCCAGCCGTCCGTGCCGGTCTCGAACCCGGAGGTGATCCCCGCCGTGGCAGCCGCTGCCCCACCCTGCGGGAGCGTGAAGGTCCAGCCCTCGGCCAGCTTCTCGCCCACGACCGTCGCCACGGCGTCAACGGTGTTCGACCGGTCTCCGCCGCCGTCGTGGGCGAGCACCACCGCGCCGGGTGTGAAGGCTGCGCGGAGGTTCGCCGTCAGGGTCTCCTCGCCGAGATCGTTGCCGTCCCAGTCGAAGATGACGTTGCCGAGCCCGAGCGGCTGCATGCCGAGCGCGGCAGCCACCTCGCCGGTGGCACCCCAGCTGCCGTTCGGTGCCCTGAAGTAGGGCACCGGCTGGGCCGGATCGCCGACGGCGGCGCGGATGATGCGGAGGTTCTCCTTGAGGTCCGTCTCCACCTGGCCCTGGGTCCACGATCCCATGTCCGCATAGGACGTCCCGTGGTTGCAGAGCGTGTGCCCCTCGGCGACGATCCGGCGCAGCAGGTCGGCGCCGCCCTCGGCCTGCACGTTCTGGCCGATGATGCAGAAGGTCGCGGTAATGCCGCTGTCCCGGAGGAGATCGAGCACGGCGTTGGTCTCCCCCGGATTGGGACCGTCGTCGAAGGTGAGGGCGACGGCGTTCCCGGTGCCGCGCGCAGCGGCGACGGGCGTGCTCGTGGGGTTGCCCGCACCGCCCGGGACGAAGGCGGGGTCAGGGGTCGGCTGCCAGGTGCCGCCGTCGGCGGATGCCGCCGTGCCGGTGATCACGACGTCGTCCACCAGGTAGTCGTAGGGCGCGCCGAGGTCCGCGGTGCCGAGGTAGGCCCGCAGCGTGGCGGGATCGGCGCCGGCGGGTGCGGTGAAGGTGCCGGAGACCGTGGTCCAGGCGTCGGCCGAGACGGTGGTGTTGCCGACCCAGCTGTACGCGGGTTCGACGACGAAGCGGGCCGAGGCTGTCGTACCCGGTGCGGACGCCAGCTTCAGCTGCGCGGAGAACGTGTAGGTGCCGCCCGCCTGCAGCAGGTTCGCAGGCGTCTTGATGCCGTCGTAGTCGTTGGCACGGCCGGTCACGAGGAGGGCCTTGTCGCCGCCGTCCTCGACGACGGACAGGGTGGCGGCACCGTTCTGCACGAGGGGGCCGGGATCGCCGTCCTCGAAGTCCTCACTGAGGATCACGGTGGGCTCATCGGGGTCGGCGGCCTGCGCGGCCGGGAGCGTGAGGGCTCCGGCCCCGGCCATCAGCCCGAAGGCCGTGGCGCCTGCGATCAGACGTCGTTGTCTCATGGTTCTCCTTCGTCGTGCGTCCGGCCCCCGCGGGAACCGGACAGCAGCCGCGGAACGCGGCGGTGGGGGTGCGATGGTCACGCACGGGTGCTGCGGGTGATACCTGTGCGGGGCGGGCGCGGTCCCCCTCCGCGCCCGCCCCGCAGTGCTCGACTAGCGGTTGCCGCGTCCCGGGGACGCCTGCTCGAGCGTGTCCTGCAGTACGTAGTAGGCGGGCTTGCGGGTGAAGTCGTCCTCCATGACGGTGGCTTCGCCCTCACCGGTGAAGAAGACGGGGACCCAGGAGTACTTGTCCGTGAAGCCCCAGATGGTGAAGGAGTTGCATTCCTCGACCGACACGCAGGCCTCGAGGGCCCGCTGGTAGTAGCCCGCCTGGGTGGCGAGCTGCGCGGCGGTCGGCTCGGTGCCGGCCGCGACGTCCATGCGGACGTCGATCTCCGTGATCGCGGTCTCCAGTCCCAGGTCGTCGAAACGCTGCAGATTCGCCTGCAGGTCTCCCGGGAAGCCGTAGCGCGTGCTCAGGTGCCCCTGGATGGCGAATCCGTCCACCGGTACGCCCTCGGCCTGCAGGCGCGGGATCAGCTCGAGGTAGGCGTTGCTCTTCGCGTTGACGCCCTCGACGCCGTAGTCGTTGAAGAAGAGCCTGGCCTTCGGATCCGCCTCGTGCGCCCAGCGGAACGCGTCGGCGATGATCTCCGGACCCAGCTCGCGGATCCAGATGTTGTCGGTGGTGCGCAGGGTCCCGTTGTCGTTGAAGATCTCGTTGGCGACGTCCCACTGCTGGATCCTGCCCGCATAGCGCCCGACCACGGTCTGGATGTGGTCCTTCAGGATGGCCCGCAGCTCCTCCTTCGTGAAGTTCCCCTCCTCGAGCCACTCCGGGTTCTGGCTGTGCCAGAAGAGGGTGTGCCCGCGGACCACCTGCTTGTTGGCCTGGGCGAACTGCACGATGGCGTCCATCTCGGCGAACCGGTAGGTGCCCTGTTCCGGGTGGACGAACTCCCACTTGAGCTGGTTCTCCGGGGAGACGGAGTTGAACTCGGCCGCGAGGCGTCCGCGGTACTCCTGGTCGAAGGTGAACGGGTCGGGATAGGGCTGCGTCTCGTGGTGTCCGCCGCCCGCCACGGCGGTGCCGATCCTGAGGTCCTTCGGCGCGACCCAGCGCAGGGTGTCCTTCTTGTCGTCTCCTTTCCCGATCCGCTTCTCCATTCCCTTCTCGATCCCTGGGGACCGTGAGGGCTGGGATGCGGCGTGGGCGGGCAGTGCCAGGGGAAGGATCATGGTCGACGCGAGGACTGCGGCGGCGATGGATGAACGGACCTGCATGAGCTCTCCTTTGAGGTACCTGAGGTGCGGCTACCGATACTGTGATCAGAATTTTCCGGAAGTTTCCGGAAAGACCGTTGCTGTAGGTTAGGAACATCGCACCCGGAACGTCAAGGGTGCTGTCGAAGATGGCTACGGGGGTGCGCTGATGCCTCTTCGGTGTTCCCAGGGAGGACGATGTGCAGGACAATGCCCAACCCGCGGTGACCATCTCTGCCATCGCAGCCGCTGCAGGCGTCTCGGTACCGACGGTCTCCCGCGTCCTCAACGGCAGGTCCGACGTCGCCTCCGGCACCCGCGAACGCGTCGAGGCGTTGCTGCGTGAGTCCGGCTACCGACGCCGTGGTGCCGTCGTCGCCGCGCCGTCCGGGCTGGTCGACCTCGTCTTCAACGACCTGGACAGCCCGTGGGCGGTGGAGATCATCCGCGGGGTGGAAGAAGCGCTCAACAGCGAGGGACTCTCCGTCGTCGTCTCGGCGATCCACCGCCGCGGCAGCGCGGACTCGACCCGCAAGTGGCTCGACACGCTGGGCGCCCGGCCCAGCGACGGAGCCATCCTGGTCACGACCGACCTCGACTCCTTCCTCCACGCCGAGTTGCAGCGGCTTCACCTTCCGATCGTGGTGATCGATCCCGCCGGGGTGCCCGACCTGGAGGTGCCGACCATCGGCGCGACGAACTGGACCGGCGCCGTGAACGCCACGGAATACCTGATCCAGCAGAATCATCGCCGCATCGGCTTCGTGGCGGGGCGCCCGGGGATCTGGTGCAGCCGGGCACGCCTGGACGGATACCGCGCCGGTCTCGAGGCGGCCGGCATCGCCGTGGACCCGGACCTCGTCCAGGACGGCGACTTCGACTACGCCTCCGGCTTCAGGGCCGGCACCGCCCTCCTCGCGCTGCCGGACCGTCCGAGCGCCATCTTCGCGGCGAGCGACCAGATGGCGCTCGGCGTGTACGAGGCCGCACGGCAGCAGGGACTGCGCATCCCCGACGACCTCAGCGTGGTGGGCTTCGACGACCTGCCCGAAGCCGGCTGGGCCTCCCCTCCCCTGACGACCATCCGCCAGCCCCTCTCCGACATGGGCACGCTGGCCGCCCGGACGCTGGTCCGGTTGATCCGCGGCGACGCGGTGGAGAGCCCCCGCATCGAGCTGTCCACCCGGCTCGTCCAGCGCGCCAGCGTCCAGGCGCCCGGAACCTGACGTCGGATTGCTGCTTGACTCCCGGCGAAAAGCTAATATGTTTGTAACGACAACATATTCGTCACACACCCTCTGGAGCACTCAATGGCGATCGAGCCCACCCGCGACGACAAATTCTCCTTCGGACTCTGGACGGTGGGCTGGGAAGCCCAGGACCAGTTCGGCTCCGCGACCCGCCCGCCCCTCGACGCCGTCGAGGCCGTCAACCGCCTCAGCGACCTCGGCGCGTACGGCATCACCTTCCACGACGACGACCTCTTCCCCTTCGGTTCGACGGCCGACGAGCGCCGGAGCCAGATCGACCGCCTGAAGGGCGCCCTCGACTCCACGGGCCTGATCGTCCCGATGGTCACCACGAACCTCTTCAGCCACCCCGTCTTCAAGGACGGCGGCTTCACCAGCAACGACCGCGGCGTCCGCCGCTTCGCCCTGCGCAAGGTCCTCGACAACATCGACCTCGCCGCGGAGCTCGGCGCGAAGACCTTCGTGATGTGGGGTGGACGCGAGGGCAGCGAGTACGACGCCGCCAAGGACATCCGCGGCGCCCTCGAGCGCTACCGCGAGGCCGTCAACCTGCTCGGCGACTACGTCACCGACAAGGGCTACGACATCCGCTTCGCGATCGAGCCGAAGCCCAACGAGCCGCGCGGCGACATCCTGCTGCCCACGCTCGGACACGCGATGGCCTTCATCGAGACCCTCGAGCGCCCCGAGCTCGTCGGCATCAACCCCGAGACGGGCCACGAGCAGATGGCCGGCCTGAACTTCACGCACGGGATCGCGCAGGCGCTCTACCAGGGCAAGCTGTTCCACATCGACCTCAACGGCCAGCGGAGCATCAAGTTCGACCAGGACCTGGTGTTCGGCCACGGCGACCTGCAGAACGCCTTCTCGCTCGTGGATCTGCTCGAGAACGGCGGGCCCGACGGCGGCCCTGCCTACGACGGCCCCCGCCACTTCGACTACAAGCCGAGCCGCACCGAGGACATGGACGGCGTCTGGGACTCGGCTGCCGCGAACATGCAGACCTACCTCCTGCTCAAGGAACGCGCCGCGGCCTTCCGTGCGGATCCCGAGGTGCAGGCCGCACTGTCCGCCTCGCGCGTCTCCGAGATCAACGAACCCACGCTGAACAGCGGGGAGGGCTACGAGGCCCTGCGCGCCGACCGCTCCGCCTACGAGGACTTCGACGCCGACGCCTACTTCAACGGCAAGGGCTTCGGCTTCGTGAAGCTGCAGCAGCTCTTCATCGAGCACCTCCTCGGGGCCCGCTGATCCATGGCCCTCGTCACCGGCGTCGACTCCTCGACGCAGAGCTGCAAGGTCGTCGTCGTCGACACCGCGACCGGCGCCGAGGTCCGCACCGGACGTGCCCTCCACCCGGAGGGCACGGAGGTCGACCCGGAAGCGTGGTGGCAGGCACTGCTCGCCGCACTGGAGGAGGCGGACGGCCTCGGCTCCGACGTCGACGGCCTGGCGATCGCCGGCCAGCAGCACGGCATGGTGCTGCTGGGCCACGACGGCAGGGTCCTGCGGGACGCGCTCCTGTGGAACGACACCCGGTCCGCGGGCGCTGCCGAGGACCTGATCGGCGAACTCGGCCTCGCGGACCTGGTGGCCCGCACCGGGTCCGCGCCCGTGGCGTCCTTCACCGGCACGAAGGTGCGGTGGGTCCGTGACGCCGAACCCGACGTCGTCCCGGGCATCGCCGCCGTGGCCCTGCCGCACGACTGGCTGACCTGGCGGCTGCGCGGCTTCGGACCCGACGGTGGGTCGCCGCTCGGACCGGTGCTCGACGAACTCGTGACCGACCGCTCGGACGCGAGCGGCACCGCCTACTGGAATCCGACCACCGGGGATTACGACCTCCCGCTCTTCGAGCAGATGCTGGGCCGCCCGGCCCGCGAGGCGCAGGCCGGGGACGCCGGGGACCCGGACGCCGTCGTACTTCCGCGCGTGCTGGGACCTGCCGCTGCAGCTGGGACGGTGCACGCCGCCCACCTCGCGTCGGCCGACCGGCGCATCGTCCTCGGACCCGGCGCGGGCGACAACGCCGGCGCCGCCCTGGGGCTCGGCGCGGAGGAGGGGGACGTCGTCGTGTCCCTCGGGACCAGTGGCACGGTCTTCGCCGTCGCCGCGGACGCCGTGGCGGACGCGTCCGGGACCGTGGCCGGCTTCGCCGATGCCAGCGGGCTGTTCCTGCCCCTCGTGGCGACGCTCAACGCCGCGCGGGTCCTCTCGTCCGTCGCGAACGTGCTGGGGGTCGATCACGACGGACTCGCGGAGCTTGCCCGCAGCGCCGGACCGGGGGCAGGGGGCGTCGTCCTCGTCCCCTACTTCGAGGGTGAGCGCACACCCAACCTGCCGACGGCCAAGGCGAGCTTCCACAACCTGAGCATCGCCTCGGCCACCCGGGGGAACATGGCCCGTGCGGCCATCGAGGGCATGCTCTGCGGCCTGGCCGACGCACTGGACGCCGTCCGCGCAGCCGGCGTCGTCCCCCGGCACCTCCTGCTGATCGGCGGCGCCACCCAGAACGGAGCGGTCCAGGACGTGGCCGCACAGGTCTTCGACCTGCCCGTCCGCATCCCGGCGCCCGGGGAGTACGTGGCGCGGGGCGCGGCGGTCCAGGCGGCGTGGGTCCTCGCCGGAGCACGGCCGGCCTGGCCGGTCGCCACCCTCGAGGACCGTGCGTCGGACCACCGGCCGGTGATCCGCGAGCAGTACCGGTCAGCCCTGGCGTCGCTCTCGTTCTGACATCCCGCGCACAGCGGAAAGGCACCCCCGACCGGGGGTGCCTTTCTGCTCTCGAGGCCCGCGCAGCCTACCGGTGGGTCTGGTGGTCGATACCGACCTGGTCGACCTTGCGGTGGAAGTGCATGCCCGCCTTGCCACCGAGGATCGCCGCGACGAGCGGGACGAGGAGGGCGATGGCCAGGGCGATGAGGCCGCTGGCGGTCAGCATGTCCCGGTCGAAGCGGATGCTGGGCGCACCGTTGAGGTTCGAGAGCACGTTGAACTGGTCGCCGGCGACCGCGGCGAGGATCGCGAGGACGATCGCGACGATGATGCCCCACAGCCAGACGGCGAGGCCCTGCTTGGCGCCGTCGAACCGGGCCATCCGGCCGGCCACGTACCCGCCGCAGTAGTAGGCGATGAACAGGATCACGGCGAGGACGATCCCGCTCACGATCCCGATGGTCTGGGCGTTCTGCTGGGCCTGGTCGGCCGCCTCGTTCGCGCTGCTGGAGGTGGAGGCCCCGATGCCGACGCCGATCGCCGTCGCCAACGCGCTGAGGATGACGGTCAGGCCGATCGCCGTCAGCCACCCGAAGAACGCCGACCCGAACTTGATGCCGCCGAACTGCTCCTTCTCCGCCGCGACGACATCGTTCCGCCGGCTCTTCGGGGTGCTCGCACCCGATGTGTTCTCTGCTGTTGACATGATGCTCGCGCTCCTTGGTGAGTAGGGATGACCAGCCCGGCCGGCTCCTGCTCCGGATCGGGATGATCAGTCTGCTTACTACCGTGACGCAGTGGTGCTGGTCCGCGCAAGCTCCTTAAGTTGCCCACCGTGCACCTTCGAGCCGCACGACGCTCCGGACGGACCGCTCGGCGCGTCCTTGCGCGCCGATCGTCAGCCGCAGGAGGGCGTTGTCCGCAGCGCAGCCGAGATCCGGCCGTCAGTGCCGCTTGCCAAGGGTCCGTCGGCATGCTTGCAGTGCCGTTGCCTGCGAGGCTACCCGCACCTCCCGCCTCAGCCGGGGTGCGGCGACTCCTCGGCGACCTGCTCCGCACTCTCGCCTGTCACGTCGGTGGCCGAGTGGTCCGCCGGCTTCGGGCCACCGAGCGGTTCGGGGTGCCATGCCTCCAGGTGCCAGCCGACGGTCGGGCACCCGTCGAGAACTTCGGCGCCCGTGTTCCGGATGTCCAGCTGCGCGGCCCGATCGCCGTGCATCCCGGAGCGGATGGCCGTGTAGACGCGGATCGCTGCACCGTGGGTGACGACGGCGACGGTGTGCTGGTCCCGGTATGACCGGGCGAGGCGACCTATCGCGGCATCGAACCGTTCGAGGAAGCCGTGCCCGTCCGCCCCGCCGGGGAGCGTCCGGTCGAGGTCACCGTGCATCCAGCCGACCAGGCAGGCAGCGCACTCCTGGCGGGCCACCGCGTCGGCGCGCATCTCCAGGGCGCCCGCCGTGATCTCCTCGAGCCCGGGCACCACCTGCACCGACAGGGACCGCGCAGCGCCGAGGGGTGCCGCGGTGAGCTGCGTCCGCAGCAGGGCGAGGCATGGATGCCGACGATCGGCTCACGGGCCAGGGCCACCGGAAGAGCCGCGGCCTGCGCTTCGCCGAGGGCCGTGAGTGGCGCTCCGGGAAACGCCGTGTCCAGCGCTCCGACCACATTGCTCGGGGTCTGGCCGTGCCGGATCAGGATCAGCCGCACGGGCGCTAGTCACCCACGGCGTCGCGGCCGCGCTGGACGATCAGCGGATCCGCTCCGTACACCACGTCCGGATCCTTGTCCTCGTAGTCGAACTGGTCCAGGAAGTAGCGCATGGCATTGAGCCGCGCGCGCTTCTTGTCGTTCGACCGTACCGTGATCCAGGGCGCATGATCGGTGTCCGTCCGCAGGAACATCGCCTCCTTCGCCGCCGTGTAGTCGTCCCAGCGATCGAGGGACGCGAGGTCCATGGGGGACAGCTTCCACCGGCGCACGGGGTCGATCTGCCGGATGGCGAAGCGGGTCCGCTGCTCGCGACGCGTGACGGAGAACCAGAACTTCGTGAGATGAATCCCGGAATCCACCAGCATCTTCTCGTATCCGGGTACCTGCTGCATGAAGGTCTCGTACTCGTCGTCCGTGCAGAACCCCATGACCCGCTCCACATTCGCCCGGTTGTACCAGGAGCGGTCGAACATCACGATCTCCCCGGTGGTCGGCAGGTGCTGGACGTAGCGCTGGAAGTACCACTGGCCCTGTTCCCGGTCCGACGGCTTGCCCAGCGCCACGGACCGTGCAGCACGCGGATTGAGGTGCTCGGAGAACCGTTTGATGGTGCCGCCCTTGCCCGCGGCATCCCTGCCTTCGAAGACGATCACGTGCCGCAGGTCGTGGTCCTGCCCCCAGTACTGAAACTTGAGAAGCTCGATCTGCAACCGGTACTTCTCCAGCTCGTAGGCCTGTCGCGTGACGCGCTCGTCGTAGGGGTAGTCCTCACGCCAGGTCTCCACGGCCGACCCGCCGGGGTCGATCAGCTCGGGATCCTGGCCCTGGCCACCGCGGACCGTGTAGCCCTCGCTCACGAGGTGGTCGATCGCCTCGCGGAGGTTCTCGCGGATCCAGCCCTGCTCGTCGGAGTCCCAGGAGCGCCCCGGCTGTGTCAGGGCGTCCGCCCTTTCGCGGAGACGGGCTTCGTCCGGCAGCGGGGTGTCGTCGTGGGAGGTCATGAAGCCAGATAACCACGGGGGCGGAACCGGGCGCCACCGCGGATGCCGGGATTCGCGCCTGTTCACCGGGGCGCCGGACGGCCCACCGCGGCGTCCGCCGGCGCTGCGGGACAGCCAGGGTCAGAAGTTCCTGGGTGAACGCCGTCCGAAAGTTTTGACATCTGCGTCGATAGCCAGGTGGTGCCGAGAGCTTCCGCCGGTCACGCCTCAGCACGAGATCCTCTCCGCAGCGGGGCATACTCCGCACCTGGCGGCGCCTGCATCGCGCTCAGGCGCCGAGGTAAGCTGTCCCGCATGTCGATCCCGGCGGAAGAACCGCGCGTCACCCTCGCCCAGCTGGCAACTGCGGCGGGCGTCTCCCTCTCCACCATCTCCAAGGTGCTGAACGGCCGGTCCGACGTCTCCTCGAAAACCCGATCGAAAGTTGAGGAGCTCCTCGAGGAGCATGGGTACCGGCGCCGCCTCGTGTCCGCCAGTCAGTCCGCCCTGGTGGAACTCGTCTTCCACGAGCTCGAGAGCGCCTGGGCGCTGGAGCTGATCCGCGGGGTGGAGAACGTGGCGCGCGAACACGGGATGAGCGTGGTCCTGACCGAGTCAGGGACGCGGCACGCCCCCGGCCCGGAGTGGATCGAGGGCGTGATGGCCCGCCGTCCCGCCGGCGTCGTGCTCGTCTTCTCCGACCTGCCGCAGGACTATCGGGCCAAGCTGGCAGCCCGCTCCATCCCGTTCGTCATCATCGATCCCGCGGGCGACCCCTCCCCCGACGTCCCGTCCGTCGGGTCGGCGAACTGGTCGGGCGGCATGATGGCCACGCGCCACCTGATCGATCTGGGCCACACGAGGATCGCCACCATCAGCGGCCCCGAGGACATGATGTGCTCCCTCGCACGCATCGACGGCTACCGGTCCGCGATGGGCATGGCCGGCCTGCCGATCGAACCAGGCTTCATCCGGTACGGCAACTTCCACGTGGACGGCGGACGCGACCACGCGTTCACCCTGCTCCGCAGGCCGCACCCGCCCACCGCCATCTTCGCGGGCAGCGACCTGCAGGCGCTCGGCGTGCTCGACGCCGCCCGTCAGATCGGCCTCCGCGTGCCGGACGAGCTCTCGATCGTCGGGTACGACGACCTGCAGCTGGCGCAGTGGTCCAGCCCGGCCCTGACCACCGTCCACCAGCCGCTCATCCAGATGGCGGAGGAGGCCACGCGGATGGTCCTCCGGCTGCGGGACGGCGAGCGGCCCAACAACCTGAGGCTCGACCTCGCGACCAGCCTGGTGGTCCGCCAGAGCACCGCGGCCCCGTCCGAGGGGTCGGCACGGGCTACGACGGCCGCCCAGCAGCGCGCCTGACCGCCACCCGGGCAGCGGCTCCGTCGAGGGTCTGGATACGATGGGGCCTGATCAGGTGGGCGGAGGCCTCCTGCGGAGCGAAGGAGGCCAGGACGTGCGGTCGTCACCCGGCACACTGAACGGTACCGAGGGTCTCCGCGCGCAGAACCTGTCCCAGATCCTGACGATGGTCCACCGCCACGGCCCCCTCTCCCGCTCGGAGCTGACCCGGCGCACGGGTTTCAACCGATCGACCGTCGGCGCCCTCGTCCTCGCCCTGACCGGGAAGAACCTGGTCCGCGAGACGGAGCCCACCGGCGGCCGCGTGGGACGGCCCAGCCCGATCGTCGAGGCCAACCCCGGTATCGCCGTCCTCGCCGTCAATCCGGACATCGACGCCCTGACGGTCGGCGTCGTCGGGCTCGGCGGCCGGGTGCACGCTCGCGTCCGGCGGGAGACCGACACCCTGCCCACCCTCGACGACACCGTCCGCCTCACCGGGGAGATCGTGGCCGATCTCGAACCCGTCCTCACAGGCCTCGACCGCCTGCTCGGGGTGGGGATCGCCCTGCCCGGGCTGGTCAATGCCGGGACCGGCCGCGTCCTCGTGGCGCCGCACCTCGGCTGGCGGGACACCGACCTCACCGGACCCTTCGGCTCGGCACTGGCGCTGCCGGCCGTGGCGGCGAACGATGCCTCGCTCGGATCGCTGGCCGAGAGCATCTTCGGCGCCGCCCTCGGTGTTGCGGATGCCGTCTACCTCAATGGGAGCGCGAGTGGCATCGGCGGCGGGATCGTGACCGGCGGCGCGCAACTGGTCGGCAGCCGCGGGTACGGCGGCGAACTGGGGCACACCCTCGTCAGCCCGGGCGGATCGCCCTGCCACTGCGGCCGGTCCGGCTGCCTCGACGCCGAGGTGCGGCTGGAACGCCTGCTGGAGGCTGCAGAAGCAGACGGGGGAGGCATCGAGGCCCTGGAACGCCTGCTGTCCGGAGACCCCGGCAAGGAGGTCCTCGCCGAAGCGGAACGGCAGGTGGGGCTGCTCGCCGTCGCCCTCGTCGACTTCGTCAACATCTTCGACCCCGAGCTGATCGTGCTCGGCGGTTTCCTGGGTTCACTCGTCGGTTTCGCCGGCGCTCGCCTCGAGGACGCGGTGAACGAGGCATCGCTGGCAGGACGGGTCGACGTCCGCCGCGCGGCACTGGGGCCGGAGCTGCTCCTCGTCGGGGCGGCCGAACTGGCCTTCCAGCCCCTGCTCGCCTCACCCGCCTGACGAGGACGCCCGGTCTGCCCGGCGGCAGTGCCTTGCGGACCGGCGTGCGCGGACGCGGCGTGGAGCCCGGAGCGCGAGGCCACCCTTCGTCGCTTTCCGGGCACACAGAACGGCGCATCGCCCGTCAGGGCTGATGCGCCGTGTGCGGTTCACCGATGGATGCCGGAGCCGGGTCAGCCGGTGCGGCGCGTGCCGCTCCCCTCACCGTCGTCGTCGACCTCGTCGGCGTACTTGTCCGCATATTCCGAGTAGTCAGGCTCGACCGGCTCGATGGGTTCGGTACGTCGGGTGGAAGCACGACTACCCGGGCCTGTGAGCTCTCGCTGCAGTGCCGAATAATCAGTGGACGGGCTGAAATACTTCATGTCCCGTGCCTGCTTGGTAGCTTTTGCCTTTTGACGGCCGCGCCCCATGGCGTGACCCCCTTTTTGCGTCGATCCGGAGGTGGTCACTGGGGCGCGAGGCCCAAGGCTGCAGCGAGGCCCCGGAGTATTCGGTCAATTTGTCGTAAGTATAGGTTACATGCTTTCGAGGACACCCCCATGCCGGGCGGTCGAGGCGCGGACACGATGCCCCGGCCTGCCCCGAACGAGCCCGCGGGCGTCCCGCGGAGGACGAGGACCGTGACGGCGGCGGGTTTGTCGCTAGAGTCGACATCGATGCCGGAGGGCCCCGACGACGAGCCAAGGAACCACGAGGAGACAGCGACCCACCATGAGTGACGAGGAGCAGGTACCGGGGCGTCCCGGCCACGAGCCGGAGGCCTCGGCCGGCGCGGGACATGACGGTGCGGTGACTGGCCGACCGGGCACCGGTCCGGGCAGCGATCAAGACGTCGAAAAGGGCGGCGACGCAGGCACCGACGCGGGAGCACTGCCTCCAGGCTCGCCGGCGGTCGATCCTCAGGGCACGGAAGCGGCCCTGGACACGGATCCCGTCGGCGGACCCTACGCCTTCGCCCCACGCGGCGGCGAGGTCGGCCTCGGCGATCCGGGCGTCTATCCGGGCACCGATCCTGCGTCCGTGAGCACGGCAGCCGCCGCAGGAGACGCGGGAGCCGCAGGAGTCACCGCCGGGCTGCCCTCGGGAGAAGCGGACGGCGGCCGGTCCGCTCGGGGCGCGAGGGCCTGGATCCCCACGACGCCGGACGGCGGGACGGACGGGCACCCGAAGCGCGACCGTACACGCTCACGTCGCGGCGGCCGTCCCCTCCTCCTGCTCGTCGGCGGCGCAGTGGTCCTCCTCGGCCTCCTGGTGTGGGTACTGGTGGCCCTCTTCGGCGGGTCCGAGGACGAGGACCGTGTGGACCCGTCGTCGATCGCGGCGGGTGAGTGCCTCGCGGACTTCACCGTGATCACCGAGGAGGCGGTGCTGGTCCGGTGCACCGAGCCCCACAACGCACAGCTCGTGGCCACCGAGGAGTACCCGGAGGACGCCGACTTCCCCGGGCGGGACCAGCTCGGCCTCCGCGCGGAGGCTGCGTGCGCCTCGGCGTCGGAGGACATCGATCCGGACGTCGTCACGGCCGATCTGCAGGTCACCCTGCTGCGGGCGACCCCCACTGCCGAGACGTGGGCGGACGGGGACCGGCGCGTCGACTGCTTCGCCGTCGTGGAGAACGGCGACGCGATCGAGCAGAGCCTCCTGGCCCCCTAGGCACGGCACGCAGGAGGGGAGGGACCCTGCGGTCCCTCCCCTCCTGCGTGCTCGGCCGGTTCCGCCCTGCTCAGCGGGCGGCACGCACCACCAGGCCCTCGGCTCCGTCCGGGTCCAGGGCGTCCGCCCCGGGGCGGTCCACGACGACGGTGTCGCCGTCGACGATCTCACCCGCCAGGATGCCCCGCGCCAGCCGGTCGCCGATCTCGCGCTGCACGAGCCGGCGCAGCGGTCGGGCTCCGTACGCCGGATCGAACCCGGTCAGGGCGAGCCATTCTCCCGCGGCGGCACTGACCTCGAGCTCGAGCCGACGGTCGCGCAGCCTGTCACCCAGCGCGCGGACCTGCAGGTCGACGATCCGCGAGAGCTCATCGAGGCCCAGCGGATCGAAGATCACGACGTCGTCGAGCCTGTTGAGGAACTCGGGCCGGAAGGCGGCATTGACGGAGGCCATCACGCCCGACCGCTTCGCGGCATCGTCGAGGGACGGATCCACGAGGAACTGCGACCCCAGGTTCGAGGTCAGCACGAGGATCACGTTCCGGAAGTCCACCGTGCGGCCCTGACCATCGGTGAGGCGACCGTCATCGAGCACCTGCAGGAGCAGGTCGAAGACCTCGGGGTGGGCCTTCTCCACCTCGTCGAGCAGCACCACGCTGTAGGGCCGGCGGCGGACCGCCTCGGTGAGCTGGCCGCCCTCCTCGTAGCCCACGTACCCCGGCGGTGCGCCGACCAGCCGCGCGACGGAGTGCTTCTCCGAGTACTCGGACATGTCGATCCGGATCATGGCCCGCTCGTTGTCGAACAGGAAGTCCGCGAGCGCCTTGGCGAGTTCCGTCTTGCCGACGCCGGTCGGACCGAGGAAGAGGAAGGATCCTGTGGGCCGGTTCGGATCGGACACGCCGGCGCGGGCCCGCCGCACGGCGTCGGAGACCGCCGCGACAGCCGTCCGCTGCCCGATCAGGCGGGCACCGATGACCTCCTCCATGGCGAGCAGCTTCTCGCTCTCGCCCTGCAGCATGCGACCGGCGGGGATTCCCGTCCACGCGGAGATCACCTCGGCGATGTCGTTCGCCGAGACCTCCTCGGCGACCATGAGATCGGGAGTGTTCGCCGTCTGCTCCTCCGCCGCCTGGGCCTCCCGCAGCTCGCGCTCCACCCGGGGGATCTCGCCGTACAGGATGCGCGACGCCGTCTCGAGGTCGCCTTCCCGCTGGGCACGGTCGGCGTGCGAGCGCAGGTCGTCGAGCGAGGCCTTGAGGTCACCCACGCGGTTGAGACCTGCCTTCTCGGCCTCCCACCGCGCATTGAGTCCGTCCAGTTCCTCCTGGCGGTCGGCCATCTCGGCGCGCAGCGCCTGGAGCCGTTCGGCGGATGCCTCGTCCTTCTCCCGGGAGAGGGCCATCTCCTCCATGTGCATGCGCTCCAGGGACCGACGCAGCTCGTCGATCTCCACGGGTGCGGAGTCGATCTCCATGCGGAGGCGTGAAGCCGCCTCGTCGACGAGGTCGATCGCCTTGTCGGGGAGCTGCCGGCCCGGGATGTAGCGCTGGGACAGGGTGGCCGCCGCGACCAGGGCGGAGTCGGCGATGGAGACCTTGTGGTGCGCCTCGTACCGCTGCTTCAGGCCACGCAGGATCCCGATGGTGTCGGGCACGGACGGCTCGCCGACATACACCTGCTGGAACCGGCGTTCCAGCGCCGGGTCCTTCTCGACGTTCTCGCGGTACTCGTCGAGCGTCGTCGCGCCGATGAGGCGCAGTTCCCCGCGCGCCAGCATGGGCTTGAGCATGTTGCCGGCGTCCATGGAGCCCTCGGACGCACCGGCACCGACGACGGTATGGAGCTCGTCGATGAACGTGACCACCTGGCCGCCGGACGAGCGGATCTCGTCGAGCACGGCCTTCAGCCGCTCCTCGAACTCGCCACGGTACTTGGCACCCGCGATCATCGACCCGAGATCGAGGCTGATGAGGGTCTTCCCACGCAGCGACTCCGGGACGTCACCGGCGACCATGCGCTGGGCGAGGCCCTCGACGACGGCGGTCTTGCCGACACCGGGCTCGCCGATGAGCACCGGATTGTTCTTGGTGCGCCGGCTGAGGACCTGGACCACGCGGCGGATCTCGGCGTCCCGCCCGATCACGGGATCCAGCCTGCCGCTCCGGGCCACCTCCGTGAGGTCCACGCCGAACTTCTCGAGAGCCTGGAAGGTGTTCTCCGGGTCGGGGGTGGTGACGCGGCGGTCACCCCGCACGCCGGGCAGGGCCGAGGCGAGCGCTTCGCGGGTGAGTCCGAGACCGCGGAGGATCGACCCCGCGGCCCCGCCGTCGGCGGCGAGGGCGAGGAGGAGGTGCTCGGTCGAGACGAACTGGTCCCCGAGTGTCTCGGCCTCCTGCTGGGCTGCGCTGACGACATTCAGCGCGCCGCGGGAGAACTGCGGCTGCGCGACGGAGGAGCCGGACGACGACGGCAGGGCCTTGATGGCGGAACTCGCCTGCACGCTGATGGTGTCCGGGTCGGCGCCGGCGGCCTTCAGGAGCGCGACGGCGATGCCGTCGCGCTGGTCCATGAGCGCCTTGAGGAAGTGCGGTGCGTCGATCTGGGCGTTGCCCGCCGTGGAGGCGTTCATGGCCGCCGCCGACAGCACCTCACGGCTCTTGGTGGTGAAATTGGTGTCCACGCGCGGTTCCTCCCCTGGTCGTACAGTTCCCCGGACTGCATTGAGTGTACTCGACTCAACTTCGGCCGGCAGGGGTTTCACCGCACGCTTCGCCGTGGGTGAACGGGACCCGAGCCTCCCCGTCAGGTCGCGCCGGGCACCAGGAGGTCGGCGAGGAGTTCCTCGATCTGCTCCTCGGCGAAGGCCGAGGCGTCCTCGCCGAACACCCAGCGCAGATGGCCCGCCACCTCGACCGAGACGATCCCGAGCATCCGGTGCCAGCCGACGATGAAGGGACGGACCTCCCCGGGACGCATGGGCAGGTCGAGCCGGGCAGCGGTCGCGGCGAGCGAGGCGCGCACGCCCGGCGACAGGACGCCGTCGTCGACCGTGCGGAGCCGGCCCGCCGCCAGCGCGTCGACGAAGAGCGACCCGAACAGACCGCCGAAGCGCCGCCCCGCATCCACCGTGGGGCCACCCTCGGGCGCGGCGTAGTGCATCAGTGGAGTGCCGTAGACGAGGCCGAACTCGGGCCGGTGCTGCAGCGCCCACGCGCGGAAGGCCAGTGTCGCGGCGCGGATCCGGCCCTCGACGTCGTCCGGTCGGCAGGCCGCGAGTGCGTCCAGGCACGCCGCGGTGGCCTCGTCGGTGCACGCGGTGATCAGCAGGGTCAGCAGGTCGTCGCGCCCCCTGACGTACCGGTACAGCGCGGGTGCGGTGACGCCGAGGCGGCGCGCCACCTCCCGGACGACGATCGCATCGGACCCCCCTTCCACCAGCAGGGCACGGCTCGTCGCCACCAGGGCATCCAGGGTCAGGGGCGTGGTCGCCACAGGAGGAACCTCTCTCTGGGGGTTGTGTGGTGAACACTGTTCACCCTACTCTGTGTGAACAGTGTTCACCCGACTTGAGGAGACTCGATGCGCACCCCCTACCTGGTCCTCGCCGTCATCGGCGGCGCGGGCACCTGGTTCTTCAACCTCCGCTCCATGGCGGCGGGTGAGGACTACGTGGCGGGCTGGTTCGCGAGCGCCGCGTCCTCGTCGGCCGCCGTCGACGTCATCGTCGTCGCGTTCGTCGCGTGCATGTTCATGGTGCTCGAGGGCAGACGGCTCGGTATGTCACGGGCCGTCTGGCTCCTCGTCCCCCTGAGCTTCGTCGTCGCCATCGCGTTCACCTTCCCCCTCTTCCTGGCGTGGCGGGAACACCACCTGCTGCGGAGCACCGACACCCGCACCGCGGCCCTGCCGGAGCCGGTGACGCCGTGAGGTCGACCGCCCTGCTGCGGGCCGGATGGCGGGTCAGCCCGGCCCTGGTGGTCCTGCTCGCCTGCGCCGTCGTCGTCCTGCCCGTAGCCGCGGTGCTCGCCGTGGCCGATCCCACGCTGGTTGCCGGCGTCCCCGCCTGGAACAAGCCGCTCAAGTTCGCCCTGTCCTTCGTCGCCTTCGCGCCCGTGATGCTCTGGATCTTCGGGCGGATCGAGCGCGGCCGGCCCACCCGCGCGGCGCTCGAGGTGCTCGGCTGGGCCCTGATCGCCGAGCTGGCCATCCTCGTGGTCCAGGCCGCACGCGGCAGGGCCTCCCACTTCAACACCGCGACACCGCTGGACAGCGCCCTCTGGGCCGCCATGGGTGCAGGCATCGGCATCTTCTCCATCGGCGTCATCATCGTCGGCGTCGTCCTCGCGCGGCGGCGGCTCGACGGCGGACTCGGGCTCGCGGTCCAGCTGGCCGTCCTCCTCATGACCGTCGGCGCCCTGAGCGGATATGTCATGACCGGCCCCCGGCCCGGACAGACCGGGACGGGGCCCGTGACGGGAGGCCACACCGTCGGTGCCACCGACGGAGGTCCGGGCCTGCCCCTGCTGGGCTGGTCGACCGAGTTCGGTGACAGCCGCGTCGCCCATTTCGTCGGCCTCCACGCCCTGCAGGCCGTCCCCCTCGTCGCCCTCGTCCTCGCGTGGCTGGTCGGTCGCGGCGTACTGCAGCTGACGGTGCGTCGGCAACGCCACATCGTCGCCGTCTCCGCGGCGGCCTATCTCGGACTGATGGTCACGCTGTTCGTCCAGGCGCAGCGGGGCCAGTCCGTCGTCGCGCCCGACGCCGTGACCCTCGCGCTGGCCGCTGCGCTCGTCGTCGTCCCCGCGGCGGTGGCCCTCGTCCTCGCGCTGCGTGGTGACGCGGTGCCGATCCCGTCCGCAGGTAGCGCACCGGAGGCCTTCGTCCGCTGACCCCGGCGCTCCCCCGTCGCGCGTCGACCACCACTCCGCCGCGAGGACGGTACGGCAGGTCCGGGACGGCACATCCGCGCTTCTCCGACATAATGGGCCCGATGGGGAACCTTCACCGCGCCACGGCCGTCCTGACGACCGCAGTCCTCGCCCTCACGCTGGCAGCCTGCACCGACGACCGCCCCACGGCCGAGGACGCGGCACGCACCCTCGCCGACGGCCTCGCGCAGCTGGACGTCGCACAGTCCGCCTTCGCCTCCGCGCAGCCCGCCGAGATCACGGGCCAGCTTGCTGCGATCACCGAGGGATTCGCCCCGGGAGCACCGCAGGTCTCCGTCTCCGGCGTCGAGGAGACGGGCGAGGACACCGCGACGGCGACCCTCGACTACGCGTGGGACCTCGACGAGAGCGACGAGGACTGGACCTACAGCACGACGGCGGACCTCACGCGCGTCGAGGACGTGTGGCAGGCCGCGTGGGAGCCGCGGGTCTTCGTCCCGGACCTGCTGCCCGGCGAGAAGCTCACCCTGACGAGCGTGCCCGGTGACCGCGGCGACATCACCGGGGCCGGCGGCGAGGTCATCGTGACGCAGCGACCCGTGATCCGCGTCGGCATCGACAAGCTGCAGGTACCGGAGGCGGAGCAGGCGGCCTCGGCCCGGGCCCTCGCCACCCTGCTGGAGCTCGATCCCGCGACCTACGAGCAGCAGGTGGCGGAGGCGGGAGCGGAGGCCTTCGTCGTCGCCCTCGTCCTGCGGGACGACGCCACGCGCACCGTCACCGACGCGCAGATCGACGCCGTCCCGGGGGCGCTGCGCCAGGCGGACACCCTCGAACTCGCACCCACCCGCACCTTCGCCAGGGAACTGCTCGGCAGCGTCGGCGAGGCCACGGAGGAGCTCGTCGAGCAGTCCGACGGCGCCGTCCGGGCAGGCGACATCACCGGCCTCGGCGGACTGCAGCTGCAGCACAACGAGCAGCTCGCCGGCACGCCGGGCCTCGCGGTGGACGCCGTGCCGGCGGAGACACCCGGCACCCCCTCGCAGCGGCTCTTCGAGAAGCCCGCCGTCGACGGGGAGGATCTCGCCACGACCCTCGATCCGCGCCTCCAGAGCCTCGGGGAGGACGTCCTCGCCGACGAACCCTCGGCGTCGTCGATCGTCGCCGTCCGGCCCAGCACGGGCGAGATCCTCGCCGCAGCGAACGGACCGGGCAGCGAGGGCCTGCAGACGGCGCTGCTCGGCCAGTACCCGCCGGGATCCACCTTCAAGATCGCCACGAGCCTCGCGCTGCTCCGGCAGGACTTCACGCCCGAGTCACCCACGGAGTGCTCCGAGGAGGTGACCGTTGACGGCCGCCGGTTCAACAACGCGGGGACGTTCCCCGCGCAGTTCATCGGGACCATCCCGCTGCTCGAGACCTTCGCGCAGTCCTGCAACACCGGCTTCATCGCGGCGCGGGACGAGATCACGCAGGCGGAGCTCGCGAGTGCGGCATCGGACCTCGGGATCGGCGTGGAGGCGTCCATCGGCACGCCGGCGTTCTTCGGATCCGTGCCCACCGAGGCCGAGGGGACCGCTCACGCCGCTGCCATGATCGGCCAGGGCGAGGTCCTCGTCTCCCCGTTGACGCTCGCCACCATGGCGGCGTCCGTCGGCGCCGGGGTTCGCGTGACGCCCACGCTGCTCGCGGAGGGCGAATCGACGGAGCTCGATCCCGGGTCGGCGGATGCGGCCGCCTCCGACGCCCCGACCGATGCCGCGGTGTCGCCGACGGACGGGGCGTCGGGTACCCCGTCGTCCGACCCTCCAGCCACCCCGCCGTCGTCCTCCGCCGACGAAGAGGCCGCGCCCTCCGCCTTCACCGCCGCCGAATCGGCGACCCTGAAGACGCTCATGGCGGCCGTCGTGGAGCAGGGCGGCGCTCAACTGCTCCAGGACGTCCCCGGGGAGCCGGTCCTGGCCAAGACGGGTACCGCCGAATTCGGCAGCGAGACCCCGCCGCGGACGCACGCGTGGGTCGTCGCGATCCAGGGCGACCTCGCCGTGGCCGTCTTCGTCGAGGAGGGCGAGCTCGGATCCACCTCGGGCGGACCGCTCATGCAGGCGTTCCTGGCCGGCGCGGGGTCCTGATCCCGGGCAGGTAACGGTTTATCCACTTTCACGGCTTGGGGGTCAGAGAAGCATCATGCATCGCATAGGTTGAGGTTCCCGGCGGTGTCGTGTCCCGCCTTCCGCAATTCCAGCAGTTGACCGTTGAAAGGGTCGCAGTGGATTTCTCCTTCATACCGTTCGTCATCGGCGCCATCGTCCTCGTCATCGTCCTCATCGTCGTGGCGATCCTCGCGAAAATGGCTCTCCATATCGCCAGTCCCGACCAGGCGCTGATCATCTCGTCCAAGGACAACAAGGGCCAGCCCGACGTCGACAGCCAGCGCGTCGTCTTCGGCCGCGTGTTCATCAATCCCTTCGCGCAGCGCGCGTACCCGCTCTCGCTCGCGTCGCGCCAGGTGTCCCTCCGCATCGAGGGCATCTCGCTCAACGGGATCAAGCTGCACCTCACCGGCGTGGCCCAGGTCAAGGTCGGCGGGGACGCCGACGCGGTCCGCAAGGCCGCACAGCGCTTCCTCAACCAGCAGGACGCCATCGACCACTACACCCAGGAGACGCTCTCGGGCTCGCTGCGGTCGATCGTGGGAACCCTGACCGTCGAGTCGATCATCCGCGACCGCGCCACCTTCGCCAAGAGCGTGAAGGAGGAGGCGGAGCACTCCATGCACAACCAGGGCCTGGAGATCGACACCTTCCAGATCCAGTCCGTCGACGACGACTCCGGCTACCTGAAGAACCTCGGGCGCCCCGAGGCCGCATCCGCGGAGCGCAACGCGAAGATCGCCGAAGCCCGCTCGGTGCAGGAATCGGAGCAGGCCCGCGCCATCTCCGACGAGCAGGTCGCCCTGGCGCAGCAGCAGCTGACCATCCGTCGGGCCGAACTGAAGGAAGCCGCCGACGCCCGCCAGGCACGTGCGGACGCCGCCGGTCCCCTGGCCCAGGCCGAGCAGAACGAACAGGTCATCATCCGCGAGCAGCAGGTCGCCCTGCGGCGTGCGGAACTGCGCGAGCGCGAGCTCGACACCGAGGTCCGCAAGCCCGCGGACGCCGACAAGTACCGGCTCATCCAGCAGGCCGATGCGAAGCTCGAAGAGCGCCGCCGTGCCTCGGAGGCCACCGAGATCGAAGCACGCGTCGACCTCGCCAAGCGGAAGCTCAGCGCCGAAGGTGACCGCGTCGCGGCAGAGGCGGACGCCGCCGCGAACACCGCGCGCGGTAACGCGGAGGCCGCCATCAACGAGGCGAAGGGCCGCGCGGAGGCGGCGGTCATCGCGTCGCGCGGTGCTGCCGAGGCGCAGTCCACGGAGGCACGCGGCAAGGCGGAAGCAGCCGGTATCGCGGCCCAGGCCGAGGCCTACAAGCAGTTCAACCAGGCAGCCATCCTGTCGAAGGTCCTCGAGGTCCTGCCGTCGATGGCGCGGGAGATCGCGGCGCCGATGTCCGCCATCGACACCATGACCGTCGTCTCCACCGACGGCGCGAGCCAGCTCAGCAAGAACGTCACGAGCGGCGTCCAGCAGACCACCCAGATGGTCAAGGACACCACCGGGCTGGACATCATCGGCCTGCTCGGCGATCTCCTCAAGAACGCCGACAAGCCCGGCCAGCACGGCTCCGGCGGATCCTCGGCGGTCAGCGGAGCGGAGTAGGACAGGGCCAGGGGCCGCTGCAGCCATCGGCGCAGCGGCCCCTTCGTCGTTCGACGAGCACCCGCACGTCAGGGCCGTCGAAGGTGATGGACGGCACGGTCGTCGCGGACCACGTCCCGCAGGGCACGCGTCACGCCGCACCTGACACGTCGATCGGTCCGGCGTCGCGCCGCCGCAGGATCAGCGGTAGGTCGGCAGATAGGTTCCCGACGAGGGGACGATGACCTTGCCGAGCGGTGCGAGGGACACCGGGATCAGCTTCAGGTTGGCGATCCCGAGGGGGATGCCGATGATGCTGACGAACATCGGGATGGCGGTGAGCACATGACCGATGGCGATCCAGATCCCGGCGACCAGCAGCCAGATCACGTTGCCGATGCTCGATACGGCCGTGACCCTGCCGCCCCGGTGGACGACGGTCTGCCCGAAGGGCCACAGGGCGTAGACGCCGATCCTGAACGAGGCGATGCCGAACGGGATGGTCACGATCAGGAGGCAGCAGACGATCCCCGCGAGGAAGTAGCCGAGCGCGAGCCAGATGCCGCCGAACAGGAGCCAGATGACGTTCAGGAGTGCGTTCATCCCACCATTGTTCCGCACACGGTACGCCGCGCACTCACCCGGAACGCAGGAGGGACCGTACCCGGTGGGTACGGTCCCTCCTCGCGCGGCCGGTGCTAGCGGGTCCGGCGGTCGTTCGATGCCGGCGCGCTGGCCCTGCGGGAGCCGGCCGGACGGCGGGCACCCTCGGCGCGCGGGGCGGAGGACGGCGCGTGGCTGCGCTGGCCGCCCGCGGCGGGCGCGGACGTGCTGGACCAGCGGACGGCGTCGCCCACGCGCTGCCCGGAGGCGGGACGCCGGCTGCGCGTCGACGTCTCCGATGCCGTACGGGGCTCCTCCGAACGGCGGCGCGAGCCCCCGGCCTTGGCCCCTGCACCGGCATCGGAGCCGAAGCGCGGCGCCTGGGGCTGGTCCTTACGGCGCTCGGCCCGGTTGCCCTGGGCCGACTGCGGCTCGGCGGAGACGCGTCCGCGCCCACCGCGACCACCGCGTCCACCGGCCGACGGCGACGCGGACCCGCGACGCGCGCGCTTCCGCTCGGCGTTCGCGCCGGTCGAGGTGCCTTCGCCGCGCACCGTCTCGCGCTGGGCGAGGAGGGCCGCACGCGTCCGCGGATCGATCTTCTCGGCGATGTCGCCCGTGAGGGTCAGCACGAGCGGCGAGGTCGCCCGCACGGTCTCGAACGCGACATCCACCCCGGCAGCCTTCATGAGCTTGTGGACCTCGGACTTCTGCTCGGGCAGGGTGATCGTGACCACCGTTCCCGAGGACCCTGCCCGGGCCGTCCTGCCCGAGCGGTGCAGGTACGCCTTGTGCTCGGTGGGCGGGTCCACGTGCACGACGAGCTCGACGTCGTCGACGTGGACGCCGCGCGCAGCGACGTCGGTCGCGACGAGCACGCGGACGTCGCCCGTGGAGAACTCCGCGAGGTTGCGGTCGCGGGCGTTCTGCGACAGGTTGCCGTGGAGGTCGACGGCCGGGATGCCGGCGTCGGTCAGGGTCTTCGCGAGCTTGCGGGCATGGTGCTTGGTGCGCATGAACAGCAGGCGGCGCCCGGTACCCGAGGCGAGCTGCACGATGAGCTGCTTCTTCTGGGTCTGGTCGCCGACCATGAGCACGTGGTGCTCCATGGTGGTGACCGCGGCCTGCGGGTCGTCCACCGAGTGGGTGACGGGGTTGGTCATGTACCGGTTGACCACCTTGTCCACGCCGTTGTCGAGCGTGGCCGAGAAGAGCAGGCGCTGGCCGTCCTTCGGCGTGGTGTCGAGGAGCTTCTTCACGACGGGCAGGAAGCCGAGGTCGGCCATGTGGTCCGCCTCGTCGAGGATGGTGATCTCCACGGACTCGAGCGAGATGAGCCGCTGGCGCATCAGGTCCTCGAGGCGGCCCGGGCAGGCGATGACGATGTCGACGCCCGCGCGCAGGGCCTTCTCCTGGCGCTGCTGGGACACCCCGCCGTAGATGACGGTGGTGTTGAGGCCGAGCTGCTTCGCGAGCGGCTCGACGGTAGCGTTGATCTGGGTGGCGAGCTCACGCGTGGGAGCGAGGACGAGGGCCAGCGGTCGTCCCGGCTTGCGGCGGTACGCCGCTTCCTGCTCGGCGAGGCGGGAGACCATGGGGAGGGCGAAGGCCAGGGTCTTGCCCGAGCCGGTGCGGCCGCGTCCGAGGACATCGCGCCCGGCGAGGGAGTCCGGGAGGGACTTGACCTGGATGGGGAATGGTTCGGTGATCCCCTGCGCGGCGAGGTTCTCGACCAGCGCTTTGGGCACACCGAGGGCAGCAAAAGTAGTCATGTGAAGTACACGAACTTTCTTCTCATCTTCCCCGGCGCCGGTTGGCGCAGGGGTTCGCCGAAGAAAAGTCAGACAGTGTCCACCGCGCTCACGATTCCGGGAGCTGTGTGCGGGACAAAAGAATGCGTTCTATCGACGCAGGCTGCGCGCTGAACTGGCTGATGGTACGCCGTGCGCAGGCAAGTAGGTCCAGTTTATCAGCACTCCCGGCTCACCCCTGCATGGGGACCCGCTCCGGGCCACCGCCGTCGTCGCCTGCTCGGACCGGCCCTGTACTCGACCGGACGATCAGCCGGGGCTGGAGCGATCCTCCTGCACCGAGCGCCTGCACACCGAGCAGCTCGTCGATACAGCGGCGACCGAGATCGTGGAACTCCTGCCGGAGCGTGGTGAGGGACGGCTCGTAGTACTCGGCCTCGGGAACGTCGTCGAAGCCGATCACGCTCACCTGGCGCGGCACCTCACAGCCGCGCTGCCTGAGGGCCTTCAACAGTCCCAGCGCCATCTGGTCGTTGCCGACGAAGAACGCCGTGGGAAGTCGTCCGAGCTCCACGCCGAGGCCCGCATCGTAGCCCGATCGTGCACTCCAGTCACCGTGGATCAGCGGCCCCTCAGCCAGCCCGTGGCGCGCGAGCGCCGACCGCCAGCCTGCGAGCCTCCGCTGCGCATCCACCCAGTCGGCGGGCCCGGCCAGGTGCGCGATCCGCCGGTGTCCGAGCGCAACGAGATGCTCGACCGCACTCGCAGCCGCATTCTCCTGGTCCAGGGCCACGTCCCCGCCGCGATGACCGCCTCCCCCGACGGTCAGCATCGGGATGCCCGACTGCATCGTGGCCAGCACCTCCAGCGCAGAGACGTGCGGCGTGAGCGCGATGACGCCCTCCACGCCGTGATCGAGCAGATCACTCAGCGCCTCGTCCACCGTCGGCGCGGAGTAGTCCTTCAGGGTGACCACGGTCAGGAAATAGCCTGCACGACGCGCGGCGTCCTGGACCCCCATCAGGACGCTCGAGGGTCCGTACTGCGAGAGTTCGCCCGCGAGGACCCCGATCGAGTGGGTCCTGCCCGTCGCGAGTGACCGGGCGGCAGCGTTGGGCCGGTAGTCGAGCTCGAGGATGGCCGCATGGACCTTCCGCCGGGTGGCGTCGCTGACGTTCGGCCTCCGGTTGACCACCCGCGACACGGTCTGGTGGGAGACACCCGCGAGGGAGGCGACATCGGTCAGGCTGGGGCTCCGCGGTGTCGTCGCCGCTGCCACGGGACCTCCTTCCTCCGTCCGCCCCACGATTTCTGACCCGACCCTACAGGCTGGAGGGGTCTACATCGATGGAGGGGCGAGCCGTGACGGCACGAGTCCAAAACGTGACACAAATCACTTGACCGTCGAATTGTTAGCGTTCACAATCGACCACAGGGCACGGAGCCCCGCGCAGCAATGAAGGTGCAGATGCCCTTGCTGTGGTCCCCAGATCCAGGAGGCAGCAGTGCTCAAGAAGACTTTCGTCACGGTCGTCGCAGCGACGACCCTCGCCCTCACCGCCTGCGGCGGCGGCACCGACGCCGGCACCGGAGCCGGCGGCGGATCGAGTGACGGCATCACCATGGGATTCGCACAGGTGGGAGCCGAGAGCGGGTGGCGGTCCGCCAATACGAAATCCGTGCAGGACGCCGCCGAGAAGGCCGGCGTCGACCTCAAGTTCTCCGATGCCCAGCAGAAGCAGGAGAACCAGATCAAGGCGATCCGCTCCTACATCCAGCAGCAGGTGGATGTCATCGCCTTCTCCCCCGTCGTCGAATCGGGCTGGGACACGGTGCTCAAGGAAGCGAAGGACGCCGGCATCCCCGTCATCCTCACCGATCGCGCAGTCGACTCCTCGGACACATCGCTCTACAAGACGTTCCTCGGCTCGGACTTCGTCGAGGAGGGCAAGAAGGCCGGCGACTGGCTCGTGGAGGACTCGGCGTCGACCGACGGCCCCATCAACATCGTCGAGCTGCAGGGCACCACGGGTGCGGCGCCCGCCATCGACCGCAAGGAAGGTTTCGAGGCTGCGATCGCGGCGGATCCGGACCTCACGATCGTGCAGTCCCAGACCGGCGACTTCACCCGCAGCGGAGGCAAGCAGGTCATGGAGGCGTTCCTCAAGAACACCCCCGACATCGACGTCGTCTACGCCCACAACGACGACATGGGGCTCGGCGCGATCGAGGCCATCGAGGCTGCCGGGAAAGTACCCGGAAAGGACATCAAGATCATCACCGTCGACGCCGTCAAGGACGGCATGACCGCACTGGCCGACGGGAAGATCAACTACATCGTCGAGTGCAACCCGCTGCTCGGTGAGCAGCTGATGGACCTCGCCGCGAAGGTCGTGGCGGGCGAGGAGGTGCCCGAGCGGGTCGTGACCGAGGAGTCGGCCTTCACACCGGAACAGGCGAAGGAAGTCCTCGCCAGCCGGGAGTACTGAACCGACCGCCTCCGACACCACGACATGGACCCACACGTCGACGACACCAGGGATGCGGTGGGCCTCGCCCACCGCATCCCGCAAGGGAAAGACAGCTGAATGAACGAGATCGTCCCCGTCGTGGACCTGCGCGGCATCTCCATCGAGTTCCCGGGGGTCAAGGCCCTGGACGGCGTCGATCTCCGACTGTTCCAGGGCGAGGTCCACGCGCTCATGGGAGAGAACGGTGCCGGCAAATCGACGCTGATCAAGGCCCTGACCGGCGTGTACGCGATCGACAGCGGGACCATCACCGTCCTCGGGGAGCAGCATCGATTCGCCGCCCCGGCCGAAGCACAGGACGCGCGCATCAGCACGGTGTACCCGGAGGTCAATCTCTGCCCGAATCTTTCGATCGAGGAGAACATCCTCCTCGGCAGGGAACCGCGCCGCAGGGGAGGTATCCACTGGAAGGAGGTGCGCCGCAGGGCCAGGGCCGTCCTCGAGCGGCTGAATCTCGGCCACCTTGATCCCGGATCCGTGCTCTCCTCGCACTCCATCGCCATCCAGCAACTGGTCGCGATCGCCCGCTCGGTCCAGGTGGATGCGAAGGTGCTGATCCTCGACGAGCCGACCTCCAGCCTCGACACGGAGGAGGTGCAGCAGCTCTTCGCGGTCATCCGCTCCCTGCGGGACCACGGCGTCGCCATCCTCTTCGTCTCGCACTTCCTCGAACAGGTGTACGAGATCTCGGACCGCATGACGGTGCTGCGCAACGGCAGGCTCGTCGGTGAGTTCATGACGAGGGAGCTCCCCCGCATGTCGCTCATCTCGAAGATGATGGGCAAGGAACTCGACGCCCTGACGGAGCTCGACCGATCGGACGTCCGTACGCGGCCGGACAGGACCGACGCCGTGCCGCTCCTCCTGGCGGAGAAGCTGGGCCGGAAGGGGTCCGTCGGCAACGTCGACATCGCCCTGTACAAGGGACAGATCCTCGGTCTGGCCGGTCTCCTGGGATCGGGCCGGACGGAGACCGCCCGACTCCTCTTCGGAGCGGATCGCGCGGACCAGGGACAGCTCACCATCAGGGGAACCGCCCAGACCCTGAGGTCACCCCGGTCCGCCATCGACCACGGCATCGCGTTCTCCTCCGAGAACCGCAAGGAGGAGGGGCTGATCGGCGACCTCTCGGTCCGGGACAATCTCGTCCTGGCGATGCAGGCCAGCCAGGGGTGGCTGAGGAGGATCCCGGCCCATCAGCAGGATCAGCTGACCGAGAAGTTCATCGGCGCGCTGGACATCCGACCCGCCGACAAGGACGCACTGATCCGCAACCTGAGCGGCGGGAACCAGCAGAAGGTCCTCCTGGCACGCTGGCTGATCACGAACCCGAAGCTCCTCATCCTCGACGAACCGACCCGCGGGATCGACATCGGCGCCAAGACGCAGATCCAGAAACTCATCAGCACCCTCGCCGGGGATGGCATGTCGATCATCTTCATCTCCGCGGAACTCGAGGAAGTGCTGCGCCTGAGCGACCACATCGCCGTCCTCAAGGAGCGACGCATGGTTGCCGACCTACCCAACGACGGAGTCACCATGGAAGACGTCATGACGATCATCGCCGGATCAGCCGCATGAACGCGCTGCTGAAGCACCGCCTGACCTGGCCGGTCCTCGCCCTGGTCCTCCTGCTCCTCCTGAATCAGGTGTTCCGCGCCGATTTCCTGTCCGTCCGCCTTCAGGACGGCCACCTGTACGGCAGCCTGATCGACATCCTCCGCAACGGAGCACCGATCATCCTCATCGCCCTCGGGATGACTCTCGTCATCGCGTCCCGCGGGATCGATCTCTCGGTAGGGGCTGTCGCCGCCATCGCGGGCGCCGTCTCCTGCACCTACATCTACACGTCCCCGGACCCCTCCTCGCTGCGGGCCGCAGCGGTCGCGGTGGCCCTGGCCGTGGTGGCAGGGCTGGTCCTCGGCCTGTGGAACGGGTTCCTCGTGTCCGTCGTCGGCATCCAGCCCATCATCGCGACCCTCGTCCTGATGACGGCCGGGCGGGGTCTGGCACAACTCGTCACCGACGGGCAGATCATCTCCGTGTCCAACGATTCCTACCAGTCGATCGGGGCGGGCTTCGTCCTCGGCCTGCCCATCTCCATCCTCATCGCCGCAGCGGCCTTCCTCGCCGCCGGGCTCCTGACCCGGCGCACCGCCCTCGGAACCCTCATCGAGGCCGTCGGGATCAATCCGGTCGCCAGCCGCCTCGCCGGCCTGAACGCGCGCACCATCACGATGGCGGTCTACGTGTTCAGCGGACTGTGCGCCGCCATCGCCGGCCTCATGATCAGTTCCAACGTGACGGCCGCGGACGCCAACAATGCCGGCCTCTACATCGAGATGGACGCCATCCTCGCCGTCGTGATCGGTGGGACCTCGCTGGCCGGCGGTCGGTACAGCCTCGTCGGCACCCTGATCGGAGCACTCATCATCCAGACGCTGACCACCACCGTCTACACGCTCGGCATCCCCCCGGAGGTCACCCTGGTGTTCAAGGCCCTGGTCGTGATCATCGTGTGCCTGCTGCAGTCGAGCCGGGCCCGGACCCTGCTCAAGCAACGCAGACGACCCGTCACCGCGACCTCCGACGTCAAGGTGGCCATCTGATGTCCGTCGTCACCCGGACCCCCGCACCGCTGAACCGGACCCGCATCAGCCTGCTCCAAGGCAAGGCGCGCTACGCCCCCACCCTGGCGACCGTAGGCCTGTTCCTGGCGATGTTCGCCGCCGGCGCGGTCATGTATCCCGGCTTCCTGTCCGGTCAGGTCTTCCTCAACCTCCTCGTCGACAACACGTTCCTCATCGTCCTCGCCGTGGGCATGACCTTCGTGATCCTCACCGGAGGAATTGACCTCTCCGTCGGGTCCGTCGTCGCCCTCTCCATGATGATCGCCGCAGCCCTCCTGCAGGCGGGCTGGAACCCGATCGCCGTCATCGCGCTGGTCCTCCTGACCGGGGCAACCTTCGGACTCCTCATGGGCCTCGTCATCCAGGTCTTCGAGATCCAGCCCTTCATCGTGACCCTGGCCGGGCTCTTCCTCGCCCGCGGTCTCTGCTACGTGATCAGCGTCGATTCGATCACCGTCACCGATCCCTTCTTCACGGCCATGGCCCAGGCCCGCATCCCCCTCGGCGGAAGGATGTTCATCTCCCCGGGCGTCGTGATCGCACTCCTCGTGGTCGCCCTCGCCTTCTACGTCCTGCACCAGACCCGGTTCGGACGCACCGTCTACGCCATCGGCGGCGGAGAATCCTCCGCCCTCCTGATGGGACTGGCCGTACCCCGCACGAAGGTGCTCGTCTACGGGATCAGCGGGCTGTGTTCGGCGGTCGCCGGCGTCCTCTTCTCCTTCTACAGCCTCTCCGGATACAGTCTCGCGGCCACGGGGCTCGAACTGGACGCGATCGCGGCGGTCGTGGTCGGCGGGACGCTCCTCACCGGCGGCTACGGGTACGTGCTCGGCTCCCTCGCTGGCGTCCTCATCCTCGGCATCGTGCAGACGTTCATCTCCTACGAGGGCACCCTCAGCTCCTGGTGGACACGCATCGTGATCGGCGCCCTGCTGCTGGCCTTCATCCTGCTGCAGAAACTCTTCTCCCGAAAAGTCCCGGTCACCTGACAGGTGCCCGCGACCGGATGCGGGAGAGCCCGGACCGGTGTGCCGTCGGGGGCGCGATACCCCGGCGGTGCACCGACGCGGTGAGCCGCGCAGCCGGCGTCTCGCCAGCGGTGCGCTCATCTGCGAGGGTGGGAGCACCAGTGCCGCAGCCCCTGCCAGGAGGAACCCATGACCCTGTCCCCAGACACCCTGCTCGAGGACGCGCGGGCACTCTCCGGTGACATCGCCGATCTCCGGCACCGGCTCCACCGCGAACCCGAGCTGGGGCTCGACCTCCCGCGGACGCAGGAGAAGGTCCTGCAGGCGCTCGACGGACTCCCCTACGAGATCACCCTCGGGACGGATACGACGTCGGTCACCGCCGTCCTCCGCGGCGGAGCCGGCCGGGCGGCCGCGGGTGCTGCACCCGTGGTCCTCCTCCGCGGCGACATGGACGCGCTCCCGGTGCAGGAGGCCACGGGCGTGCCCTTCAGCTCGGAGGTCGACGGCGCCATGCACGCCTGCGGCCACGACCTGCACACCGCGATGCTCGCCGGCGCCGCGACCCTGCTCGCCGAGCGGCGAAGCGAGCTCCCGGGCGACGTCGTGCTCATGTTCCAGCCGGGCGAGGAGGGGCACGACGGCGCCGGCGTCATGATCCGCGAAGGCGTCCTCGACGCAGCCGGCAGGAAGCCCGACGCCGCCTACGGCATCCACGTGGTGTCCTCCCTGCTCCCCACGGGGGTGCTCGCGAGCCGCAGCGGCCCACTGATGTCGGCATCGGACGGGCTCCTGGTCACCGTCCGCGGGGCGGGCGGCCACGGATCCTCGCCCCATTCGGCGAAGGACCCGGTGACCGTGGCGGCGGAGATCGTCACGCAGCTGCAGGTCATGATCACGCGGCAGTTCGACATGTTCGACCCCGTGGTGCTGTCCGTCGGCGTGCTGCGTGCCGGGACGCAGCGGAACATCATCCCGGAGACGGCGCGGATCGAGGCGACGGTCCGGACCTACTCGGCGGCGAACCGTGATCGCATGACCGAGGCCGCTCCGCGACTCGTCCGGCACATCGCGGCCGCGCACGGCCTCGAGGCGGACATCGAGTACCTCCACGAATACCCGGTGACGGTCACGAACCATGACGAGACTGCACACGCCGAGGCGCAGGTGGGCGCCCTGTTCGGCGCCCACCGGTACCTCACCATGCCGCAACCCATGAGCGGTTCGGAGGACTTCTCCCGCATCCTCGAGGCGGTACCCGGTTCCTTCCTCTTCCTCTCGGCCGTCGCGCCGGGCGCCGACCCGTCCGGCTCGCCCTTCAACCACTCGCCGTACGCGGTGTTCGACGACGGCATCCTGGCCGACGGCGCCGCGATCTACGCCCAGCTCGCCATCTCCCGGCTGGCCTCGGACGGGAGGCGTCCGACCCCGGCCGTATGAGGTGCAGCCGGTAGCCTTGGGGGCGATGGAGCCTCGAGAACAGAACCCCGACCAGCCGCACCGCACCCAACCCGTGTCCTTCGTCCGCCGGGGGTCCCGCCTGCAGGGCAGGCGCCGCGAGGCATGGGACGATCTCGCAGCGGCGTTCCTCATCGACGTCCCGCGGATCGAGAACGCCGACACCTCGGTGGCACCGGGTTTCGTGCTCGACGTCGCCGCCGCCTTCGGGCGCTCGGCTCCCCTGGTCGTCGAGGTGGGGTCCGGCCTCGGCGAGGCCATCACGCATGCAGCGGAACTCGATCCGGATCGCGACTACCTCGCCCTCGAGGTGTACCGTCCCGGGCTCGCCCAGACCATGCTGCGCATCAGCCAGAGAGGCCTCACCAACGTGCGGACCGCGCAGGTGAACGCCGCGGAGGCCTTCACCGGCATGATCCCGGCGTCGTCCGTCGCGGAACTGTGGACCTTCTTCCCCGACCCGTGGCACAAGGCCCGCCACCACAAACGCCGGCTGGTGAAGGAGGACTACGTGGAGCGTGCCGCGCGCGTCATCGAACCGGGCGGCGTCTTCCGGCTCGCCACGGACTGGTCCAGCTACGCCGTCCAGATGCGCGAGGTCCTGGAGGCGAGCGGGGACTTCGTGAACCTGCACGCCGGCGAGCGCACGGGCCCGGAGAGCCCGCTCACGCAGGTGTGGGCGAGCGGCGTGGAGGCAGTGGTGGGCGGTGCTCCCGTCCGGGCGGGCAGGGACCCGGTGAGCACCGGGAACACCGGCGTCAACGAGGGCACGGACGAGCGTGGCGGCTGGGCCCCGCGCTTCGAGGGCCGCACCCTGACCAGCTTCGAGAACAAGGCGATCGCGGCCGGACGGATGGTCTTCGACCTCGCCTACCGTCGCGCATGACGGATGGGGCCTGGGCGGGCCACGCCAGGGACTCCCCCGCCTACCGGCGGATCCTCCTGGCCCTGCTGTTCGCCGGGCTGGCGACCTTCGCCCAGCTCTACTCGCTGCAGGCCGTGCTCACCGGCGTCGCCGCGGAGTTCGGGGTGTCGGCAGCCGGCGCCGCACTGACCGTGTCGGCGGCGACCCTCGGCCTCGCCGGCGCCGTCATCCCGTGGTCGGCCGTCGCCGACCGGGCCGGGCGCCGCAGGACCATGGCGTGGGCCATCGGTGGCGCCGTCGTCCTCGGTCTCCTGGCCGCGCTGGCGCCGACCTTCGAGGCGCTGATCGTCCTCCGGTTCCTCGAGGGGGTCATGCTGGGCGGGGTGCCTGCGACGGCGCTCGCCTACCTCTTCGAGGAGGTGCAGCGGATGCATGCCGCCGTCGCTGCGGGAACGTACATCGCGGGAACCACGCTCGGCGGACTCGCGGGCCGGCTGGTCGCCGGGCCGGTGGGGGATCTTCTCGGCTGGCGGGCGGGGGTGCTCGCGGTCAGCGCCATGGCCGGCGCTGCCGCGGCGGCCTTCGTGCTCCTCGCGCCCCGTGCGCGGGGTTTCGTCCCCGTCCTGCGGGGTCGGGGACCGTCCCTGGCCGCGCGCGTCCTCGTGAATCTCCGGTCGTCCCGCCTGCTGGCGGTCTACGCGCAGGGGTTCCTCCTGATGGGCGGGTTCGTGGCGGTCTACAACTACCTGGCTTTCCGGCTGGAGGCTCCGCCCTTCCTGCTCCCCGCCTCGCTGGTCAGCCTGCTGTTCCTCGCGTACCTCTCCGGCACCGCGACGTCCCGTCTCGCGGGAGGCATCAGTGTCCGTGTCGGACGCCTCCCCGTCCTCCTCTCGGCGCTCCCCGTGATGCTCGTCGGGCTGGCCGTGACGCTCTCGGACCTGCTCCCGCTCGTGGTCGTCGGGCTCGTGGTCTTCACGGGAGGGTTCTTCGCCGCACATTCCGTCGCGTCCGGGTGGACGCCGCTGCTCGCCACCGCGGGCCGCGCCCAGGCCGCGGGTCTCTACAACGCCGGCTACTACGCCGGTTCGAGCGTCCTCGGCTGGGTCGGCGGTCTCTTCTTCGGGTCGTACGGCTGGCCGGGCGTCGCCGGGTTCGCCGCTGCCCTGTGCCTGGCCGCGGGACTCCTCGCCGTCGTCGCGCTGCGGGGAGCTCCCGGCGCACATCCGCTCAGGTGACACGGGGCACCGGCCGCGCTGGTCAACACGCCGTGCCCGGCTCCCCGCCACCCGCCGGACACGGGTAGATTCGCTGGAGCAGCCGGACGATCCCGGACGCCGACCAGGGGACGCAGGGACATGGGTATTTTCAGCCGCCGGAGGGCCGGCGGGGACGCGATCAGCGCCTTCTGGGACTGGTGGGCGGACGACGGCGAGGAACTGCTGACCACCGCGACCCGGGCCGGCGACTTCGACGCCTACGTGGACGTCATGACGCGTCGCGTCCGGGCGATGGCCAGGGGACTCGAGTGGGAGACCAGGACGGGCACGGACGCGGAGCACACGCTCTGCGTCTCGAGCGGCGGTGACGCGGCGCTCCGCCCCGTGGCCGAGCGCTGGTACCGCGCATCGCCACCGGCCGGCAGGCGCTGGGAGTTCGTCCCCGCCCGGAGCGCGAAGCCGGACATGCTCGACTCCACCATCACCTATCGCGGCAGGACCTTCGACCTGCGCCGCACGCGCGTCCACGCTGCGGCGACCCGGGCCGGCGACGGCTTCATCCTGTCGGTCCACCACCCCGGGTTCACCGGCCAGTGGGACGACGAGCACGGACTGTGCGTCCTGCTCCTCGAGTGGCTGCTGGGCGAGGACGACGTCGAGCGCTGGGTGCGACGCGTGGACTGCATCGTGCACGACGTCGTCGACAGCATCCCCGCCGCCGAGGTGCCCGGACGCGTGCGGGATCTCGCCCGGACCCTGCCCGAGCCCGGTTGGCTCGTCCTGCAGGGCCGGCACGGGAGCGGCGCACCGGTGACCGTGCGTGTCCTGCGCCCCCTGCGGTGGATCGACCATCCTCGCTTCGACCTGCACACCACCGTCCGCGCGGTGTTCGACGCCGACGAGCAGGGGCTCCCGGCGCCAGGAGCGGTGGCCGGGCTCGACGAACTCGAGGACACGCTGGTCAGGTCCCTCGGCATCCGCGGGATGCTGGTCGCGGTGGAGACCTCCAGGGGGGCCAGGACCCTGCACTTCTACTCCGACTCCGAGGACCAGAACGGGCGCGATGCCCTCGATATCGCCGTGCGCGACCGCCGATCCGTCACAGCCCGGCATGCCGTCGATTCCGGCTGGAAGAAAGTACAGGACTTCACATGACCTACCGCTCCCCCACCTTCGTCGGCCACCTCATCGGGGCATCGTTCGGCCTGGTGTTCGTCCTCGTGAACGCCACCGGGCTGCCGGTCGTCCTCGCCACCACCCTGAGGGCCGCCGCCGTGGCCGCGTTCGTCGTCGTGGTCCTCGGGTTCCTGCGGACCGCACAGGACCTCCGGCGGGCCGGGCGCGCCCGACCCGCCGGATTCACCCGGTTCTACTGGTTCGTGGTCCTGATCGAGGCCCTCGCGCTCTTCGGTGGCCTCGCCGTGCTCCGGCAGGTGGAACCCGCCGCAGCGCTGGGCTGGATCGCCCTGGTGGTGGGCGTGCACTTCTTCCCGCTGGCGCGGCTGTGGCCGGAGGGCCGGCGTCAGCTGGTCGCGATCGCGACGGCGATGACAGCCCTCGGCGTGATCGGGCTGGTGCTGGCCTTCTCGACGCGCGACGCCGTCCTCGTCGGCGTCGTCTCGGGGGTCGGGTCGGGGCTCGTGCTGCTGGGCTGGTCCCTCGTCCAGTCCGTCGGGACCCTCACCGGCCGCCGCAGCACAGCGGGCACCTGACCGTTTGCGCCCCGACGGACGGGATGCGGACACCGTGGTGCGCGGTGGCAGCACTGTTCGGCCTAGTCTGCACCGCGGCCACCTCGGTGCTGATCCTCCGGACGTAGGCCGCCGCCGGGGCGCGGGAGTCGGGGGGACCGCCTGCGCAGGGCACGTCCGCGAGCGTGGGACAGGCCACGGCGAACGGCCGTCCGGGGTGGTCCGAACCGTGACGCCGACAGCGCCGGCGCCACGGACAGGGCGGGTCAGAAGGCCGACGACGGCAGGTCGCGCTCACCCTCGACGATGGCCGTGATGATGCGCCCGGCGACCGATCGGGGATCCTTGCCCTGCGGCAGTTTCGGCGCCTCGCCGGCGATCGGCCTCGTGGCGAGACCGGTCTCCGTGTGGGGTGGCCTGGCGTCGAGCACGCGTACGCCCTGCCGACGCAGCTCGAGGGTCAGCGCCTTCCCGTAGGCACTGAGGCCGGCCTTCGTCGCGGAATAGGCGGCCATCCCCGCGGTGGGGCTCTCGGCGACGACGGCACTGATCTGGGCGATGAAGGAGTCCTTGCCGAGCCTCGGCGCCACCTCGCGCATCAGCCGCATGTAGCCGAGCAGGTTCACGAGCATCAGTTCGTCGAGGGTGTCGTCGTCCACCTCCACAGCAGGACCGAAGGCGACGACGCCGGAGGCGAACACCACGCCGTGGAGTTCCCGCCCGTACACCGCAGCGGCGACGTCGGCCGGCCCCGTGGGCTTGCCGAGATCGGCGGCCACCTGCCCGACGACGGCCTCCCCCAGGTCGCCGGCGAGGACCGCGAGCTTCTCCTCCGACCGGCCCGAGAGGGTGAGCTGCGCGCCCTGGGCGGCAAGCTGGCGTGCCAGCTCCGCGCCGAGCACACCGGTGGCGCCGACGACCAGGACGTGGGTACCGCTGAGTTCAGTCATGGGCTCACTGTAGCAACGGGCTCCGACCGTCCCCGGGGCAGCGGATACCGGGCCGTCCGGCCCTTCGATCCCCTCCGGCACAGGGCGCGGGAGGGCGCAGCGCGCTCAGTACTGCGCCGGCGGACCGCCCCGGTGGTCCCGACGTTTCAGCTCGTCGAGCTGCTGCTGCACGGACGCCTCCGCCTCCAGCTCCTCGAACGCCTGCTGGAGCCGGGGCGACGACGGGTCGGACCAGGACAGCTCCTCGCGCGCCCGGGCCTGCGCCTCGAAGCGGCGGACCTCGAGCTCGGCGCTGCGGCGGGCCGCCTCGATCGAGGCGGCCTCACGGGAGGAGGATGCGAGGGCCTCGTGGACGCCGATGGCGGCCTGTGCCGCCGCACGCCGCGCGACCATCGCGTCGTACTCCATCGCGTTCTGCCGGACGCGGTGTTCCAGCCGCTGCACGTCCTCGTGGAGCCGCCGGGCCTGCTGCTCGGCCTCGCGGAGCTGGGCGGTGAGGGTGTCGAGGCGTCGCCGCGCCGTCATGGACTCCCGGATGGCGGCACGGGCGGCGTCGTCGTCCCCACGCCGGACCGCCGCAGCCACGGCGGCTTCCACCCGGTTGAGGTAGGCCGCCGCCTCGTTCGCGGCCAGCCCCACCCGGTGGTGGTGGGCGGCGACGTCGGCAGCGCCCCGCCGCGCCTGGTCGAGCAGGGTGCGTTGCGCCGCCTGAGCGTTCTGTGCCTCGACGCGCGGGTCCTGCTTCGCCTCCACGGCGGCACTGCGGTTGGCCTTCACGATGCGCGTGATACGCCGTCTGATCGTCACGTGGACCCCCGGTGGTCGCTGAAGTGGTGTCGTCCCTCCCAGACTGAACCGATCACCAGTCCGGGCGGTTCCCGTAGGTGTCCCGCCAGGTCCCCATGGCCGAGATCTCTCCCCGGAGACGGGTGGTGGCCTGATCGAGCTGGCGGGTGTCGATGGACCGCGAGGTCTTCAGCAGGCTGCGGCGCAGTTCCGCCGAGAGCTCGTCGAGGGCCTTGGCCTGGGCGGCGAGATCGGTGGTCAACTCCTCCTTGAGCTGCCGGTTGGGCTCCCGGTCCGCGGTGCGCAGCATGTTCTCGAGGGAGGCCGCTGCCCGGTCGATCTCCGCTGCGGCCCGCGGCAGGTCCCCGACCGGCCGCCCCTGTTCGGAGGCTTCCTGCAGCGCGAGGTGGGTGGCGCGCGAAGACCGCTTGAGTTCGCCGATGAGCCGTGCGGGTTCACGCGTGAGCCGGTCCGGGGCGTACGCGCGGGCCGCGAGCATACCGCGGTCCCGGGTGCGCTCGATGACGCGCGAGCGCCTGACCTTCCGCACCACGAGCCAGCCGGCGATGCCCGTTCCCGCTCCGATGGTCGCGAGCACCCCGGCACCGACCGCCAGGGTCTCGACGAGAACCTCAAGCACGGTGCTGATCCGGAGTGGCTGCCATTCCTCCAGTCTGCCCTCGTCCTCCGACAAATTCCACCCGGACCCGAGGACGGGGCAGGGGTGGGCTCCCGACGCTTCCGACTCCCGCGCTTCATCGTGCCTCTTCCAATACTGTGCGTCACACAGTATTGTTCTCGTCATGAGAAGAGACGACGACCTCGCTGCAGGGCACCTGCAGGAACTGCGGCGGGGAACCGTCGTCCTGGCCTGCCTCACCCGGCTGCGAACGCCCGACTACGGCTATTCGCTCCTCGAGTCACTCGACGTCCTGGGCATCCAGGTCGACGCGAACACGCTCTACCCACTCCTCCGCCGCCTCGAGAAGCAAGGGCTGCTGGTCAGCGAGTGGAACACCGCCGAGTCCCGTCCCAGGAAGTTCTACCGGACGAGCCCGGCGGGCGACGACCTCGCCGCACTCCTCACCGACGACTGGGATCGGCTGACCGCATCACTGCATCGCCTCTCCGAAGGGGAAGAACCATGACCAGCCTGACCGACCGCTACATCTGGGCCGCTGTCCGCACCGTTCCCGAATCCGAACGGCCGGATCTCGAACTCGACATCAGGGACCTGATCGAGGGCGCCGTCGAGGCGCGGACCGCCACCCGCCACGATCCCGCAGCCGCCGAACGGGACGCACTCTCCGAGTTGGGGGATCCGGAACGGCTCGCCGCGGACTACGTCGACCGACCACTCACGCTGATCGGACCCCGCTACTACCTCGACTGGCTCAGGATCCTCAGGACCGTCCTGCTCATCGTCGTCCCCCTCGCGACGGTGGCCGTCCTGGTCGTCCAGCTGCTCACCACCGGGAGCATCGGCGGTGCGATCGGCAGCGCGGTGTCCACGGCGATCACCGCCACGGTCCACATCGGTTTCTGGACCACCCTGCTGTTCGTCGTCCTGGAACGCAGCGGGACCACCGACGGCACCATGGAGTGGACCGTCGACCGCCTGCCCGACCTGCCCGACCACGACCGGAGCGCACGCCTGCCCGAGTTCATCGCCTCCCTGGTGTTCCTCGGCCTGTTCGCCGGCGCGATCGTCTGGCAGCAGCTCCGCTCGGTGGTCCGGGACGAGGCCGGCGGAGCCGTCCCGCTGCTCGACCCGGCACTGTGGTCCTTCTGGATCCCGTGGTTCCTCGGCCTGATCGCCGCCGAAGCCCTCTTCGCCCTCCGGGTCTATCGACGAGGCTGGTCCTGGTGGTCCGCAGTGGTCAACCTCGTGCTGGGGCTCGCGTTCGCCGTGCCTGCCCTCCTGCTGTGGGCCGGCGGCCGGGTGCTCAATCCGGCCTTCACCGACGCCGTGGGGTGGGATCCGGCGGTCGCAGCGGGAGGCGGGTGGACGGCGGGCGGCATCGTGGTCGCCGCCGTCGTGATCATCGCCGCCTGGGACGTGGCCGACGGCTTCCTGAGGGCGCACCGGGCGCTCGCCGCGCACCCTGCACGCCCGCTCTCCGCACATCGCTGACCCCAGGACCGCACCCGGTCCGGACGGGCACGACGGCGTTCAGCGGTCCCGACCGCCGGGGCCGGTGCCGGGGAGGCGCCACGCCTGCGCCCCCGGACCCTGCCCGGAGAACACGAGGCCGTCGGTGCCTGTGACGACTCCGCCGCCGGGCAGGCGCAGGCCGATCGATTCCGCATCGGCCCAGCTCCCCGGCAGGAGCCCGGACGGGACCCGGACGCCGTCGTAGTCGGCCCGCGCCGCGACCAGGAGCACGCACTCCTCCTCGTGCTCGCGGAGGAGGACGACGGCGTCCGCGTCCGCAGCGAGCCATCGCACCGACCCCTGCCGCAGGGCGGGGGAAGCCTCGCGGAGCGCGGTGAGGGACCGGAGGTGGGCGCTCAGGCTCCCGGAGGCACCGTCGGCCGCCCCCCAGGGCAGGGGCGTCCGGGAGTCCTCGCCGTTGACTCCGGACAGGCCGAACTCGTCGCCGGCGAACAGGGTGGGCAGCCCGGGGAGGAAGCAGGCGAGCACCAGCCCGACGGCCGGTCCGCCCGCGACCATGACGGACGCGGCCCGCGCGGTGTCGTGCGTGTTCAGCGCGGTCAGGGTCTGGGTCCGGACCCGCCAGGAGAAACCCGAGGCGAGGGCGGTGTGCGTGGACACCAGGTCCCGGCCCTCGATCCGGGGGACACCCCGCACCGGTGTGCCGAAGAAGTTGAGGTCCGCCGTCGCGCCCGCCCCCCGGCTCAGCCATTGCCAGAGCGGCCGCGTGAAGTGGGAGTAGGTCATGCCGCCGTCCCATGCACGGCCCGCGAGGTCCTCCGTGGCATCACCCGTGGATTCCGCGATCAGCATCAGGCCCGGCCGCACGGCGTCCATGGTGCCCCGGATGAGCGCGGCGACCTCCCGGCTGTGGTCCTCGGCCCCGTGGCGGCCGGTCATGTTGGCCACGTCGATGCGCCACCCGTCGAGGCCGAACGGCGGGAGCAGCCACCGCGCCACCACGGAATCCGGGCCCTCGACGAACCGGCGCCGCAGCTCGGCCGAGGACCAGTCGAGCTTCGGCAGGCTCGGGACGCCGAACCAGCTCGCGTACTCCGTGCCGTCGTCGCTGACGTAGTAGAAGTCCGCCTCCGCGCTCGCGGGATCGGCGAGTGCCTGCAGGAACCAGTCGTGGCCATCGCCCGTGTGGTTCACGGTCAGGTCCCCGATGACGGCGATACCGCGCTCGTGCGCCGCCCCGACCAGGCGGACGAGCGCCTCGTCGCCGCCGAGGAGGGGGTCGACGACGTCGAAGGTCGTCGCGTCGTAGCGGTGGTTGGAACGGGCGGGGAAGAACGGGGTGAGGTAGAGGACGCTCGCGCCGAGGTCGGCGAGGTGATCGAGCCGCTCGCGGACGCCGTCGAGCGTCCCCCCGTAGACCTGACGGGGCGTGAGCCCGCCGTGCGGCTGGACCGGCTCGTGCCAGGCGCACCCGACCGCCCACTCCGGCAGGTCCCGCGGCACCGCGTCGTGGGGCGGACCGTCCGCGGACCGGCCGAACCGGTCCGGGAACACCTGGTAGACCACGGCATCCTGCACCCAGCCCGGCGGCGCCGGACGGCAGTCGATCCGGAAGTCGTCCCGGTCGGCCGGGTCCGTGGTCGAGATCCCGACGGCGCCGAGCCAGCGGTGGACCGGCCCGTCCCCGCTCGGCAGCTCGAGGAGGAAGCGGTACCGCAGCGTCGGGTTCACGGCGGTGACGCGCGCTTCCCACCACGACCACGCGGCGTCGTCGTTCCCTGCGGACGGCCCCCGGGCCTCGTCGTAGTGCGCTTCGCCGTCGCGCAGGGACCGGACGAACACGCGTACGGGGCGCCCCCAGAGGGCGGGGACCCGGATGCGGATCACGAGCTCCTCCCCCAGCGACGGTGACTGCTGCGGGACGTAGAGCGGCGACCCGTCGTGGTGCGGGGCCAGGAAGGACTCCTGCACGTGTCAGCCCTTGACGGAACCGGCCACGAGACCGTTGGTGATGTACTTCTGCAGGAACAGGAACAGGGCCATCACCGGGACCGCTGCCAGCACGGCGCCGGCGGCGAAGACGCCCCAGTTCTCGGAGCGCTGCTGCGCCACGTAGGAGTAGAGGCCCACGGCGAGGGTCTGCGACTCCGGGTCCGTGAGCACCACGCTGGCGATGACGAACTCGCTGCTCAGCCCGATGAACGCCAGCAGCCCGACGACGGCGAGGATCGGCGTGACGAGCGGCAGGATGATCGTGAAGAACACCTGCACGTGGCTCGCGCCGTCGATCCGCGCGGCCTCGTCGAGCGACTTCGGCACGGTGTTGAAGAACCCGTACATGAGGTATGTGTTCACGCCGAGCGCTCCGCCGAGGTAGACCATGATCAGGCCGAGCTGGCTGCCGAGGCCCAGCCAGGGCACGACGTCGGTGATCGCATTGAGGAGCAGGAAGATCGCGACGACGGCGAGCAGCTGGGGGAACATCTGGAGGATCAGCAGCGACAGCAGGCTGACGCGGCGCCCCGTGAAGCGCATGCGGCTGAACGCGTAGGCGGCCAGCGCCCCGAGGAACACGGTGGCCGCGCTCGTCACCACGCCGATCACCATGGTGTTCATGAACCAGCGGCCGAAGGGACGCGTGGGATCGCTGAACAGGGCCTCGAAGTTGCCACCGTCGAACGCGGTGAACAGGGCGTTGGACCCGGCCATGGTGCCGTTCGAGTTCAGGGCGGCGGAGAGGACGTACAGGAGGGGGAACACGGCGAAGACCGTCGTGACGACGCCGACCACGTGCCGCCAGCCCTTGTGCCGGAACCACTGGCCGAAGGAACGCTTGCGCTGTGCGGGGACGGAACCGGACCCCCCGGACGGGGTGGGGGCCGGTGCTACTGCCTGCGGATCGATGAACGTGGTCATCCGTTGATGTCCTCCAGAGCCTTGGTCTGCCGGAAACTGATGGCGGAGATCACGGCGACGATGATGAAGATGATGATGGACAGGGCACTGGCGAGGCCGTAGTCGCGGCCCACACCTGTCCCGAAGGCGATCTCGTAGACCATGGTGATGAGGATGTCGGTGTGGCCGATGTTCGCCGTCGTGTTGTCGAAGCGGGGCCCGCCGTCCGTCAGCATGTAGATGACGTTGAAGTTGTTGAAGTTGAACGCGAAGCTCGCGATCAAGAGGGGCGCCACGGAGACGAGCAGCAGCGGCAGCTTGATGGCGGTGAAGGTACGCCAGGCGGAGGCACCGTCCATGCGGGCGGCCTCGTTGACCTCCTCGGGCAGCGACTGCAGTGCTCCCGTGCACACCAGGAACATGTAGGGGAACCCGAGCCACAGGTTGACCACGAGCACGCTGACCTTCGCGAGGACCGGGTCGGTCAGCCAGGGGATGTCCGCGCCGCCGAAGAAGGTGTTGTTGACGAACCCGAACTCCGGGTTGAGCAGACCGGACCAGACGAGGCCGGCCAGGAACGCCGGGAAGGCGTACGGCAGGATCATCAGGATCCGGTAGATCCGCTTCCCGCGGAGGTCCGGCAGGTTGAAGGCGTTGGCGAGGAAGAGCCCGAGCGCGAAGGTCGAGAGCACCGAGACGATCGCGAAGGTGAAGGTCCAGAGGACCACCTGGAGGAGCGGCCCCCGGATGTTCTGGTCCGAGAACGCCTTCGTGAAGTTGTCGAGGCCGACATTGATCTTCCATCCGGTACTGAGCTGCTCGCCGTCCTCGGACTGGAACGAGCCCTCGCCGCGATCGGAGTAGGTGGCGCCGGTCTCGAGGTCCGTGAAGGTGCTGGTGTCCTCGTCGTAGCTCAGCGACGGGCGGTACACGTAGGCGTTGGAGCCGTCGCCGGTCTTCAGGCTGCCGTCCTCGGGGTCGTCGGAGAACGGGACCGTGATCGCGAGGATGTCCGCCTGGTTCGCGAGGACCTCGCCGAACTGCAGGGCGCGGTAGCCCTCGAGTTCCGTGCCCTTGCCGGTGCCGTCCGTGACGGCGTCCTCGGCCTCCTCCAGCGGCTCACCCGTGGTGCCGACCGAGACCGTGCCGTCGGGCTCGGTGGCCAGGAGGTGGAAGACGCCGTCGCGCTCGAGGATCGTGACCCGGTACGCGGGCGAGTCGGGGACGCGCTGCTGTGCCGAGAGCTGGATGGCGTTCACGGCGTCGGCCTTGGTGCTGTTGTGCCCGTCGCCGTAGTTGGTGAAGGCCACGTAGCCGCTGTAGATCATGACGAAGACCTGGAAGATCACCAGGAAGAAGATGCCGGGCGCCAGGTACTTGGCGGGCAGGCCGCCCCGGCGCAGGTAGACCCAGTTGATCAGCACCGTCACGACGGCGGCGAACACGAGGACCAGCCATTTCTCCTGTAGGAAGAGGGTGATCATGACGTAGACGGCGAATGCGTCCACGAGCCCGAGCAGCACGATCTTCACGAGCAGGCCGAGGGTCGAGTCGGCGCGGAGGGCGGTCTTCTTCGGCGGGCGCGTTGCGGCCGGGCCGGGAGGGGCCAGTGTGGGCATGGGGGGAGCTTTCGTTGATCGGCGACGCTACTGGGTGGATGGCCACCGCCGGGAATCGCTCGACCGGCGGTGGCCGGCCTGCTGCCGGAGCAGCCGGGACGGCGCCCGCCGTCTGGACGACGGGCGCCGCGGGGTCCTACTGTCCGGCGATCTTCGCCTCGATGTTGCCGACCATGGTGGTCCAGGCGCCCTCGGGGTCGCCGCTGCCCTTGATCAGGGCGAGCTCGGTGGCTCCCCAGTCGGCCCAGACGGCCTGCATCTCGGGCAATGCCGGCATGGGGACGCCGTTGGCGCCGATCTCGCCGAAGGCTGCGACGATCGGATCCGAGGCTGCCTTGTCGAAGCTGGCCTTCAGCGCCGGGGGGCGTCCGCCGACGTCGTACATGGCGTCCTGTGCGGCCTCGGTGCTGAGGTAGTTCACGGCGAACTCGTTCGCGGCGAGCGCGTTGACGCTCTGTGAGGAGATGAAGAAGCCGTTGACGCCGATGAACGGCTGGGCATCCTCGTCACCGACTGTGGGGAGCTTGTCCACGGCGAGGTTCAGGCCGGCGGCCTGCGCGTCGGGGACGTTCCAGGGACCGGTGAGGAAGTAGGGCGACTCCCCCGCGTTGAACTTCTCCTTGGCGATGTCACCCGTGATGTTGGAGTTGATGATCTTCGATCCGGTGTCTCCCCATTCCACGAGCTTCTTCGCGAACTCGACACCGCCGGGCTCGCCGAGCAGCAGTTCGTCGGCGTTGTAGCTGCCGTCCTCGTTCTGGCCGAAGACCGGTACGCCCAGGGACGTCTGCAGCGGGTACAGGTGGTACGGGTCTCCCTGCTTGGGGTCCATGCCCACGAGGAACGGGTAGACGGCGGATCCGTCGGCGACGGCGGCCTCGCCGTTGGCGATGACCTCGTCGAAGGTGCCCGCAGGCTCGGGCACGAGGTCCGTGTTGCGGAGCAGTGCGATGTTCTCGAGGGCGTAGGGGACGCCGTAGACGCTGCCGTCATAGGTCATAGCCTGGACGGCGGACTCCTGGAACCCGGCGGCCTTGTCGCCGAGTTCGACGGGCGCCACGACCCCGTTCTGGACGAACGTGCCCAGCCAGTCGTGGGGGCCGACGATCAGGTCCGGGCCCTTGCCCGTCGGCACCTGCGTGATGAAGTCGTCGCGCACGGCGGCGAAGTCCTTGACCGCGAGCTTGACCTCGATGCCGGTGTCCTCCTTGAAGGACCTGGTGATCTCCTCGAGGGCCGGGGCGCGCTCGGCGTCCACCCACATGGTGAGGGTCGTCGATCCACCCTCGGCGAGGTCGGCGGCCGCTGCGGAGGTGGTGGTGGTGGACGAGGACTCGGAAGCTCCCCCTCCGCAGGCCGTGAGGGCCAGGACTGCAACCGACATCACGCCGGTGATCAAAGCGTGCCGACGCGTCGGCTGGGTGGATCGCACCTTCATTGGTGAACCTTTCATGAGCGTCTTCGGTCAGTCCCCCGGCGGCGGACGGGGAGTCCTGGAGCCGGGAGACGTCGATGCCACGACCGCTCCGGGGACGGAGCTGCGGTGACCCGAGTCACAACTGTAAACGCTTGCAAGATTTCTGCCTAGTCCACGCAAGATCAACGCAATATCGCTGACAAATCAACAAAGCCAGCCCACTGATGGTTGGAAACGCTTCCAGAACATGCCCGGTGTGGGCTTAGGATGGTCCGCATGCCCGAGATCGCCCCCCTGCTCGGCGAGTCCCTGACCTCGCCCGCCGCCTTCCACACTCCGCTGCACGCACCGCACGAGGAGGACCAGTGGTGGCGTTCCTCCGTGATCTACCAGGTCTATCCGCGGTCCTTCCGTGACTCCAACGGTGACGGCACGGGCGACCTGCCCGGGATCACGGGCGAACTCGCGCGCCTGGCGGAGCTGAGCATCGATGCCGTCTGGCTCTCGCCGTTCTACACCTCGCCCCAGCGCGACGGCGGCTATGACGTGGCCGACTACTGCGACGTCGACCCGCGATTCGGCACGCTGGGCGACTTCGACGCCCTCGTCGGGCGGGCGGACGCCCTCGGGATCCGCGTGATCGTGGACCTCGTCCCCAACCACTGCTCCAGCGACCACACCCTCTTCCAGGCCGCCCTCGCCGCACCCGCCGGCTCCCCCGAGCGCGCGATGTTCATCTTCCGCGACGGCCGCGGCGAGGACGGCAGCATCCCGCCGAACAACTGGCAGTCCCACTTCGGCGGGCCCGCGTGGACCCGGACCGTCGCTGCGGACGGCGCCCCCGGCCAGTGGTACCTGCACCTCTTCGACTCCTCGCAGCCCGACTTCGACTGGGACAACCCGGCCGTGCGCGCGGAGTTCGAGCGTGTCCTGCGTTTCTGGCTGGACCGCGGCGTCGGCGGCTTCCGCGTGGATGTGGCGCACGCCCTCATCAAGGCCGAGGGGCTGCCCGACTGGGGCGGACGCGCCGACGGCGGTTCCACCGACGGCTTCCCCGGCTGGGAGGCACCGATGTTCGGCCAGGACGAGGTGCACGCGATCTACCGCCGGTGGCGGGCGATCCTCGCCGAGTACGACGGCGAACGCATCCTCTGCGCCGAGGCTTCGATCGATCCCCTGCCCCGGCTGACCGACTGGGTCCGCGCGGACGAGATGCACCAGGCGTTCAACTTCGCCTACCTGCACCACCCGTGGAACGCCCACGCCCTGCGGGACGTCATCTCCTCCTCGCTCACGGCCTTCGACGCCGTGGCGGCGCCCACCACCTGGGTGCTCAGCAACCACGACGTCGTCCGGCACACCAGCCGCTTCGGCCTCACCGACGGCACGCCCCGCGGTGGTGACGGGATCGGGCACAGCGACCCCCAGCCCGATCTCCACACCGGCCTCGCCCGCGCCAGGGCGGCGTCGCTCGCCATGTTCGCCCTGCCCGGCGGCATCTACCTCTACCAGGGCGAGGAGCTCGGTCTCCCCGACCACACCTCCATGCCCGACGACGCCCGCCAGGATCCGACCTTCGCCCGGACCGGGGGCGAGCGGATCGGTCGTGACGGGTGCCGCGTACCGCTGCCGTGGCGCGCGGACCAGCCGTCCTCAGGGTTCGGCGGGGCGGACTCGACCGCAGCACCATGGCTCCCCCAGCCCGAGGGCTGGGCGGGGTTCGCCCGCGACGTCCAGGCTGCGGACCCGGATTCCACCCTGTCCCTCTACCGCACGGCCCTGCAGCTGAGGCGGGATCTGCGCCTCGGTGCGGGATCACTGAGCTGGTCCCGGCCGTTCGAGCAGAGCGACGTCGTCGCCTTCCTCAACGGCGAGGTGCTCGTGGTCCTCAACATGGGTGAGTTCGCCGCTCCCCTGCCTCCCGGCACGGTCATCGCGGCCAGCACGCCCGGCGCGGTGGAGGACGGCCTGCTGGTCCCGGACGCCTGCGTCTGGATCCTCAGCACCGCCGGATAGCGGATCCGCGCCCGATCCGGGATGATCGGGCGGGGCACGCCGACCGGCGCGCCCTTCACATCGTCCCGTGCCGGCCCTACCGGCCGGGAGCGCAGACCCAGGGGGACCATGGCCGGGATCAAGGATGTCGCCGAACTCGCCGGCGTCTCCACGGCCACCGTCTCCCGTGCCCTCAGCGGGAACGGGCGCGTGTCCGAGCGGGCCCGGGCCCGCGTGCTGCAGGCCGCGAAGGAACTCGACTTCGTGGTCAGTTCGACGGCGTCGTCCCTCGCCTCGGGACGGCACCGCAACATCGGCGTCGTCGTCCCGTCCGTGGCCCGCTGGTACTACTCCCAGATCCTCGACAGCGTGGCCGCATCCCTCCTCGAGGCGGGGTATGACCTCACGCTGTACAACCTGAACGAGGACGCCGGGTCCCGGGACCGCGTCCTGTCGGAGTTCCTGCTGCGGCAGCGGTGCGACGGCGTCATCCCCGTCTCGCTCGAGCTGAGCCGTGACGAACTGGGCCAGCTCCTGGCGGTCGGGAAGCCGGTCGTGGGCATCGGCGGCCCGCTGCCCGGAGCCGAGACCTACAGCGTCAACGACCACGAGATCGCGGAACTGGCCACCGAGCACCTGATCACGCTCGGGCACCGCAGGATCGCCCACATCGGCGGCTCGGACGCCTTCGAGAACGACTTCCGCATCTCCGGCACCCGTCGGCACGGCTACGAGTCGGCCATGGCCGCCGCGGGGCTGGACATCCTGGACTCCTGGCGGATCGACGGCGACTTCACCATCCAGGGCGGCTACGCCCAGGCCAAGCAGCTGCTCGGGTATCCGCGGGACACCCCCACCGCGGTGTTCTGCGCCTCCGACGAGATGGCCATCGGCGCCGTCCTCGCCGCGCGCGAACTGGGACTGCGCGTCCCCGAGGACGTCTCGGTGATCGGGATCGACGGGCACGAGCTGGGTGAGGCCCTCGGCCTGACGACGGTCGCGCAGTTCCCGCAGGAGCAGGGCCGGCGGGCCGTCGGGCGGCTCCTGCAGATCCTGCAGGAACCGGACGCGCACCGGCCGACGAACCATGCCGCGCGGACCGCCCTCATCATCCGCTCCAGCACGTCCGTCCCGAAGCCCTGAGGCGCGGCCGCCACCGGACGACGAAGGCCCGGCCCCCGTGCGGGAGCCGGGCCTTCCCGGGCAGGGTCAGCGGGCCTCGAAGACCGCGACCGTCCGTGCCGGGACCATGAAGGTGCCGTCGGCGGCGGCCGTCGCCCCGCGGACGACGTCGTCGCTCCCCTCCGCCTGGACGGTGTGCAGGGCGAAGCCGGCTCCGGCTGCGGCAGGGACCCGCTGCACCGTGGCGTCGTCGGACGCGTTGAAGACGACGACGATGCCCTTCCGCCCGGGATCGACGTCCGGGCCGACGGTGTCGTCGAGGTGCATGACGATCACGCCGGGCGCCTGGTCGGTACCGCTGCCCGGGAAGGACAGCTTCTGCTGCACGAGGTCCGCCGTGCCGAGGCTGAACAGCGGGCTGCCCTGCCGGATGGCGAGCAGTTCCTGCGCCTGCAGCCGGGCCGCCTCGATGTCCGCCGCGGTCGGCTTGAGGGCGGGATCGGCGAGCAGCGGCTGCATGAAGGCGTACTTGTCCTCGTTGTCCGCCCGGGGCGGGAGGCCCCTGCCGAAGCCGTTGTCGGTGCCCGTGTGGTCGAGGACGTTGAACCAGTCGCCGGAATCGTAGCTGTTGCGGTCCAGCGACTTGCTGCGGAGCGCTTCGCCGCCCGCGTGCCAGAAGGAGATCCCCTGGCCGAACGCCGTCGTCGAGAGCGCCAGGGTCTGCATCCGGATCCGGTCCGCCATTGCGGTGTCCGTGGGCAGCTTGAAGGCCAGTGCGTCGAAGAGCGTCTCGTTGTCGTGCGCCTCGACGTAGGTGATCGCCTCCTGCGGGTCCGCGGTGTACCCGGCGGGTGAGCCGTTGTAGTCCACTCCGGCGCCGGTCACCTCGTTGCCGAGGCGGTCCGTGAACCGGTAGTCCCTGAGGTTGCCGGTCAGTCCCACGCGGATCTGGTCCTGGGACAGCAGCAGGCGGGCCCGCTGCTCCTCCTCCGTGCCGTTCCCCTCGACGCCGTTGGGGTCGGTGAGCAGGCCGGAGGCGAAGCCCTGGATCCGGGGGTCGCCGTCGAACGGACCGCCGCCGCGCACGGCGTCGCGCAGGCGGTCGTTGAACGTTCCGATGCCCGTGCCGGCCATGGTCGTTTGCGTCGCCTGCTCGAACCGGGCGTTGTCGGCCACCTCACCGAAGTTCCAGCCCTCGCCGTACAGGTAGACGGACTTCCCGTCGACGCCGTCGCGCTCGAGCGTCAGCCCGTCGAGGGCCGCCCGGACGTCGAGGATGTTCTGCTTGGAGTGGTGTCCCATGAGGTCGAAGCGGAAGCCGTCGAGCTTGTACGTCCTGGCGAGGGTGACGATGGAGTCCACCATCAGCTTGCCCATCATGGTGTGCTCGGTGGCGGTGTTGGGGCAGCAGGTCGAGGTCTCGACGGCGCCCGACGCGGGGTTCAGCCGGTGGTAGTAGCCGGGCACGATCCGGTCGAGGTTGTTGGTCGAGGACTGGCCCGCGCCGGCAGTGTGGTTGTAGACGACGTCCTGGATCACGCGGAGCCCGGCGGTGTTCAGCGAGGAGACCATGGTGCGGAACTCGGCGATGCGGGTCCCGTCCGACGGATCGGTCGAGTAGGAGCCCTCGGGCGTCGTGTAGTGCAGGGGATCGTACCCCCAGTTGAAGCCGTCCTGGCCGGCCACGGCCGTGACGCACTCCTGCTGTTCCGTGCCGTCGGGCGCGAAGGAGTCGAGATCGCAGCCGGGCTCCGCCTGGAGTGCGCGGTCCTCCTCGATGGTGCCGATGTCGTTCACCGGGAGCAGGTGCACGGCGTTCAGGCCACTGGACGCGAGGTCCGAGAGCCGCGTCATGCCGTCGCTGCCGGAGCGCCCGAAGGCCGCGTAGGTGCCACGCTCGGCCTCGGGCACCGTGGTGTCGGTGATCGAGAAGTCGCGCACGTGCAGTTCGTAGACGGACAGCTCCTCGGGCTTCTGCACGGCCGGCTTGGTGAGGCGCGACCACGACTGCGGCATGAGTGCCGGGTCCTCGAGGTCCACGATCAGGGACCGCTCGGAGTTCGTCGACAGGCCCACGCTGTAGGGGTCGGTGACGATGTTGTGCTCGACGGCGCCGGTCTCGGGGACGAAGACCTCGACGTCGTACACGTAGTACGCGCCCTTCCAGTCCTTCTCGCCCTTGACGCTCCACACGCCGTCCTTGCCCGCGCGCAACGCGCGGGTGGTGATCGGGCTGCCGCCCGTCCCGTCCCGGAAGACCTGGACCGAGACGCTGCGGGCGGTCGGAGCCCACAGGTCGAGCTGGGGCTTCCGGCCCTTCCAGCTCAGGCCGAGCTCCTGCCGTGCCGCACCGGCGTAGAGGCTGTCCAGCACCCCCGGCACCTGCACCCCGGTGGCGGCGAGGACGGACCCGTCCGGTGCGAGGGCCGCGAGCAGCAGCTGGCCCCTGAGGAGCTCACCTGCCCTCCGCACGTCCTTCTTCCCGAGCGTGAGGGTGGTGAGGGAGGAGAGGTGCGGGTATCTCGCCGCGAGTGCGGGGGCGAGCTGCGATCCGCTCACGGAGAGATCGAGGGAGGCGCCCCCGACGACGGCGCCGTCCTCGACCGCCAGGCCGCCGTCGGGCGACGAGTACAGGCGGTACCGCGTGCCGTCGGGGAGATCCACGTCCCAGGCGAGCGTTTCGGGGGTGAGCCAGTGCCCGGCCGTGGTCGCCGTCGGGGCCGCGGGGACGTCGCTGGAGATCACGTGCGTGCGGTGGTCGTAGGTGAAGGTGACGGGGCCCCCGGGAGCCTCGAGGACCAGGTTCGCACCACCCGCCGCCCCGTCCGCACCGTAGTTCTCGCCCCATGCATCGTTCAGCGCCACCTTGTACTCGTAGGAGCCCGCGGGGACGTCGAAGGTCGCCGTCCAGGTGTCCGGTGATCCGGGCTCGGGGGCAAGTCTTGTCGCTGCGCACTCGGGCTGCCAGTCGCCGGGGCAGCCGAGTTCCGATTGCAGTGAACCGACGAGGGCCACCGTGCCCGGCATGGCCGTGTGGTCCGCGAGCGCCGGCGCGGGCGTCAGGGTGGCGAGGAGGGGCAGGGAGAGGACGACGGCGGCGAGCCGGGACGCGCGTGGGGCAGCCGGCCCCCGCGCCGGCCGGGCCGTGGTGTCGAGGAGTGTCATGGTGGTCCTTCCCCGACCGCGCGTCGCTGCGCAGCCGGACTGTCCAGGAGTGGTTCTCCCGACCCTAGGGAGGGGCATGACCCGTCGTCAAGCAACTTTCACGAAAACTTTCTACGCCTGGAGGCCGCCTGCGCTAGATTGACCTCATGACTTCCGAGACCCGGATCGACCGCCCCCGCCTGGACGACGTCGCCCGGACGGCCGGCGTCAGCGTGCCCACCGTGTCACGGGTGCTGAACGGCAAGGGCGGCGCCTCGCAGGAGACCCGGCAGGCGGTGCTCGCGGCCATGGACAGCCTGGGCTACGAGCGCCCGGCGCGGACGGCCGGCCGGTCGAAAGGGCAGATCGGCGTCGTGGTGCCCGATCTCGTCAATCCCGTCTTCCCGGCCTTCGCGGGGGCGATCGCCGCCCTGCTGGCACCGAACGACTACATCCCCGCCCTCTGCACACTGCCCGGCGGGGGCATCACGGAGGACGAGTACGTGGCCTTGATGCTGGACCAGGGCGTCAGCGGCATCATCTTCGTCTGCGCCGCGCACTCGGACGGTCGGGCGAGCGTGGAGCGCTACCGCAGGCTGCGCGGCCGCGTGCCGTTCGTGCTGGTCAACGGCGCCCGCCCCGAGATCGACGCGCCGTCCGTCTCGAACGACGACGCCACCGCGATCCGGACCGCGGTCCGCCACCTCGTGGCGCAGGGGCACCAGCGCGTGGGATTCGCGACGGGCTCGGACCGGTTCATCCCGAGCCGCCGGAAGCTCGAGGGCTTCCGTGCCGGGCTCCACCAGTTCCTCGGCGAGGACGATGCCGATCCGCACATCGCGACGAGCATGTTCACCATCGAGGGAGGCCAGAGTGCCGCCGACGAGCTGATCGACAGCGGCCACACGGGCATCGTCTGCGCCTCCGACGTCATGGCACTCGGCGCGATGCGTGCGGCGCAGACGCGCGGGCTGCGGGTGCCCGAGGACATCTCGGTGGTCGGCTTCGACGACTCACCGCTCATGGCCTTCACCGACCCGCCCCTGACCACGCTCCGGCAGAACATCACCGCGATGGCGGAGGCCGCCGTCCACGCGCTCGTCACCGAACTCGCCGGCGACCGCACCTCCCGCTCGGACATCCTCTTCCAGGCGGACCTCGTGGTCCGTGGCTCCACCGGCGCAGGACCGGCGGTCAGGACCGCGCCCTAGTTCGCGGCGCGCAGGGGCAGCTGCCCCAGAGGAGGCCGGACGGCCTCCGGTCGCCACACCACGACGGCCTGGCTCCGCGGGCGGGGGCGCTGCCCGCGCGCGAGGGTGACGACGTCGCCCGCGAGACCGGCGGCGAAGACGCGCCCCGACTCGGCCTGCACGCGCCGCTGCGCGAGTTCCGCGGTCAGCTCGCCCACGCGGGACCGGAGCGCCGCGACCTGGTTCTCGAGGTCGAGGATGCGGCGGATGCCCTCGAGGGACACGCCCTCCTGGGAGAGCCGCTGGATCTCCCGCAGGGTCCCGACGTCCTTCTGGGAATAGCGCCGCGCCCGTCCCGGGGCACGGCTGGGCGTGACGAGTCCCAGCCGGTCGTACTGCCGCAGCGTCTGCGGGTGCATGTCGGCGAGCTCCGCGGCCACGGAGATGACGTACACGGGCATCGCGTAGTCCATCGGTGGCCTCCTTCCGTGCCGGTCCTCCCGGCGTTCGCTCAAATGTACTGTTACAGGCGCGCCTTCGCGGCCAGGCCGTCCCGGGGATCGGCGTCCTTCGTCGCGTCCCTGAACGCCTCGACGGCGGCTTCCGCCTCCTTGGACAGGTTCTGCGGCACCACCACCTCGACGGTCACCAGCAGGTCTCCCGTGGTCTTCGACGTCTTCACACCGCGGCCCTTGAGGCGGAGGGTACGGCCCGACGGCGTCCCTGCGGGGATACGCATCTTCACGAGCTCACCCGTGAGGGTCGGGACCTCGATCTGCGCTCCGAGGGCGGCCTCGGGGAACGTGACGGGCACGGTCAGGCGGATGGTGTCGCCGTCGCGCTTGAACAGCGGGTGCTCCTTGACGGACACCGCGACCATGAGGTCGCCCGGACCTGCCTGGCCGGGCTGGCCCTTGCCCTTGACCCGGACCTTCTGTCCGTCGCGGATGCCGGCGGGGATCCGTACGTCGATCTGCTCGCCCGACGGCTCACGCAGGCCGATCGTGGTGCCGTTGATGGCACCGGCGAAGGAGATGGAGGTGCTGGCCGTCCGGTCCGCGCCCTTCTGCGGGCGGGACTGCTGGAAGCCGCCGGGGAAGCTGCTGCCGCCCATCCCGCCGCCGCCGAAGAGATCGGCGAACTCCGGGGGGAGGGTGCTGTTCGAGAACCCCGTGCGCTGGCGCGGCCCTGCGCCCTGGCCGAAGAGGTTGCCGAAGATGTCCTCGAACCCGGCACCGGCTCCCGCGCCCCCACCCGGACCACCGGCGGAGAATCGGGCACCACCGCCCATGGCGCGGATGGCGTCGTACTGCTGGCGCTGCTCGGCGTCGGACAGGACCGAGTAGGCCTCGGACACGTCCTTGAACATGCGCTCGGACCCGGCGTCACCCTGGTTCTGGTCGGGGTGGTGCTTGCGGGCGAGCTTGCGGTACGCCTTCTTGATGTCGGCGTCGGACGCATCTTTGGAGACACCCAGGATCTTGTAGAAATCCTTGTCGACCCAATCCTGACTGGCCACTGGGCGTCTCCTTCCGTAGTTCTTCGAATAAAGAGGTGAGTAATCGGCGGGAGCCGGGGCAGTCCCCGAGGAAGGCGGCTTCAATATTCCAAGGGCCGCCAGGCCCGCAGGAATTTCGTTGCCGCCGTTCGGGGGCTGTCCCGGCTCTCACGGTGCTGATTACTCCGGAACCGCCACGATGACCTGGGCGGCCCGGAGGACGCGCTCGCCCTTACGGTAGCCCGCGCGGAGGATCTGGCTGACGCTGTCGGCCTGCACGTCGGCACTCGGCTGCTGCATGAGCGCCTCGTGGACGTTCGGGTCGAAGGCGACGCCGACCTCGTCGATCCGGGTGAGCTCGTACGCCTTGAGGACGTTCTCGAGCTTGCCGGCGATGGCCGCGAACGGCCCCCCGGCGAGGTCGCCGTGCTGGCGTGCGGCGTCGATGTCGTCGAGGACGGGCATCAGCGAGTTGAGCACGCCGATGACCGCCTGGTCACGGGCGACGTCCCGGTCACGCTCGACGCGGCGCCGGTAGTTGACGTATTCCGCCTGGAGCCGGAGGAGGTCGTTCCGCAGTTCCGCGACGACGTCCACGGCCGGATTGCTCTCGCCCTCCGCGCCCGCCTCATTGAGGATGGCCTCGGCCTGGGCCAGGGCGTCACCCTCGGAGGCGTCGCCCGAGGGCGCTGCCTGCTCCCCGGCCGCGGGATCCTCCGCGGCCGGGGCGCCGGCGTCGTTCTGCTGCCCACGGACTTCGCCTGTTTCCGGGTCGATCTTCCGCTTGTCACGGAAGCTCACCGGCTCCGACTGGTGCTCTTCTTCATTTCCGTGGTGCGGCATGACTACTTCTTCTCGTTGTCGTCGTCCACGACCTCGGCGTCGACGATGTCCTCGTCGGAGCCCTCGGCCGTCGGCTGGTCGTCGGCGGGTGCGCCACCGGCCTGCCCCGCGTCCTGCTGGGCCGAAGCGTAGATCGCTTCGCCGAGCTTGGACTGGGATGCCTGCAGCTTCTCGAAGGCCGACTTCACCTCGTCGTCGTTGTCCTGCGACTCGAGCGCCTTCTTGAGGGCGTCGACGTCGGCCTGGACCTCGGTCCTGACCTCCTCGGGCAGCTTGTCCGCGTTGTCGGCGATCAGCTTGTCCACCGAGTAGGCGAGCTGCTCGGCGCCGTTGCGGACGTCGGCCGCCTCGCGGCGCTTCTTGTCCTCGGCCGCGTGCTCCTCGGCCTCGCGGACCATGCGCTCGATGTCCTCCTTGGAGAGCGAGGAACCACCGGTGATGGTCATCGACTGCTCGGTACCCGTGCCCTTGTCCTTCGCGGACACGTGGACGATGCCGTTGGCGTCGATGTCGAAGGTGACCTCGACCTGCGGCACCCCGCGGGGGGCCGGCGCGATGCCGGTCAGCTCGAACGTGCCCAGCGGCTTGTTGTCACGGGTGAACTCGCGCTCGCCCTGGAAGACCTGGATGGCCACGGACGGCTGGTTGTCGTCCGCCGTCGTGAAGGTCTCGCTGCGCTTGGTCGGGATGGCCGTGTTGCGCTCGATGAGCTTGGTCATCATGCCGCCCTTGGTCTCGATGCCGAGGGACAGCGGGGTGACGTCGATGAGCAGGACGTCCTTGCGCTCGCCCTTGAGGACGCCGGCCTGCAGTGCGGCACCGACGGCCACGACCTCGTCCGGGTTGACGCCCTTGTTGGGCTCCTTGCCGCCTGCGAGCTCCTTGACGAGCTCACCGACCGCGGGCATACGCGTGGATCCGCCGACCAGGACGATGTGGTCGATGTCGGCGACCTTGATCCCGGCCTCGGCGATGACGTCGTTGAACGGCTTCTTGGTGCGGTCCAGCAGGTCCTTGGTCAGGTCCTGGAACTTGGCGCGCGAGAGGTGCTCGTCCAGGTGGACGGGACCGTCCGCCGTGACGGAGAGGTACTGCAGCGAGATGTTGGTGGAGGTGGCCGAGGAGAGTTCCTTCTTGGCCTGCTCCGCAGCCTCCTTCAGACGCTGCAGGGCGATCTTGTCCTTGGACAGGTCCGCACCCTTCGCCTTGGCCTGCGACAGCAGGTAGTCGACCACGCGCTGGTCCCAGTCGTCGCCGCCGAGCCGGTTGTCACCGGCGGTGGAGCGGACCTGGATCGTGGAGAAGGCGTCCTCGTCCTTGCCCACCTCGAGGAGCGAGACGTCGAACGTTCCGCCGCCGAGGTCGAAGACGAGGATGAGCTCGTCCTCCTTGCCCTTGTCGAGCCCGTAGGCGAGAGCGGCCGCGGTGGGCTCGTTGACGATGCGCAGGACCTTCAGGCCCGCGATCTCGCCGGCCTCCTTGGTGGCCTGGCGCTCGGCGTCGTTGAAGTAGGCGGGCACGGTGATGACGGCGTCCGTGACCTTCTCGCCGAGGTAGCTCTCGGCGTCGGTCTTCAGCTTCTGCAGCGTGCGTGCGGAGATCTCCTGCGCGGTGTACTTCTTGCCGTCGATGTCGACGTTCCAGTCGGTGCCCATGTGGCGCTTGACCGACGCGATGGTGCGGTCGATGTTGTTGACGGCCTGGCGCTTGGCGATCTCGCCGACCAGCACCTCGCCGGACTTGGAGAATGCGACGATCGACGGCGTGGTGCGGGCGCCCTCGGCGTTCGCGATGACGGTGGGCTCGCCGCCTTCGAGAACCGAGACGACCGAGTTGGTGGTTCCGAGGTCAATACCTACTGCACGTGACATGCAATTTCCTTTCGACTGCCCGGGATTTGCGAGGCGCTCATCCGCCGGGCGCGTAGATTGAGCGTTCTGCACTCAACTATAGGCCCGAGGGCTCGAGGCACCAAATCACCTTGAGTCGGGTCGACTCAACTCCTCCTCGGGCGGTCGGCTCCATCAGGTCCGCCGGGGAGAGATTGCGTGTGTGTGTGGGGGGCTCCGACACCACGGAGAAGACACGCGGATGGACGTGCACCCCGGCAGGCCGGCGGATGCCGGACGGGCTGGTCCGCCGGCGCACTACCGGCGGGTGAGGGCGGCGTGCAGGGCGGTGACGCGTTCGAGGATGTCGTCCCGGACCAGGCGCATGCGCTCGATCCCCTCGATACCGCGTTCACCGGGCTCGTCCGTCTCCCATCGCTCGTAGAGCGTGCCGTCGACCTCGTCGACCTGCGCCTCGGCACCCAGGACGACGACGAGGTCCGCCCGCTCCTGGTCCTCGCGGGTGATCCGCCGGGGCATGTTCCGGCTGATGTCGATCCCCAGCTCGGCCAGGACCTCCGCGGAGAGGCCGTTGACGGCGGACCCGGGCTTCGACCCGGCGGAGGCGCTGGCGACGGCACCCCCGGCCACCCTGTCCATGAGGCCGGCCGCCATCTGTGACTTGCCCCCGTTCTTGACGCACACGAACAGGACCGAGGGCGTGGCTGCCTTGAAGCTCATCGGGGTACTCACTTCTGCTCTGGAGGTCGGGATCAGGGGTCGCGGATCGGAGGCCGGGGATCAGGAGGCGTGACGGGCCGTGCATGACGCGGGGCTCGGCTTCCCGGACCCAGCCTATGCACCGTCGACTGCACCGTCGATTGCACCGTCGACTGCTCTCCCCTGCAGGGCGGCGCACGGTCCGGCGCCGGGAGTCCTCTTCCCGTCGTTCCGTCCGGCAGCCCGGCCCTGGTCCGCTTCCGTGCTCGCCGGACATCCGCGGCGCGGCCCGCTCCCCTAGCCGCAGCCCGCGGCGCCGGGGCATACTGCGGTCATGGAACTCGACGAGTGGTGGGCAGCCGTCCTGCCGGAGACGCGGCAGTGGCTGGGCGATCACAACGGCGAGGCGCTCTCCCCCGAGGTGGCCGCGGACATCAGCCGCGTGGGCGGCCTGATCGCCGCCGACCCCTGGTGGATCGGTGAGCGCGGCCCCGACGGCGTCTTCCTCTCGGATGCGGCGACCGACTGGATCGAAGCGCGCGCCAACACGGAGTGACGCCGGGGCGCGGTCCCGCGCGTCAGCGACGCGGCGGACCTTCCCGCGCCCCTGCACCGCCGACGACGGCGGGAGCCGGACCCGACGGAGGTCGGGACCGGCTCCCTCCTCGTCCTCCCTCCTCGTCCTCCCTACGCGACGCCGGCGCGACGGCGGACCAGCACCGCACCGCCGATGCCTGCTCCCACCAGCGCCAGCGCGCCGAGGGCCAGGGGCGCGGTCGACTCCGGCGAGGAGGCCGGCGCCGACGCGACGCCCGTGTCCACACCGCCCATCGGCAGGGCCGTCAGCTGGCCCCGGACAGCACCCGGCACGAAGCCGGACGTGTGCGTGTCGGCCGAGAAGCCGGCGGGGTCGGCCTCGAGCTGCTTGAGGGAGAAGCCCTCGCCCGTGTCCACGCCGTCGTCACCCGTCAGTCCCGTGGTGAAGGGGCCCTGGAGGCAGCCCGAACCCGTCAGGGTCCCCTCGCCCGCAGGATTCGGGAAGGCGATGCGGGGCGGGCCGTTCTTCCCCGCCGCGGTCTGGTGGATGTGGGTCGAGGTCTTCGCCATGCTCTGGAACGGCGGCGTGACGCCGTCGAGCGTGATGTCGTAGCAGATGATCTCGAGGTCCGAGTTGATCATGAAGTTGAACGTGCCGGTGGCACCGGGCTCACCCGGGGCGGGTGCGCTGTCCGGGCCGATCACGTTGCCCGGGAGCGCCGCGACCGTGTAGGCACTGGTGAAGGAGTCCGGCCGGTCGACGGCCGTCTCAGCGGACGCGGGCGCAGCGCCCATCACCGTCACGAGCGCCGCTGTCCCGACGATGCCCGACAGCCCGGCGATCCTTCTCTTCGTGGTCCTCTGCATGGTGTCCCTTCCGATGTGCGCGCCGCGGGTCGGTGCGCCTGCGAAGGTATACTCGCGCTTGCGTCCGGGCGTTCATCGCCGCGGACGGACCGCCGTCGTCGCGGAGTGGTCGGACGTCGCGGACGAACCGGTGAACGTTTCACCACCCCCGGCTGTATCCCCTTCGCACCCACACCTGCGGACAGGCGGACACGATGCTCGGGACGACGGCTCGGAGGGCGGTTTCAATCAGGGACGACGCCGGCACGTTCGACGTGCGGGAGGCCTTCGACGAGCACGGCCGTGGCCTCTACGCCTTCGCGTTCAACAGCACGCGCGACGGCGGCATGGCCGAGGAATGCGTGCAGGAGACCTTCGTCCGGGCCTGGCGGGCACGGGCCAGCTACCGGCCCGACCGCGGGTCGGAGCGGACCTGGCTGTTCGCGATAGCCCGGAACGTGGTGATCGACCAGCTGCGTGCCCGGCAGAGACGGCCCACTCCGGTCACCGACGACCACCTGCAGGCGTCCGCCACCGTGGTCTCGGAGACGGGACCGGCCGATGACCGGATCGTGCTGTACGGCGGGCTGGCGCGGTTGAGCAGGGAACACCGCGAGGTGATCGTCGCGGTCCAGCTGCAGGGGATGACCTACCTCCAGCTCGAGAGGCACACGGGCGTTCCCGCGGCGACGCTGCGCACACGGATGTTCTACGGACTGAGAGCGCTGAGGGAAGCACTGCGCGAGGAGGAGGAGCAATGAGCGATCAGCATGCACGCCGGGAGGCACTGCTCGCGGCTGCCCTCACCGGTGATCTCCACGGCGACGAGCAGCGCGACTTCGACCTCGCCTGCGCCGCGGACCCGACCCTGGCGGAGGAGCTGCAGGAGCTCAGGGACCTCACGCGGCGGCTGGGCCGCGCGGACCTGGCGTGGGAGGAAGCGCCGTTGCCGCCCGGCCTCGCCGAGCGCGTCTCCCTGGCCACGGGTGCGGATCCCGTCGATCCCGCCGTGGACACCGCTCCGTTCCGCTCCCGGCGCACCGGCAGCAGGAGGCCCACGTCCGGGACCCGCCCGCGTCGGTTGCAGTTCTCGCTCGCCGCGGCCGGGCTCGTGGTGGCCGGTGCGCTCGGGGGGCAGGCCCTGACGGGAGCCCTGCAGGCTCCCCCGGACGGCCCGCCCGGGACGCTCGGCGCAATGGAGGATGTCGCCTTCTCGGAGCAGCCTGCAGGAACCACCGTCGACGCCGCCCTCGTGGCGCACACCTGGGGCACGGAGACGGTGCTCGAACTGGACGGGCTCGCCGTCGGGGAGGAGTTCGAGGTGGTGCTGGTGGGTGAGGACGGCGAGGAGTACCTCTCCGGCACCTTCCTCGGGGCGGACCGCACGGTCACCTGCCGGATGAACGCCGCGGTGCTGCGCGAGGACGTGTCCCAGCTCCAGATCCGCGACGGTGGGGGCGCCGTGGTCGCGGTGTCCGACGTCGTCGTGCTCTGACCGGATCATCACGGACGACGGCGGGCGGGAAGACGTCTGCGACGCCCCGCCGTCCCGGGGTCAGCCGAACGGGTTGGTGTCCTGGCAGGACACCTCATCGGCGGTCTGGTTGATGGCACCCGAGACGTCGGGACCGGCGACCTGGTCGAGCCCACCTGCGGCGTCCGCGCCGACATACACCTGCACACCGTAGACCGAGGGATCTGGAGCGGCGATCGACGCCGGCAGCCCGAGCAGGGCGGCGATGGCCCGTGCCTCCTCCTCGAGGCCCTCGCCGTAGTAGATGCCGGTGAGGGGCGTCGCGGGGGCGGGCATGCTCCCGGCCCCGGCATAGCCGGCCCCCGTCAGCGCCGGGACGAGTGACGCGACGACGCCTGCGCCGCCCGTCCCGTCCGCGACGACCACGGGGACCGAGGAGGCTTCGGGCTGCGGACCGGTGTCGGGACTCGCGGTCGGGTCGGTGCTCCCGGCCGCGGGATCACCCTCCGCGGGAACGTCCGCAGCGGGAACACCTTCCGCGGGAACGTCCGCCGCGGGCGTCGTCAGATCGGCACTGGACCGGAGTGCGGCGAAGAGTTCGGACGCGAGGGGTTCGTCCAGCACCAGGCGGTTCGGATCGGCCGCGGGCACCGTCGGGACGGCGATGAACGCGACCTTCGCCGGGTCGATGTCCTTCAACCGGTTCCCGATGGTGACCATGGCGGGAACGGAGGCCAGTCCCCTGTCCACGGTGAGGTTGCTGGTCAGGGCGTCGGCGATCCCGAGCAGTCGCTGCGGGTTCCCGAGAGTCCCCTCATCCTTGATCTTCCGGGTGAGCGAACCGAGGAAGGCCTGCTGCGCCTGGATCCGGCCGAGGTCACCACCGTCACCGAACGCCGCGCGGGCCCGCAGGAATGCCAGGGCCTGCTCGCCCTGGACGCTCGAGGTCCCGGCCGGCAGCTTCAGGCCGGACTTCGGCTCGTCGATCGCCTGGGTGACACAGACGTCCACTCCCCCGACGGCGTCGGAGAGCTCGGTGACCGCGGCGAAATCAGCCAGCATGAAGTGGTCCACCTCGAGCCCCGTGACCTCGTTGACGGTGTCCACCGCACACCCCGGACCGGCGTCCCGCATGGCGCTGTTGATCATCTCGCCGGACCTGCCGTCGAACGAGCCGCCGCCCTGCCCGTCCGTGCAGGCGGGGATGTCCACGAGGAGGTCGCGCGGGAAGCTGAGGACGTTGACGTGCTGGTTGTCCGCGGAGATGTCGAGCAGCATCATGACGTCCGCCTGCCCGTAGCCCGAGGAATCGTCCTCGGCGCCGTAGGCCGCATTCGATCCGCTCCGGGTGTCCGAACCCAGGACCAGGATCTGGAGCCGGTCGGTGCGGTCGTCCACCCCGGACCCCGACGTCCCGTTGGCGCTGAGGTCGAGACTGTCGACGTTGGTCGCGAGTCGTACCGCCCAGTACCCGCCGAACACGACGACGGCCGTGACGAGAGCGATCACGGCCACCGCCACGGGACGCTGCCACCGGGGCCGCCCACCGTCCACGTCGTCGAGGCCACGGCCGGAGCGGTGACCGGCACGGTGCTCGGGCCGGCTCTCGTCCTGGTGCTCGGCCCTGCCCGGCACGAGGAGCCCCTCGCCGGGATCGGGGCGTCGGACGGGTCGGTCCGCCGGCTGGGGCTGGACGGGCAGGTGCGTCACACGGGTTCCTTCGGGTCCGGGCAGCACGAGGCGAGCCGGGGGGAGCGGGGGAAGCTGACACGGTAGCAGCAGCGTCTGGGTGTTCCGTGGGACGCAGGACGCCGATGCGTGGTGCCTCACACACGGTCGCCGCACCCGGTCCCAGGTGGATCGGCGGATGCCGCCGCCGTACGGTGAGGAGGATGGCTTTGCACCCGACACCCAGCGGCCCTGTACCTCCGAACCCCTCGCTGCGCGCCCTGCCCAGCTTCCTGCAGGGCGCCCTGATCGGCCTGGTGGAGCTGGTGCCGGGGGTCTCGGGAGGCACCATGGCCCTCGTCCTCGGTATCTACGACCGCCTCATCGCCTCGGCCGACCATGCCGTCCACGCCGTGACCGCGCTCCTCGGCGGGAACGGCCGGGCGGCGTCGCGCACGCATCTCCGCGCCGTCGAATGGAGGCTCGTGCTGCCCCTGGTCGTCGGCATGGCTGTGGCGCTCTTCACGCTGGCCGGACCGCTGCACGCCTTCGTCGACACGCAACCCGTGATCGCCCGTGCCCTCTTCCTCGGCATGGTGCTCGCGAGCCTGCTGGTCCCGCTGTCCATGGTCACGCGGCTGCTCCCGCCTCGGCCGGCACCGTGGGCTCTGGCCGTGTTCGTGGTGGTGGTCGTCGCTGTCGGCGTCTTCCTGGGACTGGGGCTGCCGACCCTGCAGGTGGGCGAGCCGCAGGGGTGGGTGCTCGTCCTCAGTGGTGCCGCCGCGGTCTGTGCACTGGTGCTGCCTGGTCTCTCGGGCTCCTTCATCCTGCTCACGATCGGCCTGTACGAGCCGACCCTCGAGGCCGCGAGTACCCGCGACCTCGGCTACCTCGCACTCTTCGCCGGCGGTGCGGTGCTCGGGCTCGCGACAGTGGTGCGTGGCCTGGCCTATCTCCTGCGGGCGAGGAGGCGCGCAACCCTGCTCATTGCCACCGGCCTGATCCTGGGCTCCGCGCGTGCCCTGTGGCCGTGGCAGGACGGGGCGGCCCTCCTCGCCCCGGATCCCGAGGCGTGGGCGGCTCCCCTCGCCGTGTTCGTGGTCGGTGCCGCCGTCGTCGTCGTGCTGTGGCTGTGGGACCGGCGGACCCAGGCGCGTCGCGTACCGCGACGACGGCCTGCCTGACTGTCCGCCGTCCTACCGGACCACGAGGAGCACGGCGAGGACCAGCATGACGACGGCGATCAGCGCGTCGAGGACGCGCCATGCCACCGGGCGCGCGAACAGCGGGGCGAGGAAGCGTGCTCCCGCGCCGAGGGCGGTGAACCAGACGATGCTGCCCAGGCCCGCGCCGGCCGCGAACCACCACCTGCCGGTGGGGCCGTGCGTCCCCGCCAGGGAGCCGAGCAGCAACACGGTGTCGAGGTACACATGGGGATTGAGCCAGGTCAGGGCGAGGCAGGTGCCGAGCGCTGCGCGCCAGGACGTCGTCGCGGCACCCCCGGCAGTGTCGAGGGTCCCGCCCCGGACTGCCCTGCGTGCGGTAAGGACGGCATAGCCCGTGAGGAAGGCCGCGCCCGCCCAGCGGATCACCTCCAGCAGCACCGGCGCCCCCTCGATCAGGGCGCCGAGGCCGCCGACGCCGAGCCCGATCAACAGGAGATCCGACAGGGCACAGACCGCAACGACGAGGACCACGTGGGAGCGTCGGAGGCCCTGGCGCAGCACGAAGGCGTTCTGCGACCCGATGGCGACGATGAGGGTCAGGCCGGCAGCGAAGCCGGTGGCGGCGGTGGTGATCACCTGATCAACCTAGGAGTGCACAGCGGGTAAGACCAGCTAAAGCTTCTTCAGCATGGTAAGAAGTGCTCATGAAACATGTCGACCCTGCACAGGCGCAGGCGCTCGCCGCGATCGTGGGCGGAGGCAGCTTCGAGGCTGCTGCCGCCACGCTCTCCATCACCCCGTCGGCGGTGAGCCAGCGGATCCGTGCCCTGGAGGTCGCCGTCGGACGCCCCGTCATCACGCGGGCCCGGCCGCTCCGGGCCACCGACGCCGGGCAGGCGATCGTGCGATTCGCGCGGCAGCTCGAACTGCTCACCGCCGACCTCTCGGACGAGCTCGCCGCGGAGGACCAGCGGAGCCGGCAGCGCATCACGATCGTGGTCAACGGCGATTCCCTCCACACCTGGGTGCTGCCGGCCCTCGCCCCGATCGCGGAGACGCTCCAGATCGAGATGCTCCGGGAGGACCAGGACCACTCGCTCGACTTCCTGCGCAGCGGCGCGGCCGCGGCGGCGATCACGTCGGTCGCGGCGCCGGTCCAGGGCTGCTCCTCCCACCCGCTCGGCATCATGCGCTACCTCCCGGTGAGCACGCGCAGCTTCCGCAGGGCCTGGTTCCCGGACGGCGCGACGCCGGAGGCACTGGGGAAAGCCCCCCTCATCGTCTTCGACCGGAAGGACGACCTGCAGGACGCCTATCTCCGCCCACGTACCCGGAGTGCCCGGGACGCACCACGGCACCACGTCCCCGCAGCCGAGGAGTTCGCGGAGGCCATCCGCCTCGGCATGGGCTGGGGCCTGGTCTCGGAGCTGGAGCTGCACAGGGATCGCGGGGACCTCCTCCCGTTCGACGACGACGGGCACCTGGACGTCCCTCTGCACTGGCAGCAGTGGCGCCACGGCTCGACGGCGCTCACGGCCGTCGGGTCGGCCGTCCGACGCGGCGCGGCACTGCTCCGGCAGCCCGGGACGGGGCGGACGGAGCAGTGACGGAGTGTGATGGAGGGAGCGATCCCACGGCGTCGGTGCGGGTTGCTAAAATCATGGAGCGGGCAGCCGCCCGTCGACAAAGGCAAACCCGGTGCGAGCCGGGGACGCAAAGCCACGGGACCCACGCGGTCAGCCGGGCCGCCGAAGAGAACAGGTCTCGCACCATGGCACGGACACCCGCCGTCACTTCCGAACTCCCGTCCGCCCGGCAGGCGGAGCATCCGTCCGAAGCGGCGCTGCTGGCGACCGAGCCGAAGGTCGCAGCCCATGAATAGCGTCGCTGCCGGTGACCGCCGCGCAGCGGTCGTGATCGAGGACGACCTCGACATCCGCAACCTGCTGTGCGCCGTCCTCGAGCAGGGCGGCTTCGCGGCATGCGGTGCCGCGACGGGCCGCGAGGGAGTGGATGCCGTGCGGCAGGAACATCCGGCGGTCGTGACGCTCGACATCGGCCTCCCCGACATCGACGGCTACGAGGTGCTGCGCCGCATCCGCACGACGTCGGACTGCTACGTGATCGTCCTGAGTGGCCGCACGGACGAGATGGACGTGCTGACCGCTCTGCAGGCCGGCGCGGACGACTACGTCCTGAAGCCCTTCCGCCCGCGGGAACTGAGGGCGCGGATCGACGCGATGCTGCGCCGGCCCCGCATCGGCCAGCCGGTGGCTCCCCCCGCGACCGTCACCCCCGGACTGTCCGGTGGCACCGCGCCTGCCCCGGCGGCCACCACCGGGCCCGCGCCCGATGCGGCGGACCTCCTCCGCAACGGCAACCTGGTGCTGGACGGCGAGGCCCGCACCGCGACCTGCTCAGGCGTCGAACTCCCGCTCACCAAGACCGAGTTCAACCTCCTGCACGAACTGCTCCGCAGCAACGGTGCGGTGCGCACCAAGGAAGAGCTGGTGCGCGTATCGCGCGGCAGGGAGTACCGGGGCTACAACTTCGTCAGCCGCACGGACGAGCGCGCCATCGAGGTGCACATCGCGAACCTGCGGCAGAAACTGGCCCGGACCTCGGGGGACCCGGATCTCATCACCACGGTGCGCGGCGTCGGCTTCAGGATCATGCCGAGGAGCTCGACCTCCCGGTAGCCGTCGGCTCCCCCGCGTGGGACCGGACAGCGTCCCCGCGGGTCGGCACCGCACCAAGCCGGTCTAGGGCGCAGCGCCCGCGCTCCCAACCGGGTAGGACCGGCCGAGCGCCGCCACGGTGTCCGCAGCGCACGCCCGGAGGAGTGGGAGGGAGTGCAAGGCCTCGTCGAGGTCGTCCGCCGCGATCAGGCGCTGCATCCGGAGCGCGGCCTGCGTGAGGCGCACGGCCCCCACCATGGCCGACGACGTCGTGACGCTGAGCACCGCGTCCGCTGCGCCCATGGCATCGCCGCCCCGCAACCGGACGTCCAGCCGGTCGATCTTCCCCCCGAGCGTCGAGCAGAAGTCGTGGGCGAACCGGTTGACGACGGCGGGATCGTCGAAATCGCTCCTCATGTCCTCCAGGACCGCCGGCACCAGCAGCGGGGCAGCCTTGCCCGGCGCGCCCGTAGCCGGGACGGCTTCACTCCTGGGGGGTGCCGTCCCGCTGTCCTGGTGCTGACCAGGACCTGACGGAGTCGAATGGATGGGCACAGTCCAAGGGTAGCGACAGCGGGTTGCGAGGATGCGGAACCATCCGGTTCTTGCGCAAAGCTTGCGGAAGGCCCGGGGCGGTGGGCGCAGGGCCGCAGGGCCGCAGGGCCGCAGGGCAGGTGCACCCGGCGACGCGGAAGGACCGTCGGAGCTCATCCGGACGGCCCCTCCACGGGCGGGGACCGCTAGCGCGGCGAGGGGGTCTTCCCGAGCTTGGACGGCCACCAGATCGCCGGCCCGATGTCGTAGGCGAGGGCAGGGATGAGCAGCGAGCGCACCAGCACGGTGTCCAGCAGGACGCCGAACGCCACGACGAAGGCGATCTGCGCGAGGAACAGGATCGGGATGACCCCCAGTGCCGCGAAGGTCGCCGCGAGGACGACGCCCGCCGACGTGATGACGCCGCCCGTGACCCCGAGGCCGCGGAGGATCCCCGGCCGTGTCCCGATGCGCAGCGACTCCTCCCTGACGCGGGTCATCAGGAAGATGTTGTAGTCCACGCCGAGCGCCACGAGGAACACGAAGGCGAAGAGCGGCACCGAGGCGTCCGCGCCCTCGAAGCCGAACACGTTGTTGAACACGAGTGCGGAGACGCCGAGCGCCGTCGCATTGGAGAGCGCCACACTGGCCACGAGCAGCACGGGCGCCAGCACCGAGCGCAGCAGGATGACGAGGACCACGAGGATGACGAGCAGGACGATCGGGATGATCTTCACGAGGTCGGCCAGCGCGGTGTCATTCGTGTCGATGGCCACCGCGGTCACGCCGCCGACGAGCGCATCCGGGCTGGCGTCGTCGAGCGCGGTCCGCAGGTCCCGCACCACGTCCTCCGCCCGGTCCGAGTCCGCCTGATACTCGAGCGTGCCGCTGATGAGCACCCGGCCGTCCTCGACGACCGCGGCACCGCTCGGATCGGCCGTAAGGCTCGCGTCGGCGATGCCCTCCTGGGCACTCACGGTGTCGAGCGCAGCGTCCTGATCCCCCTCCGGTGCCACGACGTAGACGGGGCTGCCGGAGCCCGCATCGAAGTGACGGCCGAGCGCCTCCTGGCCGTCCACGGCGTTGGAGGGCGCCAGGATCAGTGCGGACTGCGGTACACCGCTGGCCTGCAGCTGGGTGAGCCCGAGGGCTCCCGCGACGAGGATGAGCAGCGACGCGATCCAGAGGACGCGAGGACGGCGTGCCACCTGCAGCGCCACACGCTTCCAGATGCCTTTCAGCCGCTCGAGGCCGGTCTCGGCACCCGCAGCGGTGGGTGCGGCGTGCCTGCCGTGGTGGGGTGCGACGGCGACCGCGAGCCGGGGATCGTAGCGCGGCCGCAGTGGCCAGAACGCGGCGCGCCCGAACAGCAGCAGGAGCGCAGGCAGGAGCGTCAGCGCGGCAGCGAGGGAGAAGACGATCCCGATGGCCGCGATCGGCCCGAGGCTCCTGTTCGAGTTGAGGTCCGAGAAGAGCAGGCAGAGCAGGCCCAGGATCACCGTGGCGCCCGAGGCCAGGATGGGTTCGACCGAGCCGCGGTAGGCCACGCGCATCGCGTCCCACCTGGTCTCGTTCTCCGCGAGTGCTTCCCGGAACCGCGCGACGAGCAGCAGCGCGTAGTCGGTGGCGGCGCCGATCACGAGGATGGACAGGATGCCCTGGCTCTGTCCGCTCAGCTGGATCCAGTCGAGCTTCGCGAACGCGAAGACCAGCAGGATGGACGTGGCGAGGGCGAAGACGGAGGTCAGCAGGACGAGGAACGGCAGGACCACGGAACGGTAGACGGCGAGCAGGATGACGAAGACCGCGCCGAGCGCCACCCCGAGCAGGATCCCGTCGATACCGCCGAAGGCCTCCACGAGGTCGTTGGTGAAGCCGGCGGGCCCCGTGACGTAGCCCGTGACGCCGTCGGGCAGGTCGTCCGCGAGGACCTGCCGCAGTTCCGTGACCACCTCGGCGAGCTCGGCATCCGGCGAGACGAAGGCGATGTACTGGACCGCGAAGCCGTCCTCCGAGGGGATGGGACCGGCGACGGCGGGGGCGCCCTCCGCCGGCGGCTCCAGTCCCTCGACGGCACCGAGCGTGGCGCCGAGATCCGCGTAGGGCCCGAGCTCCTCCTGCGCGATCTCCGTACCCGACTCCGCCACGATGACCGCCGGGATGGCCTCCGAGTCACTGAACTGCTGCTGCAGTTCCCCGGCCTCCGTGGACTCGGCGCTCGCCGGCAGGAATGACGCCTGGTCGTTGCTCGACACCTCCTCGAGCCGACCGAACGTCGGCCCTCCCACCGCGGCACCCACCAGCCAGATCAGGACGACGACGACGGGCAGCAGGACCCTCAACCACGTACTTCTCATGAACTTTCACGCCTTCCTCAAGGTATCTCTGCAGCAAAGTATATCTATGATGGAGATAATGGGAACCAGCCTAAGCTGGAAGGAAAGAAGGCGAGGAACGATGGCGGCTCGGGACGACCTCATGGCACTCATGCGCCAGTTCACCGTGGAGACCGATCGCTACGTGGACGTCGCGAGCAACCGTGACAGCCTCTACCGCACCGACCTGCACGCCCTGAGCATCATGATGGGTGCCGCGCGGGCCGGGCTCACCGTCACGCCGGGCCTTCTCCGGGAGGAACTCAACCTCAGCTCGCCCGCCACCACGGCGCTCGTGGACCGGCTCGACTCCGCAGGACACGTGACGAGACGGCGCAGCGACGTCGACCGGCGCCAGGTCCACCTCGAGCTGACGGAGAAGGCGCGCACCACCGGCGCCCTGCTCTTCGCCCCCCTCGGACGTCACATCACCGGCGTCCTCGACCGGTACTCCGAGGAGGAACTCACACTGCTGCGCGACCTGATGCAGCAGGTGACGGACGCGACGGCCGCCGCGACGATCGAGGCGCGGGACGACACAGCCGCTGACTGAGGGCCGGCCCGCGCTACGCTCCCCTCATGAGCGACGAGGTCTACTCCCACGGCCACCACCCCAGCGTCACCGCGGCGCATGCCGCCCGAACGGTCGCGACATCGGCCGCCTACCTCGAGCCGCTCCTCGAGAGCGGGATGGACCTGCTCGACATCGGCTGCGGCCCCGGCAGCATCACCGCCGGATTCGCCGATCTCGTGGTCCCCGGCTCGGTGGTGGGCGTCGACAGCTCGGCGGACGTCATTGCGGAGGCCTCCGAGGCCCACGCCGACCTCCTGAACCTGACGTTCCGTGAGGGCAACGTCTACGACCTCGATGCCGCCGACGAGTCCTTCGACGTCGTCCACGCCCATCAGGTCCTCCAGCACCTGGCCGATCCCGTCGCTGCGCTCCGCGAGATGCGACGGGTGGTGCGGCCCGGCGGGCTCGTCGCGGTCCGCGAGGCCGACTTCGGGGCGATGACCTGGTTCCCGGCCGTCGACGAGCTCGACGAGTGGCGCGGGCTCTACGGGCACCTGGCCCGCGGGAACCGGGGCGAGCCCGACGCAGGGCGGCGACTCCCCGGCTGGGCCGCGGCGGCAGGCTTCGCGGAGATCGAGGTGTCGTCGTCGAACTGGACCTACTCCGCCGAAGCGGACCGCCGGTTCCTCGCGGACTCCTGGGCGGACCGGGTACTGCACTCCGCCTTCGCGACGCAGGCGCTGGAGCGCGGGCTCGCCGAGCAGCAGACCCTCCGGCGGCTGGCCGAGGGCTGGCGCCGGTGGGCACGGCGCGACGGCGGCGTCTTCCTCATGCCGAGCGTCGAGATCCTTGCCCGGGGCTGAGACGGGGCAGCACGTGTCCGCCGTCGTGCTCCTGCTCCAGCGCGTCCGCTCGGGGGCCCGCCGGTCCTAGCCACGGCGCCGGGCGCCGCTAGGCTGTCCGCATGTACCGCATCGTCACCGTCTGCACCGGCAACATCTGCCGTTCCCCCATGGCCGAACTCATGCTGGCCCACGCGTTCGCCGGGGCGGGCATGGCGGACGACGTCCTGGTGGACTCCGCGGGCACCACGGACTGGGAGTCCGGGCGACCCATCGACGAGCGTGCGGCAGCGAAGCTGACGGAGCTGGGCATCGAGAGCCACCTCCACCGAGCGCGGCGCTTCGAGACCGCGTGGTACCGCGAGCGGGATCTCATCCTGGCGCTCGACCTCGACCACTACCGCGAGCTGCGCTCCGAAGCGCCCGACGACGCCTCCCGGGACCGGATCCACCTGCTGCGCGAATTCGACCCGTCGACCACGGACACCGACCTCGAGGAGCTCGGCATCTACGACCCCTGGTACGGCGACTCCAGCGATTTCGAGGCCACCTGGGGCATGGTCGACGGCGCCGTCGACGGCGTGGTCCGCTTCGTGCGCCAGGAGCTCGACGCCGGCGGGCCGGACGCCTGATCCCGGACGCTTACCATGAACGGGTGAACCCCTCGCTCTGGCTGGCGCTGCTCGGCGCCGGAACCCTCATCAGCTTCGTGCCCGGCGCAGGTGCGGTGAACACGATGAGCAACGCCCTCACGGTCGGGTTCCGGCGCTCCATCTGGGGCATCCTGGGCCAGCAGGCCGCCCTGCTGGTGCACATCGGGATCGCGGCCGCCGGGGTCGGGATCCTGGTGGCGAACTCGCCCCTCGCCTTCGACCTCATCCGCTACACGGGCGCGGCCTACCTCGTGTACCTCGGCGTGAGGAAGTTCCTGCAGAGGCCCGACCACGGTGATCTCCACGCCCTCCGCGGTACCGAGGGACGGCTCACGATGTTCCGCCGCGGGGTGTGGGTGAACCTGCTCAACCCCAAGGCCGTCGTGTTCTTCCTCGCGCTGATCCCCCAGTTCATCCGGCCGGACGAGCCCCTCCTGCGTCAGTACGGCGTGCTGGCAGCGACCGTCGTGGTGATCGACGTCCTCGTCATGTGGTTCTTCTACGCCGGGACCGCCCGCTCGTTCCGCCGCTTCACGCGCGGCGACCGCGGCCAGACCATCCTCAACCGGACCTTCGGCTCACTCTTCGTGGGCGTCGGCGCGCTGCTCGCGCTGGCCTGAGCCGTGCCCACCGACACCCCGCTCCTCATCGCCGTCGACGGCCGGTCCGGTGCGGGCAAGACGACCCTCGCCGTCGAGCTCGCCGCCCTCCTCCGCGAGCACCACACCGTGTCCGTGTTCCACCTCGAGGACATCTATCCGGGCTGGGACGGTCTCGACGACGGCGTGGCACGCTACGTGGAGCACGTCCTTGTGCCGCTGCGCTCGGGCAGCACCGCCCGCTGGAACGCCTGGGACTGGACGGCCGGCCGGGACGGGCCGGAGCGCACGACGGCCGCCGCGAAGATCGTCCTGCTCGAGGGCGTGGGGGCGGCGACGGCGGCGGCACGCGCGCATCTCGACGTCGTGATCTGGGTCGAGGCCGACGCCGCGGTGCGGCACCGCTCGGCGATCGCCCGCGACGGCGAGACCTACTCCCCCTTCTGGGACCGCTGGGCCGACCAGGAGTCCGCCTGGCTCGCCGTCGACGATCCGAGCGGAGCGGCCGACGTCGTCGTGCGGGGGCACACCGGCGAATCCACGCCACCGGCGGTGCGCCTGGCCCTCACCGCCCTGCCCGCCTGTGCCGGGCTGCTCGCACCGGAGCGTGCCGTGCGGCGCGGACTGGTCCTCGCCGCCGAGCGCATCGACGCCGCTCGGGGTGCCGGGCCCGACCCTGCGGCGCTGTTCTCGGCGCTCTACGCGGAGTCCGCCGCAGCGGTGTGGCTCGACAGCTCGGATGCGGCAGGTGCGGGTGGGGACGGCGTGGCCCCGGGCGGGCGCAACCGCTTCAGCATCCTGGCCGACGACGGCGGTGCCTTCGGGCAGCAGGCCTTCCACCGGGACGGGGTCACGGAGATCAGCGCGGGCGCCGTGACGGCGCGCGTGCGGGAGCCGTTCTTCCGCTGGCTCGACGACGCCTGGGGCCGGCGGGCGGTCCGCTCGCCCGAGGGTCTCGCCTGCGACTTCGGCCTCGGCTGGCTCGGGTACCTCGGCTACGAGCTCAAGCGGGAGACCGGGGGTTCGTCCGGTCCGCCCGCCGACGAGGCCCTCCCGGATGCGGCGCTCGTCTTCGCCGGGCGCGCCGTCGTGATCGATCATGCGGACCGTGCCGTGCACCTCCTCACGCTCTCCGACGGACGGCCCGATCCCGAGCGGGAGGCGTGGTTGGCGCGGGCACGGCGTGCCGTCGCCTCCGCCGCACCTCCCGGCACCGGGAGGCCGTTGCCCGTGCCCGCCTTCACCCTCCGTGACACGCGCACCGAGTACCTCGCGAAGATTCACCGGGCGCAGGCGGAGATCACGGAGGGCACCACCTACGAGGTGTGCCTCACGACGTCGCTGTCCGCCGAGGTGCCGCGTGTCGACGCCCTGGCGGCCTACCTCCGCCTGCGCGCCGTGAGCCCCGCGCCCTTCGCCCACTTCCTCCGCTTCCCCGGCTTCGCGGTCGCGAGTTCCTCCCCCGAACGCTTCCTCCGCGTGACCGCCGACGGCGCCATGCGTGCCGAACCGATCAAGGGGACGCGGGGCCGCTCCGCGGACGCCGCCGAGGACGCGGCCCTGCTGGAGGACCTGCGGACCTCGCCCAAGGACCGCGCGGAGAACATCATGATCGTGGACCTCCTGCGCAACGACCTCTCCCACCACGCCGTCCCCGGCTCCGTGACCGTCAGCCGGCTGTGTGCGATCGAGACCTACGCCTCGGTCCACCAGATGGTCAGCACCATCGACGCGCGCCTGCGCCCGGGCAGCCCCCGCGCCGGCGTCGTCGCCTCGGCCTTCCCTGCCGGGTCCATGACCGGCGCCCCGAAGATCAGCACCATGGCCGTCCTCGACGCGCTCGAGCGGGAGCCGCGCGGGCCCTACTCGGGGGCCGCCGGGTACTTCAGCCTCACCGGGGCCACCGACCTCGCCGTGGTCATCCGCACCCTCGTGCTGCAGGACGGACCGGAGGACGGCGGCACCCGGCTGACCCTCGGCGTGGGCGGAGCGATCACCGCGGACTCCGTCCCGGACGACGAGTGGGACGAGATCCGGACGAAGGCGCGCGGAGTGCTCTCGGCGCTCGGGGCCCGCTTCCCGGAACACGACGCGCCGACGGGCTGATCCTGGCCGACGTCGACAGGGCACGGGAAGAAAGGTCTGGTGCCCCGTGACCCGTATCCCTACGATGATCTTCTAGGCCGATCGCCGGTACCGGCGACGCAGCTCCGGGGCGAGTCACCCTGGGACGGGCCGTGGCGCAGATGGGGGATTCTTCCGACATGAAGTCGTTCGCGTGTGGTGACGTGGTTCCGGGCTGCGACGCCCGCTGGACGGTCGAGTCCGAGGACGAGCTGCTGGCCGGCGTCCGCGACCACGCTGCGGCGGTCCACGGGCTCACGGACCTGCCGCCCGCCGTCGTCGCCGCCGTGCGTGCGCGGACGACGACCGCCTGATCCCGGGCACGTCGACAGCTCCGGGGCGGTGGTGGCCCATGCATGACATCGGGACGGTCCTGCTGCTGGAGGACCAGTGGAGCAGGGACCTCGAGTCGGCATGCCGGGGTGAGGGCATCGTGTCGATGTACCAGCCGATCGTGGACACGACGCGCGCCACGATCGCCGGCTTCGAGGCACTGCTGCGCTTCCCCGGGTACGGCGAGAAGAACCCCGCGGCGTGGTTCACCAAGGCCCGCGAACTCGGACGCGCCGCAGATCTCGAAGCAGCAGCACTGCGGGTCGCCCTCGCGCACCGGTCCGGACTCCCCCGGAACACCTTCCTCACGGTCAATGTCTCGCCGGACCTCCTCTCCTCGCCCGCGATCCGCTCCGTCTGGGAGGCGAGCGGGAACCTCGCCGGGCTGATCGTCGAGCTCACGGAACACTCCGCCATCGAGTCCTACGCCGCACTAAGGCCGGACCTCGACCTCCTGAAGGAACGCGGCGCACTGATCGCGGTGGACGACGCCGGCTCCGGGTACGCGGGGCTGCAGCACCTCCTCGCCCTCCGCCCCTCCTTCATCAAGATCGACCGGGACTTCATCAGCAACATCCACCACGACGAGGCGCGCCGTGCCCTCGTCGACATGCTGGGGTCCTTCGCCGACAGGATCGACGCCTGGATCATCGCCGAGGGCGTGGAGCAGGTGGAGGAACTGGACGTGCTGGCGTCCCTCGGCGTCCCGCTCATGCAGGGCTATCTGCTCGGCCGCCCTGCCCTGCCCTGGGTCGGTCTCGACGAGGGCATGGCGCGGCACCTCGCGACACGCTCCGGCACCGGCCGCGCTCCCGCCATCCGGGCGATCACCGAGACCGCCCTCACGGTGCGGGACCTCACGGAAGCGGGGGCGGCCTTCGCCACCCAGCCCCTGCTCGCGGAGGTGGTCCTCTTGCCGCCGGACGCCCGGTGTCCGTCCTCACCCGGGAGGACACCGTGGCCGGCGCGGTGCCGCCGGGGATGTGCGTGAACATCCACACACCCATCCGCGAAGCCCTCGCCCGCTGTATCACCCGCGACGAGCCGTCGCGCTTCGGTCCGGTCATGGCCACCGACGACGCCGGTCGCTTCGCGGGACTCGTCCGGCTGGAACGGCTCATCACCGCGCTCACGGACGAGCCGGCCGTCGCCGACGGGTCGACGAGCGGGGGATGCGCCGTCGCCAGCGATGCTCCTTGAGGGGAAAAAGACCTGCATGCGAGCGGGAGCACCGGGTTGCCCGGCCAGAGTGGAAGGACGCAACCGAAGACCTGGACCTGTCCGCGTCCTGACGTTGACTACATCGAAGCGCGTGCGCGGACGTGGGGTTCCGCCCTCCGGGAGTCAAGAAGGCTTCCAGGGGGCGATCTCGACGACCCTCCGGCACAGGCGCCCTGATCGAGGCGCCGATCGCAAGCGCTTCCAGCCCGCGTTGCGCAACTTCCCAGCTTCATGGCCGAGGGTGAGACTGAAAGGCAACGACGCGAGGGAGACATCATGAGTTCGGGCCACCTTGAACGGGTCGTCGCTGCGGCACGCTCCAGCCGCTCCCACACCACCATCGAGGGCCTGCACCCCGACACCGGTGCCCTGTCCCTGACGGAGCTGCAGGTGGCCGCGGCGTCGGCCGTCAGCAGCGGGGAGCCCCTGGCTGTCGTCGCCGCCATGGCGGACCTCCCCTCGCTCGCGGTCCTGGACGCCGTCGACGCACTGCAGCCCGGGTCCCACTGACCGCTGCGGATCGGGCCGGCGCCGGTCCGTGCCGCCGGCCAGGGACTAGGGTCGATGCATGAACGCCCTCCAGCCGACCGTCCTCCGCGGCAACGGGGTCATCCTCGAACCCCTCGCTCCGGACCACCATGACGGACTGGTCGACGCCGCCCGGGACGGACGCCTCTGGGAGCTGTGGTACACCTCGGTCCCCGAACCCGAGGACATGAGGCAGGAGATCGAGCGACGCCTCACCCTGCAGGACTCCGGATCCATGATCCCGTTCACCGCGCGGACCGTCGAAACGGACGGGCCGGGCCGGATCATCGGGATGACCACCTACATGAACATCGATCGGGACACGCCCCGCGTCGAGATCGGCTCCACCTGGAACGCCGCCTCGGCGCACCGCACGGGCACCAACACCGAGTCCAAGTACCTCCTGCTGCGCCACGCCTTCGAGGTGTTCGGGTGTCCCGCCGTCGAGTTCCGCACCCACTGGCTGAACCGCCAGTCCCGTGAGGCCATCACCCGCCTCGGCGCGAAGCAGGACGGCGTCCTCAGGAGCCACACCCGTGCGCGGAACGGCGAGCTGCGCGACACCGTCGTCTACTCGATCCTCGCCCACGAGTGGCCGATGGTGCGGGACGGCCTCCTGTTCAGGATGGGTCGGCGCTCGTCCTGACGGCCGGCCGGACGCCCTCGTCGCCTACGCTGTCAGGCATGACTGTTCTGGTGTTCCTCGACCCGGCCCACGACGACGGCACCGTGGCCGACGCCTCCCGTCCCCAGCTCATGGCCACCGATCTCGGCGCCACCCGGGGGGACGGCATCTTCGAGTCGATGCTGGCCGTCGGCGGGACACCGCGCAAGGAACAGGCCCATCTCGATCGGTTGGCGGCGTCGGCCGCCGCACTGGACCTGACCGTGCCCGGGGCCGGCGCCTGGAGCCGCGCGATCCGCACGGGTCTCCGCGAGTTCGCGGCGGCCGAGCCCGACCGCACGCACGCCGTCGTGAAGCTGATCGCGACGCGCGGCGTCGAGGGTGCGGGCAGCGCGACCGCCTGGGTACAGGTGTCCCCCGTCCCGGCGTCGACACTGGAGCAGCGGGCGACAGGGCTCCGGGTGCTGTTCCTCGAGCGCGGGTACGACAGCACCGTCGCCCAGCGCGCGCCCTGGCTGCTCATGGGGGCCAAGACGCTCTCCTATGCCGTCAACATGGCGGCCGTGCGCTATGCCAGGGCGCACGGTGCCGACGACGTCATCTTCACGTCCTCCGACGGCAAGGTCCTCGAGGGCCCCACGTCCACGGTGCTGCTCGCCTACGACCGCGACGGGCGGAAGACCCTGCTCACCCCGCAGCTCGAGAGCGGCATCCTGGCCGGCACGTCACAGAGCGCGCTCTTCGCCGCGGCGAAGGAGCAGGGCTGGGAGCTGGGCTACGGACCGCTCGAGCCGCACCACCTGCTCGAGGCCGACGCCGTGTGGCTCATCTCGAGCATCCGGCTCCTCGCGCCCGTCCTCTCCCTCGACGGCCAGGACCTCCGGACGTCGACGGCCCTGACGGCCGAATTGACCGAGCTCGTCGACCGATTCGTGTAATCCTCGCCACAATCGGGCCCGAAAGGGCCGAATGCGACGTCGATCGTGGCTTTTCACCGGCCGGCGTTTTGACCCGGCCCTCCCTGCTGGCCTAGCGTTTTCCTGAAATCAAGAGTTCCAGCCCACGGCCCTGGCCGGCTGGACAGCAACCCTCTCCCGTAGTGGGGTGCTCCAGGTGAAGATTCGGCCGCCGGGACAAGTCCCCCGGATGGCAAGTACGGCGTCGTGCGGTCCAGCACCGGAAAATCCCGGGTCCCCCGTTCCGCATCTGCGCGCACAGCCCAGAACAGCGAGCGTGTCACCCAGCAGCAAGCAGCCCTTCCTCCTGCCGCCCCGCGGCGTCCCCGACACTCCATCCTCCGCGCCCGCCAGCGGGCGCAGCTTCGACGAAGGACCCCCATGACCATCTCCCGCAAGCTCCTCGCGGCCCTCACCGTCCCCCTGCTCGCTCTCACCGTCTCCTGCGGCAGCTCCTCGAGCGAGCCCACCGAGAGCACCGACGCGCTGGCCGGCAGCGACCAGCAGTCGCTCGACCAGTACACCACCGAGGACACCACGCCGATCGACGAGATCGACACGTCCGGGCTCGGCCTCATCACCGACGGCACCCTGCGCGTCGGTACGCTCTCGGACGCACCGCCGAACATCTTCCTCGAGGACGGTGTGTTCACCGGCTACGACAACGAACTGCTGCGTGCCATCGGCGAGAAGCTCGACCTCGAGGTCGAATTCGCGTCCACCGACTTCTCCGCCCTCCTCGCGCAGGTCCAGAACAAGCAGTTCGACGTCGGATCCTCCTCGATCTCGACGACGGCGGCCCGCCGCGAGAACGTCGGCTTCACCAACGGCTACGACTTCGGCTACATGGCCGTCGTCACGAAGGACGGCTCCTCCGTCACGGGCTTCGACTCCCTCTCGGAGAGCACCCGCATCGGCGTGGTCCAGGGCACGGTGCAGGACGACTACGTCTCCAACACCCTGGGTCTCGAGCCGGTCCGCTTCCCTGACTACAACACCGTCTACGCGAACGTGAAGAACGGTCAGGTCGACGCCTGGGTCGCCCCCTCCCAGCAGGCCACCGGCCAGGTGAAGGAGGGTGACGGCACGACGATCGCCGAGACCATCATCAACACGGAGAACTTCACCGCGTACGCCGTCAACAGCGACAACAAGGCGCTGATCGACGCGCTCAACGCGGGCCTCGACGCCGTGATCGCCGACGGCACGTGGACCGAGCTCACCCAGGAGTGGTACCCGGACCGCGAGCTCCCCTCCGACTGGAAGCCCGGCAGCAAAGCCGCGGTCGTGAAGTAGCCGGTCCTGCATGGATGCCTTCGAACAACTCGGTAAGACGTTCTTCGACTGGGAGGCGATGGCCGCCGTCCTGCCGGACCTCCTGACCGTCGGACTGCCCAACACCCTCCTGCTCGCGCTGGCCTCGGGCGTCATCGGCACGATCGTCGGCATGATCCTCGCCATCATGGGGATCTCCCGCAACCGCGTGCTCCGGTGGATCGCCCGCATCTACACGGACATCTTCCGCGGCCTCCCCGCCGTCGTGATCATCCTGCTCATCGGCCTGGGACTCGGTCCGATCCTCCGGCAGCTCACGGGCAGCACGAGCCCCTATCCGCTGGGCATCCTCGCGCTCTCGCTGATCGCGTCGGCGTACATCGGCGAGATCTTCCGCTCGGGCATCCAGAGCGTGGAGAAGGGCCAGCTCGAGGCCACCCGGGCGCTGGGCTTCAGCTACGGCTCGTCCATGCGGCTCGTGGTCATCCCCCAGGGCGTCAGACGCGTGCTGCCGGCCCTGGTGAACCAGTTCATCGCGCTCATCAAGGAGTCCTCGCTCATCTACTTCATCGGCCTCGTCGCCAGTGAACGGGAGCTCTTCCGGGTGGGCAACGATGCCGCGAGCAACACGGGCAACCTGTCGCCGCTCATCGCGGCCGGAGTCCTGTACCTGTGCCTGACCATCCCGCTCACGCACCTGGTGAACTTCATCGACCACCGGCTGCGCGTCGGGCGGAAGCAGAAGCCCGAGCTGGAGGACCTCACCACCATGAGCGAAGGAGCACGGGCATGAAGGCCATCGAGTCGGGCACGCTGACCGGACGGGGCCTGCACCTCTCCTTCGGCTCGAACCACGTGCTGCGCGGTATCGACCTGCACGTGGAGCGGGGCACCACGGCGTCCGTGATCGGCCCGTCGGGGTCCGGCAAGTCCACGCTGCTGCGCGTCCTGAACCGCCTCATCGAGCCGGACCAGGGGGACATCCTCCTGGACGGGCGCTCCGTCCTGAAGGACAACCCGGACGAGCTGCGCCGCCGCATCGGGATGGTGTTCCAGCAGTTCAACCTGTTCCCGCACAAGACGGTGCTGGAGAACGTCACGCTGGCCCTGCGCAAGCTGCGCGGGATGTCGGCGGACGAGGCGCGCCGGAAGGGCCTCGCCCAACTGGACCTCGTGGGCCTGAAGCACAAGGCCGATGCCCGGCCGGGCAACCTGTCCGGCGGGCAGCAGCAGCGCGTGGCGATCGCCCGTGCCCTGGCGATGGATCCCGAGGTGATGTTCTTCGACGAGGCGACCTCGGCCCTCGACCCCGAGCTGGTCAAGGGGGTGCTGGCCCTCATGGCGGATCTCGCGTCGGCGGGCATGACCATGGTCGTGGTCACGCACGAGATGGGGTTCTCCCGGAACGTCTCCGACACGGTGACGTTCATGGACGCCGGCGTCGTCGTCGAGTCCGGTCCGCCGGCGGCGATCTTCGACGATCCGCGGACGGCCCGCCTGCGATCGTTCCTCTCGGACGTCCTCTAGCCGGACCGCCGGCACGGACGATGCGCCCACAGGGGGCCCGCCACGGCGGGCCCCCTGTGGGCGTCTGCCCCGGCCGTCATCCCGGCGCGTTCCTCCCGACGGCGTCAGGACAGGATGAAGTTCCAGGTCCCCGCGAGGACGGCCGCGGTGACCGCACCGGCCGCGATGAGGAGCCCGACGGCCGCGACGACGGCGTCGAGCGCCGAGAACGAGCTCTCCCGGGCCCAGGTGCGTGTCCCGCCACCGAAGCCGCGGGCCTCCATGGCCGTCGCGAGGCGGGTGGCGCGCCGGATCGCCTGCACGATCAGCCCGAAGGACTGCCCGAGGAGGTTGCGGGTGCGCGCGCCGACGGACCCGCCCGATCCCACACCGCGCGCGTGGCGGGCCAGCCCGAGCGCCTCCCACTGCTCCACCAACAGACCCGCGAGCCTCAGCGACGCGAGCCCGCCGAGCACGAAGCGGTGCGGCAGGTGCAGCTTCTGCGCGAGGGCGTCGGCGAGGTCGGTGGGGTCGGTGGTGAGCAGGACGAAGATCCCCGGCAGCGCGAGCGCGAGCCCGCGGAGTCCGACGGCGATCCCCGACGCGACGGAGTCCTCGGTGAACAGGAACGGCCCCACGTCGAGCACCACCCCACCGGTCTTGTCGGCCAGCAGTGCCGTGCCGTAGGCGCCGATCAGGGCGGCGACCAGCAGCGGCCAGATCCGGCGTGCCAGTGCCAGGACGCTGATGCCGAGCAGGGGCATGAGCACCAGTTCGCAGGTGAGGACCACAGCCGCGCTGACCCAGTCGATGCTCGCCATCAGGGCGAGCGTGATGACGGTGGCAGCGAACAGCTTGGACACCGGGTTGGCCCGCAGGAGCGTCGTCCCGGTCAGGACCGGTGTCAGGTAGTCGGTGCTCATCGGTGCACCAGGGTCCCCGCACCGCCGGAGACGTGCAGGGTCGCTCCGCCCAGTGCGTCGATGAACTCGGCGTCGTGGGTGACGGAGAGCACGGCCACACCGTCGTCGACCAGTTCGCGGAGCAGGGTGACGAGCTCGGCCCAGGTCAGGGCGTCCTGTCCGAAGGTCGGCTCGTCGAGGATCAGGATCCGCGGCGCGGTGGCGAGCATCGTCGCCACGGACAGGCGGCGCTTCTCGCCACCGGAGAGCGTGAAGGGGTTGGCCTGCAGGAGGTGCGTGAGGCGGAGGCGCTCGGCGAGTTCCGCGATGCGTCCAGGAGCCTGCGCGCCGCCCACCCTGGCCGGGCCGACGGCGAGCTCCTCCCCCACGCTCGCGGTGAGGAACTGGTGCTCGGGTTCCTGGAACACCGTCCCGATGCGCTGGACGAGCTCGGTGGACCGCCACCGGAAGGGGTCGTCACCGGCCGTGCCCGCGAGGGCCGGGACGGCCCGGACCGAGCCGGCCCGGGGGCGCAGCAGACCGCCGAGGGTCAGGGCCGCCGTCGACTTCCCGGCACCGTTGGGGCCCGTGATGCCGAGGGCCTGGCCGGCACGGACGGTGAGGTCGAGCCCGGCGACGGCGACCGGACCGCGCTTCGTGCGCGCGACGTCGAGCCCGGTGGCTGCGAGGAGCACCTCCCCTCCGGCGGACGTCGGCACGGCGCCGCCGACGGCGGGCCGTCGACCGGGCACCCACACACCCGCCTGTTCGAGACGGCTGCGGGTCGCCTCCTGCACGAGGACCTCGCCGGGTGCGCCGTCGGCGAGGACACCGCCGTCGGCATCCAGCACGATCACGCGGTCGACGACATCGGCCCACACCGCGACCCTGTGCTCGACGACGACGAGCGTGGCCCGGGTGCGGTCGAGGACCCGGATCACGGCGTCCCGGACCTCGAGGACGCCGTCCGGGTCGAGGTTGGCCGTGGGTTCGTCGAGCAGCAGCAGTCCGGGCTCCATCGCGAGGACGGAGGCGAGTGCGAGGCGCTGCTTCTGCCCGCCGGACAGGGCGGTGGTGGGGTGGTCGAGCGGCAGGTCGAGGCCGACGTCGTCGAGCGCCCGGTGCACGCGTCGCCAGATCTCGTCCCGCGGCACGGCGAGATTCTCCGCCGCGAAGGCCACCTCGTCGCCGACGCGGGCGAGGACCACCTGGGACTCCGGGTCCTGCAGTACCAGACCCGCGCGTCCCCGCGCCGCGGCGGGCGGGACGCCGTCGAGCAGGAGGTCCCCCTCCTGCTCACCCTCGTCATTGCTGCCGAGCACGCCGGCCAGCGCGTGGAGCACCGTGGACTTCCCCGCGCCGGAGGCACCGAGCAGCAGCACCCGCTCTCCGGGCGTCAGCTCGAGGTCGAGGTGCCGGGCGGCGAACGCCCTGCGCCCGGCATGACGCCAGCCCCACCCCCGCGCGCTGACCTGCACGGCGCGCGGGAGGGGCCCGCCGAGTGGTGTCACACGTCCGCCGTGCGGCCGGCGGCGAACGAGGACAGCACGCCCGTCCGCGCCAGGCCCCGGGTGGCGAGCCAGGACAGCAGCCCGGCGATGACGACGCCGGAGATGGCCGCGAACAGCACGTAGAGGAGCTTGAACTCGATGGTCCACAGCGCGTTGTACAGGATGTTCTCGCTGATCCCGAGCGCCAGTCCGGCACCGAGTCCGGCCAGCAGTGCCACGGGGAGGTTCCATCTCCGGTAGAGGAACAGCAGGAACACGAGTTCCGCGCCGAGACCCTGGATGGCGCCGGAGACCAGAACGGCCATCCCGAACTGCGTGCCGATGAGGGCGGACACGGCGGCTGCGAGGACCTCGCAGTAGATCGCCGCCCCGGGTTTGCGGATGATCAGGCCGCCGAGGACGCCGGCGATCAGCCAGCCCCCGGAGTACAGCCCGCCGAGCGGCGGGAAACCGGCGGTGAGCAGACTGATGCCCGAATAGCCGGCGGACCACGCGAAGAACAGGACGCCGACGGCGACCGCGATGACCGAGGCCACGACGATGTCGACGACGCGCCACTGGTTGGTGTGCCGGGAGACGCCCCTGAGGGCGGTGGGTGATGCCATGGTGGATCCTCCTGAGGTACAGGAGGGGGGAGTGCCGGTACCGCCGGGGCGGTGTCCGTGCACTCCGAGAACTCGACTCCCTTCGCCGGTACTAGCCGGATCAGGTTCGAGGGTCTGCGGCGGTCCGCACTCTCAGCGCCCGACCCGGCAGCGTGCTGCGGGTCTGCGCTCCCCTGTCGTGTGATGGTTGAGCGTTCCGATCCTACACCGCAGGGGCGTGCACCCGGGCAGGTCGACCGGCCTGGACGAACCACGGCGGCCGTCCCGCGGCCAGGGCGGACCCGTCCCTGCCGAGCGCCTCGTCGCGCGGCTAGGGTAGGTACAGGACCACCGGACGAGAAGGAGAAACCATGAACGTCGTGTTCAAGCTGCTCGGAGTGGGAATGAGTGTGGGTGCGGGCTTCGTCGGCACCAAGCTCGTCGACTTCCTGTGGGAGAAGATCACGGGCGAGGCGCCCCCGAAGAGCAAGGACGGACTGGAGAACACGCTGCGCTCGGCCCTGGTCTTCGCAATCGTCTCCGGAGCGGTCAGCACCACCATCCAGGTGCTCACCAACCGTTCCACGCAGCAGGCGATCGAGAGGTTCGCGAAGACCCGCGACCTGACCTGAGCCACGGGCGCTCCGGGTACCACCGCGGAGCAGGAGGACAGGACGGGCTCCCCAGGGGCCCGTCCTGTTCTCTCGCAGGGCGGTGTCCGGGCGCCTCTCCCGCTACACGCCGTCCGCCTGTCGCAGGTCGGGCCTGACGGCCTGGAGGATGCGGTGGAGGCTCATGCCGATCGCCGCGGCTGCGCCGAACGGCACCTCCCTCGAGGACGTCCCGTACGCCGCCGCTTCCAGGTCGCGGAGCGCGCGTTCCGCCGCGGCGAGCATCGCGGCATCGTCCTCCTCCACCGTCCAGAGGTCCAGCACGTCCCCGACGGCCGTGAAGGCGGACTGCAGGGCCGGCCGGACCGCCACCGGCAGGGGCCGTTCGCGGGATGTCCCGTGCAGGGCGTCCTGCAGGAGGTTGGTGATGTTCAGGGTGTGCGAGGCGACCACTTCGAGGACCTCGACGTGCCGGTAGTCCTCCCGGACGTCACGGGGGTGGAAGCGTCGGCGCACGTTGCCCTTGCGACTCTCGTCCGCGTACTGGAGTGCGCTGCGGGCGTTGCGGGCCGAGGCCGAGAGGCCGTCCCGCACCTCCGCCCACCGTGCGTCGTCCTCCGCCCAGTCCTCCTCCAGCGCCTGGCCCATCTGCTGCAGGTCCCGGGCCGCGGTCCGTCGGAGCAGACTCATCTGGCCGACGGCGTCATTGAGGTGGAGCGGCGGGAAGATCAAGGCGCTGACGGCCAGCCCCACCCCCACGCCGACCACGGTCTGCACGAGGTAGCCCAGGGAGTACCCGAGGTCCTCGTTCCCGATCACGAGGACGAAGAGCCCGGCCGAGGCGATTCCCGAACCGCCGCCGGCCGTCCTCCTGAGGAATCCGCTCAGCAGCACCCCGGCCCCGACCACGAACCCGATGGTGATCCAGTTCGGGTCCCCCGCCCAGACCGCGACGTAGGCGAGGACGATCCCGAGGGTCAGGCCCACCACGGTCTGCAGGCCGAGCTTGAGGGTACCCGAGACCGTGGGGTACATGGCCAGGAGGGCGCCGAGCGGCGCGTAGTAGGGGTACTCCGACGGCGTCCCGGGGATGGCCAGGGCCAGGGTCCACGCGAGGGCGGCGGCGAGCGCCGCTTTCGCCGCGAGGAGGAGTTGCGGGTTGACGGCCGCCGCTCGCATGCGGCTTTTCAGCGCGGGGTCGAGGCGCGGGACGCGGAGGCGGCGACCGGGGATCCGGTTCTGGGACATCCCCGCAGTATGGCACCAGAGCGGTAGGTCCCGCCCGGGCCGGGGCGGCAGCATCGTCTCCATGGACAGGGAGCCCGCCCTTTCCCCAGGGGCCGTGCCGGACGATACTGGCGGCATGAGCATCCTCAGCACGCAACAGATCCTCGATGCCGGGCTGGACGACTGGCGGAAACTCGCCCAGGCCCTGCACGCCCGCTTCCTGACGCACGACTTCGCCACCGGGGTGGCACTCGTCTCGGCCATCGGCGATCTCGCGGAGGAGGCGGACCACCATCCCGACGTCACGCTGAGCTATCCCCACGTGGACGTGTTGCTCATGAGCCACGACGCCGCGGGCGTGACGGAACGCGACGTCGACCTCGCGCGCCGCATCAGCGACCTCGCCGGCGGTCGCGGTCTCCTGGCCGATCCCGCTGCTCCCGCCGTCGTCGAGCTCGCCCTCGACACGGCGGACGTCGCGGGGATCGGCCCGTTCTGGGCCGCTCTGCTGACGGGTGATGCGGATGCGCTGGACGGCGACGACGTCACCGACCCGACCGGACGCGTCCCGCTCCTGTGGTTCCAGCACACTGATGCCCACGACATCCCGCGCCAGCGCTTCCACCTCGACGTGTGGTTGCCGCACGACGTCGCAGAGGCGCGGATCGCCGGTGCCGTCGCCGCCGGTGGGACGGTCGTCGACGACGGGCGGGCGCCGTCGTTCACGGTCCTGGCGGACACCGACGGCAACCGCGCCTGCGTCTGCACCGTCCTGGGACGCTGAGGCGATCCGGCAGCCATGACCGGGCACGAGGACCGGGGAGAGGACGTCGACGTCCTGGTGGTCGGTGCCGGGCCGACCGGCCTGATGCTTGCCAACTGGCTCGTGAGGCTGGGCGTCCGGGTCGCCGTCATCGACGCGAAGGACGGGCCGACGGAGGAGTCACGGGCGCTCGGGGTGCACTCGCGCTCCATGGAGATCTACGACCAGCTCGGCGTCGTCGAGCGCGTCCTGGACCAGGCCGTGCGCGCAGTATCGATGCGGCAGGGATTCGGCCGGACGGCCTTCGCGCCCATCCCGCTCACCACCCTCGGTCGCGGGATCACCCCCTACCCCGGCATGTATGTGCTCGAGCAGAGCGCCAACGAGCGGATCCTCGCGGAGAACCTCCTGGCGCTCGGCGGGTCCGTCCGCTGGCGGCACCGCCTCGTGGCCCTGGACCTCGCCGACGGCGGTGTCGTCGCGCGCGGGGACGCTCCGGCGGGCCCCTGGACGCTCCGCGCGCGGTACGCGGTGGGGTGCGACGGTGCATCGTCGACGGTGCGGGCACTCCTCGGCATCCCCTTCGAGGGGACCACCAGCCGCCGGACCTTCTACCTCGTGGACGCCGTGGGAGTGGAGGGGCTGGCTCCCGCCTCCGTCAACATCCGGCAGGGCGCCACCGAGTTCCTCCTCGCCTTCCCCATGCGGCCCGACGGCGAGGGCCGGGGCGGGCAGCGCCTCATCGGGATCGCCTCCGACGACGACGCCCCCGCCGTCACGGAGGACGTCGCGCGGAGCCGCCTCGCAGCGTCCTTCGGTGTCACCTACGAGTGGTCCCGCTGGTTCTCCACCTACCGGGTCCACCACCGCATCGCAGCGCGGTTCCGGACGGGGCCCGTGTTCCTCGCCGGAGATGCCGCCCACGTCCACTCGCCCGTCGGCGCACAGGGCATGAACACCGGGCTGCAGGACGCGCACAATCTCGCGTTCACGCTCGCCGACGTGATCCTCCGAGCCGCCCCCGAGCGCATCCTCGACCGCTACGAGGCCGAGCGCCGGCCGGTCGCCCTGCGGCTGCTGCGCACCACGGATGCCGTCTTCCGGGGCATCACCTCACGCTCGCGCCCCGCCCTGCTGGTGCGCCGGTACCTGCCGCGGGTCGTGCTGCCGCCGGCCGTCGCCGTCCTGCCGCACCTGCCCCTCGGGCGGCGGCTCGCGGGCTATCTCGGCCAGGTCCGCATCCGGTACTGCATGCCCGGCGCTCGGGAGGGGCAGCGGGGACGGCACGCCGTCGTCGGCCGCCGCCTGCCGTGGACGGGCGGGAACTTCGACGCGCTGCGGGCTGCGTCCTGGCAGGTGCACGCGTACGGCGCAGGAGCCGATGCTCCCGAGGCCGCCGTCGTCGCGGAGGAGCTCGGTCTGGCGCTCCACGCGTTCACCTCCGGTGGTGCCACCGGGCTGCGTGCCGGCACCCTCTACCTCGTGCGGCCGGACGGCTTCGTCGCCTCGGCCGCTCCGCCCGCGGACGCCGTGCGGGTCTTCCGCGCGGCGCTGCAGGATCTGGCCCCCCATCTGCTCGTGGAAGGACGACGATCATGACGACCATCGACACCGGGGCACGCCCCTCGGGCACCGGGTGCGCGGATTGCGAGGACACCGGCGGGTGGTGGGTGCACCTGAGGAGATGTGCGGGCTGCGGGCACGTCGGCTGCTGCGACAGCTCGCCCGCCCAGCACGCCTCGGCCCACGCCGCCGGGACCGGTCATGCCGTGGCCATGTCCTTCGAGCCGGGCGAGGACTGGTTCTGGGACTACCGTGCGCAGCAGTTCGTCGACGGTCCGGCGCTCGCGGAGCCCACGAGCAGGCCTCTGGATCAGCCCGCGCCGGGGCCCGCCGGTCGTGTCCCCACTTACTGGCGACGACACCTCCACTGAAGGCGCAGACCGGACCGGCCACCCCGGGCCTGCCGGTGGACCTGCTCCGTGACAGCCGTCCGACAGCGAGGTCCTGATGCGTGGCGCCGTCGGTCTACGGGGCCCCGGGAGCGTGCTGCACGCCCAACCCCTCGAGCAGGACCACCAGGCTGGTCCGCAGTCCCGGCTCCGCGCCGAAGGACCGGTGGGCGACCGGTAGCGTCTCGGCGGCCCAGTGCAGCGTCTCCCGCCCCGCATCGGTCAGTCGGACGGTCAGCGCCCTGCCGGCGCGCGCGGACGCCCCACGTGTCAGGAAGCCCCGGCCTTCCAGCGACGCCAGCGTGCGGCGCAGGGTCTGGGGCTGCAGATGCAGGATGCGGGCGAGCGACGCCTGGGTTGCGGGCTCGACGGCCTGGAGGGCCTGCAGCGCCACGAGCCCCGCAGTGGTGAGGCCCGCTCCCTGCAGCCGCTCGTTGACGTCCTGCTCCCACAGGCGCGCCGCCGTCGTGAGGAGGCGGCTGGTCGACCACCCCTCGTCAGCGGACGATCCACCGGCCTCGGCTGAGCCGCGCGACACGGACACTGCCATGGCGCGGGAGATGGCGGCGCGCGGGCGGGTCATGCGGTCCACCCCGCGCGGCCCGTCAGGGCCGGCAGCACCTCGTCGACGGCGGCGCCCAGCTTGTGGTCCACGGCGTCGTCGATCATGGCCCACGGGCGCGGCACGGTGCGCAGTCCACGCAGGAGCACCGACGTGGCCTCGACGAGGCGGTCGGCACCGATCATGGCGGCGCTCGACCGGAGGCTCAGCAGCGCGATGACGGCCTGCTCGGTCTGCCGTGCGGTGCACGCACGCCTGATGCGCCGCAGACGCTCCGGAGCGAGCTCGACGAAGGACGCCACGAAGGACGTGACTGCTTCCGGCGACGTCTCCGCGACGAATCGCTCGAGGACGGCGCTGTCGATGGGATACGACGGGTAGGGACCCTGCACGGTCATGCCGATGACTCCTGGGTAGCGCTGGGCGGACTGAGACCAGCAGGGCTGAGCCAGGCAGGAGAAGGATGGGACGGCGCGGGGACGTTCTTCTTCACCGGCATGCGCCCCCGCAGAACCGTTGTTGACCTGACGGACACGCTACCGTGCGTCGTGCCGGTCCTGGAAGTCGTCGGCCCGGTCCCGGGTCAGGCGGCACCCTCGCGGGGTAGGACCTCGTCGAGATACGCACCGAGGACGCGTGGGCTGAACGGCTTGCCCATGAAGTGGTCGGAGCCGGCGGCGAGGCACTGTTCGGCGGTGAGCTGGGGCGGGCGCGCGGAGATGGTCAGGATGTGCGCGTGGGACAGGGCACGCAGGACGGGACACAGGGTCAGCCCGTCCATGTCGGGCAGATTGAGGTCGAGCGTGATCAGCTGGGGGTCCGTCTCCTCCACGAGGCGCCGGCCCTCTGCCCCGGTGATGGCCTCGTGGACCGAGAACCCGCGGGAGGACAGCACGATCACGAGCAGCTGGCGGATGTCGGCGTCGTCCTCGATCACGACGGCCTCCCGCCGCTGCCCGTTCATGCCCTCGCTCCGTCCCATCGCCACCCCATCGTTCCGATCCCCCCGATCAGCAGTTACCTTACCGTCCCCGGCCGCCATACCCCCCGCTGCCCGGTCACCCGTCGGTGCTCCCTGGCCAGGGCGGCGGATCAGGAGGATCTGCCGGACTCGCCCCGGGTGGTCGCGCCGCCCGGCGCACCGCGTCGGGGAGAACCGGCACCGGGACCGCCCGTCCCGGTGTCCTCCCCCGTGGTCGCAGCGTCGCCCGGTGCGCCGGCCTCGGCATCCCCGGCGGGAGATCCGGGACGCTCCTGCTCGTGGCCGGGCGCCGCCGCGGCCCGCGTGACGACGTCGTCGAGCTCGTCGAGGGTCAGCAGGTCCCGCCGCAGGTGCCGTGTGCGGTATCCGGCCCGTCCCACCATGTGCGCAGAGACGGGGCTGGTGAGGAGCTGGAAGACCCAGCAGAGCACGAGGATCGGCACCAGCAGCCAGCTGCCGTTCTCCACCGCGAGGGCGAGCAGGAAGAGCAGCAGTCCCAGCACCTGCGGCTTCGTGGCAGCGTGCATGCGCGAGAGCAGGTCGGGGAAGCGGACGAGCCCCACGCCGGCCGCGAGCGACATGAGGGCACCGCCGATGAGGAGGACGGAGACGACGACGTCCTGGACCATGGGCTACTTCCTGTCCGTGACGAAACGGGCGACCGTGACCGATCCGATGAAGCCGATCAGAGAGATCGTGACCAGCAGGATCAGGTTGTCGAGGTGCCTGTTCACCACCATGTTCAGCACGAGGGCCGCGCCGATGACGGCGAGGACGACGTCGAGCGCGAGAACGCGGTCCAGGATCGACGGTCCCAGGACCGCACGGTAGAGGGCCAGACCCGCGGCCAGCGCGAGAATTCCCCCTACGACATAGATCACGGCGCTCATGCCCGCTCCTCCGCCAGCAGTGCATCGAGGTCCGTCCGGGTCCCCATGATGCGGATGAGCCACGCCTCGGTCGCGCGGACCTCCTCGCGGATGTCCTGGGCGTCCTCGTCCGTCAGGACGTTGAGGCAGTGCAGGTAGAGCGTCGACGTCGAGCGGTCGACCTCCAGCACGAGCGAGCCCGGGATCAGCGAGAGGGCGTGCCCGGTGGCGGTCACGAGGAAGTCGGAGGAGCTCCGCAGTTCGACCGCCACCACGGCGTTCCGTAGCTCCGGCCCCCGTGTGAGGCCGAGCCAGAACACCTGCACGCTGGCGGTGACGAGCTGGACGAGGAACCTCCCGATGAACGGCACCAGCCAGAACACGTTGAACCGCCCTGTCAGCTCCACCGGAGGAAGATAGAAGAAGTTGACGACGCCATAGGCGATGATCGCCCCGAACACCAGGTTCCCGACGCCGAAGTCCTGCCAGAGTGCACCCCACACCAGGACCAACCAGATGACGAGGGGAAGCTCCGTGATCAGGGGGATCCGCTGCCGGCTCATCGGTCGGCCCCCGCTCCGAGGACGGCCTCGATGTACGGCGTGCGGTCGAGCATCTCCTGCGCGGCGCCGTCGCTCAGGGTGAACAGCGGCCCCGCGAGGACGGTCAGCGCGAGCCCCAGGGCGACGAGGCCGATCGTGGGGCCGGTCATGCTCGCCGGCAGCAGCCGCACGGGGTCCTTGCCGGCGAACCGACCGGTGTCCTCGCCGGTCACGTGGCGGGAGGTCCCGACGCTCGAGCCGTCGGCCTTGCTCGCGAGGAGGATGGGATCAGGGTCCTCGGCATCGGCCGGGCTGCGCCAGAACGCACGGTTCCATACGCGGGCCATCACGAGCAGTGTCAGCAGGCTGGTCGCCACTCCCCCGGCCACCAGCACGTAGGCGAGGGGTGTGCCGAGTTCCACGCCCGCCTGGATCAGGCCGAGCTTGCCGAGGAAACCGGAGAACGGCGGGATCCCGGCGAGGTTCATGGCCGGCAGGAAGAACAGGAGCCCGAGCAGCGGCGACAGCTTCGCGAGCCCGCCGAGCCGGTCCACGTTCGCCGTCCCACCACGGCGCTCGATCAGCCCCGTCACGAGGAAGAGGCTGGTCTGCACGATGATGTGGTGGGCCACGTAGTAGACGGCCGCGCCGAGGCCGATCCGCGTGGAGATCGCGAGCCCGAACACCATGTAGCCGATATGGCTGACGAGGGTGAAGGAGAGCAGCCTCTTGATGTCCGACTGCGCCAGGGCGCCGAGGATGCCCACCACCATGGTCAGCAGGGCGACCACCATGAGGAGGGAGTTGATGCGGTCACCCGGGAAGAGCAGCGTCTCCACGCGCACCATCGCGTACACGCCCACCTTCGTCAGCAGACCCGCGAACACCGCGGTCACGGGAGCCGGTGCGGTGGGGTAGGAGTCGGGGAGCCAGAAGGAGAGCGGGAAGACCGCGGCCTTGATGCCGAAGGCCACGAGCAGCATGAGATGGAGGACCAGTTGTGTCGCCGGGTCCACCGACTCCAGCTTCACGGCGAGATCCGCCATGTTGATGGTCCCCGTGGCTCCGTAGATCATCGCGATCGCGATGAGGAACAGCATGGACGACACCACGCTCACGACGACGTAGGTCACGCCCGCCCGGATGCGCGGGGCGGTCCCGCCGAGCGTCATGAGGACGTAGCTCGCGGTGAGGAGGATCTCGAATCCGACGTACAGGTTGAAGAGGTCCCCGGTCAGGAAAGCGTTGGACACCCCTGCCACCAGGATCAGGTAGGTGGGGTGGAAGATCGAGACCGGCCCGTCCTCGTCGCCGTCCGCCATCCCCTGGCCGGCGGCATAGATCAGCACCGAGAGGCTGACGGCGGAGGACACCACGAGCATCAGCGCCGAGAACTGGTCGACGACGAGCACGATCCCGAAGGGTGGCTCCCAGCCGCCGAGCTTCACGGCGTGCGTGCCGGCGGACGGGGCGGCGATGAGCATCACCACCTCGATCAGGAGCGTCACACTGAGCGTCGAGATGCTCACCGCCCGCTGCGCCCGGGCGTGGCGGATCAGGATGAAGGTCACCGCGGCCCCGAGGAAGGGCAGGACGACGGCGAGCGGGGCGAGGTCCGCGGCGATCATCGGGGTCCTTCCGTTCGGCCCGTGCGATCGGCGGCGGCAGCGGCGGACGGATCCTCCGCCTCACTGAACTCGGTGGTGTCGGCGATGATGTCGGCGTCGTCCTCGTAGTCGTAGCTGTCCTGGTCGGCGACCCTGCGGTCCTCGGGATCGTCCTGCACGTCGTCCACGCGGCCCAGCACCCAGGACCGGTAGATGATGCCGAGCATGAACGCCGTGACGGCGAAGGTGATCACGATCGCCGTCAGGATCAGGGCCTGCGGCAGGCTGTCGGTGTACTCCTCCGCGGGAGTCCCCGCGGTGTACAGCGGGGATCTCCCGCTCGGGCCGCTCGTCGCCAGGATCAGGATGTTCGCGCCGTTGCCGAGCAGGATCAGGCCGAGGAGCACCCGGGTGAGGCTGCGCTCGAGCAGGAGGTAGATGCCCGCGGCGAAGAAGGCCGCCATGAGGACGATCAGCGTGATGTTGACCGTCATGGCCGTACTCCCTCTGCCTCGGTGGCGGGTGGGACGAGGGCGTCGGCCCCGGTGTCCTCGGCGACAGGGTCGTCCGATTCCGCGCGTTCGTCGATCTCCGATCCGAGGCTCCGCAGGACGTCGAGGACCAGGCCGACGACGATGATGTAGACGCCGATGTCGAAGATGGTGGACGTCACGAACTTCACGTCGCCGAAGACGGGCAACCAGAACTCGAGGATGTAGCTCTCCAGGACGGCCCCGCCGAGGAACAGGGGCGCGATCGCCGTCAGGGTCACGATCGCGAGTCCGGCGCCGAGGAGGGTTCCGGCGCTCACCGGGCTGGCCTCCGCCAGTTCGAACCGTCCGCCCGCCAGGTATCGGATGGCCAGGGCGAGGCCCGCGGTGAGGCCTCCGGCGAAACCGCCGCCGGGCAGGTTGTGACCGGCGACCAGCAGGTAGACGGAGAGCACGATGATCGTGTGGAAGAGCAGCCGCGTGATGACCTCGAAGATGATGGAGCGGCGCTCCGGGGCCAGGGTACGACCGGCGACGAGCCACGGATCGCGGCTGACGTCCGCGAACCTCATCGCCAGGGCACGCGCGGCACCGGCCCGCCCACCGGCGTCGAGCGGTTCCTGCCCGCGGTCCACCGAGCCGTCCTCGACGCCGTCGGCCCGGCGCCGCTTGTCCCCCCGCCCGCGGACGAAGATGAGGCTCGCGATACCGGTCGCCGCGATGGCGAGCACGGTGATCTCGCCGAGCGTGTCCCATGCCCGGATGTCGACCAGGAGCACGTTGACGGCATTCGCGCCGCCGCCCTCGTCGTAGGCCATGCCCGGGTAGGCGATCGAGATTGGAGCGGAGTTCCGGGAGGCCATTGCCGACATCGCGATCACCGCCATGATGCCGCCGAAGGCGATCCCGAGGCCCGCCCGCAGGAGGCGGTGCCTGCTCTCCGCGCGGTTCCACAGGCGGGCCGGCAGCGAGCGCAGTGCCAGGACGAAGGCGACCAGCACGATCGTCTCGACGAGCATCTGCGTCAGGGCCAGGTCAGGAGCTCCGTGGAGGGCATAGATGATCGCCATGCCGTAGCCCGTGATGCCCACCATGAGTACCGCCATGAAGCGCTTGGTGGCACGGAGCGCGGCTACGATGCCGACCAGGATCGCGGCCGCCGCCACGACCTGGGCCGGCGAATCCGCGATGCGGAAGTCTGCCGGCATCGGCGCGTCGAAGACGATCAGGGCCGTGAGCGGCGTGACGACGGCCGTGGTGAGGATGACGAAGAGATAGAAGGCGAGGGAGCCTCGCTGCGTCCGCCCGGTCACGCCCACCGCGACGTCGTCGAGCATGCCGATGGTGGAGCGGTACACCACCTCGGCGTCACGGGCGGACGGCAGGCGCCCCTGCAGTCGCTCGAAGGGACCGCGCAGGAGGTACAGGGCGGTACCGGCAGCGATGGTGACCACCGAGAGCAGGAGGGGGAGGTTGAATCCGTGCCACAGCGCCAGGTGCGCCGTGTCACCCTCGACGGGGAAGAGCGAGGCGTAGGGCTGGATCACGGCGTCGAGCGGGAGCGGCCACACACCGAACAGCACGGAGGCCACCGCGAGGACGGCGGGCGCCAGGAGGAAGGAGGTGCGCACGCGCTTGAAGTCGGTCCGCGGTACCCCGTGCTTGAGGGCGAAGGCACCCCAGACGAAGCGGGCGCTGTAGGCGAAGGTGAGGACGGACCCGAGGACGATCCCTCCCAGCAGGAGGGTGCCGACCACGCCGTCCCCGGCCCGGTGCACGAAGGCCTCGAAGACAGATTCCTTGGCGACGAACCCGAGCAGCGGCGGCACGCCGGCCATCGATCCGGCAGCGACCAGCGCGACGGCGAACAGGGCCGGTGAGGTGGCCCCGACGCCGGACAGCACCCGGAGGTCACGCGTCCCGGACTGGTGGTCGATGATGCCGACCACCAGGAACAGGGTCGCCTTGAAGAAGCCGTGGGCGAGGACCAGCCCGAGGCCCGCGAGGGCTCCGTCCTGCCCGCCGAGCCCCACGACCATGACGAGGAAGCCCAGCTGGCTCACCGTGCCGTAGGCCAGCACGAGCTTGAGGTCGTGCTGGCGGAGCGCCCGCCACCCGCCGAGGAGCATGGTGGTCATCCCGAGCACGAGGATGACCGGGTACCAGAAGGCCGTCTCGCCGAAGCCCGGGGCGAAGCGGGCGACGAGGAAGACCCCGGCCTTGACCATCGCGGCCGCGTGCAGGTAGGCGCTGACCGGCGTGGGCGCGGCCATGGCTCCCGGCAGCCAGAAGTGGAACGGGACGAGTGCCGACTTCGTGATGGCCCCGACCAGGACCAGCGCGACGGCGACGTCGATGATGGTCCCGCGCGTCACCAGGTCCGCCGACGAGGCGAGGATCTCCGAGATGCGGTAGGTCCCTGCCGTCTGGCCGATCATGACGAGGCCCACGAGCATCGCCAGTCCGCCGAAGGTGGTGATGATGAGCGCCTGCAGTGCGGACCGGCGCGCTGAGAGCCTGTGCCGGGAGTAGCCGATCAGCAGGTAGGAGAGGATCGTCGTCAGTTCCCAGAAGATGAACATGAGGATCAGGTCGTCGGCCAGGACCAGCCCGAACATCGACGCGGCGAACGCGAGCAGCTGGGCACCGAAGGCCCCGACGTCGGGATCGTCGCTCTTGAAGTAGCGCGCACAGTAGAACAGCACGAGGGCGCCCACGCCGAGAATGAGGATGCAGAGCACGGCCGCCAGCGCGTCCAGCCGGAAGGCCAGCTCGAGCTGGAGGCTGGGGATCCAGGGCACCGTGACCGAGGGCGGCGCGCCGCTCCCGCCGTCGAGGGCCACCTGGTCGGAGCCCAGCACGGCGGGCAGCTGCACGAGGAGCCAGACGAAGCCGCCCGCAGGAGCAGCGGCGAGGACGAAGAACGCGGACCTGCCGAATCGGGCGAAGAGCGCGGGCGCCACGAGCGCACCGGCGAACATCACAATCAGCACGGTGAGCATGGGGTCTCGATCTTCCGGTGGCGGTCGGTCGGGCTCCCCCAGTCTATCGACTGGAATTGGTCAAAGCTTCCACTGTCCCGGAGGCATCCCCTGCTGCGGCGCTCCTGTGATACAGGTCATGCGGCGCTAGCATTCAGCTCATGAGCACCTACCAGCAGGCCCCTCAGCCTGCCGACACCCCCGAACCCCAGCCGTCCGTAGGCACCGGTCGCATCTTCAGCAGGCCGGTCCTCGCGTGGGCATCGTGGGACTGGGGGTCCGCGGCCTTCAACGCCGTCATGACGACCTTCGTCTTCACCGTCTACCTCACGTCCGAGGCGTTCGGCGGGGAGGAGCGCGCATCGCAGGTCCTCGGCTGGGGTCTTGCCGGCGCCGGCCTGCTGATCGCCCTGCTCGCCCCTGTCACCGGGCAGCGGTCCGACTCCGGTGGCCGCCGCAAGCTGTGGCTCGGCGTGAACAGCCTGATCGTCGCCGTCCTGACGGCGCTCTGCTTCTTCGTCCTCCCGAGCCCCGGCATGCTGATCCTCGGAGTGGCGCTGATCGCCGCCGCCAACATCTTCTTCGAGTTCGCCGGCGTCAACTACAACGCGATGCTGACGCAGATCTCCACGCCCGCCACCGTGGGCCGCGTGAGCGGGTTCGGCTGGGCCATGGGGTACGTCGGCGGGATCGTGGCCCTCGTCGTGGTGCTCGTGGTGTTCATCCAGCCGGTCGTCGACTGGGCCGGGGCCTCGAGTGAGAACGGGCTGAACATCAGGCTCGTGGCGGTGTTCTCCGCCCTGTGGTTCGCGGCCTTCGCGCTGCCCGTGATGTTCGCCGTGCCGGAGGTGCCACGGCGGGCCAGGGCCGCGCAGCTCGGCTACCTCGCCTCCTACGGGCTGCTCGTCCGCAGGGTGCGGACCATCTACCGCGAGAGTCCCCACACCATCTACTTCCTGCTCGCGAGCGCCATCTTCCGCGACGGGCTCGCGGCCGTCTTCACCTTCGGCGGCATCCTCGCGGCCGGCGCATTCGACTTCTCGCCGAGCATGGTGATCGTCTTCGCCATCGCAGCGAACGTGATCGCCGCGATCGGAGCGGTGGTCGGCGGCTTCCTGGACGACCGCATCGGACCCAAGCGCGTCATCATCGGAGCGCTGGTGGGACTGCTGGTCGCCGGCTCGGCGATCCTCCTGCTCGGCACCGAGACGTATTCCTTCTTCGGCATGCAGTGGACCTCCGATACCACGTTCTGGGTCTTCGGACTGCTGCTGACGCTCTTCGTGGGCCCGGCGCAGGCCTCGTCGCGTGCCTATCTCGCGCGGCTCGCCCCTGTCGGGGACGAGGGTGAGCTGTTCGGCCTCTATGCGACCACCGGCAGGGCCGTGAGCTTCCTCGCACCGACCCTGTTCGCCCTCTGCATCGGACTCTTCGGGTCCCAGCTCTACGGCGTGATCGGGATCCTCGTGGTCCTGCTCGCCGGACTCCTCGTGCTCCTCCCGGTCAAGCCGCCCGCGCAGGTGACGCGCGCCGTCGTGCCCGAGGCGTAGCCGCGGTCCCGGTGCGGCCGGGACGGGCCGCCCTAGATGTCGGTGCGGTGGAAGTTCAGGTGGCTGCGCGACGCCGTCGGGCCCCGCTGCCCCTGGTAGCGGTTGCCGTACTCACCCGAGCCGTAGGGGTGCTCGGCGGGCGAGGTCAGCTTGAAGAAGCACAGCTGCCCGATCTTGGAGCCCGGCCACAGCTTGATCGGCAGCGTCGCCATGTTGGACAGTTCGAGGGTCACGTGGCCGGAGAACCCGGGATCGATGAAGCCGGCGGTGGAGTGGGTCAGGAGCCCCAGGCGACCGAGCGACGACTTGCCTTCGAGCCGGGCCGCGATGTCGTCCGGCAGGGTCACGGTCTCGTAGGTCGACCCGAGCACGAACTCGCCGGGGTGCAGGATGAACGGCTCGTCAGGAGCCACCTCGACGAGGCGCGTGAGGTCCGGCTGGTCCTCCGCCGGATCGATGTGCGCGTACTTGTGGTTGTCGAAGAGCCGGAAGTAGCGGTCGATGCGCACGTCGACGCTGGAGGGCTGCACCATGAGCGGATCGTGCGGTTCGAGGACGATCCGGTGGGCGGCGATTTCTGCTCGGATGTCGCGGTCTGAGATCAGCACCGTCCAAAACTACCAGCCGCACCATGGGTGCCCGGTGCGTCGGCGACGGGGCGTCGACGGGGCGTCAACGACGGCTCCGACAGCGGCGTCAGCGGCCGATCTCGGTGCGCACGGCGAAGAGCTCCGGGAAGAACGTGAGCTCCAGGGCACGCTGGAGGAAGCCGACGCCGGAGGATCCTCCCGTACCCGTCTTGAAGCCGATGGTCCGGGCCACGGTCTTCAGATGGCGGAAGCGCCACAGCTGGAAGTTGTCCTCGAGGTCCACCAGCTCCTCGCACGCCTCGTAGATGTCCCAGTGCGCGGCGGCGTCCTCGTACACCAGCTTGTACACGGCGACGAGGTCCGGGCTGAACTCGTGGGCCAGACGGACGTCGCGATGCAGGAGAGCATCCGGGACCGGATACCCGCGCCCGGCCAGCAGGGCGATGAACTCGTCGTAGATGCTGCTCTGACCCAGGAGTTCCGTCAGCAGGGCCTGCGCTGCAGGATCGGCGTCGAACACATCGACCATGGCGGCGTTCTTGTTGCCGAGGAGGAACTCGACGGCGCGGTACTGGTAGGACTGGAAACCACTCGACGCACCGAGATCCCCGCGGAACTCGGCGTACTCGGAGGGCGTCAGCGTCGCCAGCACGGACCACTGCTCCGTCAGCGAGCGCTGGATGTGCTTGATGCGGGCGATCCCCTTCATGGCCGCCCGGAGATCGTCCGCCTGCAGGTGCAGCCGCACGGCCCGCAGTTCGTGCAGCACCAGCTTCAGCCACAGCTCGGAGGTCTGGTGCTGGATGATGAACAGCATCTCGTCGTGGTGCTCGGGCGAGCTCACGGGGTGCTGCGCGTCGAGCAGCTTCCCGAGTTCCAGGTAGGAGCCGTAGCTCATCTTGTCCGAGAAGTCCCGTTCGATCCCCTGCTCCAGGTCACGGGTATTCCGCTGCACGCTCATCCGGAAAGACTACGGGCCACCGGGCGGGCCCGAATGTCGGACCACGGGTCTACGGTGGGACCAATCCGAGGAGGCCCCCATGCAGAGAATCCACTGCGGCATCGTCCCGCCACACCTGCTCACCCGGCTCGCCGCCCTGCAGGACCCCCGCCTCTCCGGCGCGTCCACCGCCGCGCGGCACGCCCTCCTGGAACTGGACCCGGTCCTCCGCGAGCGGTCCGAGGCCCTGCGCGCCCCGGTGCGTCGCGGCTCGGCGATCGCCGGCAGCCTCACCCGACGCATCCACGACGCCGGCGGTCGGGAGGAGCTCCCGGGCGAGGTCGTCCGCGCGGAGGGAGCACCCCCCACCGGTGATGTCGCCGCGGACGAGGCCTATGACGGGCTCGGGTCCACCTACCGCCTGTTCAGCGAGGAGTACGGGCGGTCCTCGATCGACGGAGCAGGGAAGCGCCTCGATGCCACCGTCCACTACGGCTCGAGCTACGACAACGCGTTCTGGGACGGCGAACGCATGGTCTTCGGTGACGGCGACGGCGAGATCTTCGGCCGCTTCACGGCGTCGCTCACGGTCATCAGCCACGAACTGACGCATGGCTTCACCCAGTACTCCACCAACCTCGAGTACCAGGGCCAGTCGGGCGCCCTCAACGAATCACTCTCCGACGTCTTCGGCGTGCTCGTGGAACAGCGCGATCTCGGGCAAGACGCCGCATCGGCCACGTGGCTCGTCGGGGCGGGCATCTTCACCCCCTCGGTGCGCGGCGAGGCGCTGCGCTCACTGAAGGCACCGGGCACCGCCTACGACGACGACGTCCTCGGCAAGGACCCGCAGCCGGCCACCATGGCGGACTATGTCGAGACGACGTCGGACAACGGAGGAGTGCACATCAACTCCGGCATCCCCAACCACGCGTTCTACCTCGCCGCCACGGCGCTGGGCGGCGAGGCGTGGACGGGCGTGGGGCGCATCTGGTACGACGCCGTACTCAGCGGCACCATCCCCCCGGACTGTGATTTCCCCACCTTCGCGCAGGCCACGCAGGACGCCGCGGGCCGACGCTTCGGCCCGGACAGCCGCGAAGCCGGGGCCGTCGCGGACGCCTGGACCCGGGTCGGCGTCCTGCGGTGAGGATCGAGATCACGCGCTCCGGCGGATTCGGCGGCCTCACGCGCACCTGGAGTCTCGAGGTGAGCCGCACGGAGGCGGAGCAACGCTGGCTCCCCCTGGCCGAGGCGGAGGCCGGTACGGCGACGGACCACGGACGCGCGGACAGCGGATCCGCGGACGGGGCCGGGCCGCTGGTCGACTGCGCGCAGGCCGCGTCGGGGGCGGACTCCGTCGACGCAGCAGCGCCGATGCCGCACCCCTCCGAGCGCGGGCCGGGCCAGCAGCGGGACCGCTTCACCTACCGCATCTCCATCGGCTACACCGAGGTCACCATCGGCGAGGGGCGCATCGACGAATCCTGGCGCGAACTCATCGAGCGGGCACGGGCGGAGGGGACGGACGGCGCCGGTCACGGCCCGCCCTGAGACTGTTGTAAGGTGATGGAGCGGTTTCAACTGCCGTGCGGGCGTAGCTCAATGGTAGAGCGCTAGCTTCCCAAGCTCGATACGCGGGTTCGATTCCCGTCGCCCGCTCTCGTCCTTCACGGGCGCCTTCCGTCGACGTGCACCGTGTGCGCAAGGACACCCTTCCCGCCCCGTCCCGGGCCCGGCATCGGCAGTATCCTTGAGCGGTGAATCGCACCATGTTCAAGTCCAAGATCCACCGCGCCACCGTCACCCACGCGGACCTGCACTACGTGGGCTCGGTCACCGTGGACCTCGATCTCCTGGAAGCCGCGGACATCCTGCCCGGCGAACTGGTGTCGATCGTCGACATCACCAACGGTGCGCGATTGGAGACCTACACCATCGCCGGCGAGCGCGGCTCCGGAGTCCTGGGCATCAACGGTGCAGCCGCCCACCTCGTCCATCGCGGGGACCTCGTCATCCTCATCACCTACGCGCAGATGACCACCGAGGAAGCACGCTCCTTCCTGCCCACCGTGGTGCACGTGGATGCGGACAACGCCATCGTCGACCTCGGCACCGATCCCGCGGAAGCCGTGACCGCGGGCATGGAGCGTCCCCCCTTCGCCCTCGACAACTCGGCACTGCCCGCCTGAGGACTGCGCACCACCTCCGTCCGCCTTCCCGGTGACGCTGCACGCGCATCCCGCCTCATCGGCATCCCCGGCCGTTGCACGATCATCGATCCCCCGCCTAGCGATTTGTGTCGGCAGGGCTTAGGGTCAAAAAGCAAGCTTGCTTAGGCTGTCGATTCGCGTGAACCGTCAGCCGGGTTGTCTACGAGGATGTGGAGGCTCGGTACGAATGCCGATAAGTCGAAGAACACGCAGTGCCGTGAACAGCCGTCGCACAGCGACCGTCGTGGCGGGCATGGTGATGGGTACGCTCGTGATGAGCGGATGCGGGCCCGCGCAGTCGGACAACGCGCTCACCTGGTACATCAACCCGGACGCCGGCGGGCAGGCCGCCATCGCGCAGAAGTGCAGCGAAGAATCCGGCGGCCGCTACACCATCGAGACCTCGCTCCTCCCGAGTGACGCCGCCTCCCAGCGCGAGCAGCTCGCACGACGCCTCGCCGCCGGTGACAGCTCGCTCGACATCATGAGTCTCGATCCCCCCTTCATCCCCGAACTGGCCGAACCGGGCTTCCTCGCCCCCGTGCCGGACGACGTCGCCCAGAGCACCACCGAGAACGTGGTCGAGGGCGCCCTCGCCGGCGCCACCTGGAAGGACGAGCTCGTCACCGTCCCGTTCTGGGCCAACACCCAGATCATGTGGTACCGGAAGTCCGTGGCCGAGGCCGCGGGCCTCGACATGAGCAAGCCGGTCACCTGGGACCAGATCATGGAGGCGGCCCGGACGCAGGACAAGTCGCTCGGTGTGCAGGGCGCCCAGGCGGAATCCATGACGGTCTGGGTCAACGCGCTCGTCGAGTCCGCGGGCGGGTCCATCATCGTGGATCCCGAGGCCACCGCGGACACCATCGAGCTCGGGCTCGACTCCGATGCGGGCAAGGCGGCGGCAGACGTCATCTCCACCATCGGCAAGGACGGACTGGGCGGGGCAGGCCTGCCCACCCAGGACGAGAACGGTTCACTCATCGCCTTCCAGGGCGACTCCGGCTCCTTCATGGTCAACTACCCCTTCGTCTGGCCGGCCACCACGGCGGCCGTCGAGGCGGGGACGCTGGACCAGGCGGTCCTGGACGACATCGGGTGGGGCGTCTTCCCCCGGATGTCCGAGGACCAGGAGGCCGCTCCCCCGCTCGGTGGCATCAATCTCGGCGTCGGCGCGGAGAGCGACAACCCGGAGCTCGCCTACGAAGCCGTCCAGTGCATCGTCTCGGTCGAGAACCAGTCCGAGTACTTCGTGACCAACGGCAACCCGCCGTCCAACACGGAGGCGTACGAGGACCCCCGCATCGAGGAGAGCTTCCCGATGGCCGAGACCATCAGGGACTCCCTCCAGGTCGCAGCCCCCCGTCCCCAGACCCCGTTCTACAACGAGGTCTCCACCGGCATCCAGCAGACCTGGGCACCGCCGTCCGCCGTCGATCCGGAGAACACCCCGGAGACGTCGAGCAACTTCATCACATCGGTCCTCAGAGGGGAGCAACTCCTGTGACCTCCGCCATTCCCGCCAAGACGACGACGGCGTCGTCGACCGAACCCGGCCCGCGGCTCAGCCGGGACGACACGGGCACGAAGACCAGGAAGGCGCCGAAGCAGTACAGCGACCGCGTCCGCGCGGAACGGCGGCTCGGCTGGATCCTCGCCGGTCCCGCGTTCATCATCATGCTGCTGGTGACGCTCTACCCGATCCTGCAGGCCATCTATGAGAGTCTCTTCAAGTTCCGGCTCACGGCGCCCGGTGAACGCGAGTTCATCGGCCTCGGCAACTACGCGGTCATCCTGTCCGACCCCGTCTGGTGGTCGGGCCTGTGGACCACGGTGTTCATCACGGTGGTGACGGTCCTCGTCGAACTGGTCCTCGGCTTCGCGCTCGCCCTCGTGATGCACAAGGCGCTGAAATCGGTCCGCGGGCTCCTGCGCACGGCGATCCTCGTTCCCTACGGCATCATCACCGTCGTCTCGGCCTTCGCCTGGTTCTATGCCTTCGACATCAACTCCGGCTACATCAATTCCTGGTTCGCCTGGCTCCCCGGGATCGACGAGAACCTGAACTGGTTCGCCCAGGGCGGCACCGCGCTGTTCGTCATCATGGCCTCGGAGATCTGGAAGACCACGCCGTTCATCTCACTGCTCCTGCTGGCGGGGCTCGCCCAGGTCCCCGACGAACTCACGGAGGCAGCGAAGGTCGACGGTGCGACATGGTGGGAGCAGATGCGCAAGGTCATCGTCCCGAACATGAAGGCCGCGATCATGGTCGCCGTGCTCTTCCGGGCGCTGGATGCCTTCCGAATCTTCGACAACGTGTTCATCATGACCAACGGCGCGTACGGCACGGAAGTGCTCTCCCTGCTCGCCTACCGGCAATCCATCAGCCGGCTCGAGATCGGCCTCGGTTCGGCGGTCTCCGTGCTCCTCTTCCTGTGCGTCCTGCTGATCTGCTTCGTGGCGATCAAGCTCTTCAAGGTGGATCTCGCCGGATCCCAGGGAGGAAAGTGATGACGAACTCCAGCACGAAGAACAAGGTCCTCTGGGCCATCGTGACCGTCCTCGTCCTGATCTACGCACTCTTCCCGGTGCTCTCGATCCTGGCGACGTCCTTCAAGAGCCCCAGTGACCTGACGAGCGGGAAGTTCCTCCCGTCGTCGGGCGCCGCGACCACGAGCAACTACGAGCAGATCCTGGTCGGCGACGCCCAGGGTCTGTTCCTCTCGGCGCTCCGCAACTCGATCGGCATCTCTCTGATCGCGACGTTCATCGCCGTCGTCCTCGCCACCCTCTGCGCCTACGCGATCGCCCGGCTGGACTTCCCCGGCAAGAAGCTGGTCCTGACCACCGCGCTGGCGGTCTCGATCTTCCCGGTCATCTCGATCGTCACGCCGCTCTTCAACCTGTGGCGGACCATCGGCCTCTACGACACCTGGCTCGGGCTCATCATCCCGTACCTGTCACTCACGCTCCCCATCTCCATCTGGACCCTCGCCGCGTTCTTCCGGCAGATCCCCTGGGAGCTGGAGCAGGCGGCGCAGGTGGACGGCGCGACGACGTGGCAGGCGTTCCGCAAGGCCATCGTCCCGCTGGCCGCACCCGGCGTGTTCACGACGGCGATCATCGCCTTCTTCATCGCCTGGAACGACTTCGTGTACGGGATCTCGCTGACGTCGACGGAAGCGGCGCGGCCGGTCCCGGCGGCACTCGCGTTCTTCACCGGGGCCTCCCAGTTCGAGGCACCGACGGGGGCCATCTCGGCGGCGGCGATCATCGTCACCATCCCGATCGTCCTCCTGGTCCTGCTCTTCCAACGCCAGATCGTCTCAGGCCTGACCTCCGGCGCCGTCAAGGGCTAACGCCCCCGGTTTCAGTAAAGGATTCGCACCATGGCTTCAATCACCCTCAACCACCTGGTCAAGAAGTACGGCGACGGGTTCCCTGCCGTCAACGACGTGAGCATCGACATCGCCGACGGGGAGTTCATCATCCTCGTGGGTCCGTCGGGCTGCGGGAAGTCGACGCTGCTGCGCATGATCGTGGGCCTCGAGGACATCACCGACGGCGACCTCCTGATCGACGGGCAGCGCGTCAACGACAAGGCGCCGCGCGACCGCAACCTGGCGATGGTGTTCCAGAACTACGCGCTGTACCCGCACCTCACCGTGTACGAGAACATCGCCTTCCCGCTGCGCCTCGCCAAGGGCAAGCACTCCGAGGACCAGGTGGACAAGCTGGTCACGGAGGCGGCCGCGACACTCGAGCTCACCGACCACCTGCAGCGCAAGCCGGCGAATCTCTCGGGCGGGCAGCGGCAGCGTGTCGCGATGGGTCGCGCGATCGTCCGGCAGGCGGACGCGTTCCTGTTCGACGAGCCGCTCTCCAACCTGGACGCGAAGCTCCGGGGCCAGATGCGTTCGGAGATCTCGCAGATGCAGCGCCGGCTCGGGGTGACCTCGGTCTACGTGACGCACGACCAGACGGAGGCCATGACCCTCGGCGACCGCGTGGCCGTCCTCAAGAAGGGCGAACTGCAGCAGATCGCCTCGCCCCGCGAGCTCTACGAGCAGCCCGTGAACCTGTTCGTCGCGGGTTTCATCGGCTCGCCGTCGATGAACTTCCTGCCGGCCACGCTCGAGGGCACCACCCTGAAGACCGCCATCGGTGACCTGCAGATCCCCGAGGACAAGGCGGCGAAGGCAGCCGGCAAGAAGGTGGTGCTCGTCGGCGTGCGTCCCGAGTTCTTCGAGGACGCGAAGCTCGTCGAGGACCACAAGATGTCCAACGGTTCCACGTTCACCGCGACCCTGACGCACACGGAGTGGCTCGGCAACGAGCAGTACGGGTACATCAACTTCGATCCGGCGCCCGAGATGCGGGAGCTGCTCAACAGCCTCGCCCGGGACATGGACGCCGACGAACTGCGCCCGCAGGTGGTCGTCACGCTCGATGCCGCCAGCCGCATCCGTGGAGGCCGTGAGGCCGAGATCTGGCTCGACACCCGTAAGCTCCACCTGTTCGACGCCGAGACGGGCGAGAACCTGACGCGCGACGCCGAAGCGGGCGCCGAGCTCACCCGTGAGGCCTCGGAGGAGCGTGCGGAGGAGCTCGCGAACGCGCAGCAGTCGGGAGACGGCCAGGGTCACGGTGGTGGCTTCGGCAGTGGGCCCTCCGGGCAGGCGGGCGGCTCGCCCGTCGACGCCGGTACCGGCCGGTCCGGCGGCGCCACGGCCGCCGGGGGCAGGCACTCCGCAGGCTGACCGGCTGCGCGGTGGCGCGCACCCGAGCATCCGTGAGCAGGACCGGCACCCGCAGGGGTGCCGGTCCTGCTGTGTAGTCTGACCCTATGGTCGAACACGACGGCGCCGCCCAGTCCGCCGCCATCACTGCCGGATACGTCTTCGAGGGGCCCACCCTCCACCTGGGCGCTGCCCTCGTGGACGGCGTGCTCGACGCCGGAGCGCAGGTACGCCTGCCGCTGGCTATGATGAACCGACACGGGTTGATCGCCGGTGCCACGGGCACCGGCAAGACGGTCACACTGCAGGTCATGGCGGAACAGCTCTCGGCGCAGGGCGTGCCCGTCTTCCTGTCCGACATCAAGGGCGACCTCACCGGACTGACCACTCCGGGAACGGCCACGGAGCGGCTGACGAAGCGGACCGCCGGGGTGGGGCAGGACTGGACGCCCACGGGCTTCCCCGTCGAATTCCTCTCCCTGGGTGGTGACGGTGGCGGCATTCCCGTGCGTGCCACGATCTCCTCCTTCGGCCCGCTGCTGCTCAGCCGCGTCATGGACCTCAACGAGACGCAGGAGTCCAGCCTGCAGCTCGTGTTCCACTACGCGGACAAGAACGGACTGGAGCTCTACAACCTGGCGGACCTCCGGGCCGTGATCAGTTTCCTCACCTCGGACGAGGGCAAGGAAGCGCTCGAGGCTCTCGGCGGCCTCTCGAAGGCGACGGCCGGCGTCATCCTCCGCGAACTCGTGACGCTCGAGGCGCAGGGCATGGACGCGTTCTTCGGCGAACCCGAGTTCGACACCGCCGACCTCCTGCGGACGGACACCGACGGGCGGGGCATCATCACGTCCCTGGAGCTTGTGACGGTGCAGCAGAAGCCGCGCCTGTTCTCCACATTCCTGATGTGGCTGCTCGCCGACATGTTCGCCGAGCTGCCCGAGGTCGGCGATCTCGACAAGCCACGCCTCGTGTTCTTCCTCGACGAGGCGCACCTGCTGTTCACGGGCTCGTCGAAGGCGTTCCGCGAGTCGATCCAGGCCACGGTCCGGCTCATCAGGTCCAAGGGGATCGGCATCTTCTTCGTGACGCAGACGCCGAAGGACGTGCCCGCGGAGGTCCTCGGACAACTGGCCAACCGGGTGCAGCATGCGCTGCGGGCCTTCACACCTGACGATGCGAAGGCGCTCCGCGCAACGGTCTCGACCTTCCCCACCAGCCCGTACGATCTCGAAGAGGTCCTCACGTCCGCCGGCATCGGCGAGGCCGTCGTGACGGTGATGAACGAGCGGGGCGCCCCGACTCCCGTCGCGTGGACGCGGCTCCGCTCCCCCGAGTCCGTCATGGGCCGGGCACCCGAGGGAACGGTGGCCGCCGTCGTCGCCGCCTCTCCGCTGCTCGTCCGCTACAGCCGGTCCGTCGACAGCCACTCCGCGTACGAGAAGCTCCGCGGTCTGCCCGATCCCGCCGGCCGTGGCGCGGACGGCGCATCCGGTGCCCCCTCCTCGGGGGTCGGGACGCCCTCGCCGGAACCGACCACGGCAGAACCGGGTGAGCCTGGAGCATCCGAGCAGCAGAACGCGCGGGGCGATGCCGCCGACGCGACGCGGGACACGGCCCGCGAGGACCGGGACGCGGAAGCGCGGCGCATCGAGGAGGAGATCCTCGGCATGCCGTCCCGGCCCGCCCGCGACCGGGACCGCCGGCCCGTCGACGACGCTTCGCCGCGCGAGGACGGACGCGGGGCGCGCGGCAGCGCACGCGGCGGCTATGCGGGTGGTGGCTACGCGGGTGGATACGGCGGCGGGTACGCGGGCGAGGGTGCGCAGGGTGCCGGTCGCGAGCGGACGGACCGCGGCGGCAACAGCAGAAGCCGTGCGGGCGGGTACGACGCCGGACGGTCCTCCGGCAGCAACGGGCCGGACCGGAACGAGATGGCGGACCTCGCCCTGAAAGCCGCAGGAGTGATCGGCAAGGAACTCGCGCGCGGGCTCTTTGGCACCAAGCACCGCAAGCGGAAATGGTACTGAGGCCGGCGTCCCGGATCCCCGCAGTGCAGGGCGCGCGCCCATGATCGTGGTGGAGATCATCAGTTCCAGCCTGGTGGCGCTGGGACTGGGGCTGCTCGCCGCGGCCCTCGTGATCCGGCTGGTCTACGGATCCTGGACCAGGACCCAGGCGATCACCTTCACGTACGAGGGGCATCCCTACCTCCGCTGGCACGACCACCGGTACCGCATCGTCGAGGCGCTCTGGTCCAGTGGCTCCCCGGGTCGCGGGCGGAAGGCGCCCATGCCCGCGGCACCGCCGCCCGGTGAGGACGTCACCATCCACTACCACGTCCGACAGCCCACCCACTGGTCGCTCGGCGAACCCTACCGAGGCACCCGGGTGATCGCCGTCGTCGGGCTCGCGTGCGCGGTGACCGGCACCCTGCTCGGCTTCCTGCCCGCCTGATTCACCGCACCCGGTACCGTGGAGAGGTGCAGACAACCCCGGTCGTGAAGGTGCTCGCAGCCTGGCTGCTGGGTCTCATGCTCGTCGGTGCCGCCTTCGTCACGACGGTCGCGGTCCTGAACAGCAGGCTCTTCGGCCCCGAACACCAGGTGGGCCTGTACCTCGACGCGTTGCGCGACGGCGACGGCGGCGAGGCCCTCGGCCTCCTCCACGCCTCGGTACCGGAGGGATCCGATCCGACACTGCTCGACGGGGACGCCCTGCGCCGAGCGACAGCCGGACTCACGGACATCGAGGTGGGGGATGCACGCGGAAGCGGCAGCGACCGCGTCGAGGTACCCGTGACCTACACGCTCGACGGTGCCGAGACGACGAGCGTGTTCCCGCTCCGGCAGACCGGCACCGAATGGGGATTCTTCGCCGTCTGGGAGTTCGAGCCGACCGTCCTGCCGACAGTGGAGGTCTCCGCCCTCAACAGCGTGGAGGCAGCGGTGAACGGGGTCGACGTCGGCCTGCCGGGCGGCCGCGCCGCACTGGCCACGTTCTACCCGGGTGCCGTGAGCGCCCGCTACCAGGGCCGCTACTTCGCCGCTCCCGAAAGCCGGACGACCGTGACGGGCGTCGAGGCCCCGCAACCCCTCGCCCTCGCGCTGGAGCCGACGCCCGAGCTGGTACGTGCGGTGGAGAAGCAGGTGCACGCCTTCCTCGACGGCTGCGCGGAGCAGACGGTCTTCCAGCCCGGCAACTGCCCGTTCGCCTTTCCCACCGACAAGCGGCTCGCCGGTGACATCACCTGGACCATCGAGGAGTACCCCCGGGCGTCGATTACCCCGAGCGGGGGGAGCTGGCTGCTCGCCCCCCTCAGCGGGAGGGCACGGATCGACACCCGGCTGCGGGACTTCTTCTCCGGTGAGGTGAGCGACGTCTCCGAGGCCATGCCGTTCGACTTCACGGCGGACCTGAACGTCACCGAGGACGCCATCACCGTCACGCCCGTGGTGAGGTACTAGCCACGCACGAACTGCCTCCGGTCAGGGGATCAGGTTCTCGGCGCGGTAGCGGTCGAACAGCGATGTGAGGACGTCGAGCGTCCTGCGGTAGCCCGTGAAGCCGGCGTCACGGCTCTTGCCCATGTCCACGATCACCTCGATCTCGATGCCGAGATCGCCGTCCGTGTGCCACCAGGAGGCCAACCGGTCCAGCGAGGTCTCGGCGAGGCCGTGCCGCTCGGCCAACGCCGACCACTGACCCTCCCTCCCGCTCATGGCCTCTTCGAGCGGACGCGGCGCGTCCGTGAAGCCCTCCCACTCCACGCCGAAGTAGCCGGCCAGCCTGGGCCACATCCACCGCCACCGGAAGACGTCTCCGTTGACGATGTTGTAGGCCTCGTCGGCGCCCGCGGGGGTGGTGGAGGCCCACACCATGTGCTCGGCGAGCAGGCCCGCATCCGTCACGTTCGCCAGGCCGTTCCACTGCTGCGCCGACCCGGGGAAGACGAACGGCTCACCCGCGTCCCTGCACAGGGTGGCCTGGGTGGCGAGCGTGAGCGCCATGTTCATCGCGTTGCCGACGGCGTAGCCGAGGACGGTGTGCGCCCGGTGCACGCTCCACGTAAAACCCTGCTCGGCGGCGGCGGCGAACAGCTCGTCCTCCTGCGCGTAGTAGAAGTTGGGCGAGGGCAGGCGGGGCTCCTCCTCGTGGAACGGTGTGTCCGCCATGTCACCGGAGCCGTACGACTCGAACGGCCCGAGATAGTGCTTCATGCCGGTCATGAGGGCCACGTGGGCCACCTCCTTGCCGTGCAGTGCGGTGAGCAGGTCGCGCAGCATCCCCGCGTTGACGCGGATGTTCTCCTCCTCCGTGTCGCGTCGGGACCAGGCGGTGAAGAAGACGTGTGTGGGACTCTCCGGCGCGAGCACCTCGACGAGGGAATCGGCCGAGGTGAGGTCCGCCGACAGCCAGCGGACGCCGTCGCGCTCCTGGCCGGGCCTGCGGGAGAGGGCCAGGACCGGCCAGCCGTCCCCGGCGAGCTTCTCGACGAGCGCGGAGCCCGCGATACCCGTGGCTCCCACCACGAGTGCGGTGCGCTGTCCGTCGTGCTGGTTCGTTCCGGTGTCGATGGTCATGCGTGCTCTCCTCCTGCGCCGTCCAGCGGCGCGGCTTCATCCTGTGCGGCATCGTCCCGTGCAGCCCTTGTCCGGTGCGGGGCGTCCTGTTCTGGCTGTCCCATGCGGGCTGTCATGCGCGGACGTTGTCCAGTGCGGACTGTCATACGCGGACGTTGTCCTGTGCGGGCAAGCGCCCCTCCTTGATTGCGACAACCCAGGCGGGCGCGTCTGCCCTTCCCCTGCGACAAGTCACGCTGCGCGGTCGATATTCCGTCGGGCTCACAGAGCTCCATCCCACTCATCGGACCCGGCTCGTAGGAATGTGCGCATATTCCCACCGACCGACGGCAGTCAGTGGGAGGGAAGGCTCACTCCGTCCGGGATGGTCGGGGAAGCGGTGCACGTGAAGGATGAAGCCTGCGCCCAGGATCGCGGGGCGGATCACCTGCAAGAGAACGATGACGTCTACATCCGGAATCGCAGGGGCTGCCGCTTCCGAGAGGGGAACCGCGGAGCCAGTAGCGTCGTGTACCGCCCCTGCAGGGTGCGCTTCGTCCCACTCACCGGACCCGGTCAGTGGGAATGAGCGCATATTCCCACTGACTGACGGCGGTCAGTGGGACGAAGGAGGTCGCAACGCCCCCGAAGCCGGGCACGCGGACGGCTGGGCGGACAGATTCGCGCCCCGGCCTGGACGCACCACTGGGTGCCAGCCGCCCGATTGTTGCCCAGCACCCAGCACCCAGCACCTAGCACCTAGCACCTAGCACCCAGCACCCAGGCTTGCACGAAGGGCACCCGCCGTAGCAGGTGCCCTTGGTCCGGCTGAGGAGCGCTGGGATCAGTCGAGTCCGCGGAGGTCGAGGGTCAGCTCGGTGTCGCCGTCGGCCGTGACCGTCACCGGGATGCCCCAGTCCTGCTGGTACAGGTGGCACGCCGCGTGGTCGGGGATCTCCCCTCCCGGCTCGCCGTCGCAGGACGCCGCCCGCGCCGTGATGTGCAGTACGCCCTCCCCGGCATCCGCGGCCAGCACGAGCTCCCGCGTCAGTCCGGTGGACGTTCCGCCGCCCGAGACCAGCAGGGACTCGGGAGAGGCGCTGATCTTCAGCTGCGTCGGGTCACCCCAGCGGTCGTCGAGCTTCTGGCCCTTCGGCGCCGTGAAGCGCACCGTCAGCGCCACGGGTCCGGCGGACATGGGCGACGTCGGACGCTGGGTCTGCGACGCGCCCTCGTGGACGGCGAGCGCCTCCTTGGGCAGCGGTACGCGGACGAGTTGGTGCCGGTTCGTCTCCACGACGATGAGCAGCGGGTCGCCGCCCTCGGCGACGGGCGTGAGGTCGACCAGCACATCGGAGGGCTCGGACAGCCCACGGAGCAGCGTGGAGACCTGGCGGGTCACCGGATCGTACCTGCGGACCGCGCCGTTGTAGGTGTCGGCGATCGCGACGGACCCGTCGGGCAGGGCGCTGACGCCGAGCGGGTGTTGGAGGCGCGCCTGGTCGGCATCGCCGTCGCGGAAGCCGAAGTCGAACAGTCCCGTCCCGATCGCGGTCTGGACCTGGACGCGCCGGCGGCCGTTGACCTCGACGAAGGACAGCTGCCGGACGGCGGACGTCTCGGAGTCGGCGATCCAGATGGTGCCGTTGGCGTCCTCGGCGAGCCCGGAGGACTGCGCGAACCACGCCGCGGAGGCATCGCCGTCGAGCAGGCCCTCGAGTCCCGTGCCGGCCAGGACCTCGACGGCGTTGCTGCGGGGATCGTAGGCGAAGATCTGGTGCGTCCCCGCCATCGCGACGACCACGCGGTCCAGCACCGACGAGTACAGCACGTCCCACGGCGAGGACAGCGAGACCTTCAGGGCATCCGTGCCGAGCTGGGTCTCAGTGAGGCGCGGCGTCTCGCCCTCCGCGCCGACCTCGTGTGCGTTCTCCTGCCGGCCCGTCTTGGTGTGGTTACCGGCGTCGAGCAGGCGCTGCGTGCCGTTCCCCACGAGGGTGCGCACCTCGCCCGTGGCCAGGGTGACACCGCGCAGGCGGTGGTTCACGGAGTCGGCGACGACGACGTCGTACCCGACCTCCGCCGCGAGCACGGTTGGCAGGAGCGCGAGGCCCTGGGGCTCGTTGAACTGGGCGTCGGAGGCGCTGCCGTCGTGGAAACCCTTGCTGCCCGAACCGATGGTGCGGCGCACCGTGACGAGATCCGCCTCGAGTTCGACGAGGCGGTGGTGGCCGGTGTCGCCGACGAGGAAGGTGCCGGTGGCCGGCAGCGCGAGGAGCTTGCCCGGGAACTTGAGGTCACCCGCGGTGCTCTCCGCCGGCACGTACGGGCCGTCGCCGCGGTGCAGCGTGCCCTTCGCCTCGTGCTCGGCGACGAGTTCCTCCACGAGCGATGTGAGCCCGGCGGCGTGCCCCTCCCCGGAGAGGTGCGCCACGATGTAGCCCTCGGGGTCGATGACCACGAGGGTGGGCCAGGCCCGGGCCGTGTAGGCCTGCCAGGTGGTGAGCTCCGGGTCGTCGAGGACGGGGTGGTGGATGTCGTAGCGCTCGACGGCGGCGGCGAGGGCCACCGGATCGGCCTCGTGCTCGAACTTCGGCGAGTGCACGCCGACCGTCACGAGGACGTCCGAGTACTGCTCCTCGAGGGGCCGCAGCTCGTCGAGGACGTGGAGGCAGTTGATGCAGCAGAAGGTCCAGAAGTCGAGGATCACGATCTTGCCGCGCAGGTCCTCGAGCTGCAGCTGCCTGCCGCCGGTGTTCAGCCAGTTGCGGCCGGTCAGCGCGGAGCCGCGCACCCGGTAGCCGGTGCGGACGGTGGTCTCGGTCATTCGTTGTCTCCTGCGGTGTCTCCGGCTGTGGCGCGCGCGGTCGGCTGCTGGGCGGGGCGGCGGTTCCCGGCATCGCGTGCGGCGAGGTCGGCGAACATGCTGTTGTAAGCCGTCAGGTCGGCGTCGTTATTCCGGTCCGCGGCACGATCCTTGCGTTTGGTCTCCCGCGCGTCGGAGCGCGACCACACGACGGCGACGCCGATGGCGAGCAGGAGCGTCGGGATCTCGCCGACGCCCCAGGTGACCGCTCCGCCCACCTGCTGGTCCGCCAGGGCCGATGCGCCCCAGTCGCGGCCCATGTTGCCGAACCAGGAGGCCTCGAGCAGCGAGGTCGAGCCCATCAGGGTGACGCCGAAGAAGGCATGGAAGGCCATGGTCGCGAAGAGGAGCAGGATGCGCATCGGGTAGGGCGCGCGGAACGGCACGGGATCCGAACCGATCATCGACAGCACGAAGATGTAGCCGGTGATGAGGAAGTGCGTGATCATCAGCTCGTGTCCGACGTGCTCGCGCAGGGCGAACCCGAAGAGGGGCGAGTAGTAGAAGACGATGATCGACGCGACGAAGTTGCCGGCAGCGAACAGCGGGTGCGTGATGATCCGTGACGGCCACGAGTGCACGATCACCAGGATCCATTCCCGCAGCCCGCGCGAGCCGTCGCGGCGCGCGGTCAGGGCCTTCAGGGCCAGGGTCACGGGTGCGCCGAGGACCAGGAAGAGCGGCACCACCATGGTGAGCGCCATGTGGTCCACCATGTGCGCGCTGAACAGCACCATCCCGTAGACGGCGGGCGCGCCCGAGATGAAGTAGGTCAGGAGGGCGAGGCCGAGGAGCCAGCTGATGAGCTTGGCCACGGACCACGAGTCCCCGCGGCGGTGCAGCTTGACCATCCCGAGCACGTAGGCGACGCCGAAGGTCAGGGCCACGGTGATCCACAGCCAGTCCGGCCGCCACTCGGTGAGCCAGCGGCTCAGGGTCGGCTCCGGCGGGAGGTCGTACCCGGTCAGGATGCGGGCGGGGCCGGCCTCGGTGGGCAGCACCTCGGAACGGGGCGGCGCCGTGCGCCCGAGTGCCCCCGCCACGCCGGAGACCGCACCCATGATGACGAGCTCGACGGCGATGAGCTGCCACAGGACCCGGCGCGCGGAGAGCCGCGACTGCGCGGTGCCGCCCGACGCGCCGAGCTGCGGGATGATCCACTGCCGGTGCATCCAGCCGATGCCGCCGAGCAGCAGCGTGGCGATGGTCTTGAAGGTGACGAGCAGGCCCCATTCGGAGCTGAGCTGCGCGAGGTCGGTGATGCGGAGGCTGGCGTTCACCACGCCCGAGGCCACGACCAGGATGAACGCGAACCCGGCGAGGGCCGAGAACCGCCTGAGGACCGGGAGGGCCTGGTCGCCGAGCTTGCCGCTCACCACGGCGAGGGAGATGATCCCGCCCACCCACAGGCAGACACCCACGAGGTGGAGGGCGATCGAGTTGACCGCGGCGTTGTGGTCGTCGCCGCTCGCCGAGTGCCCGATCAGGGCCATGGGCAGCAGGTTGAGCAGGGCGAGCACCAGGGTGAGGGCGAGACCGGTCTGCGAACGGACACCGAACAGGAGCGTGGCGAGGACCGCCGAGACGATCGAGGTCACGAGCCACGCGCGCCCGGTGGAGAAGTCCGTCAGGAACGCGGCGAGGCCCTGGGTGTACGCCGGGTCGGTGCTCAGGGGCAGGCCGGCGGCGTCGGAGTAGGTGAAGACCATGACGCCGAGCGCCCCGATGGTCCAGAGGACCGCGGACACGGCGGCCAGCATGAGGACGCGGGTGAAGGCCGGGTGCTCGGCCGCGGTGTCCTTGGGCTTCCGCCCGGACGTCCCGACCTTGCGCGGAAGCATGATCACCGCGAAGACGAGGGCACCGATGGTCGCCGCGGCGGCGGTGTTGTTGAGGACCTTGGCGACGGGCAGGCCCCAGCGGGTCAGCGCTCCCGGATCACCGAGTTGCCGGGCGGCGGCGGCACCGGAGTAGAACAGCGCGACCACGAGCGAGACGAGCACGACGACGCCGGCGAGGACCAGCCAGCCCGTTCCGATAGCGCGCTCCGGGGAGGCTGCGGCGAGGGTCTCGCGCGGTTGCTTCGCAGTTGTCGACACATACACCATTCTCTACCCGGAGTAGAAATAGGGCGAATCTTCCGCGGGATGCCGCCGAGGGCGGACGGGCGCCGACGACGAGGGGCCGCTGCCGTCATGGCAGCGGCCCCTCGATCGTTCAGTCAGCGGGTGACGCGGACTACTTGGCGGAAGCCTTCAGCTTCGAGCCTGCGGTCAGCTTGACGCTGTGGCCCGCGGCGATCTGGATGGTCTCGCCGGTCTGGGGGTTACGGCCGGTGCGCGCTGCGCGGCTGGTGCGCTCGACGGCGAGCCAACCCGGGATGGTGATCTTCTCGTCCTTGGCGACGGACTCGGCGAAGACGTCGAACAGGGCGTCAAGGACGCCGTTGACGGCGGCCTGGCTCGTGTCGGCCTTCGCTGCTACCTCGGCAACAAGTTCACTACGGTTTTTAGCCACTTCAGGTCCTCCTGGACGTCACTCTTCGGAACGAGCTTTTCGCGGTATTCGAAAAGCCTCTGTCCGAAAACCTATCAGCTTGGGCGCCGCGCCCCGCGTGTTTCCGGGGCTTTTCGGCATAATCACGGCATTTCCGGGGCTCTTTTCGGCCGTCGTAGGCCGAGCGCGCCGCTTCTCGGGGCCCGACACGACAGAAGCCGGCAACCCTGGGGTTGCCGGCTTCCGTGGTGTCACCGCCGGAGGCGGCGGGTGGTGCTGCTGGGACGCAGGGTCCCGGGAACTGCTACCAGCTGGACTTGGTCACACCGGGCAGCTCGCCCCGGTGGGCCATGTCGCGGAAGCGGACACGCGAGATGCCGAACTTCTGGAGCGTTCCGCGGGGGCGCCCGTCGATCTGGTCGCGGTTGCGCAGGCGCACCGGCGAAGCGTTGCGGGGGAGCTTCTGCAGGCCGAGGCGTGCCGCTTCGCGTGCTTCATCCGTGGCGTTCTCGTCGACGAGGGTCTTCTTGAGCTCGAGGCGCTTGGCCGCGTAGCGTTCGACGATGACCTTGCGCTGCTCGTTGCGAGCAATCTTTGACTTCTTGGCCATGTTTAGCGCTCCTCTCGGAATTCGACGTGCTTGCGGATCTTGGGGTCGTACTTCATGAGGACCATGCGGTCCGGATCGTTACGACGGTTCTTCCGCGTCACGTACGTGTAGCCCGTGCCGGCGGTCGACTTCAGCTTGATGATCGGACGTACGTCCTTGTCCTTCGCCACTAGAGCTTCACTCCCCTCGCGAGGATCGATGCGACGACCGCATCGATACCGCGCACGTCGATCGTCTTGATGCCGCGGGCCGAGACCTGCAGCGTGACGTTACGGCGAAGGGAAGGCACGTAGTAGCGCTTCTTCTGAATGTTGGGGTCGAACCGACGCTTGTTGCGGCGGTGCGAGTGCGAAATGCTGTGTCCAAAGCCGGGCTCGGCTCCGGTCACTTGGCAGTGGGCTGCCATAACTCTCCTCCAGATTAGATGAACGTGACGGAATCACTTGTCGAGCGTCCCGCCACCAGTAATGACACCGTTATTACTGCAGCTTTCCGGAGGTGTACCCGGCAGGGTGAGAACCTGCCAGAGTGCCTCGCCGCGGGGAAGACGGTGAAGATCAGGCGGGGCGGCCTTGCGGCCGGTCCAGCCCTGAATTCTAGTAGTCACGGGTAGCCGGGCGCATTCCGACCTGTCCTGGGAACAGGGCGGCCTCCACCACAGCCAAACGCCTTACCATACTACCGACAGGTTCTGGCCTGACCAAAACGGGTCAGTCGCCCGGCTCGCCGTCCCGCCCGACGACCACGGGCTCGTCCGGGCCGCCGCCGATGCGGTCCGCGGACACGACGGCGTCCGAGTCGACGATCGCCCAGCGCACCGACACCCCGGTCCCGATCCGCACCCGGTTGAGCACCACCGAGTCCTCGACGACGGCTCCGGGCTCGATGACCGCCCCGGCACCGATCACGCTCCTCCGGACGGTCCCGTGGACCCGGGCGCCGGGAGTGATCAGCGACCCTGCGATCACGGCGCCCTCACCGACGAAAGCCGGTGCCACGTGGGGCGGCTCGGTGAGGATGGGCCAGGCGGGATCGGCGAGGTCCGGTCCCCTGCCGGCGAGGAGGTCGAGATGCGCGCGGAGGTAGTTGGCCGGCGTGCCCAGGTCTCGCCAGTAGCCCTCGAGTCGGTGCTCGACGACGGCGTGCTGCTCGACCAGGTGGGGAACGAGGTGGTGCCCGTAGTCGCCGAGGTTCTCCTGCTGTCCGTCGAGTCGGTCCAGCGCCTCGAGCAGTGCCTCCGCCGAGTAGAGGAAGACCTCCGCGGCGACGATCCGCGACTGCGGTTCCTCCGGCTTGTACGCGAACCCGGTGACGCGGCCGTCGTCGTCGACCGTCACGACGCCGTGCGGTGAGGCGTCGCCGTCGAAGTCGACCGTGACCATGGTGAGCGCCGCTCCCGCGCGCAGGTGGGTGTCGACGACGTCGCGGTAGTCGAGGCGGTACAGGTGGTCGGAGCTGAGGACGAGGACGAGGTCCGGCGCGAAGTCCCGGATGAAGGCGGACTGGCGGAGCAGCCCGTCCGCGTTCCCCTCGGCGAACCCCTCCCCCTCGCGTCCGCTGAACGGGGGCAGGACGAGCAGGCCGCCCCTCGTCCGGTCGAGGTCCCAGGGCCTGCCGTTCCGGAGGTGGTCGTTGATGGTCTTCGGCTGGTACTGCTCCATGATCCACACGTCGGAGATCCCGCTGTGGTGAAGGTTTGACAGCGGGATGTCGATGAGCCGGAAGCTCCCTCCGAGCGGCATGGCGGGCTTGGCCCGGTGGTCCGTCAGCACACCTAGCCGGCCGCCCGCACCCCCGGCCAGCACGATCGCGAGGATCCGGGGTTGGTGCCGGTACTGTCCCTGCTGTTCCATCTGCCGTCCTGTCCTCGTCAGGGCCGTGAACGGCCTCCGCCAGCCTAGTGACCGCTGCTGTGAACCTGCTGGTGGAGCGACGCCGCAGCGGCTGCGTCGGGTACCGCGTGGTGGCCCCGGACCTCCACCGCGGGAGCATCCGGCTCGACCCCATCCGTGCCCGGCCCGATCTCCGCCAGGATCCAGTGCGTTCCGTCCAGGCGCCGGAGGATCTTCCGGCCCACCCGCTCGAGATCGGCGACGTCCTGCGCGTCGAGGGCGTCGAACACGGTGCTCCGCACCTGGGCGACGTGGGAGACGGCGAGGTCCTCCAGCATCCGGAGGCCGTCCGGGGTCAGCGACGCCGTCGTCACCCGGCCGTCGGAGGACGACGGCACCCGGGCGACCCAGCCGCGGGACTCGAGCTTCTTGACCACGTGGCTGAGCCGCGAGAGCGACGCCGTCGATCGCGCCGCGAGGTCGCTCATGGGGAGGCTGGTGCCGTCGGACTCGGAGAGCATGGCGAGGACGTGGTAGTCGAACAGGGTGATGCGCGCTTCCCGGAAGAGGTGTGCGTCGAGCGTCGACGGCAGGAGCGACGTCAGCGCGTACAGTGCCAGCCACGCCCGCCGCTCGTCCGGTGTGAGCCAATGCGCCGCCATGCGCTCATTCTGGCACATGGCCGGCGGTGTCCACCGGGCTCCGCGACCGCCCCGTCCGGGTTGCGGGGGCGGTGCCCGCGTGGTCCTTTGGGCGGACGGCCGGCCATCGGTCCCGCGCGGTGCGACACCGCGGGAACCGGCTCCCAGCGTCGACGGTGCCCGGCGCAGGAGGCCCTCAGGCGGTCACGGAGGCCCGGAGCGGATGCCCTGGCACCGGGTACTTGGGCTGCAGGTCGTCCCCCGAGGACACCCCACGGAGCCGGCGCCCCACCCACGGGCTCAGGTACTCCCTGGCCCACTGGGCGTCCGCTCGGAGCTGCTCCGCGCGCTTGAGTGCGGGCCGGGCCTCGAGCTCCGGGAGGTCGATCCGGTGGGAGGCCTTCATGGCCTCGAGCACCCGCACCGCCATGAGGGTGTGGCCCGCGGCCGACATGTGCATGCGATCCACGTCCCAGTAGCCCCAGTCCTGGAACTCCCGTAGCCGCCAGTAGTCCACGATGGTCGCACCACGCCCGTCCGCGATCTCCCGCACCCACTCGTTGTAGACGGCGGTGCGTCCGCGGGTCCTGCCGAACACGGCGGATCCGGAGGCGTCGAAGCCCGTGAAGAGCACGACGTCGGCTCCCGAGGCGCGCAGGCGGGCGATGCCGTCGTCGTACCGCGACATCAAAAGGTCGATGTCGATGCGCGGGCGGAGGATGTCGTTGGCGCCGGCGTACACCGTGACGAGCGTCGGCTCGAGGGCCAGTGCCGCGTCGATCTGCTCGTCGAGGATCTGCCGCATCTTCTTGCCGCGGATGGCGAGGTTGGCGTACTCCCAGGACGGGTCCGCCAGGACCAGCTGCTCGGCGACGCGGTCCGCCCAGCCGCGGACGCCGTTGGGCGATTCGGGGTCCCAGTCACCCACGCCTTCCGTGAAGGAGTCTCCGAGGGCCACGTAGCGCGAGGTGTTGGTCACGACCAAAGATTACCTTCGACGTCGGGGTGCCCCGCGATAAGCTCGACGAAGCCATCCGTTGACACCCTGCCGAAGGACACCATGCCGACCGAAGCACCACCCGAGGCTCGTACGGACGCCACGCCTGCCGGCAGCTCCTCCCGCCGGCGCGCGGCCCTGATCATCAACCCGATCAAGGCCACCGACGTCGACGTCGTGGGCGCCGTCCGGCGTATCGCCGAGGAGGACGGCTGGGACGAGCCGCTCGTGATCGAGACCACGGCGGATGATCCGGGCCACGGCCAGGCACGCGAGGCGCTCGACGCCGGTGTGGACCTGGTGATCGCCGCCGGCGGCGACGGCACCGTGCGCTGCGTCGCGGAGGAGCTCGCGGAGACGGGGACCATGATGGCACTGGTCCCGCTCGGCACCGGCAACCTCCTGGCCCGGAACCTGGACATCGCCGTCGATGATCCCGATGCCGCCGTCGAGGCCGCGTTCCGCGGGACCGAGCGGACCATCGACGTCGTGCACGTGACCGTCGACCGGGCGCAGGACGCACACGTGTTCCTCGTCATGGCGGGGATCGGGTACGACGCCGCGATCATGTCCGACACCCGGGACGACCTGAAGGACAAGGTGGGCTGGCTCGCCTACGTCGATGCCGGTCTGCGGAACCTGCCGGGCAAGCCCACGCGCACCACCCTCTCGGTGGACGGCGGCAAGCCCTTCGAGCGCAGGCTGCGCAGCGTCATGGGCGGGAACTGCGGGAAGATCATGGGCGGACTCGAGATCTTCCCCGGCGCGAAGATCGACGACGGACTCATGGACCTCATGACCGTGGCACCGAAGGGCGCGCTCGGCTGGCTCGCGGTGGCGGGCAAACTCTTCGCCCGGGGCAAGGGCAAGGACCCCTCCCTCGAGTACTTCCAGTGCCGTACCGCGGAGGTGACCCTGCGCGAACCCCTCGAGGTGCAGCTCGACGGCGATCCCCTCGGCCAGGCCACGCACATGGCCTTCGAGGTGAAGCCCGATTCGCTCAGGCTCCGGATGCCCCTGGGGTACAAGGACCCTGCGGTCGTCAGCGAACCGCTTCCCTAGCCCGTTCCGGGCCGCATCGCGCCTCGGCTCCGGGCTCCGGGCGGGCTCCGGGCTTTGGGGCCGGCTCCGGGCTCCGGACGGGCTCCGGCATCAGAGCCAGGGCTGGGGGTCGACCTTCTCGTCGTCGACCATGACCTCGAAGTGCAGGTGGCAACCGGTCGAATTCCCGGTGCTGCCCACGGCGCCGAGGAGGTCGCCGCGTTGCACCCGTGCGCCCGCGGCAACGTCGAGGACGCTCAGGTGGTTGTAGGTGGTGCTGAGGCCGTCGCCGTGGTCGATCACGATGCGCTGCCCGCCGCCGTACGCGTGCCAGCCGGAGTCCACGACCGTGCCGGCGTCGGCGGCCTTGACGGCCGCCCCGCAGGCGCTCGCATAGTCCTGGCCGGTGTGGAGTTCCTCGCCCGATCCGCCCAGCGGGTTGATGCGGTAGCCGAAGGTCGAGGCGACGACAGGGTTGTCCACGGGAACGCTGAAGGCCTTGCGCTCCTTCGCTGCCGGTGTGAGCGACGCCGAGAGGGCGCGCGCCGTGACGATGCTCGGAGCGATGCCGTCCGCTGCCGGACCTGCTGCGACGAGGCCGAAGGTCACCGCCGCATCGGCGGGAGCGGTGACGGCCGGGGAGACCCGGGGCGCCGGGATCGCAGGGGCGTCCGTGGCGACCTGGGGGGCGGTGCCCTGGGCGGCCGGCGCGACAGCACCCATCACCAGGCCTGCCGAGGCAAGGACGATCCCGGCCGTGGCCGCGTTGCCCCGCAGCCGCTCCAGCCGCGTGGTGCGGCCGCCCGCGCGGTGCCCTCCGGCGGTCCGCGGCGCCGTGGCACGTCCGCCCGCCGGGGCCGATGCGGCCTCACGCAGGTATCGACGGGAGGGCAGGATCGGCGGCGCGGCCGTGTCCGCGGACCGGGCCGCGCGGAGGGCCCGACGGGACGGGAGGGTCGTGGGAGGACGTTCGGACGTCTGAGCGGGGATCCGCGCGGGGGCGGGCACCTCGGACGCCCGGGCCGCAGGGGTGGGGAGGACGGGGGTCATCCGTCGGGCGGTCTGGGAAGGATCGGCGGGGTGCTGGTCGGCGCGACGCCGATGGGTGTCCTGCTGGTGCGCGCGCCCCTCGGACGCACGGCGGCGACCGGGCATGACCGTCTGGCTCAACGACTGACCTCTTTCAGGACGCCCGCGACGTCGGTTGGCGGATCGGAGCAGGACTCGATCCGGCTCGTCGGCACGGCAGCACCGCGAAAAGCCGCGGAGGGCGTGCGCCGACTAGACCGCGAGGGGGACACGGATGGTGCGGCATCTGCCGCCGGTCCGTGGCTCCTCCGCCCCTGTCACAGGGTGTTCAGCGGTCCGCTGACAGGGTCGGGCGTGCGGACCTGGGGGAGAAAGCTGCTGTGGCTGCTCAAACCCTAGGGCACCACGGGCGAAGTTACAATTCCGTTACCCCGCCTGTGGATCATCTGTGATACTCCGGTTCGGCTCCGGATTCCTGCGGAAAAGCCCGGCGAAACCTGCGGTCGGAGGCTCCGATCCGGGTCAGGACAGCTCCGCGCGACCCTTGCGCCAGTAGCCCATGAACGCGACCTGCTTCCGGTCCACGCCGACGTCCCGCACGAGGTAGCGGCGCAGGCCACGGACGACAGCAGCCTCGCCGGCGATCCAGGCATAGAACGGCTGCGTGCCGGGGAACCTCTCGGGATTGACCGTCGACTTCACGATGGCCGCTTCCAGGAGCTGCGGTGTCTCCCACAGGATCGTCCGATCGATGTCCACCTCCTCGGGCTCGCTGCCACCGCTCACTGCACCCGATCCGGAGAGCGAGACCCAGCCGGGGACCCTGACGGCGTCACGGACCGCTGCATCGAGCGCTTCGCCGTGGGACGACCCGTCACGGGTGAGCCAGGTGATGGAGACCGAGGAGCGGGTGCGGATGTCCTGGATGTCCCGCGCGTCGGGGACCTCGAGGAAGGCGTGGCCGGTGATGTCCTCCGGCAGCGACTCGAGGATCGCGCTGATCGCCGGGACGGCGGTTTCGTCCCCCGCCAGCAGGACGTGCTGCGCGAGGCCCGGACTCCACTCGATCCCACCGTAGGCCCCCGCCGTCGCGCACTGCGCCGCGGACGAATTCGGGCCGATGACGCAGACGCGGTCGCCCGGCTGTGCCGCGGCCGCCCATTCGGCGGCGGGCCCGCCACGCCCGTCGGCGTCGAGGTGCAGGACGAAGTCGACGTCGATCTCCGGCCGCTCGCCGCCGCAGCGTGCTGCGCGCACGGTGTAGGTCCGCATGGAACCCCGCTCCCCGGCGTCCAGGCCGAGCCAGGTCTGGTACCAGCTCGACGCCGACCCACCGGCCATCATGCCGGCGATGTCCGGGCAGTCGCGGCCCTCGGACGGGATGACGATCTTGATGCGGAGGTCGAGGGTGTCCCCCGCGACCCCGAAGGAGGTCAGGCACGCACCGCCGAAGGTGATCCGGCGGAAGGACGCCGTCAGGTCCTGCACGGCGGTGACGACGACGTCGAAGGCCAGGACCATCGGTTCGGTGTCGGAAGCGGTCCGCCTCGCGGTCCGCTCGGTCACGTCGGTCATGATGCTGCCTCCACTCGTGCAGGAACGGTGTCCTGCGGATTGGGTCGGTACCCCCGTGACGGCTCGCGGCCGCCCGGGGAGGACGGAAGGTGGAGGGCCGGCGCCGCCCCGTGGTGCCGGCCGATGGGGACGACCATCGGGGTGTGGGACACCGGGTCCTCGATGACGCGGCATTCGAGGTTGAACACCCCGGAGACCGTCTGCTCGGTCACGACGTCCGACGGCGGCCCCTGCGCCACGATCCGGCCGTCGCGCATGGCCACGAGGTGGTCCGCATACCGGGCTGCGAGGTTGAGGTCGTGCAGCACCATCACCACGGTGGTGCCTGATCGGCGGTTGAGGTCGGTGATGAGATCCAGGACCTCGACCTGGTGCGTCACGTCGAGGAAGGTGGTGGGCTCGTCGAGCAGCAGGATACCGGTCTGCTGCGCGAGCGCCATCGCGATCCAGACCCGCTGGCGCTGGCCGCCGCTCAACTCGTCGACGTTCCGGTCCGCGAGGGCCAGCGTGTCGGTGGCCTCGAGCGCGGCGGTGACCTCGTCGTCGTCCTCGGGGGTCCACTGGCGGAACCAGCCCTGGTGCGGGTAGCGGCCGCGCCCCACCAGGTCGGCGACGCTGATGCCGTCCGGTGCCACCGGTGTCTGCGGGAGCAGACCGAGGACGCGGGCCACGGCCTTGGTGGACCGGGCGTGGATGTCCGTGCCGTTGAGGATGACACTGCCCGTGACGGGCTTGAGCAGCCGGGCGAGGCCCCGGAGCAGGGTGGACTTCCCGCAGGCGTTGGCCCCGACGATGACCGTGACCCTGCCCGCGGGCAGCTCCAGCGAGAGCTTGTCGACGACGGTGCGCTCGTCGTACGCGAGCGTGAGCGCCTCGGCGGACAGCGTGTCCGGCGCGGTACCGGGAGCCGCAGAGGTGGTGCGCGGCGGATGCGCCGCCGGTTCGTGGCGAAGGATCATCTCAGCCTCCCTGGCCTCTGCGGTTGGCCGTGGCGAGCAGCCACAGCAGGAACGGCGCTCCCAGCACGCCGGTGACGACACCGACGGGAAGCGAGGTGCCGTCGATCAGGTTCGCCGCGACGAAGTCCGCGGCGAGGACGATCACCGCGCCCACGAGTCCCGCCATCGCGAGCGATGGTCGGTTGCCGAGCAGCCGGCGCGCGATCGGGCCGGACAGGAACGCGATGGACGCCACCGGGCCGGCAGCCGCGGTCGCGACCGCGGCGAGGGCGACGGCGGTGGACATCAGTCCGAGCCTCGATGCCTCGACGCGGACACCGAGGCCCGCCGCGGCGTCGTCGCCCAGTTCGAGACCCTGCAGGCTGCGCGACAGGACGACTGCGGCCGGCAGCAGGACCAGGAGGGAGGCGACGAGCACCACGACGCGGTCCCAAGTGCTCGAGTTCAGCGATCCGTTGAGCCAGAGCACGGCCTCGGAGGCGGTACGGAGATCCGTGCGGGTGATGAGGAAACTGACGAGCGCGTGCATGACGGCGGCGAACCCGATGCCCACCAGGATGAGCCGGTACCCCGCCACGCCGCCACGTCGGGAGATGAGGTAGATCGCCGCGGCCACCACCATCGCCCCGACCAGCGCCGAGAGCGAGACCGCGGCACCTGCAGCACCGAAGAGGACGATCGCCGCCACGGCCGAGGCGCTCGCACCGTAGCTGATCCCGATGATGTCCGGGCTTGCGAGCGGATTCCGCAGCATGGTCTGGAACACGGCGCCCGAGACGCCGAACGCGACGCCGATGAGGAGGCCGATGACCGCACGGGGGAGCTTGTTCTCCAGCACGATGAAGCTGGCTCCGGGGATGTCCGCCCCGCCGAGGATGCGGAGGAAGTCGGGGATGGTCACGGTGTAGGTCCCGAGCAGCACGTTCACGGCGAACAGGACGGTGACGGCGAACGCTGCCGCTGCCACGCGGCGGGCCGTGCTCCGCCGGCGCTGCACCCGGGCGCCAACCGGCGAGGAGCTGCGGACCCCGGCGGGACCCTGCCCGGCGGGCGCGGGAGCCTGCTGGAGGGCGCTCACAGCTGGGCCATCCGGCGGCGCCGCACGAGCCAGACGAAGACGGGTGCGCCGACGACGGCGGTCATGATGCCCACCTGGACCTCGCCCGGCGGGAGGATCACGCGTCCGATGATGTCCGCACCGAGCAGCAGAACCGGCCCGAGCAGGGCGGAGAAGGGGAGGATCCAGCGGTAGTCGGGGCCCGCTACGAGCCGCACCATGTGCGGGATGACGAGCCCCACGAAGGCGATGGGCCCGGCTGCCGCCGTCGCCGCGCCGCAGAGGATGACGACGCCGAGCGCCGTGATTCCGCGCGCGAGGCCGACGTTCTGGCCGAGGCCGCGGGCCACGTCGTCGCCGAGCGCCAGGCTGTTGAGCACCTTGCCCGTGGCGAGGGTCAGCACGAGCCCGCCGAGGAGGAAGGGCGTGACCGCGCCGATGACGTCCCACCCCCTGCCAGAGAGGGTGCCCACCTGCCAGAAGCGGAAGGCGTCGAGGGTCTCCTGGCTGGACACGAGGACGGCATTGGTGAGGCTGCCGAGGCCGGCCGCGAGGGCCGCGCCGGCGAGGGCGAGCTTGACCGGCGTCGCGCCCTCACGGCCGAGACTGGCCACGGCGTAGACGGTGAGGGCGGCCGCACCCGCCCCGGCGAAGGCGAACCAGATGTAGCCGGAGGCGCTGCTGAGCCCGAACACGTAGATCCCGATGACGACGGCGAGCGAGGCCCCGGCATTGATCCCGAGGATGCCCGGGTCGGCCAGCGGATTGCGGGCGACGCCCTGCAGCGCCGCGCCCGCCGTGGCGAGCGCTGCTCCGACGAGGAGCCCGACGATGGTGCGCGGGACGCGGGAGAGGACGACGGCGTGCTCGCCGTTCGATGGATCGAAGGCTGTGACGGCGTCGATCATGGTGCCGATGCCGACCGATCGCGCCCCGATGGTGAGCGAGGCAATGCTGACGGCGAGCAGCACGAGCGCCGCGACACCCAGCCGGACGAGGTTCCGCGGCGTCGAGGACCGACGGCGGAGGGCCGGGGCCGGCCGGGGACCGGTGGAGGGAGCGGGGCGCACGGCGGAGGCCTGGACTGCCATGGTGCCTCCCTCGGACGGACGATCGGTCTGAAGTAAGGCTAGCCTAGGCTCCGGACAATTAAGAAACGAGTTTGTTCCCTAATCCGGGCCGCGAGGGGCTGCGGGGGCACCTCGTCCGCAACCCCTCCGCGACCTACACCGCAGCCGGCGGGGTGCCGTCCCCGAAGGGCCTGCCACCGAGGGATTCGCGCCCGTGCGGCGTGGTCCACCCGGCGAGGTCGGGACCCTTCGGCACGATCCCGGTTGGGTTGATGTCCTCGTGGACGATGTAGTAGTGCTGCTTGATCTGCTCGAAGTCGATCGTGTCGCCGAAGCCGGGCGTCTGGAAGAGGTCGCGGGCATAGCCCCAGAGGGCCGGCATCTCCGTCAGCTTGTTCCGGTTGCACTTGAAGTGGCCGTGGTAGACCGGATCGAACCGCACGAGGGTGGTGAACAGTCGGACGTCGGCCTCCGTGATGGTGTCCCCGACGAGGAAGCGCTGGTTCGTCAGCCGTTCCTCCAGCCAGTCCAGTGCGGTGAAGAGGCGGTCGTAGGCGGCGTCGTAGGCCTCCTGCGACCCGGCGAACCCACATCGGTAGACGCCGTTGTTCACCTCCGTGAAGACCCGCTTGTTGACCGTGTCGATCTCTTCCCGGAGTGATTCCGGGTAGAGGTCGGGAGCGCCCTCACGGTGGAAGTCCTTCCACTCGCCGGAGAAGTCGAGGGTGATCTGCGGGAAGTTGTTGGTGACCACGGCGCCGGTGGTCGTGTCCACGACGGCCGGCACGGTGATGCCGCGCGAGTAGTCGGGGTCCCGCTTGAAGAATGCTTCCTGCAGGCGCTCGATGCCGAGGACGGGATCCTTGCCGTCCGGGTCCAGGTCGAAGGTCCAGGACCTGCTGTCATGGGTGGGTCCCGGGGTGCCGAGGGAGATCGCGTCCTCCAGTCCGAGGAGACGGCGGACGATGATCGTGCGGTTGGCCCAGGGGCAGGCCCGTGCGGCGATGAGGCGGTAGCGACCCGCTTCGACGGGGTAGCCGTCGGCGCCGTCCCTCGTGATCCTCGTCTCGATGTACTGCGTGTCCCGCGTGAACTCCTTACCACCGGTGACGTAGGACCCTCTGGTGCTGTGCTCAGACTGCTGCTCGGACTGCTGCTCGGACTGCTGCGTGTCGGTCATGCCGCCAGTCTAGGTGTGCTGACGGACAGGAGGCCCGGTTGCGGTGACGACCGGGCCTCCTGGTGGAACGGATGCCGAAGCGGGGCGGGAGCCGCTACTGCCTGCTGTAATCCCGTCCGTACTTCTCACGCAATTCGCGTCCCTCACGGACGAGCTTGAGGTGCTTCTCCTGCTTCTTCTCCGCAGCCTTGGAGGCCCGCGGGGGAAGCTGGATGGTCTCCTCGGCCTCGATACCGCCCTGCAACTGGCGTCCGCGCTCCATTTCGGCATCGAACTCGACACCGAACAGCAGGGACAGGTTGGCCAGCCAGATCCACAGCAGCAGCACGATGACCCCGGCGATGGCGCCGTAGGTCTTGTCATAGCTGCCGAAGTTCGCCACGTAGAGGGAGAACGCCGCGGTGGTGATGGCGAGCACCAGCAGGGCGATCAGGCCGCCGAGGCTCATCCAGCGGAACTTGGGCTGCTTGATGTTCGGGGACCCGTAGTACAGCACCGCGATCATGAGCACCGCGAAGAGCACCATGACGGGCCATTTGGCGATGTTCCAGATGGTCACGGCGGTACTGCCGAGACCGATCGTGTTGCCGACGGCCTCCGCCACGGGACCGGACAGGACGAGCATGAGGCCCATGATCACGATCAGGACGAGGACGACGATCGTGACGAGGAGCATCTGCGGGCGCAGTTTGAGGAACCCGCGACCTTCCTCGACCTCGTAGACCCGGTTCATGGCGCGGGAGAAGGCATTGACGTAGCCCGATGCCGACCAGATGGCACCCGCGAGTCCGATGACGAACGTGAGACCGGCGGCCTGGTTGGAGGCGAGGCCCTCGATCGTCGGCCGGATCGTCTCGAGCGTATCGCGGGGCGCGAACTGACCGACGATCTCCAGCACCTGGTTCGTGGTGCTCTGGGCCTGCCCGAACAGACCGAGGAGGGACAGGAGCGCCAGGATGCCGGGGAAGATGGCGAGGACGGCGTAGTAGGTGAGCGCCGCTGCCAGATCGGTGCACTGGTCCTTGCCGAACTCGCTCAGGGACCGCTTGAACACGTACTTCCACGCCGGCTTCCTGACGTCCTTCGGATCGTCCGGCTTGCGCGGATCGTTGGGATCCGGCGCGTTCCGCGCCTTCTCGGCCGCGTCACTGCGCGACGCGCTGCTCACCCTGCTGTTGCTGCTCACGGAATCCTCCAGGTCTCGGCCCCGGAATCGGAGCGGGGCGTGCTTACGGCTGTACGTCTGCTTCAACTGCACCATAAGCTTACTTAGTAGTCCAGTCCCCATGGGCGCACCCCGCGCCCGTGACACCTCGAGTCACAGGAGCCACCCATGCGCATAGCAGTCATCGGCGCCACCGGAAACGTCGGCACGGCCCTGCTCACCCGGCTGCAGGGCGCCGCCCGGGACCGCGAGTCCATTCAGCGTTCAGGGTACGACACCGCCGAGGACACGGGCGGCATCTCGCTCACGGCCGTCGCCCGGACCATCCCCGATACCGGCGGGGCACCGTACGACGGCATCGACTGGCACGCCATCGACATCGGCACGGACGAGGGCCGGGAGGCCCTGACGCGGGCGCTCGACGGCATCGACGCCGTCGTGCATCTGGCCTGGGCCATCCAGCCCAACCGCGACGAGGCGTTCATGCACCGCACCAACGTCACCGGCACGGCAAACGTACTGGCCGCGGCGGGCGCCGCAGGAGTCCGGCACGTGGTGTGCGCGTCCTCCGTCGGGGCGTATTCGCCGTCGGACAAGGAGACCCGCAGGGACGAGTCATGGCCCACGGATGGTATCGGGACGTCCCACTACAGCCGCCACAAGGCCGAGCAGGAACGGCTGCTCGATTCCTTCGAGGCGGAGTACCCGGAGATCCCCGTGGCCCGGCTGCGGCCGGGGCTCATCTTCCAGGGGGCGGCGGGCAGCGAGATCAGCCGCTACTTCCTCGGTCCGCTCGTGCCGAAGATCGTCCTCGGCCGGATCCCCCTCCCCCTCCTGCCGATTCCCCGGGCCTTCGTGTTCCAGGCGGTCCATGCCGACGACGTCGCCGACGCCTACTGGCGCGTCGTGGCCCGGCGGGCGTCAGGTGCCTTCAACATCGCAGCGGAGCCCGAGTTGACGCCGGAGCGGGTCGCCGACCTCCTCGGCGCACGCCGCGTGACCGGGTTCCCCGTACGGGTGCTCCGGTGGATCGTCGGGGCGTCGTGGGGGCTGGGTGTCCAGCGCACCGACCCGGGGTGGATCGACATGGCCTCCCAGTGCCCCGTCATGGACACCTCGCGGGCACGCTCCGTGCTCGGCTGGGAAGCGCGGCGCTCCTCTCGCGAGGCCATGGCCGAGGTGCTGGCCGGGCTGCGGGGAGGGTGGGGCCGCGGTGCGTCCCCCAAGCTGTACCCGCGGTCCGCGGCCTGAGGTCCCGGCGCGGGGCGACTCCGGGCAGGAGCCTCCGGGGCCCCTGGTCCGGTCAGGAAGCGGAGACCCGCGGCGAGCCCTCCGCCTCGACGAAGGGGATGCCCTCGGGTAGCTGCGCGGCCGTACCCGGCAGGCTGACGGTGAACTCCGCGCCGCCCTCCTCGACGTTCCGGACGACAATCGATCCGCCGTGGCTCTCCGCGATACGTCGGCAGATCGCGAGCCCCAGCCCCGTCCCCGACGCCTGGCTGAGCCCGTTCTCGGACCGGTGGAACTCCTCGAACACGCGGTCGAGGTCGGCGTCCGGGACACCGATGCCGTTGTCCCGCACGCGCACGAGGGTGCGGCCGGACGTCGCTTCGGACGTCGTGGTCACCGTCACCTCGCCCGTCCCGTCGGTCCGGCCGTACTTCATCGCGTTGCCCACCAGGTTCTCCATGAGCTGGAGGAACAGCCGCTCGTCGGCGTAGACCGCGTGCGGTGCGTCGACGTGGAAGGACACCTCGGGGAGCTGTGTGCCCGGCAGCGCCGTCCGGAGGTCGATGATCCCCTCCACCATCCGGCCCACGTCGATCCGTGAGGCGGTGAGCCGCTCCTCCTTCGCGAGGCTGTAGGCGAGCAGGTTCCGGATGAGCGTCCGCATGCGCAGGCTCGCCTGCTGCAGCCGCTCGATGCTGGCCCGGCGTTCGTCCGCGGGAAGGTCCGGATCCTCGAGGAGTTCCAACCAGCCGTCGAACACGGTCAGCGGCGTGAGGAGATCGTGCGCCACCACGGACGCGAACCGCCCCAGATCCCGCTCGTACAGGCGCTCGTGCGTGACGTTGCGCAGCACGACGACGGCGCCGCCCTCGCCCGGCAGCGGCATCGCGTCGACGGACAGGTGCATGACCTCACCCGAGCAGTGCGTGAGGTCGAGGTCCATCCGCTCGGTCACGACGCCCTGGAGTGCCAGGGTCAGCGGGTTGGCGTCGTCGTGGAGCTGCTGCCCGTCCGGCGTCGTGACCGTGTAGTCGCGCCGCCACACCTCGCCCGGACGCGCGGTTCCGCCGCCGAGCCACCGCTCGCTCGTCGCGTTCTGGAAGATCAGGCGCTTGTCCGCGCCGGCCACCAGGACGCCGTCGTTCATCCGGCCGATCACGAGGTCGCGCAGATCGGCGGCGGCCTTCGCCTCGGCGTTGGCCCGGTAGAGACGGGAGATGAGGCGGCGCCGCTCATCCATGCTCAGTGCCAGCACGGCGGAGAGGGAGAAGGCGATGAACATGAAGGACTGCGCGACGTACGCGGCGATGCCGGGGTCCAGGTCCTGGAAGGGCCCCCGGCGCTCGAGGGTGAAGAAGACGAGGAAGGCACCGCTGACCAGGCCATGGAGCATCGCCCAGCCCGAACGGAGGCGGAGTCCGGCCCACATGTGCGCCGGGATGGTGGTGTAAGCGATGGGCAGCGCCGTACCGGCCCCGAAGGTCGCGACGTAGAGGACCACGGAGACGACGGCGAGCATCGCGTACTCGGCACGGCGGGCGGACGGGAGCGAGGGAGGTGTCTGGCCCGCAGCCCTGGCCCTGATGCTCGAGGCGATCACGACGCCAAGCGATCCGATCCCGGTGAGCGAGACGCCGTGGCGGACCAGCCACGGGACGAAGGCGGACAGGGGATCGGCGGATCCGTCGATCGCGCTGCCCACGACGATCGCGAGGGCGCCGACGGAGCAGGCCGCGATCGCGATGGATCCGAGGCGGAGGTAGTCCCCCACGGTCCGGATCTCGAGTCCGGGGATGAATCGGCGGAACAGGACCACGGCGGCGGCCGTCTGGGCGATGCTGCCGAGGGCCACGGCGAAGCCGAGGGACGGGCTGAGACCTGTGAGGAGATTGACCGAGGCGAGGATCGGGAAGGCGGCGACCAGGGAGACGGTGAAGTCGAGCCTGGACCGCGATCCCCAGAGGCTCCACAGGAACGCGATACCGGCCGCGGGCCAGACCAGGGCGAGGCCCGAGGACTCGAGGTTCGTGCTGCGGCCGAAGGCTGCGGCTGCGGCCAGCACCGGACCGAACAGGAGATGCAGGGTCGTCGGCGACAGCGCTGCCAGCCGTCCCGCGACCCCGTGCATCCGCCCCTCGCCCATCCCACTACCCGTCCGAAGAATTGCCGTCCGCCCTCTGAGCAGGGCCGCCGTGGACCTCAGCTTACTGGTTGGCCGTCCCGGCCGGTGTCCGCCGTGGGGTCCTCTGCGGCACGAGGGCCGCACGGCGTACGGCGAGGGGCCGCAAGGTGGTCCGGGACAGCTCGGGGACAGCTCCGGGACGGGTGGGGACCGGCGCCGTCCACAGCGGACCGAACGCGGACAGCGCGAGCCATCGGTCGATGGCTCGCGCTGTCCGGCAGGGCGGCCGGCGCCTGCCCCGATCCGGGTCCCTAGCCCGCCTGGCCCAGCGTCGCCGTGTCGATGACGAAGCGGTAGCGGACGTCCGAGGACAGGACGCGCTCGTAGGCCTCGTTGATGGCCTCGGCCGAGATCACCTCGACCTCGGGGGCGATGCTGTGCTCCGCGCAGAAGTCCAGCATCTCCTGGGTCTCGCGGATGCCGCCGATCCCGGAACCGGCGAAGGAGCGACGCTGGTTGAACAGCGTGAACACGTGCAGGGGCAGCGCATCAGCCGGAGCCCCGACGTTGACCATGGTGCCGTTGAGCCGCAGGAGTGAGAGGTAGGCGTCGAGGTCGATCTTCGCGCTCACCGTGTTGATGATGAGGTCGAAGCTCATGGCCAGCTTCTCGAAGGTCTCCGGGTCGCTCGTCGCGAAGTAGTCGGTGGCTCCGAAGCGCTTGCCGTCCTCCTGCTTGCTGAGGCTCTGCGACAGGACGGTCACCTCGGCGCCCATGGCATGGGCGATCTTCACGGCCATGTGGCCGAGGCCACCGAGTCCGACGACGGCGACCTTCTTGCCGGGACCGGCGTTCCAGTGGTTCAGCGGCGAGTAGGTGGTGATGCCGGCGCACAGGAGCGGAGCCGCAGCCTCGTAGGGGATGCTCTCGGGGACCGAGAGGACGAAGTTCTCGACGACCACGACGTGCGTGGAGTAGCCGCCCTGCGTGATGGTGCCGTCGCGGTCCTTCGCGCCGTAGGTGCCGACGTTTCCCTTGAGGCAGTACTGCTCCTCACCCTCGGCGCAGTTGGCGCACTCGCCGCAGGAGTTCACCATGCAGCCGACACCGACGCGGTCGCCGACCTGGTGGCGCGTGACCTCGGAGCCGACCTCCTCGACCACACCAACGATCTCGTGGCCGACGGTCAACGGGTACTGCTGCGGCCCCCACTCCCCCCGCACGGTATGGATGTCCGAGTGGCAGATCCCGGCGTAGGCGATCTTGATGAGGACGTCGCGTGCGCCGACCTCGCGGCGTTCGATGGTGGTGGGGACGAGCGGATCCGTGGCGGACGGCGCTGCGTAGGCGTGGACTGTGGTCATGGGTTCCTCCTGGAGGATGTCGGAACGGCAGGCGGGACCGCCGGCCGTGGATCTCGGGGGTGCGGGCTGCCCGACCCGGGACACGGGAAGGGAGCCGCTCGGTCTAGCCGTCGTCGTCGACGGAACGGCCCGGAGGAAGCCGGACGGCGCCAGGCACGGACCGCGACCCGTCGGTGCGTCCGCCGTCGCCGGGCAGCACCTCCGCCGGGCCGCCGGAGCTGTCACCGACCGGGACGGTGCCGGGACGCTCGTGCGCGCTCCAGCTGGCGAGGAGCGCCAGGGCGTCCGACGACGGAGAGCCGGGTTCGGCCGTGTAGGCGAAGAGGGTGAGGTGCGGGTCCGCGGCGAGCTGCAGGCCCTCGAAGGTGAGGGTGAGCTCACCCACCACCGGGTGCCGGAAGGTCTTCGACCCCGTGGTGTGGAGATGGACGTTGTGCGCGGCCCAGCGTACGCGGAAGGTGTCGCTGCGCGTGGCCAGCTCGCCGATCAGGGTCGTCAGTTCGCGGTCCTGCGGGTTGCGTCCGGCTTCGAGCCGGAGCAGGGCGACGCAGTCGTCGGCCGCCCGCTCCCAGTTGCCGAGGAAGTCCCTGGACCGCGGGTCGAGGAAGGTGGCGCGGGCGTAGTTGGCGGGGCCCCGGGCGCCGTCGGACAGCGGCGCATAGAGCGCGCGGCCCAGGTGATTCGCGGCGAGGAGGTCCAGCCTGCCGTTCTGCACCACCGCCGGAGCGCCCACCATCGTGTCCAGCAACCGCTGCACGCTCGGGCGGACCCGGCGCGACGCCGGCTGCCGGCGTGCGCGCACCTCCGTGGTGCCGGAACGGGCGAGATGGTAGAGGTGGGTACGTTCCGTGTCGTCGAGCTGCAGTGCGGCACAGAGGGACTCGAGGACGCCGTCGGACACTCCGGACAGGTTGCCGCGCTCGAGGCGGACGTAGTAGTCGACGCTGACGCCGGCGAGCATCGCCACCTCCTCGCGGCGGAGGCCGGGCACACGGCGGTTGGTACCGAACGCGGCCAGGCCGGCCTGGCCCGGTGTGATGCGAGCGCGCCTCGACGTCAGGAAGTCCTGGATGTCGCTCTGGGTGCTCACCCCTCCACGGTAGGCGGGATCGGATCGGTGTGGGAGGCCCTGCTGGTACCTGCACGGATAGGACCCGGGTAGGAGATCGGGCCGGCACGGTCCCCGACCGGCACGGATCGTGGTCAATCCCCCCGCGCAGGGCTCGCTCCGCGGGCCAACCACGCACGCGCCTCTGCGGCCGTCGGGAAGAAACGCGTGGGATACGGCGGATTGTGCAGCTGCTTGTAGTAGGCGGCGATCACACGGTCTCCTTCGACGCCGACGATCGCGAGCGCTGCCACGCCGAGCCGGTGGGCGAACACCTCCAGGGCGCCGGGCGTCAGCGAGACCATGTTGTTGTTCAGCGCGAGCATCGGTGTGCACCCCTCGGGCGCGAGCGCCGCGACAGCCGTGACCAGAGACTCCGCCGTGGACGTCCTCACGCTGGTGCCGCGGTCCCACTCCACCACGATCACGCCCTCGTCGAGCCGGGCGAGGTAGGGCTCCGGCTCCTCCGCCGGACGGCTGGTGGCTTCGCCGACGTCGGCATGGCCGGTCAGCCAGGCCAGCGCGTCCGGCTCGTTCGTGAAGTACCTGCTGGGGGTGACGGACCGGTAGTTGAACGCCGTGAGGACCTTGCCCACCTCGTCCACGCCGACCACGCCCGTGCGCAGCGAGCACGTGTCCTCGATCAGGAGGTGCCGTGCCTCCAGCGTGATGGCCTCGACGAGGCCGATCAGGACCAGCAGCGGCCTCCTGCCCTGTGGCGAGGCCGCCGTCACCGCGGCCATGGTCGCATGGACGTCGTCGGCCTCGATGGTGACCCCTGCGGCCCAGGCCAGGCGCAGCACGGCGCCCTCGTCGGTCAGGGTGAATCGAGACTGCTCCCCAGCGTCCCCCGTCATGCACGTCCTTCGTCGATCCTAGGCTTCGATCCTAGGGGCAGCCGCCCGTGGGCGACACTCCCCGCGGGATCCGGCGGCGCGTTGTGACCCGGCCGGAATCCGGTGGAGGATGGGGGCAGCGACCCGTGCACGGACCGAAGGAGCTGTTCCATGGAGTACACGTTCGATGTCCTCGTGATCGGTGGTGGACCCGCCGGTATGGCCGCTTCCACCCGCGCCGCCGAACTCGGGGCGCGCACCGCCGTCGTCGAACGGTCCGCTCTGGGCGGTACGTGCGTGAACTCGGGATGCGTCCCCACCCGCGTCCTGGCGAAGACCGCCCGCCTGTTCCGCGAGGTGCGGACGGCCTACGACTACGGGATCGTCGTGGACGAACCCTCGGTGGACTGGGACAAGACCGTGCAGCGCGTGCGGGCCACGGTCGCCCGGGTCCTCGAGGCCAAGGGGTACGGCCCCACGATGGAGCGCCTCAACATCGAGCTCATCGAGGGCGACGCCGAACTCACCGGCGAGCACGCCGTCCTCGTCGACGGCCGGGAGGTCACGGCGGCCTCGATCATCCTGTGCATCGGCGGCAGCGGGCGCCGGCTGCCCATCGAGGGCGCCGAACTCGCCGTCCTGCCGCACGAGGTCCTGGACCTGGAGAGCCTCCCCGGCTCGGTGGCCATCATCGGCGGCGGCCACACCGGCGCGCAGATGACCACCATCTTCGACGCCATGGGATCCGACGTCCTCCTGCTCGACCTCGCTCCGCGCATCCTCATGACGGAGGACGAGGACGTCGCTGCGGCGGTCACCGCCAGCTTCACCGGCAAAGGGGTGCAGGTGGAGACGGGCATCGACGGTATCGACAGCATCAGCCGGCACGGCGCGCACCTCACCCTGACCTGGAAGCGCGACGGCGAACAGCAGTCACGCGACGTCGACGCCGTCATCATGGCCGCCGGCTGGCCGGCCAACCTGCCGGGACTCGGACTGGAGGCGGCGGGCGTGCAGACCGCGCGCTCCTTCGTCCCGGTGGATGGCTACCTGCGGTCCAACGTGCCCCACATCTTCGTCGCGGGCGACGCGAACGGCAGCAGCATGCTCGTGCAGGCCGCGGTCTTCGAGGGCGAGACGGCCGCGGAGAACGCCGTCCTCGGTGCCACGCGGACCACACCCCACCACCTCCTGCCCGAAGGCGGCTTCACCGATCCGGACTACGCGGGTGTAGGCCTCACGGAGGCCAAGGCCCGCGAGCGTGATGCCGAGTGCCACGCCGTGACGGTGCCCTACGCCGTGGTGGAGCGTCCCATCATCGACGACCGGGAGCAGGGCTTCCTAAAACTGGTGGTCGATCGTCGGCGCGAACTGATCCTGGGCGCGCACGCGGTCGGCGAGAACGCCGTCGAGGTCATCACGGCCGTCGCCTCCGCCATGGCAGGTGGAACCGATCTCGCGACGCTCGCCCGCGTGAAGTTCGCCTACCCGACGTACAGCGCGGTGATCGGCCACGCCGCACGGGCTGCACTCCGCGGCTGACGGCTTTTGGTCACGCGGACCCCCATGGTCAGCGGCCGGCCGGTCTGCAGCCGGCGAGGGATCGTTCCCCGGACGAGTCCGTGAGCGCTAGCGCGGCATCCGGGCAAGGGTCCGGTACTGCGGATTCTGCTCGACGAACGCCTGCGCGGAAGGGCACCCCGCCACGACGCTCAGCCGACGCTTGTGCGCGTTGAGCATCGCGTGGCGCATGAGCACCGGCCCGAGGCCCCGGCCCTCGAAGCCGGGCTTCTCGACCAGTGCGCGCAGCGTGAGCTGGCCGCCGAGCATCGAGTAGCGGATGTAGGCGGCGAGGGAGCCGTCGAAGTAGAGCTCGAAGCGGGAGTTGAATCCCGAGTCCTTGAACACCTCGCGGATCCCGCCTGCCTCGCCACGGGCTGCGATCCTGCGCGAGCGCTCCTCGATCTCCTCCACCGCCGCCGCGTAGCGTTCGCCCGCCTGCAGTGGCGGATGGTCGGAATCGAGCATGCGGAACATCCTGTTGGCCAGGATGCGGAGGTCGGCCAGGGGCACCGCGGAGAGGTCGGGTGTCTCCAGGGCCGCGCCCATCCACTGTGCTTCGCGCTCCCGCTTGGTGAGAGGCACGTCGGTGGAGATCCCGCGGTCGGGCGCCGGGATGGTGTCGGTGTGGCTGAGACCGGAGACGGAGTGGAGCGATGTGCCACCGGTGGTGCTGGTGACATCGGGAACAGTTGAGGGCTCTGTCATGGGGAATCCGATGATGGTCAGGAACCGAAGCCTGCTGCTAGACCGTGGCGTGAGGAACACTAGCCGGTGCCACCCCCACTTCCGCCGACCGGTGATCACACAGCCCCGGCGAGGACCCGTGGGCGCGTCACTCCTTGCCGAGGAATAGAAGACGTGTTCTATTATTCACAGGAAAGCGGACGCACCAACGGAGGACAGCAGATGACAGCACAGGTGATCGGTGTGCACCACGGGCACAGGCGGCTCGACGAGCCGGCAGCCGTGCGCTTCACCCCTCAGGGCCGGCCACTGGCCCTGAGGTGGCACGGCGGGATCTGGCAGGTGATCGGCCGGCCGGCGACGGTGGCCGCAGCAGCGGCTTCGACGACGGGATGGCACTTCTCCGCCCAGACCGGACCGGCCTCGCCCGTCCTGGAGTTCGGCATCGCATTCGACGCCGCCCGCGACGGTTGGCGGCTGGTCAGTGTGGGCGGCAGCCCGGACTGACCACGCCCTCCTGGTCGACAGGGGCGGCGGACGTCAGGCGGGATCGGCAGAGACGATGGCTGCGCGCGCGTCACGCCGACGCCAGTAGGCGGCCAGCGCGGCTCCGGAGACGTTGTGCCAGATCGAGAAGATCGCCGCCGGCAGGGCGGCCTCCGGGGTCAGGTAGGTCCGGGCGAGCCCTGCGGCGAGCCCGGAGTTCTGCATCCCGACCTCGATGGCCGTGGTCCTTCTCGCGGGCGTGGGGAGCCCGAACAGCCGTGCGGCCCCGTAGCCGAGCGCGAGGCCGAGCCCGTTGTGCAGGATGACGGCCGCGAGGACCAGGAGCCCGGCGGAGAAGATGATCGACGCGCTGCCGGACACCACGGCGATCACCACCAGGGTGATGGCCGCCACGGAGATCCACGGCAGGGCGGGAAGAAGCCGCTCGACGACCCGGGGCAGGAAGAAGCGGACGGCGAGTCCGACGATCACCGGTACCAGGACGATCTGGAGGATGGAGAGGCCGATTCCTGCTGCATCGACGGGCATGTACCGGCCCGCGAGCCAGAGGGTGAGCAGCGGGGTGAGCAGCGGCGCGAGGATCGTCGAGACCGAGGTCATGGCCACCGACAACGCCACATCGCCGCGGGCGAGGTAGGAGACGACGTTGGAGGCGGTCCCGCCCGGGCAGCAGCCCACGAGGATGACACCCGCGGCCAACGCCGGCGGCAGCCCGAGCGCCATCGACACCAGCCAGCCGATCGACGGCATGATGACGAACTGGGCCACGACGCCGATCACCACGGGGAGGGGACGTCGGGCGATGAGGGCGAAGTCGACCGGCCTGAGCGTCAGACCCATGCCGAACATGATGACGCCGAGCAGCGGATTCACCAGGGGGCCGAGCCCCGTGAAGGTGTCCGGCGTGAGCACTGCCACCAGTCCGCCGGCGAGGATCAGGAGCGGGAACAGCGTCACTGCCGTCCGTGCGCTGCGTTCTTCGGCGGCCTGCGGTGCTCTCGTCGTGCCGGTCATGCTTAAGGGGATATCACGTGCCGGCCCGTATGACGCACTGCTAAAGTTGCCTCACCTGGAAGCCAAGGGTACTTAGTTCCTCACTGACAGCAGGGAAGACGATGGCGACGACCGACAGGAAATTCGCGGCGACCGCGGAATCGACGAGCAAGCATCCCCACGACTGGGGACGGGCCATGGCGGTGGCGATCTGCCGGCTCACGGAGATGGCCCGGGAGGCGGGCGATCCGGTCCACCACGAGGCTTTGGTCGGCGAGGACCTCCACCTCTTCGTCGAGGACACCGAGGAGGGCGTGAACATCACGATGTCCTGGACGCCGCGCGAGCAGGGGTCCCTGGCGGCTGCTCCGTCCCACAGCACGGGCGAGACGGGCGAGACGGGCCGAGCGGCAGGGGGCTCCGACGAGGACGAGCAGGACGCCTCCGACGCCGCAGCCCACTCCGCCGCGGGCCAGCGGTTCGACCCGACCGGAGGCAGCACGGCCGGCGTCGGCCAGTAGCCGAGCGGGCGCCTCGTCCAGCGACCCGTGCGGAGGCCCGACCCGCCCATGGGTCGGACCGCGATCATCGATAAGCACACTTAGCGTTTCGGGCGTAGGGTGGGTGGAAACCGTACTGCCAACCACGTGGAGGACAGCATGAGCGAGAAGCGCCCCGATCCCTCGAACGCAGGGAACCCCGATCCGCTGGACAACAACATCACCGGCCTCGAGCCGGGAGGTGGCGTCCCGCCGGGAGAGACGCCACCCGCCGAGGCGAGCACCACCTGGCAGCAGGGCCATGCGGATGAGGAGACGCCATCGAAAGGCCTTCAGGGGGTCTGGCTCGGCGTGATCGGGCTGGTCGTGCTCCTGGTGCTCGTGTTCATCGTCGGGAACATCGTCGGCATCTTCCAGATGTTCTAGCCGGCACTCCTGTCGAGCACGCAGAAGCTCCCGTCCACCGACAAGCGGACGGGGGCTTCTGCGACAAGCGGACGGGGGCTTCTGCGTGGGCGGGAAGCGTGCTAGGACGCGGACGCCTCGTCACGGAGACGGTAGTAGTCGATCAGCGCAGTCTCCTCGGCAGGTGAGAGCTCGATGCTGTTCGCGGACTTCGGGGCGTCGGTGATCTCGCTCTTCGTCCAGGCGAGGTGGAGATCAGCACCCTCGAAGCGCGAGTTCGCGAGCGGCACGAAGTGCTTGCGGGAGTTCAGCAGGCCCAGCGACACGGTGATCCAGGCGGGGATGCCTGATTCCTTCTCGAGATGCACGTCGTTCACATCGCCGAGTTTCTTGCCCTTGCTGTCCCAGGCCACGGCGGCCTGGAGCTTGTTGATTTCTGCCTGAGACATCGGCTTCCCTTCGAGGACGAGGATCGGTTCGCTTCCCATTCCAGCCCAGATGCGGCCGGAGGGCAATCAGGACAGTCCGTCAGGCCTTGTCCGCGGCTTCGCCGAGCATCGGCAGGAAGCGGTCCAGTGCCCACACGAGGCTGAGCGGGTTCGCCGCGGAGACGGACAGCGTCAGCGTGTTGTCGCTGTCGGCCACGAGCGCGCCGTCCTGCACCGCGGGGATCTGGCCGAGCAGCGGATCGGTGGCGATGGCGTCCTTGGTGGCCTCGTCAGGGACCCACGTGACGAAGATGTCGGAGTCCAGTTCGTTGGCCCGCTCGGCGGACCAGGGGATGAAAAACTCCTCGGACCCCTTCGTGTTCTCCGTGACGACGTCCGCCTGGACCATGCCGAGCTCGGTCAGGAAGCGGGGCCGGTTGTCGTTGGCCGTGTAGACACTCACGGCATCGGCGGTCGCCGGAGCCAGCGTGCCGTAGATGAAGGTCTTGCCCTCGAGCTGCGGGTAGTCGGCGGCGGCGTCGGCGATGGCCTGCTCCGTCTCGGTGACGAGCTGCTCCGCGTCGTCGGACAGGCCCAGGGCATCGCCGATGATCCGCGTCGAGTCCTGCCATGCGGTGCCGTAGGCGACCTCGGGATAGGCGACGACCGGGGCGATCTTGCTCAGGGTGTCGTAATCCTCCCGCGACAGGCCCGAGTACGCAGCGAGGATGACGTCGGGATCGGTCGCGGCGATGTCGTCGAAGGCGATCCCGTCCGTCTCGGAGTACTGGACCGGGGCGCTCTCGGTGCCGATCGCGGCGCCGAGCTCCTCCAGCTTCGTGTCCTTCCACGGCGTCGACTGGTTCTCGTTGCCGCCGTAGGAGTCGGCCGGCATCCCGACGGGCACGACACCGAGGGCGAGGGACACGTCCGCGTTCACCCACGAGACCGTCGCCACACGCTCGGGCTTCTCGCTCAGCGTGGTCTCACCGAAGGCGTGCTCGATGGTGACGGGGAAGGCTCCCGCGTCGGCCGAGGCGCTGCTGCCACCGGTGGCCGTGGAACCGCCGTCGGCGGGGCCGGTGGAGCAGGCGGAGAGGGAGAGGGCGGCGACGGCGGCAGCGGCGATCAGGCCGCGCAGGCGTGAGGGGGCCATGAGGCTCCTTGGCTTCTATGGCCTCGCTGGAGGCCGTGGGGACGGGATAGAAGTAAGGCTAACCTAAGGTCTTCTCTATTACGAAATGCTTTCGTTGCGTAATAGGCTGCGGCTACCTCTCGCGGGCCTTGCGCGTCTCACGGTCGTTGGCGCGCTGCAGGGCCTCGACGAGTTCGGCCTTGGTCATGCTCGACCGGCCGGGGACGTCGAATTTCTTCGCGAGGTCGTAGAGGTGCTTCTTCGAGGAGTTCGCATCCACTCCCCCCGCGGTCGGCCGCGCGTCAGCGCCACCGCCTGCCGCCTGGTCGTCGGACGGCCCCTTCGAGTCCTTCTGCTCCCAGTGGTCCCCGACCTTCTCGAACCCGTGCTTGAGGGAGGCGAACGCCGTACGGCGGGCGCGCTCACCGTCCCCGTACTGGTCCTCCGCCGCATCGAGGGTGGCGGCGAACGTGTCCTGGGCCTTGAGCTCGGACCGCTGGAGTGTGCTGGGCAGGGTCTCGGGCTTGACCTTGCCGTCCTTCGTGAAACGCGACATGACCGGTTCCTTCCGTTTCGACGCCGGCTCCGGCGGGAACGGGCGGGACCGCACCGGCCCCTCGACCACCGTGTTCCTTCGAGCATACTCAGCACCCTGTGCACCGTCGCTCCGGAACGGTACCGTAGGGCGCACCAGTCATTGGGGAGGACCAACCGCACAGGGGGTGCGTGCGGTGTTTCCCGACCGGCATCCACTCACGCGCCAATGGAGGAATTTCGTGATCAGGAGCGACACCACCGCATCAGGCAAGCCCAGGACATCCAGGAGCCGCGCTCTGGCACTGGGTCTCGCCGCCCTCGTCAGCCTGCCGCTGCTGACCTCCGGGCCGGCACAGGCGAAGGGGAACTTCCCCTCACCCGAGGGCAGCACCAGCACCGCGAGCATCCTCACCTATGCCGACACCATCAAGGAGCTCGAGAAGATCGAGAAGACCTCCCGCTACGGCGTCGACGTCTTCACCCTCGCCGAAGCGGGCACCACGGTGAACACCAGCGAACAGGGCAGGGACCTGTACGTGGCGACCGTGGGCGACGGGCCTCGGGACGTCTGGGTGCAGGGTCGCATCCACGGCAACGAACCGTACGGCGCCGAGGCCATCCTCAGCCTGCTGAAGGACCTCGGGACCAACGGATCCCCGCAGTACGAGGAGATCCGCGACGCCTTCACCATCCATTTCATCCCGATGTACAACCCGGACGGAAGTGAGCTGAACATCCGGCAGACCGTCCTCTGGGACACCGCCGCGAATGCCCCGCGAAAGGACGCGAACGGTCGGGACCTCATCGTCGACCTCAACCGGGACTGGGTGGCGGACAAGTTCCAGGCCCGCGAGTCGCTGGCCTTCTACGAGTACTGGACCATGGTGGACCCGGACTACGGCATCGACATCCACCACCAGGGCCTCAAGCAGCAGTACGGCACGGGCGACGACGTCACGCTCTCCCTCGGGATCTCGCTCGCGCCGGGTGGACCCACGTTGCCGACGCTCGAGGGCGGCGCGTACGACATCCTCACCCGCCAGATGCACGGCTACGTCTACGAGGAACTGAAGGGCGCCGGCTACATCACCATGGACCGGTACCAGGTGGGCGGCAGCCTCGAGATCGACATCAAGGGCGGCGTCGTCTCGGCGATGATGCTGGGCCTGGACTACCAGGGCCTGAACGCCGAGGGTCACTCCAACCCTGTGGTGTTCTTCGAGACTTCCGGCAACACCAGTGACGGCTCGCTCGGCCAGAAGGCCCGCGGCAAGAGCATCCAGCAGAACATCCTCGCCATGCGCACGCTGCTCACCGGGCTGGCGAACGGCGAGGTGCAGCAGACCGATCCTGAGGTGTGGGAGGAGATCCCGCACGCTCCGGTCACGGGCTACAGCACGGACTACGCGGGCACCATCCCCGTCACGCCGTAGCACCAGTTCGGTTCATCAGGAGAGCGACGACGGCGCCCCCGCGGAGAGCAGGGGCGCCGTCGGCTGCTCACACAGGCCATGGCCATCCTTCAAGCCGCTCCCGGCCCTCCTGCCGGACACGGTGCCGGCGATGGAGCGCGGACACGGTGCCGGCGATGGAGCGCGGACACGGTGCCGGCGATGGAGCGCGGACGCGGTGCCGCGCCTCGTCAGACGCCGACTCGAAGCTCATCGACGGTGGAGACGATCTCGCACCTCCAGGGGTCGGACAGGACGGGCGTACTACCTGGTCCGATCCCCTACCGCCACTGCGCGTCCCCGTCGACGTACAGCCAGCGCCCGTCCACCCGGATGAACCTGCTGCGCTCCTCCAGCAGCCCCGGCTGCCCGCCGCTGCGGAACGACGCCCGGTACTCCACGAACCCCGCATCGTCCGACTGGCCGCCGTGGGTCGTGTCGACGATCTGCAGGCGCCGCCATTCCGTGTCCCCGTCGAGGTCGATGCCGAGCGGCCGCGTCGACGCGTGCCAGGAGTCGAGCAGGTACTGCTCGAGCCCGAGGGCGAACGCGGAGTACCTCGACCGCATCAGGGCGAGCGCCGTCCCGGCAGCACCACCCCGGTGGAGCGGTGCGCAGCACTCCTCGTACGGCACGGCGGACCCGCAGGGGCAGTCGTCGGACACCGGGGGTCTCAGGAGATCTCGTCGGCCACGCGGACGAGGACCTTGCCGACGGTCCCGTCCTCCACGGCGTCGTGGGCCGCGGCGGTCTCCTCGAGCGGGAACCAGGTCAGGGGGAGCCCGGCATCCTCCCCGACGGGCAGCGCACCGCTCCGCAGGGCCGCGGTGATGTCCTCCGCTGCCGCGTCGAGCGCATCCTGCCCCACGGTGTAGAGCAGGAGGCCCTGCCACCGGACGTTCTTCGCGAAGCTCTCGATGATCGGCGCGGAGAAGTGGTCCCCGCCGTTGTTCGCGTAGTAGGCGATGCTGCCGTGGTTGGCGATCACCGCGACGTCGAGGGCCGCGTTCTGCGCCGGGGACACCTCGACGACGTGGTCCACGCCGTCGGGCGCGACCTCACGGATGCGATCTGCGAGCGCCTCGTCGGGGTAGCGCAGCACGTGGTGCGCCCCTGCGGCCCGGGCGAGCTCGGCCTTCGCGTCGCTGCTGACCGTGGCGATGACGGTCGCCCCGGCCCAGACGCCGAGCTGGATCGCCGCGTGGCCGACGGCCCCGGCGCCGCCCTGCACGAGGATCACGCGCCCCTCGAGTGCGCCGGGTGCGAGACGGGACGGGCCGTGCTCGTGGACGGTCAGCGCACGGTGCGCGGTCATGGCGGGTACACCCAGACTCGCCGCGAGACCGAGGTCGACGCCGTCCGGCAGGACGACCGCACGCTCGGCGGGCACGACGGAGAACTCCTGGGCCGTGCCGGTCGGTCGGCCGTGAGCCGCCAGGTACAGCCACACGCGGTCACCGATCGTGTGCCCGTCGGCGCCGTCGCCCACGGCGTCGACCACACCGGCGCCGTCCTGGTTCGGCACCACCTCGGGGAACGCGATGGTCCCGCCGGCACGAGCCTTCCAGTCGGTCGGGTTGACGCCCGACGTGACCACACGGACCCGTACCTCCCCGGGGCCCGGCTCGGCGATCTCACGCTCCACGACGGAGAGGACGGACGAGGGGCCTGGGGAGGTGTAGACGATTGCCTTCATGGTCAGAGCGAACCACGGAGGTCTGCACGGCATTCCCGCCGCATTCGCCCGCGACCCCGACGGTGCCTCGGTCCGCCTGGATAAGCGCCTGCACGAACGGCTGCACAGTCGTCCGGCACCGGAACCCGCGCGGGCATGACGACGGCGCCTCCGCTGGTCCGCAGGGGCGCCGTCGTGGGTCAGTGGTCCCTGCGTCAGCCGCGCGCGGCGAGGAACGCCTCGAGAGCCGGGAGGTCGTCGGTGGTGATGTGGTCCACGCCGGCGTCGGCCAGCTCGGCCCAGATCGCGTCGCGGGCGGCGCCGGGGAGGTCGGGGGTCGCCCAGAAGCGGACGCGCGAACCCTGCTGGTGCGCTGCTGCGACGTAGGCCTCGAGCTCGGCACGCTCGGCGACGGGCATCTCGCCCACCCCACGCCAGGTGAACAGCTGGGTCCAGTTGTAGCTGATCAGCGGCATGAGCGACGACGGGAGCGCACCCCCGAGGTCCGTCGCCCGGCCGTCGTAGGAGCTGAGGCGCTGGCGGTCCGCGGCCATGGTCGCGAGCGGCCGGTTACCGCTGATGACGACACTCACCGCGCCCCGCTCGACCGTGCCGTTGCCGTAGCGCGTGAGCATGCTGCGGTGCTCCTCGAGTTCCGCCTCGATGGCCGCCCACGTCTGCCCGGCGTCGCCCTTGATGTCCACGAGGAGCTGGAACTCGCCGTCCCACCCCGGGTAGACGCTGCCGGCCCTGCCGCGGACGAGCTCGTCCAGCGGGTCGAGGTACAGGCTCTCCAGAGTGACACCCGGGGTCACGTCCTCGGCATCGTGGGCCACGAGCAGCTCCCCGTCGACGAGGTGGACATCGGCTTCGACACTGGTGAAGCCGTGCTCGAGTGCGTCGTACAGCGGACAGTCGTGCTCGTAGTCGTTGTGCGCGTGGGCGGCGGCCTGCGGGTCCCCGAGGACGACGTCGTCGCGGGCGGGCGCGGCGGACGCCGGCAGCGTAGCGAGTGCGGCGGGCAGGGCCAGGGCGGTGGCGGCGAGCAGGACGGGCAGGGTACGGGCGATCGGCATGGGCCTTCGGCTTCCTCGTGGGGTGCGGTGACTCCCCACGCTAGGAAGCACGGGTGATCGGAAGACCGACGCCGGTGGGCCGCCGGATGAACCTGCGGTACCGGGAACCACGCCGCCACCGGCGGGACCACTGCTCAGCCCAGGGTCTTGAGGTACCGCACCAGCTCGCGAGGAGCCGAGGCGGGAGCGACCGCCTCGACCGCTGCGTTGTAGTTGGTGTTCGTGTTCACGTCGTAGGTCAGCACCCGGCCGTCGGCGGTCTCGATGAACTCGATGCCGCACACCTCCAGGTGGTTGCGCCGCGCGAACTCCTCGAACTGCGCGATCACCGGATGGTCGAAGTCCTCGCGGAGACTGAAGAGCTGCTGGTCCGGCTCGGGGGCGATGGTCGCCCCGGGCGGCATGATCGGCTTGCCGGTCTCCGGGTCGAGGGCGCAGGCGTCTGCCGGGCAGAGCTGGAAGCCACCGCGGGCCGTGTCGGCCTTGATGGCGTAGACGAAGCGGCCGCCGACGATCTCCGCACGGGTGATGAAGGGCTCCGCGGCCTGGATGAACTCCTGCACGAGCGTGATGCCATCGGCAGGCTCCTCGAACTCGCCCGACGCCACGTAGGCGGCGAGCTCGTCATGGGACTCGAACTTCCGGACCCCGAGACCCTTCCCGCCCTGGTTGTGCTTGACGATGAACGGCGGGTCGAAGCCCTGCGCCGCCTCCACGATGCGCTCACGACCGACGGCGGCCACGGTGCGCGGCGTGTCGATACCGGCGGCCCTCAGCGCGGTGAGCTGGTCGACCTTGCTCATCTCGAGCTCGAGGACGCGGCGCCCGTTGACCGTCCGGCGGCCGTGCGCCTCCAGCCACGACAGCACGGAGCGCGCGTAGTCCTTCGACAGACCGTGGTCGCGGGTGTGTGCGGAAGCGCTGATCCGGGACCAGAAGATGCCCTCCGGGGGGACCGCGTCCAGATCCAGCACACCGTCCGTGAGCAGCCACTCGACCACCTCCACCCCCTCGGCTTCGAAGGCGCGCGCGAAGGGCGGGAACCACTCGGGGTTCTCGTGCAGGGCGTAGACCGTGGTCACGGATCGTCCTTTCGTCGTGGGACAGGCTCGCCCCGCATAACCCGTGCTCCCGGGCACCTATTCCGCCCTGGCCGGACCCGGGCCCGGCCAGGGCGGCCTCTCCCCGGCTAGTCGATGAAGATGTCGTTCCCCGGGCCTATGGGCAGGTCGAGATAGAAGAACACGGTGAGGATGGCCACCCAGGCCAGCCAGAACGGCACCACGAAGGGCAGCATCCTGGCCATCAAGGTGCCGAGCCCGGCGTTCGGCTCGTACTTCCGCAGCATGGTGAGCAACACGATCATGTAGGGGTTCAGCGGCGTGATGACCTGCGTGGCCGAGTCACCCACGCGGAACGCCCCCTGGATGAAGGCCGGCTCGTAGCCGAGGAGCGCGAACAGCGGCACGAACACCGAGGCCATCAGGGTCCACATGGACGAGCCCGAGATGATGAACAGGTTCAGGACGGAGGCGAGCAGGATGAACGCGAGGACCGCCGGATACCCCGTCAGGCCGATGGTCTCCAGGCCCGTCGCGCCCGCGACCGCGATCCAGGACCCGATGCCGGACCAGTTGAAGAGGGCGATGAACTGACCGAGGATGAACGCCAGCACCAGGAAGCCCGCCATGTCCTTGATGGCTTCGCCCATGACCCGCGGGACGTCGCGACCCGTGGTGATGGTCCCGACGACGCGTCCGTACACCAGGCCCGGGATGGTGAAGAGCAGGAACACGATGAAGACGATCGAGCTGAGCAGCGGCGAGCGCGGCAGGAATCCGCCGGTCTCGTTGCGCCACGGCGAGTCGGGGATGATCACGGCCACGAGGATCACGAGCGCGACGACGGCGCCCACGATCACGGACCAGCGCAGGGCGCGTGCCTCGACCGGCTCGAGCCCGGCCGTGAGCGCCACGGGCGCGGAGGCGTGCTCCCCGTCCTCGACGACCTCGTCCACGGGGACGTCCTGCCGGGCCAGGCGCGGCTCGAGCACCCTGTCGATGATGAACCCGGCGATGAGGATCAGCACCAGCGAAGAGGCGATGTTGAAGTAGTAGTTGGACAGCGGCGTGACCGGGGCGCCCGCGTTCGGCAGGTTCTCGGTGACGGCCGTCGTGATCCCGGCGAACAGTGCGTCGAGGCTCGTGACCAGCAGGTTGGTGGAGTAGCCCGCGCCCGCGGCCGCGAAGCCGCCGAGCAGTCCCGCCACCGGGTGGCGCCCCGCAGCCTTGAACACGAGGGCGGCCAGGGGCGGGATGATGACGAAAGCGGAGTCGGACATGACCGAGCCCACCACGCCCACGAAACCGACGGCGTAGGGCAGCGCCCAGCGGGGAGCGGACCCGAAGACCCGCCGGATGAGCGCGCCGAGGAGCCCGGACTTCTCCGCGACGCCCACGGCGAGCAGGATGGGCAGCACCGTGGCGAGCGGAGGGAAGCCCAGGTAGTTGGCCCCGATGTTCTCCGTCAGCCAGGTCAGTCCCTCACCCGTGAAGAGCCCCCTGATGACCGTGGCCTCCTCGGCGCCGGGCACCTGGACGGTCACGTTCGCGAGGGCCATGCCCGTGGTGACCACGGCCGTGATCGCGAACAGGATGAGGAACAGCATGAACGGATCGGGCAGCTTGTTGCCGACCCGCTCGACGCCGGTCAGGAAGCGGTCGCCCAGCCCGGGACGGGCTGCTGCAGTGGATGACATGCGTTCTCCTTGGCGGTGGGTGCTGCGGATGGGCGATGCTGCTGGTCGGCGCTGGTCAGGCGAAGTAGGACGGCACGTCGATCGCGCCGCCCTGGTCCTCGAACTCCTCGTGGACCGCGGCACGGAGCAGCGGATCGGTCAGGTAGTCGAGGGCCGTCAGGGCGAGCCCGACGGCGCCGTCCAGCGCCCCCTGCTCCGCCGCCGCGCTGCGGGCCGCCTCGGCGAAGGCGCGCGTGTGCAGCGCCGTGGCCGGTTCGGCGATGCGGATGAGGGGATGGATCCCCGGGACGCGGTAGCTCACGTTCCCGAAGTCGGTGGAAGCGGCAAGGGTCTCCGAGACGACACCGAGCGGGAGCGGTGCCCGCCCCCGCCGCTGCTGGGCGGCCACCCAGCGACCGGTCAGCGCGGTGTTGGTGCGGATGGGGAGCGACGGCGGATGCTCGTCCCACTGCAGCTCCACGCCCGTGCCGGTCATCAGCGCGGCGCCGCGGGCCACGTCCTCGAGGCGCACGCTGAGGTCCCTCAGCGTGGCCGGCTGCTGGGACCGCGCGTAGAGCTTCAGCACCGCACGGCCGGGGATGATGTTCGGGCTCTGCCCGCCCTCGGTGAGGTTGGTGTGCACCCGGTCCGACGGCGGCAGCTGCTGCCGCAGCAGGCCGATGCCCTGGTACGCGAGGTTCGCGGCGTCGAGCGCGTTGCGCCCCATGAAGGGCTGCGCGGATGCGTGGGCCTCCACCCCCGTGAAGGTGATGGTGAGCAGGCGGCGTCCGAGCCACACCTGGTCGGCGAGGTCGTAGCCGTAGGGGTGCACCATGATCGCGGCGTCGACGTCGTCGAAGGCTCCGTGGCGCGCCATGACCTCCTTGCCGGAATGTCCCTCCTCGGCCGGGGTGCCGAGGAACACGACGCGGCCGGGCAACCGGTCCGCCACCGATGCCAGAGCGAGGAACGCGCCGAGTCCGGCCGCGGCGATCACGTTGTGGCCGCAGGCGTGGCCGATCTCCGGGAGGGCGTCGTACTCGGCGAGGACCGCGATGGTGGGCCCCCGCTCAGCGCTGCCGATCTCCGCCCGCACCGAGGTCTCGACCCCGTGCACGCCGAGGCGGGCGTCGAGGCCGTGCCGGGTGAGCTCCTGGTGCAGCAGCGTCGCGCCGGCGTGCTCCCTGAACGCCGTCTCGGGGTGGGCGTGCAGGTGCTGGACCACGTGCCGCAGGCGCCCTGCCACGCCCTCGACCCCGCGCTCGACGTCGTCGGCCAGGGCGGCCGGCGCCCCGTCGAACGGCGAGGGGTCCGGCGTGGCCTCCGCGAGGAGGGTCCGCGTGCGTTCGTCGATGGCTCGGAGGTAGGCCCGGTCCGGGTCGGTGGGGTGGCTCATTCGAGTAGCTTAGGCAACGATCAGCCTGCTGTGCAGACCCCGCGGGACCTCCGGAGTAACATCCCGGCCGGCGTCCCGAAACATAATCTGCCCGAAATATCCCGGCAACACCGCTCCCGAATCATGAAGGGGTCGCCGGCCGCAGCACGAGCCGGCGGACCGCACATCCCGAATCCTGAGGAGCACCCGATGTCCGTCGTCGCCACCCCCGCCACCGCAACCGCAACGTCCCGGATCCTCGACCTGGGTTCGGTGACCGCGGGCACCGTGGTCGAAGCGCGCCGGAGGGGCGAGGTCCACTACCGCGGCTGCGTCGAGGACTCGGCACCCGGGCTCGGCGTGGTGTGGGTCCGCGACACCCTGGCCGGCCACCGGGCCATCCTCCACCTCGATGACTACAGCATCTGGCGGGTCACCGCCTGACGGCCGTGGACGACATCAGCGCAGGACCCGGTAGCTCGCGTGGACGACGCCCGAGGCATCGTGGCTCCGCCCACCGCGATGTCGCCGGTGCCGACGCAGCCCGGCCTGCGTCCCGGTCTTCGGGCGCGGAGCGGTGCCCGAAGACTACGCCGGATGGGGTCGGAGGACCGGTCCCGGCCATGTTCCCCTCCTAGACTGGGACCATGACTGCAACCCTCGTGGCGAAGGACCTGTCCGGGGGACACGCCCACCGCACCCTCTTCTCGAAGCTCGACCTCACCGTCGCGCCCGGGGACGTGGTGGGCGTGGTGGGGGCCAATGGCGCCGGGAAGACGACCCTCCTGCGGCTGCTCGCCGGCGCCGACACCCCGATCGCCGGAACGGTCCGCACCACGCCTCCCGATGCCTTCGTCGGCTGGCTCCCGCAGGAGCACGAGCGGCTCGACGGCGAGACCGTGGCCGGGTACATCGGCCGCCGTACGGGGACGACGGCGGCGACCCTCGCCATGGAGGATGCCGCGGCCGCCCTCGGGAGCGGGGCCAGGGGAGCGGACGACGCCTATGCGGCCGCCCTCGACCACTGGATGTCCTCCGGCGCCGTGGACCTCGAGGACCGCATGCCGTCCGTGCTGGCCGATGTCGCCGGAGCGATCGACCCTGCCACCCCCACGACGGCGCTCTCCGGCGGACAACTGGCCCGCGTGGCCCTCGCGGCCCTGCTCCTGAGCCGCTTCGACATCGTGCTGCTCGACGAGCCCACCAACGACCTCGACCTCGCGGGCCTCGAGCGCCTCGAGTCCTTCATCCAGAACCTGCGCGGCGGCGTCGTCCTCGTGTCCCACGACCGCGAGTTCCTCGCCCGCTGCGTGACCACCGTCGTCGAACTGGACCTGGCGCAGAACAGGGTGGCCGTGTACGACGGCGGGTACGACGCCTTTCTCGAGGAACGCGCCGTCGCTCGGCGCCATGCCCGCGAGGCCTACGAGGAGTACGCGGACAAGAAACAGGACCTCGTGGGACGTGCGCGGACGCAGCGGGAATGGAGCTCGCAGGGAGTCCGCAACGCGATGAAGAAGAGCCCGGACAATGACAAGATCCGCAGGAAGGCGAGCGTCGAGTCCTCCGAGAAGCAGGCGCAGAAGGTCCGGCAGATGGAGTCGCGGATCGCCCGGATGGAGGAGGTCGAGGAGCCGCGCAAGGAGTGGCAGCTGCAGTTCACCATCGGGTCCGCAGCGCGCTCCAGCTCGGTCGTGGCAACCCTGAACAACGCCTCGGCGACGCTGGGGTCCTTCACGCTCGGCCCGGTGTCACTCCAGGTGAACGCCGGCGAGCGCATCGGGATCACCGGGCCGAACGGCGCCGGGAAGTCCACCCTCCTGCGCCTCCTCCTCGGCCACCAGGAGCCGGACGACGGCGGCTCGGCCCTCGGCTCGAGCGTCGCCATCGGGGAGATCGACCAGGCCCGCGGGCAGCTCGACGAGACCCTGCCGCTCGGCGAGGCCTTCGAAGCGCTCGTCCCGGAGATGACGCAGGGCGAGGTGCGGACGCTGCTCGCGAAGTTCGGCCTGAAGGCGGACCAGGTGCGCGCCGCCGTCGGATCCCTCTCCCCGGGGGAACGGACCCGTGCCGGGCTGGCGCTCCTGCAGGCCCGCGGCGTGAACCTCCTCGTCCTCGACGAACCGACCAACCATCTCGACCTCCCCGCGATCGAACAGCTGGAGGACGCCCTCGAGTCCTACACCGGCGCCCTCCTGCTCGTCACGCACGATCGGCGCCTGCTCGAGAACGTCCGGCTCGACGGCCGCTGGCAGGTCGACGCGGGCAGGGTCACGGTCGACTGAGTCGGCGCCTTCGCCGCGCACGACACGATCGTGACACCATGGGGACCGGGGCAGGGACGACCGGCCCCCCGGACGAGGGCGCCGTACCCGGAGTGCGACAAGACGGCGCGTGGGAGTTCATCATGGCCTGGCTCGTCCTCATCATCTCCGGAATCCTTGAAGCTGTCTGGGCAACAGCCCTCGGCAGGTCGGAGGGCTTCAGCAGACTCGTGCCGAGCCTCGTCTTCGCCGTCGCGATCATCGCGAGCATGGCGGGCCTGGCCTACGCGATGCGCTCGCTGCCCATCGGTACCGCCTACGCGGTCTGGGTGGGGATCGGGGCGTCGCTGACCGTCGTCTATGCCATGGCCACGGGCGCCGAGCCCGCGTCCCTCCTGAAGATCGTGTTCGTCCTGATGATCGTGGGCGGCGTCGTCGGGCTGAAGCTGTCCCACTGACACCGTCCGCCCGACGCGTGGCGCGACCGCGGGGCGGCTAGACCCCGATCAGTCCCTGCAGCGAGGCCGCGAGGAGCTCCAGCGTCCGCGCATCCGCCGGAGAGAACCCACGCGGTGTGTCCGACACCACGCACAGCGACCCGATCCGCCAGCCCCCCGGGCCGAGCACCGGGTATCCGGCATAGAAGCGGATGCGTGGTCCTCCGGTCACGAGGGGGTTCGACGAGACCCGCGGATCCAGGGCGGCATCGGTGACGACGAAGGGCTGGGCATCCCCGACCGTGCGGTGGCAGAAGGATGTCTCCCGCGGGCCGTCCGTCCCGATGGTCCCGGAGATCGAGGTGATGACCTGCCGGTCCCGGGTGATCAGGGCCAGCGAGGACGAGCAGCCGGGGAAGCGGCGCGCCGCCTCCGCCGTGATGGCGTCCACCTGGTCCTCGCCGACGCAGCGGAGGAGACCGGTCCGCTCGAGCGATTCGAGGCGCAGGAGTTCGGCGCGGCGCGCGCTGACCAGGGGTGCGATCAGGTCCGCGGGCGAGATGCCGCAGGTGCTCCAGGAGGCAAAAGGCTCCTCCCGGTCAGCCCATGCCGGCTGCCTCCCCGACGGCGCCCGGGTCCCGGTACCGGGCGTCTCCTCGGCGAGGACGTTGACGGCGCGGGCGATGAGGTCGCGGTCCTCGGGCCGGGCGGTCAGCAGGCCGTTGAGGTACCCGTCCACCACGACGCCGTCGGCGGACCCACCGAGACCGACGTACACGACCCACGCCTCGAAGGGGTCCGCGCCGACGTCCGCCAGCACCTGCCGGGTCAACCACTGCTGCGTGACTGCTTTCACGTTCGGTCCCGTTCTCGTCAGCGTCCCGGTGGACGCGCGGTCGGCCGGAGTGACACACGCCACGGCCCCGGTGAGCATGATTCGACGCGGCAGGGCCGGCGGATGTGTCCCCCTCCGGAGTCTTGCGGGGGTTTCGACGGGCTGCCTTGAGGTACTGCCGCGAGCTTGCGCCAAAACTGAGCGTCAGCGACCGCTTCAGTTGACGTGCGGTTGCGAGGATCGGTCGAGGCTCAGCTGGGGGCCGCGACGAGGAGCTGACCACGATGCAGAATGACGACACCCTGACGGCCATGGAGTTCGCCGGGCTCTCCACCTACGAGACCTGGATGCACTACTGCAACATGGGCGGCTGGACCGACTACTTCGAGTTCGACGCCTACCTGTACGGCGTGTACACCCTCGACGACGACGACGCGGATCTCGTGTCGCAGGCCGTCAACGAACTCATCGACGACGCCTGCCCCGCCGACGAGGCGGCCCTCTGCCGCGCCCCCTACTCCTCGACAGCCGTCACGGACCGCACGGTTGCCGACGTCGTCCTCCATGATGCGATGCTCGACGACGGCCTGTTCGAGGACACCCTGCCGGGCTGCATCCTGCCCGGCGTCGGACCGGGCACGGAGGGCGAGGACGCAGGCCGACTCGACGAAGGGCCCTTCCGCGTCCCCGTGGACGACCTCGTGGGTCCGCACTCGCCCGACACCTTCGGCTCGCTCTTCCTGACGGGCCTCGACGTCCGCCCCCTCAGGGGCCGCCCGGGCGTCCCCCTGCCGCCCGGCGCGCCCCTCGAGCTGCTCGGCGAGATCCTCGACAGCGGCGTGATCGGCCGGATCATCTCGCGCGAGCGGCGCTAGCCCTACCGTCCCGGTTCGCGCTCCAGCGCGACGTCGTGCTCGGCGTGCGCCTTCCGGATCATCTCCATGAACTCGGTCTCGTTCCGGATGAGCCGCTTGAACTTCTCGGGCAGGGTCCTGAGCTCCCGCTCCTCGGCGCACAGCCGCGCGTAGATCTTCTCGCGCTCGCTGATATCCGTCTCGTAGGTGAGGTCCAGGTACTCGGCAGCGTGCCGTTTGGCTCCGGAGATCGCGTTCTTCGCCCGGCCCTTGGGGCTCAGCACCGAGGCCAGCACGGTCACGACGAGGACCCCGAGGATCACGCTCAGCGACAGGCCCGTGCTGATCTCCACGACCTCCACGTGCTCGCCGTTGTTGATGAAGGGGAGGTTGTTCTCGTGCAGCGCGTGCAGGATGAGCTTCACGCCGATGAAGCCGAGGATGACGGCCAGTCCGTAGGAGAGGTAGATGAGGCGGTCGAGCAGCCCGTCGATGAGGAAGAACAGCTGCCGCAGCCCCATGAGGGAGAAGGCCGTGGCCGTGAACACGATGAACGTGTTCTGGGTGAGGCCGAAGATCGCGGGGATGGAGTCGAGGGCGAACAGGATGTCGGTCGCGCCGATGGCCACCATCACGAGGAGCATCGGCGTGAGGACGCGCTTGCCGTTCTCCATGGTGAACAGCTTGTCGCCGTCGTAGTGCTCCGACGCCGGGAGGAAGCGCTTGGCGAGCCGGATCACCAGGCTGTCGCCGTCGTCGTCGTGCCCGCCCGGCTTCAGCAGGTTGCCGGCGGTGATGAGCAGGATCAGCCCGAAGATGTAGAAGACCCAGGCGAAGCTGTTGATGAGGGCGGCGCCGAGGAAAATGAACCCGGTCCGCGCGATCAGCGAGAAGACGATGCCGAAGAGCAGCACCTTCTGCTGGTCCGCCCGTGGCACCTTGAAGCTGGACATGATGATGAGGAAGACGAACAGGTTGTCCACGGAGAGCGCCTTCTCCGTGACGTAGCCGGCGAAGTACTCGGTGCCCATGGTCGGTCCGCCGAACAGGAGGACGCCGATGCCGAAGACCAGAGCGATCCCCACATAGATGGAGGACCAGATGGCGGACTCGCGGAGGGTCGGCGTGTGCGCCTTGCGGACGTGGAAGAAGAAGTCGAAGAGCAGCAGTCCCACGATGCCGATCACCGTGGCGGTCCAGACGTAGAACGGTACTTCCATGATGCAGGCTCCTCAGAAGATGCCGGCGGCGAGCCGGTACGGTCCGCCCCCGGTCGTGATCGTAACGGTACTGGCCTCCCCCTAGACTGGCGCAGTCCGTACCTTTATGACGAGGGGATGCCATGAGCCCGATGATGCGCGCCGCGGTACTGCGTACCGCCGAACTGCCTGCCCCGTATGCACGGAGCAAGCCCCTCGCACTGGACCTGGTTCCCGTGCCCGCACCCCGTGCGGGTGAGGTCCGCGTGCGGATCGCCCGGGCCAGCCTCTGCCACTCGGACCTCTCGGTGATCAACGGGTCCAGGGTCCGCCCCCTGCCGATGGCCCTCGGTCACGAGGCGACCGGCGTCGTGGAGAGCGTGGGCGACGGCGTCGACGACGTCCGGCCCGGGGACCACGTGGTCCTCGTCTTCGTACCCGCCTGCGGCTCCTGCCGCGCCTGTTCCGCCGGGCGGCCGGCGCTCTGCTACCGCGGCGCCGAGGCCAACGGCAGTGGTGACCTGCTGCACGGTCCGGCCGTCCTGGCCACCGCCGACGGAGAGCGCATCAACCACCACCTCGGCGTCTCCGCCTTCGCCGACTACGCCGTCGTGGCCCGGGAATCACTGGTGGTGATCGACGACGACGTGCCGTTCGACATCGCCGCGATGTTCGGCTGCGCGGCGCTCACGGGCATCGGCGCCGTCCTCAACACGGCGGAGGTGGCCGCGGGACAGTCCGTGGTCGTGTTCGGCCTGGGCGCCGTGGGCCTGATGGCGGTCATGGCCGCCGCGCAGATCGCGGGCACCACCGTGATCGCGATCGATCCCCTGCAGTCCAAGCAGGAGCTCGGTCTCCGGTGCGGCGCGCAGCACGCTGGTGGTCCGGAGGACGCCGCGGACCTCGTGCGGCAGGCGACGGACGGCGGGGCCGACGTCGTCATCGAGGCCGTGGGCAGCGCCCGCGTGCTGGAGTCGGGGCTCCAGCTGCTCGCCCGCGGCGGCGCGCTCGTCTCCGTCGGACTGCCCCACCCCGATCAGGCGATCTCGACCCAGGCCCTGCAGTTCGCCGGTATGGGCCGGCGGCTGCTCGGCTCCTACATGGGGGACGCCGTGCCCGAGCGGGACATTCCCGCCTACCTCGACCTCTGGCGGAGCGGGAAGCTCCCCGTCGAACTTTTGCACACCGACACCCGACCCCTGGCCGACCTCAACGAGAGCCTCGACGCCCTCGCCGAGGGCCGGGTGGTGCGGCGGATCTTCACCGTCGACTGAGGCTTTGTTGTCATTGGCACCAATTCCTGAAGCGTGCTTACCATGAGGGCAGCACGTCTATCCAAAGGAGAACGACAATGCAGCAACGCACACTCGGCGGTACCAGCGTCAGCGCAGTCGGCCTGGGCGGCATGCCCATGTCCATCGAGGGTCGTCCCGACGAGGACCGTTCCATCCGCACCATCCACGCCGCCCTCGAGGCCGGCGTGACCCTGATCGACACCGCGGATGCCTACCACCGCGACGCGGACGAGGTGGGCCACAACGAGTCCCTCATCGCGAAGGCGCTCTCGAGCTTCGGGTCGGGCGCAACGGACGTGCTGGTCGCGACCAAGGGCGGGCACCTGCGGCCCGGTGATGGCTCGTGGACGCAGAACGGCCACCCGGACTACCTCAAGGAGGCCGCGAAGGCATCCCTGGCGAGGCTCGGCGGCGACGCGATCGACCTCTACCAGTTCCACCGCCCGGACACCGAGGTGCCCTACGAGGATTCCATCGGTGCCCTCAAGGACCTGCTGGACGACGGCGTGATCCGCATGGCCGGCATCTCCAATGCCACGGTGGACCAGATCCGGAAGGCGAACCAGATCCTCGACGGCCGCCTCGTCTCCGTGCAGAACCAGTTCTCCCCCGCCTTCCGCTCCAGCGAGGACGAGCTGCGCTACTGCGGCGAGAACGGGATCGCCTTCCTCCCGTGGAGCCCCCTCGGTGGCATCCAGAAGGCCGGTGGGCTCGGTGAGACCTTCGCGCCGTTCCAGGAGGCCGCGGACAAGCACGGGGTAAGCCCCCAGCAGGTCTGCCTGGCCTGGGAGCTGGCCCTCTCGCCGACCGTCATCCCCATCCCGGGCGCCTCGCGGCCGGAAAGCATCATCGACTCGGCGAAGGCCGCCGAGCTCCAGCTCTCCGACGAGGAGATCCAGGCGCTCTCCGCGGCCCTCTGACCAGCCGACACGCGGCACCCGGGAACGCCCTCCCCTCCCTCGGCGGGAAGGGCGTTCCCGTACTGGCCGTCCGCGCTCTGCACCGGTCGGCAGTCCGCGTGTCCTGCCGGCGTTGCTAGGGTGGCAGCATGTCCCCCCACCCCGTCGCCCTCATCACCGGCGCCTCCCGCGGCATCGGCCGCGCCATCGCCGACGAGCTCGGCTCCACGCACCACCTCCTGCTCGGCGGCCGCGACCTCTCCGCGCTCGCCGAGCTCTCGTCGTCGTTCCCGTCCGCCGAACCGTTCGCGGCAGAGCTGCGCGACGCCGGTCAGGTGGCCGCCGCCGTGGCGGGCATCCCCCGGCTGGACGTCCTCGTGCACTCCGCGGGCGTGCTCAGGATGGGTTCCGTCGCCGACCTGTCCGACGACGCCTGGCGCGAGAGCTTCGAGGTGAACGTGTTCGCGGTGGCATCGCTGACGCGCGCGCTCCTGCCGGCGCTGCGCAGCGCGCGCGGCCAGGTGATCGCGATCAACAGCGGGTCGGGCTATTCCTCCGGCGCAGGTTCCTCGGTGTACAGCGGCACGAAGTTCGCGCTGCGTGCCCTCACCGACGCGCTGCGCGACGAGGAGCGGGCGCACGGCGTGCGGGTGAGTTCCATCCATCCCGGCCGCGTCGCCACGGACATGCAGGAGGAGCTGCATGCCTGGGAGGGCAAGGACTACCGTCCCGAGGCCTGGATCCAGCCCGGCCAGGTCGCGAAAGCGGTGCGGCTCGCCGTCGACGCCACACCCGAATCGACCATCGAGACGCTGAGCATCCGCCCGTCGGGCATCACGCTCGAGGGCGGCTGACGCCTCCCCCCGCCGGCTACCCGCGTCCGGTCGCCGTCCTTCCTCCTCCTGCGGGCGCGGGACAACATCGGGGAATCCGCGCGTGGGCGGTGCCGTGATCGCATGCAGGTTCGCGTCCGGTCGATGACCGTCCTCGTCCTCCACGCCCTGGGCGGCTGCCCTTTCCACGGCCACCCGGGCAGGAGGAGGCATCAGATCGACGGCGACCGAGGGTGAGGTCAGGCGGCGGGCACGACGCGCGGCCTGCCGAACTGCGTCTGCACGCCGGGCGAGAAGAGCACCGAATCCGGCGGACCCTGGACGCGGATCCCCGCGGCTCCCAGCAATCCGTCGTCGAGCTCCGTGAGCGTCGCGGGGTGGAGCGGCCAGGGCGTGTGCGTGTTGGGGATGTACAGCGTGCGGCCGGCCAGGGTGCTGTGCAGGCCGAAGCGCGCCGTCAGCTCGAGGGACAGGCGGTCCACCGCCGTCCGTGCCACGTCCGGCCGGACGGCGAAGCGGGACTCGGCCTGCCGTCGGAAGCGGGCGACGTCGTACCCGTACTCCCGCCCGTCGCCGCTCCCGCGCCGGACGGGCGAGCATCTCGACCAGACGTACGGGATGCCGCCGGCCCGGGCGGCGAGGACCACGGCCAGCCGCGACGCGTCGAGGGTCACGAACACCACCCCGCGCGTGCCGTCCGGGCCGCGCGAGTAGAGCCGGACGTTGATCTCGGTGAACGAACCGACGTACGGGACCGGCAGGCCCCGGCCCAGCCCCGCACCGATCATCCGGAAACCGATGAGTCCCACCCACGACGAGCCGTCCACCTCGTCCGGCGCCACGCCGGGCGGCATGTACCGCGCCACCTCGGCCGCGGCGACGCGCCAGTGTAGGAACACGGCGTCCGCCCAGAACTGGTCCATGATGACCGGCAGGGGCAGCGCGGGCGCGAGCGGCCAGTCGTCCTGCGGCCCGCCACCGGGCTGTGCCGCTCCGCCTGATCGCGCGGCGTCGTCCTTTGATCCACCGGTCATGAGATCTGCTCCCCGCAGTCGTCGGGCTCTTCCGCGAAGCGGTACCACTCGGGCATCGCCCCGGTGAATTCGGCACGGACCGCTGCGTCCTCGACGACGGTCCAGTCCACCGCGGAGCCCACCTCGGGCTCCACCTTGTTCCATTCGAACCAGTTCACCATCTTCAGGTGCGGGAACCGCTCCTGCACCGCCGGGTCGAAGACCTGCTCCCACCAGGCGCGCTTGATGTTGAGGGTCCGCAGGTCGCCGATCCCGTCCGTGACGAGGGCCGCGGTCTCGGGGATGGCGACGGGCTTGCCGTGCCGCACCCCGTAGTCGGCGTAGAAGTCGGGGAGCATCGAATTGTCCCCGTTCTTCCCGTCGTAGGCGCCGGTGAGCTGCTCCACGAACTTGCCCTCCTCGGGCATCTCGCTCTCGCCCCAGGGGTAGGTGCTCCCCCAGTGGTACAGGGACATGCCCACCCAGTCGACGGCGTCGTCGCCGGGATAGTAGGGCGCGTAGGGGTCGTCGTCACTCGTGATCACGCCGTCGCCCGTGGTGTCGAGAGCGGCGAAGCCGGCCGTGCCGGGACGCGCCTCGTGGGCGCCGCCCGCGAACGGGTAGCCGCCGGCATAGTTCGGAGCCCACATCATCGCCGAGCCCGGAGCCCGGCCGTGGACGGCGTCCGACACCCGGCGGAACGCGTCGATGTACTCGGCGGGCTGCTGCCCCCACGGGTACCACGAGCCATTCATCTCGTGGGCGAAACGCACGATCACCGGCACACCGCTGGTGTTGAAGCCCGCCAGCATCGCGGCGAGCTCGTCGGCACGCTCCGCCGTCACGGCCGCGAGACCCTGCTGCGGCTCGAGGGTCAGCAGGAGTGTGCCGCCCTCCTGACGCAGCTGTTCTGCCGCCGCGGCGATGAGGGCCCGATCCTCGGCGGCGAAGGGGAAGTCGGCGAAGGACACGGCGACGGCGGGCCGGCCCCCCAGCTTCCCGGCGTACTCGGCGAGTGTCTCCTTGCCCCACTCGAGGTTCACGCCCATAAGGGTGCCCACCTCCGGTGCGAGGTCACGTCCCTCGATGGGCGGGCACGGCCTGGCCGTGGGGTTGATGTTGCAGGCGCAGAGGGACAGGAGGAGCAGTGCGGTGAGCACGCGCGCGAGGGTTGAGACCACCCGGCCAATCTACAACGGAGCACCTGCGCCCCCGTCCCGGCGCCCCTGCGACGGCAGGATCGCCGGGCGGCGGAAGCAGTGGCTTCAGAAGGCATAACGGATGCGGCAGTACGGCAGCGCTTCGGCGGCGAGGCCGAGGAAGGCATCCAGGTAGCCACGCTTCTCGTAGGCGATGTAGCGCACGTTCGCGAAGCCGTTCTGGGACTGCTTGGTCTCCTGCAGGTCCGGGCGCCACAGGATCTCCTCCGCCTGGGGGTGCCAACCGAGATTGACCTCGTGCAGCTGCTGGTTGTGCGTCAGGAAGATGACCTCGGCCGCGAGCTGCTGCTTCGCGGCGGGTGACAGCGCTGCGTCGAGCTGCGCGAAGAGCTCCCGCCAGTCCTCCTTCCACCCGGGCGTGATAATGACCGGTGAGAAGTTGACGTGGACCTCGTACCCCGCCTCCACGAAGTCGTTGATGGCGGCGATGCGCTCGGCCACGGGTGTGGTGCGCACGTCGACCATCCGGGCGAGCTTCTCCGGCATGAGGGAGAACCGGATCCTGGTGCGTCCCTGCGGATCCCACCCGAGCAGATCGCGGTTCACGTACTTGGTGGCGAAGGAGAGCTTGGCGGTGGGCAGCTCCCGGTAGAGCGACACGAGGTCCTGCACGTTGTCGCTGACGAGGGCGTCGACGGAGCAGTCGCTGTTCTCCCCGATGTCGTAGACCCAGGCCCGGTCGTCGCACTGGTTCGGTTCCAGCTTCATGCCCTGGCGCGCCACATGCCGCTCGAGGTAGCCGCTGATCTGGTCGATGTTCGCGAAGACCGTGATGGGATTGCTGTACCCCTTGTGCCGGGGGACATAGCAGTAGGCGCACGCCATGGCACAGCCGTTGGCCGTGGAGGGCGCGATGAAGTCCGCGGACCTGCCGTTGGGCTTGGCGGTGAGAGACTTCTTCACCCCGATGATCAGGGCCTCGGTCTTGATGCGGACCCAGCGGCGCACGTTCGCCTCGTCGCCGCTGAGCTCCGGGATGCGCCAGTGACTGGCGACCTCGACGACGTCGGCCTCGGGCCAGCGCGCAAGGACCTCCTGTCCACGCGGCAGCGCTGCTGCTGCAGGCTCGACATAGATGCGACTGATCTGCAGGAGCTTCTCGGCCTGGAGCATGGGACCCTTCGCGTGGCGTTGTGTCCCTCCACGGTAGGTTCCACCACCGACACTTCCCCGGCGAACCCGTCCATTCCTGTCCTTGTTGAGAATGATCTTCATTTACGTCTAACCTAGGGGTATGTCGCTACATCGTCGAACCCTCCCCCTGTCCACCGCCGTCCTCGCAGCCCTGGTGCTCACCTCGTGTTCCACGCCGGCCTCGACGGGCTCCGGGGCCGATACCCCGGCGAGTCCCGCCACGACCGCCGACAGCCCCTCGGAAGCCGGCACACCTGGCGCCGACGCCACGGATCGGCAGGAGGTCGACGGTCTCGCACCCCGGGCGGTCCTGACGTACGACGGCGGCATCATGGCTGTCGACACCGAGACCGGTGACGTGCTGACGAACACCGAGTCCGAGGGCTTCCTGCGCCTCAACGAGGCCGGCGACGGACGGCACGTCCTCGTCAGCGCCGGCAAGGAATTCCGCGTGTTCGACAGCGGCCTGATCGTCGAAGGGCACGGGGACCACGACCACTACTACGAGCAGGCCCCTGCGCTCACGGGCTCCACGGTGGAGGCCGCCGAGGCCGGACACGTCGTTGCGCACGGGGGGAAGACCGCGCTCTTCGCCGACGGCAGCGGAGCGATCAGCATCATGGACACCTCGGCGTTCGAGGACGGCCGGATCGACGCGGACGAGGTCGAGGGCTTCTCCACCGATGACCCGCACCACGGGGTGGCCGTCCCCCTGACGTCGGGTGATCTGCTGATGACGCAGGGGACAGCGGATTCCCGCTCCACCGTGCAGGTCGTCTCCCCTGAGGGTGAGGTCCTCGCCGAGACGACGGACTGCCCGGGGGTGCACGGCGAAGCCGCTGCCATGCCGACCGCGGGCGGCGACGTCGTCTCCCTGGGCTGCGAGAACGGTCCGGTGGTCTATCGGGACGGCGAGTTCCACAAGATCCCCGTCGACGAGCCCTACCAGCGCTCCGGCAACCAGTTCGGCAGCCACGAGTCCCCGATCGTCCTGGCCGACTACAAGACGGACCCTGACGCGGAGCAGGAACGCCCCACCCGCGTCGGGCTGATCGACACCCACGCCTCCGTCATGACCACCGTCGACCTCGGATCGGCGTACTGGTTCCGTTCACTCGCCCGGGGCGCCGACGGTGAGGCCCTCGTCCTGACCTATGACGGGGAACTGAACATCCTCGACGAGGAGACGGGCGCCGTCCTTCACGAGGTGGAGGTCGTCGCACCCTGGGAGGAGCCCGAGGAATGGCAGTCTCCCGCCCCGACCGTCAAGGTCGGAGCCGACGGTTTCGCCTATGTGACGGAGCCGTCCGCCAAGAAGCTGCATGTCATCGACGTCGCCGAGGGTACCCTGCTGGACAGTTTCGACCTTCCCGAGACCCCGGTGGAGCTCGCCGTCGTGACCGGAGAGGGAAGCCACGGACACGACCACGCCGACGGCGAAGGCTGAGGCCACCGGCACTGAGCAGTCGCGACGGCCCGTCGGGTCGTCGCGGCTGCCCGTCATCGATCGGGCCCCGACCCTCCCCGAACCTCCTCAAGGAATCCAGTGAACGTCCTGTCGCGTCCAATCCTCGTTCTGCCGGTCATGGCAGCCCTCGCCCTGTCCGCCTGCGCCCCGCCGTCCGATCCCGCAGATCCCGACGGCACGAACAGCACGTCGATGAAGGTGCTCACCTCGTTCTACCCCCTCCAGTTCGTCGTCGAGAGGGTGGGCGGGGACACCGTCGAGATCAGCTCGATCACGCCTCCCGGCGCGGAGCCCCACAACCTCGAACTCTCACCGGCAAAGGTCGCCGAACTGGCCGACGCCTCCGCAGTGGTCTTCGCCTCCGGCTTCCAGGCCGCTGTGGACGAAGCGGTCGTGCAGACCGCACCGGAGCATTCCATCGACGTGGCGGATGCCGCACAGCTCTCGACCGCCGGCGGCGGCACGGCCGAGGACGACGACGCGGGGGACCCCCACTTCTGGCTCGACCCGGAACGCCTCGGCGACGTCACGGACGTGGTCGCCGAACGTCTCGGCGAACTGGACCCGCAGAACGCAGCAGAGTATGCGGCGAACGCCGACCAGCTCAACCAGGAGCTGTCCACCCTCGACGAGGACTTCAGCACGGGTCTCGCCACGTGCGAGCGCCGCACGATCGTCGTCTCCCACGAGGCGTACGGCTACCTGACGGACCGCTACGATCTCGAGCAGACCGGGGTCTCGGGCATCGACCCCGAAGCCGAACCGGCGCCGGCCCGGATCGCGAAGATCCGCCGCGTCATCGAGGGCCAGGACGTCACGACCATCTTCACGGAATCCCTCGTCAATCCGAAGGTCGCCGAGACGCTGGCCGCGGACCTCGGCGTGACGACGGCGCTGCTCGATCCGATCGAATCGCACGCGGACACCAGCGGCGACTACCTCGACGTCATGCGCGGCAACCTCAGCGCCCTGCGGGAAGCCCTCGGCTGTGCGTGACCGTGCCGGCCGGCATCCTGCGGTGCAGATCGACGGACTCCACGTGCAGCTCGGCGCGCACTCCGTCCTCGAGGGCATCGACCTGGAGGTCGCGGACGGCCAGACCCTCGCCCTCCTCGGGGCGAACGGCTCGGGGAAGACGACCCTGGTCAGGGCCCTTCTGGGACTGGTGCCGCCCACCCGCGGGCGGATCGCCGTGTACGGCGCGGACCTCGCGATGCGCCGCACCGTGCCCTGGTCACGCGTGGGGTACGTCCCGCAGCGCGTGAACGCCCAGCCGGGCATGAGCGTCACCGCCGAGGAAGTCGTCGCCGCCGGCTTGCTGGACCATCGGCGCCTGACTCCCGGGCCGCACGCTCGCGAGCGCGCGCAGGACGCCCTCGGGCAGGTCGGTCTGCGCGAACGCGCCCGCGACAACGTGCACCTCTTCTCCGGCGGACAGCAGCAGCGCGTGCTGATCGCCCGCGCCCTGATCCGCCGGCCGGACCTGCTGATCATCGACGAGCCGCTGTCCGGTATCGACCAGGACTCGCAGGCGGCACTCGCGGTCACACTGCGCGGTCTCCAGGCGCGGGGAACCACCATCCTGGTCGTGCTGCACGATCCCGGCGCCCTCGCCCCGCTGATCCACCGCACCGTCGTCCTCGACCACGGCCGGGTGAGTCACGACGGCGCCGCAGGCATCGAGGGCCCTCCGTCGAGGGCCCGGAGCACACTGCCCTCCGACGCCTGGGAGGACGCGCACGTCCGAGGGACGGGCCGCGCACCCCACCCGGACCATCACGCACTCGACCTCACGACCGGCGGGGGAAGATCATCATGACCTTCCTCGACACCCTGCTGTCCATGCTGTCCAGTGAGCTGATGCAGCGGGCCCTGCTCATCGCCGGCCTCGTCGGTGTCAGCGCTCCGGTCATCGGCACGTACCTCGTCCAACGCCGCCTTGCACTGCTCGGCGACGGCATCGGCCATGTCGCCCTGACAGGTGTCGCGATGGGATGGCTCGCCGGCGCTGCCGCCGGCACCGCATCCGCCGACGCCCTGGCCGTGCCCGGTGCGGTCGCCGCCGCCATCATCGGGGCGCTCCTCATCGAGTTCGTCCGCGAACGCGGCCGCACCAGCGCCGATGTCGCCCTGGCGATGCTGTTCTACGGTGGTATCGCCGGCGGCGTGCTCCTCATCGGGCTCGCGGGCGGAACAGCGGCGAATCTCACCGGGTACCTCTTCGGATCCATCTCCACCGTCGACTCCCTCGACGTGTGGCTCAGCGCCGGACTGGCCGTCCTCATCCTCGGCGTCGGCCTCGGCCTGCGGCCGGCACTGTTCGCCCTCTGCTACGACGAGGAGTTCGCCCGCGCCAGCGGGCTGCCGGTGCGGGCCCTGAACATCCTGGTCGCCGTCACCGCCGCGCTGACCGTGGCGATCTCCATGCGTGTGGTCGGCGTCCTGCTGGTGTCGGCACTGATGATCGTGCCGGTCGCCGTGGCGCAGCTCATCGCGCCCTCCTTCCGCGCCACCATGGGACTGGCCATGGTGCTGGGCGGAACCGTCTGCGTCGTCGGCCTCTCCATCACGTATTTCCATGCGCTCTCCCCGGGAGCCACCATCACGGTGCTCGCCATCGCCCTCTACGCAGGCGTGGCGGTCATCAGCCCGCTCCTGCACCGCAGGCCTCATCATCAGCGCCACGATCCTCCGCACCTGCAGCCCCTTCCCCGGGTCGACGCCGTCGGCGAGGATCGAGCCGTGATCAGGGTGGACGACCACGCGCGCGTGGCGTCGGCCAGCCGCGGTGCTCGGAGTGACGCACCACGGCGGAACACCTCACGCTCGGCCTGACTGCCGGTACTGTCTCCTGCGACAGCACTGCCGTCGCCTGCCGGAGTGGGCGTGTGGGCTGTCCCGTGCTGCGGTGTTCTGTGCGGCGAGGACACTGCACGTGCGGTACGGGCTACATTCGGTGGATGTCTCCCATCATGATTCCCGTGGTCGTCACGGTCCTGCTGTCGAGCGTGATCCCCGTGATCGTCGGCGGGGCCGTCCGCCGGGGTGACCGGAGCGGTCGCGGAACGGCTCGCACGGATGCAGACACGGGGGCGCTGTTCGTCGTGAGGAATCGGCGCTGGCAGGCTGCCCTGTTCCGGGTGCTCGGCATCGTCCTCCTGGTTGTCGGGGGATTCTTCACGATCGTCTCGGTCGCCAGGACCGAGGAGTTGGAGGGTCCGGGTCCCCTGGTCGGTGCGGCCGGGATCACGGTGGCCGGGGCGGTCTTTGTGGTTCTCGCCATGGGCATCCACCGGTTCAGGGTCGAGGCGTTCGACGACCACCTGACGGTCCGCCCGTGGTTCCGAGCGACGCGGGTCGTCGCCCTGACCGACATCGGTTCGGTCCGTCCGGCGCCCAACGCCCTCGGCGGGATCGACGTCAGGGACGTGGGCGGCAGGATGCTCTTCACGGCGACCAGGATCAGCATCGGCTACACCGACCTGGTCGCTTTCCTGCAGCAGAGCACCCCCCGGCAGCAGACCACGGCTCCCGCGGTGCCAGGCGACGTCGCACCCTGGCAGGGCGCCAGCCTACGGGCTGAGTCGTACCCGCTCCCCCGCGGACGCAAGGGAACCCTGGAATCAGGCGTCCTCCTCACTGCGGGAGACGTGTCAGCGCCCATGTTCACGAGCGAACTCGCGGACCTGCTCCATCACCGTGTCGGCATCGTGGAGTCCACCACCGCTGATCCTCTCGTCTTCCTGTGCTGGCCGGACTCGGGATCGCCCACGTCGATCGTCTGGGAGTCCACGAAGGACCTGCCGGCCGAATCCCTGGCCCTCCTCAGCGATCCGATGGACGCAGGCCCCGCCGCCGTCGTCACCGGCACCGAGCTCACCGACTTCTCCGAGTGGATCGCGGCCCTTCCCCGCTGACCCGGCGGAGTGAGGCGCAGTCCACCCGGAACGGGGTCGGAACCGGTGTCCGGTTGCCCGGGGAAGGGGCCCACCGCACGGATGATGGAACGCGTCTACCCCGGTGGTTCTCCGGTCCACATCTCGAGCTGCACCTGGGCTGCGAGGAGCCGCAGGTCGCGTGCGTCGGCTGGTGTGAAGGCCCGCGGCCGATCGTCGATGACGCAGAGGGAGCCGATGCGCCACCCGTCGGCACTGGTCAGGGGGTGTCCCGCGTAGAACCGGATCTCGGGACTCCCGGCGACGAGGGGGTGGTCGCTGTAGTCGGGGTCGCTGCGAGCATCGGTGATGACCAGGGTGCGGTCCGCTTCGACGGTGCGGGAACAGAGAGCGACGTCGCGGGGCAGGTCCTGCCCGATCGGTCCCACCACGGATTTGATGACCTGCCGGTCATCGGTGATCAGTGCGATGGACGCCGAGGACGTTCCGAAACGCCGGCGGGCCTTCGCGGTGATCCTGTCGAAGCGCTCCTCCGCGCCGGAATCGAGGAGCCCGCTCCGGGACAGGGCATCGCATCGCCTGGCCTCGTGGGCCAGGAACCCGGCCCGATCCTCCGGCCGTCCCGCGTCACCCTCTGCAGGGCGCCCGGACCGCGGGCGGAATGGATGGCCGGTGCTGACCTCGTTGGAGGCGACGAGCAGCCGGTACAGGCCATCCGCGACCCAGGTCTTCCCGGTTGCGCCGTCCTGGCTGTACTGGGCGCCGGTGATGACGAGTCCCTTCTCCGCGAGCATCTCGTTGATGGCGTACGAGAGGAGATCGCGATCGGCACGGGGCAGGCCTATCAGCCCGGAAAGGTAGCCGGACACGTCGACCTCGTCGGCCTCCCCACCGAAGCCGACATACGACACCCAGGCATCGGAAGGATCGAGCCCCCCGGCCTGAAGGGCTTGGACCGCTGTCCACTGCTGCCTGCAGCTACTGATCATGAGTGACGAAGCTCCGTACTCGGCGAACGTTCTTCGCCCGGACATCGGCATCCCGGGCGGACTGATCCTCCACCTTAGGACGAGTCACCATCACAGCGGACACCGAATCGTCCGGGACAGATCCTGCGGGCCGGCTGTCCCGCTCCTGCTGCCGCTTCCCTCGTCACCGCGATACGCGGTGGAACCCGAGGAGCCGTGTCGCGGATCCATGGTGCCATCATCGGCCCCTGATCCCGCGTCGACCGGACCAGCTCGCACCGGGGGACGACTGCCGGGTGTGATCTGCCGGGTCCGGCTTGTAACGGCAGGTGGTCCTCGTGTCGATGATTCAGGCACCGGTGTTCGTCCGCGACGCGTCTGCGGTTCTCGGAAGAATGGTGGTGGGGACGGGGTTCCAGAACGGGACGATCATGTCGGACTATGCAGCAGAAGAGGAGCGGCAGCGCTGCCTGATCGAGGCGGCGATGACCGCCGCGGCTTTCGTGCTCGCGGACGTCGGGCGCCGCTACGTCGAGACCGGCGGTCACGCCGACCTGTTCGAGCTCGAGGCGTACCTCGGCGGTCTCATGCCCCTGCCGGTGACAGAGTGCAATCTCCTCGCTCGGGCACTCAACGAACTCATCGATGAGGAACCTCCGCTGCCAAGAGCCCCCTCCCGGCCTCCCCTCCGCGTCAGCCGGCATCGGCCAGCCCTGGGGGCGGGTCGGAGACTGGCTCTGGCGCTTCCCGGGCTCGCTGCCGGAATGAGGACCAGGACGAGGACTTCGTGGGCATCCTGGGACTCACCAGTAGTACACTAATCATTAGGGTACGAAATACAGGAGGAGGATGACGACGCGGATGGATGACGACCTGTTGCTCGAAAGACAACTCTGCTTCGCCCTGTCGGTCGCTTCCAGGAGCGTGGTCGGCGCCTATCGTCCGGTCCTCGACGACCTCGGCCTCACCCACCCCCAGTATCTGGTGATGCTCTCGCTCTGGGAGGAGAGCCCCCGCACGGTCAGGAACATCGGCCGGGCGCTCGCCATGGAATCGGCGACCCTCTCCCCGATGCTCAAGCGGCTGGAGGCCCTCGGACTCCTCACCCGGACGCGCGTCCCGGGCAATGAGCGGGCACTCGCCGTCGAGCTGACGACTGCCGGACGGGACCTGCGGTCCCGCGCGGTCGACGTCCCCGGCACCATGATGAAGCGCCTCGGGCTCACCCGGGACCAGGTGGACGCACTCAACGAGGCGATGCACGCGATCATCAGGGCCACGGGGACCGAACTGCCGAGCTCCCCCGCCGGCCAGGCCCGCACGAACCTCTACCCGGACGCATCGATGACCCACGAGAGGCCCCGATCATGAGCACCAAGGAACCCTTGTCAGCACGGTTCATGGCAGCAACCGGCAAGCTGCGCATGTTCTTCGGGCCGGCCCAGCGGGGCTCCACCGCGGGGCCGATCGTGTATCTCGACGACGAAGCGCAGCGCCGGCGGCAGGAGGAACTGCAGCAGTGGACCGTGGTGCGGAACGCGGACGGCTCCACCTACCTGACTCCGAAGCGCGAGGAGCAGGGCCGCGAGCACTAGGTCCGGGGACAACCACCCGGCGTGAGGTCTCCAGGTATACGGATGCCCGGAGCGAGCGTGCACGCCTGCGATGCATCCCTCGCCCTGATGACATCTCGATGAACCGGGCGGTAACTTGCGGATTTCCTGCGTCGGAATCCCTAGGGGACGCACCCAACCGGTGGCAGACTTGCGATGGTCACCGTCTTTCCGCCCGTGGGGATATGCAGGGCGCCCTTTTTGACTCGAACGAGGTCTCAGTTCCATGAGCGCACAGCGCCCTCCAGCCTTCACGTCCACGGACGCCTCGGGGCTCCCCCGAACCACGCTCCTCATGGTGCCCGGCGGACGTGATGCGCAGGACGTCGGCGCGCTGGCGGCGCAGATCGCCGTCGAGACGGAAGCGCTCCTCGAATCCCTGGAAAGTGCTGTGGCGCGGCTCGCGCTCGCGCACCGGTCCTGCACGCAGGACCCGGAGGACCAGGTGACGGACGACGACGCCTTCGCGTGGGTGCAGCAATCCCTGGAGGACGTCGCTGCCACGCTGCGTGGGTTGTCCCTCAACCGCTCCGAGGTCGAGGCAGCACCTGCCGAGCCCCGCGTGCGCGCGGTCAACGGCCCCGCCTGAGCCCTCGTCCGGCACTGATCGGCCAGGACTCCTCGTCCGGCACTGATCGGCCCGGACTGCTCTCGCCCACGGAACGACGACGCCGACCGCCCCACGCGGGACGATCGGCGTCGCGGGTAGGACGACGGGGACTACTGGATGGACTGGCGGGCCCGGATGCCGGCCCTGCCCATCGCGTCCGTGTAGGCCGACTGGATGTCCTTGAGCCACAGCTCCTGGTTCGCCGGGGTGCCCTTGAAGGCACGCTCCCCCGGGGACCGCACTTCGTAGATCTTGAACCCGCGCTTGGCGATCGCGCGGTTCTCGAGCTTCATCAGGCGCCGCGCAGCCTTGTGCGCGTCAGCACCGTGCGCCACCAGGGCGGAGGCACGGGGCACCTGCTGCAGGAAGGTGAGCAACGGCTTCACGCCGTCGGAGATCTGGTCCATCGTCAGCGCCCGCTCCTTGCCCTCGGGCAGGTACCACGGGTGGGCGTTCCAGGGCATGAAGGCGTCGGGACGCAGTCCCACGGCCTCGTAGATCCCGGCCATCCGGATGGAGCTGGGGTCGTCGTTCTCGAAGGAGACGAACCCCGAGGGCAGGGAGGCCCCGGGGTTGGAGAAGAGACTGACGATCTTGCACCCGTCGACGTCATGGATCGGATCGATGTAGGGCACCGCCGATCCCGGCTTGGACTCGGCCAGGGTGTCACACAGCCGGTTCACGTCCTCGATCTGTGGATCGTAGCGTTGTTCCCACTGCTGGTCCCTGTACGTGGGGTCTGCCATGCGCTGTACCAAATTCCGCCTCCTCGCGAACGGCGCCAGAGGTGGCGCGAACGTGTCCGCTGACTTCCAGCCTACGCCAGTCCGCGGCCGGCCTTCCTGGAGCGGGCCCCGCCCCGGCATCCGCACCCTGGCCGCCCACCCGGGTCCTACCCGAATGCCTCAGCCCGCCGCCGGCGCCGTCGGGTACTCGACGTACGCGAAGCGCCGCCCGTCCGGGGCCCAGCTGTTGACGTTGAGCGACCCCTGGCCCCCGAACAGTTCGACGGCGTCCCACGCGTTCCGCCCGTCGGGCTCCGCCACGCGCAGCACCACCGGCTCGTCGGCGGGGTGGCCCAGCACGCCGGGTGGGTAGCTCAGGTACACCAGGCGGCTGCCGTCGGGGGCCGGATGAGGAAACCAGTTCACGCGGTCGTCCGACGTCAGCTGTTCCACGCCGCTGCCGTCCGTGCGCATCCTGAACAGCTGCGAGTGGCCCGCTCGATCGGAGGCGCGCTCGGAGTTGAAATACAGCCACGCGCCGTCCGGGCTGTACTCGGCGCCGTCGTGCGGCCGGTCGGAGTCCGTGAGCCGGCGGGTGGAGCCGTCCCTGACGTCCGCGGTGAAGATGTCGAAGGCCTGGACGCCGTCGCGGCGCCTGCAGCCGATGTGCGCCAGGGTGGTCCCGTCGGGCGAGATGCCGTGCAGGTAGCGGGCCTCCAGGCCGTCGTCGGGCCGCGTCACGCGCCGCGCCTCACCGCCGCCGAGGGGCACCTCGTAGAGATGCCCGTCCTGGGAGGAGAGATAGAGGTACCGTCCGTCGGCGGACACCACGTGGTCGTTGTTGGCGTCCGTCACCGCTCCCGTGAAGATCACGCGCGGCTGCCCGTCCTCCTCCGGCGGGGTGCGGTAGAGCAGGCCGTCGCAGTTGAAGACGAGCCAGGCGCCGTCCGGCGTCCAGTTCGGCGCCTCGATGACGAAGTCGTCGGTCTCGAAGACGCAGGTCGAGGAGCGGGTGACGACGTCGAAGACCATGAGGCGGGCACGCTGCCCCGGGAGCAGCCGGCGCCACCGCGGGGTCTCCGGCCGGAGCCCGTGGTCGTCGCTCCTGCTGCCGCTCTGCCGCTCCACGGTGGTCCTCCCGCGCGTCGCCCTGGTCTGTGCAGCACGGGATCGCACTGCCCTCGGAACGTTCCTCAGCGGCATCGTCATCGTCGCCGCGCTAGGCCTCGAGGGCGCTGGCCCAGAGGTTGATGTCGGACTCCACGGCGAATTCGTCGATCGCGTGCAGCTCATCGGCCGTGAACGCCAGGTTCCGCACGGCGGCGAGGCTGTCCTCGAGCTGTCCGACGCTCGACGCACCGATCAGCGCAGAGGTGACCGGCGTACCCTCGGACCTGTCGCGGAGCACCCAGGCGATGGCCATCTGCGCGAGGCTCTGGCCGCGGCCCGTCGCGATCGCGTCCAGGCCCCTGATCCGCCGCAGGTTCTCCGCGCTGAGCTGCCCGGCGTCCAGGGACTTGTTCGCCGCGGCGCGTGAGTCCTCGGGGATGCCGTCGAGGTACTTGCTGGTCAGGAGGCCCTGCGCCAGCGGCGAGAAGGCGATGGACCCGGCGCCCACCTGCTCGAGGGCCTCGTACAGGTTGGGCGTGCCGTCCTCCGTCCAGCGGTTGAGCATGGAGTAGGAGGGCTGGTGGATGAGCAGCGGCGTCCCGAGGTCCCGCAGGATGGCCGCCGCTTCCAGGGTGCGCTCGGGCGAGTAGGAGGAGATCCCCGCGTAGAGCGCGCGCCCGGAGCGGACCGCGGTGTCGAGGGCACCCATCGTCTCCTCCAGGGGCGTCGCCGGATCCGGCCGGTGGCTGTAGAAGATGTCGACGTACTCGAGGCCCATGCGCCCGAGCGACTGGTCGAGGCTCGCCAGCAGGTACTTGCGGGACCCGAAATCGCCATAGGGTCCGGGCCACATGCCGTAGCCGGCCTTGCTGGAGATCACGAGCTCGTCCCTGAACGGGCGGAAGTCGTCCTTCAGGTGCCGGCCGAAATTCGTCTCGGCACTACCGGCCGGGGGTCCGTAGTTGTTGGCGAGGTCGAAGTGGGTGACGCCGAGGTCGAAGGCCCGGCGGAGGATGTCACGCTGAACGTCGAAGGGCTTGTCGTCCCCGAAGTTGTGCCACAGGCCGAGGGAGACGGCGGGCAGCCGCAGGCCGCTCCGTCCCACACGGCGGTAGGGCATGGAGTCGTAGCGGTCGTCGGCGGGCAGGTACGTCATCGGACAGTCCGTTCTCGGTCTGGTGGAGAGCAGGGCGGCTGCGGGCGGCTCGCGCGTCCGCGGTCTTCGTCAGGTGGCTCCGTCGGGCCACCTGGGGCCGGCCGGGCGCCGTCGGTCCTGGCCGAAGCGGCACCGCGGCTCATCCGCGGCGCCGCCCCGGGATCAGGAGAGGGTCGCGGCGTACGGGTCCCAGTCCTCCGGCAGTGGTTCGGCTGCGGTCGCCGTGCTGGAGAGCGTGACGAACTCGCCGGTGGCCACGCTCTCGGAGATGGAGACCATCGCATCGAGCACGTGGTAGGCCATCTCGCCCTGTGCGCGGTGCGGACGCCCCTCGCGGATGGCCCGCGCCATCTCGAGCACCCCGCTGCCGCGCGTGGACGTCGCGCCCACGGCGGGGATCACCTCGGCCTCGTCGGAGCCGCGGCGGGTCAGGGTGAGGTCACCGGTGAAGTTGTTCGGGTCGGGGAACGCGAGGGTGCCGTCTGTGCCCGTGACCTCCACGAAGCCCGCACGCTTGAGCGGCGAGTCGAAGCTGAAGATGCTCTGCGAGGACTCGCCGTTCGCGAACTGGGCGATGGCGCTGACGTGCGAGGGCACGGTGACGTCGAAGACCTCGCCGGCCTTCGGACCGGAACCGATGGTCCGGGTCGACCGCGAGGTGGAGCCGAACCCGGCCACCTTGGTGATGGCTCCGAAGGTCTGCACCAGCGTGGTCAGGTAGTACGGACCGATGTCGAAGAGCGGCCCTGCACCCTCCTGGAAGAGGAAGGCGGGGTTCGGGTGCCAGGACTCGGGGCCCGGGGACTGCATGAGGGTGAGGGCCGTCAGGGGTACCCCGATGTCACCGCGGGCGACGAGGCGCAAGGCGGTCTGCAGGCCGGCGCCGAGGAAGGTGTCCGGGGCGCAGCCCAGCCGCAGGCCCGCGGCGTCGGCGGTCTTCAGGAGCCCGATGCCGCTCTCGCGGTCCAGCGAGAAGGGCTTCTCGCTCCACACGTGCTTGCCGGCCGCGACCGCGGCGGTGGCCACCTCGACGTGCGCGGCGGGGATGGTCAGGTTCACCACGATCTCGACGTCGGGGTGGTTGAGCGCGTCCTGCACGCCGCCCGAGGCGGGCACTCCGAACTCGGCGGCGCGGGCTGCGGCAACCTCCTCGAACATGTCGGCGACGATGTGCACCGTCACGTCCGGGAAGCTCGTGAGGTTGGTCAGGTACTCCTTGCTGATGACGCCGGCGCCGATGACGGCGACGCCGACCGGGCCGGTGCGGTGGCCCGCTGCAGCGGTACCGGGGGTGTCCGTGCTCATTTCTTCCCCTCGTCGAGATAGGTCAGGCTGTCGGCGACGGCGGTGAAGACGTCCCCGTCGAAATCGTCGAGTTCCACGACGGCGGCCTCGAGGCCGGGGACGGCGTCGAGCACGTCCCAGACGCGCATGGAGCCGTGGCCGACCGCCACCTGCTCCTTGTCGTTCTTGGTGAGCGGACCGTCCTTGATGTGGACGAAGCGCACGCGGTCACCCAGGCGGCGCAGCAGTTCTGCGGGGTCCTCGCCGCCGACCGCGGCCCAGTAGGTGTCCACCTCGAGGACGACCTCGGGGTCGAGGTACCGGGTGAGCACCTCGAGGGCCGAGGTGCCGTCGATGCGTTCCTCGAGTTCGAACTCGTGGTTGTGGTACCCGACCCGGATGCCGTACTCGGCGCCCTTCTTCGCTGCCGCGTTGAGTGCCTCCGCCGTCGCCTTGATGTCCTCCTCGGTGGTCCAGTGCGAGCGCTCCACGTGGGGGTCGATCACCGTGCCGATGCCGAGCGTGCGGGCGGCCTCGAAGATCTCGTCCTGGTCGGCGCGCAGCAGGGGCGCATGGCCTGAGGGTGCGCTCAGCCCGTTCGACGAGAGCGCTTCGGCGAGCTGCTCCGCCGTGGCGACGAAGTTGTAGGGCTCGACGGCGGTGTAGCCGAGGTCCGCGACGCGCTTGATGGTGCCCGGCAGGTCCTCCCCCATGGCTGTCCGCAGTGTGTAGAGCTGGAGTGAGTACGTCACGGGGATTCTCCTCGCTGAGAAAGTAGGACTACTGAACCGGTTCAGGTATGACACGAACCTAGGGGATAGGACGGGGCCGGTCAAGGAAAACCTGACGCTATTGTGGAAGCCATGGCCAAGGAAACCATCGCCGGCCTGGCGAAGAGGCTGGGCATCTCGAAGGCATCGGTGTCCTACGCGCTCAACGGCCAGCCAGGGGTCAGCGAGGTGACGCGGCGCCGCGTGCTGGACCTCGCCGAGGAGCTCGAGTGGTACCCCAGCTCATCGGCCCGCGCGCTCTCCCGTTCCCGGTCGGGCGCGGTGGGGATGGTCCTCTCGGCGGATCCGGACCTCATCGGCACCGAGCCCTACTACATGGGGCTGCTCGCGGGCATCGAGACGGCCCTCGCCGAGGGCGACATGGCACTGATGCTGCGCATGGTCGGCACGGACCCGGCGCAGGAACGGGCCACGTACGAGCGGTGGGCGGGTGAACGCAAGGTCGACGGCGTCCTCATGTTCGACCACCTGCACGAGGATCCGCGGCCCGCGCTGCTCGACCGGCTGGGCCTCCCGTTCGTCCTGCACGGCGCCCCGGAGCGGCACGGGCCGGCCCTGTTCTCGGGCACGACGACGGACCACGCCGTGGATTCCGCGACGATCGTCGACCACCTCCACCTCCGCGGCCACCGGCGGATCGCGCACGTCTCGGGTCCCCACCGGTTCCTGCACGAGGAGCAGCGCATCGCCTGCGTCCGGCGCAGTGCTGCCGCGCACGGCATGGCCGTGGTCACACGCGAGGGGAACTACGCCCTCGCCGCCGGTCACGACGCCGTCGTGTCCCTCCTCGGCGACACCGCGGAGGACGGCGTCACCGCCGTGATCCTCGGCAACGACCTCATGTCCATGGGCGCGCTCCTGGCACTCCGCGAGCTGGGCCTGCGGTGCCCCGAGGACGTGGCGATCGTGAGCTGGGACGACTCACTGCACTGCCAGCTCGCCTCTCCGTCGGTCACCGCCCTGTCCAGGAACCCGGTCATGCAGGGGCGGGTGGCGGCGGAGCTCCTGCTCTCGCTCCTCGACGCGGGCACGCTGCAGACGCGTGCGATGCCGGCGAGCGACCTCGTGGCCAGGTCCAGCACCGGGAGCTGACCGCGGCCGCCACCGGCCCGCACCCGGAGGTGCAGCCGGCCACCGATGATTTCCCACCGCCCGAGCCGTCCATCAGGAAGCGGACCCGGCAGGAACCCGCAGGACGCACCAGCGCACCGCACCGACCGACCATGATCGAGCGTCAGGAGCACATCCCATGGCTGCACCCCTCGTCTACCTCAGCTTCCCGGGCACGGCACGTGAGGCCCTCGGCTTCTACCGGGACACCTTCGGGGGTGATCTGACCCTCCACACGTACGAGGAGTTCGGCAGGACCGACGGACCGACGGACGCCGTGGCGCACGGGGTGCTCGACGGCGTGGTCGCCCTGGGCGGATCGGACGCTCCCGACGGCGGGACCACCGTCCGGCTCGAGGGCGTCCTGCTGTCGCTCCTCGGCACCGCCGGACCCGCGGTCCTGCACAGGTGGTTCGACGCCCTCGCCGACGGCGGTTCCGTGACCGATCCCCTGGCGAGGAAGCCGTGGGGAGCCACGGACGGCCAGGTGACCGACCGCCACGGCCTGCACTGGCTCATCGGCTACGAGCCCGAGGAATAGCCGACCCGGCCCCCGACAGTGCGACCGTGCGACCGGTCGATCCCTTGGCTGGAGCGGCCGGAGTTCCGCCTCGGCTCAGCCCGCCCTCGCGAGGGCCGCGCCCAGCGGCAACGCCTCACCGGCGAAGGACAGCGCGCCACGCACCCCGGACTCGTCCCCGAGGGCGGGCCTGACCACGTAGCCGCTGCGGGTGTCGGTCAGCGGGTGATCGGCGAGCGCGCCGCCCACCAGCAGGGCCAGTTGCTCCCGTACGGCGTCGAGCAGCCCCGGCGTCTTCAGCACCCCGCCCCCGACGACGATCCGCTGCGGCGCCGCCGCATAGGTGACCGTGGCCAGCAGCTGGGCCACGTAGTAGGCCGAGAACTCCACCGCGCGGTGGCGCAGCGATCCGAGCTCGTGGCCCGGGCGTCCCCACCGGGCAGCGACGGAGGGACCCGAGGCGAGTCCCTCCAGGCAGTCCCCGTGGAAGGGGCACACGCCCGGGAAGGAGTCCTCCGGGTGCCGTCGGATGACCAGGTGTCCCAGTTCCGGGTGGCTGCGGAGCGTGAAGGGCGCCCCGTTCACCACGATGCCGGCACCGATCCCCGTTCCCACCGTCACGTAGGCGAGGTCCGCGACGCCCCGGCCCGCACCGAACCGGTGCTCACCGAGCGCAGCCCCGGTGACGTCCGTGACGAGGCGGACGGGCGTCCCGTCCACGAGGCCGAGACCGGCGATGAGGTCGGTGTCGCGCCAGCCCGGCTTGGGTGTGGAGGTGATCCGGCCGTAGCGGGGGGACGCGGCGTCGACCTCGACCGGCCCGAAAGAGGCCAGCCCGACGGCGTCGAACCGCCCGTCGACGGCGTACGGAGCGAGGAAGGCGCGGACCGCCGCGAGGGTCTCCGCGGGTGAGGTGGTGTCGATGCGCGCCTGGTCGACCGGGCTCCCGGGGTCCCGGGGATCCGCGACGGCACAGATGACCTTGGTGCCACCCGTCTCGATACCGGCGATCATGACGCCGCGGTCCCTTCCGCGGCGTCCGGCCGTGGCGTGCCCGCGAGGGCAGCGCTGTCACCGATGCAGCGGATCACCGGGGACCGCTCCGCCACCGACAGGTCTGCGGGCACGGTGAGGGGTGCGCCGTCCCGCCGGCTGACGGTGAAGGTCACGGTCTCGCCGGGCAGGAGGGTGACCATCATGTCGTCGACGGTGAGATCCGGCGCCGGGACGTCCAGCAGGTCGGCGAGGCGGTCCGCGAAGACGCACAGGTCCCGTAGCAGCGACCCCGCCTCGACGGTGATGCGGAGGAACCCGCCATCGGCCGAGGCGCGCGCCGTGAAGCTCGGTCCGGACGGCGCGAGCGCCGCATCGGGGACGAAGAACCAGGTGGAGCGCAGCCCGTCGGCGTCCGCCACGAGGAATTCGCGGTCGCTCGCCTCGGTGAGTGCGGCGGGGAGCGCCGTGCGCGCCGTCCCGTCCGGAGCTGCCGTGAGGGTGAGCTCCGCCCGTCCCACCTCGGCGCCGTCGAGCGTCAGGCGGCGGACGACGACGTCGACCGAAGCCGCGTCGAGCCCGTCGTTGACGAGGACGATCTCGAGTCCGTCCGGACCGGTGGGGTCGTCGGTTCCGCCCGCAGTGAAGGGGACGATCGCGAGCATCCGTTCGGCGAAGGACCGGCGGAGCGCGTACCAGACGGGCTTCTCGATGCCGTCACCGTCCACCGCCGACCAGCTGAGCACGGGCCAGCAGTCATTGAGCTGCCAGATGACCACACCGGCGCACCGTTCGCGGGTCCGCAGCCATTCGGCGCCGACCGCCTGCGAGCGTGCCTGCACCATCTGGGTCAGGTAGTGCCAGTCCTCCGCAGCCTCGGGGGCACCGAAGTAGGGTTCGAGGCCGCGGGCGAGTTTCTCCATGCCGTCCGCGGCACGCATGTGGTGCGCCACCTGCGGGTTGTCGGGCACGAGGTCCCCCTCCGTCACGACACGGCGCAGGGTGGACCAGGCCGGGGGCGCACACCAGCCCATCTCGGAGACGAAGGGCGGATCGACGTCGCGGTAGTGCACGAAGTCGACGGTGTTCCACACCTCCCAGATGTGGACGGGTCCCTCGTCACGGCTGTTGGGGTGCTTCTCCAGCGACCCCGCCCACGGGCTGTTGGGGACGTAGGGGCGCGAGGGATCGAGACGCCCGATGACGCCCGGGAGGACCTCGGTGTAGAAGGCGGCGCCGTACGGGCGGCCCTGCAGGATCTCGGGCCAGCCCCAGTCGTACATGCCCCAGACGCACTCGTTGCCGCCACACCAGATGACGAGGCTCGGGTGCGCGGACAGGCGGGCCACGGCCTGCTCGGCCTCGGTGGTGACGGCCTCGATCATGGCGTCGGACTCGTCGTAGGCGGCGCAGGCGAAGAGGAAGTCGTGCCACACCATCAGGCCGCGCTCGTCGCAGCCGGCCATGAACTCCTCGGTGGAGAAGTATCCGCCGCCCCAGATGCGCAGGAGGTTGGCTCCGCCGTCCACGGCCTGGTCCAGGCGCCGGCCGAGCCGCTCCTCCGTCACCTCGGCGATGAAGAGATCGTCCGGGATCCAGTTGTAGCCGCGCACGCGGACGCGCCTGCCGTTGACCACGAGGGCCCAGGTGGTGCCGACGGCGTCCGGCTCCTCCTCGATAACGACGGTGCGCAGGCCGATACGGCGCGTGCCCTCCGCGAGCACGTGGCCCTCGGTCCCGGCCGTCACGGACAGGCCGTAGAGGGGCTGGTCCCCGAGGCCCGTCGGCCACCACAGCGCGGGATCGGCGACCTCGAGCGCGAGCACCGCCCGGTCGGCCCCGGCCGCCACGCTGCTGCGGGCCACCTCCGAGCCGTCGGGCGCGGTCAGGACGGCCGTGACGGACACGTCCGACGTCGTCCCCTGCCGGTCGAGGCCCACGGTGATGCCGACGCGGGCCGAACCGCCGTCGAGCGTCACGTCGGGGCGGATCGAATCGATCCGCACGCCGGACCAAGCCTCGAGGCGGATGGGCTGCCAGATGCCGGCGGTGACGTAGTGGGGTCCCCAGTCCCACCCGAAGTTGCAGGCACTCTTGCGGACGAAGGGGTACGGCTCGTCGTACGGCCGGGGCAGCTCACCAACCTGGACCTCGCACTCGTGCGCGGCGTCCCAGGCTGATCCGAAGCGGATCTCGAGCAGGTTCTCGCCAGGAAGGAGCAGGTGGGCCACGTCCCAGCGGTACCCGATGTGCTGGTCCGCCGTCACGGCCACCTCGTGGCCGTTCAGCGTGACCGTGGCGAAGGTGTCCAGCCCTTCGGCCACGAGCTCGATCCGCTCCCCCGCGATCGTGCCGTCCCATGCGAAGTGGCGGGCGTACGTCCACTGCGAGTGCCCGATCCACATCTGGTCCGCCTCGCGAAGCCCCACATCGGGGTCGTCGAGCAGGCCCGCGGCCATGAGGTGCGTGTGCACCTGGCCGGGCACGGAGGCCCGGATGGGCGCTCCGGACGTCGCGTACGACGGCGCATCCACCGGTCCGGCGGTCCAGGTGAGGTTCCAGCTTCCGCCGAGGTCGAGGGCCTGCGGTGCGGGGGTGAAGGTGTTCATGCGCGTACTCCAGTAGGTCTGCGGCGGCTTGCGCCGCCTGTGGTTCGGGGACCGGGGTCAGGCGCTGAGGCGCTTCTCCGGGTTGGGCGCGGCCTCCGCGAGGAGCTGCGTGTACTCGTGCTGGGGGTTGAGGATGACGTCGTCGGCCGGGCCGCGCTCCACGATCTCGCCCTTGAACATCACGAGGATGTCGTCCGAGAAGTGGCGTGCGGTGGCGAGGTCGTGCGTGATATAGAAGACGCCGAGGTTCTCCTCGCGCTGCAGGTCGGCCAGGAGGTTGAGCACTCCGAGGCGGATCGAGACATCGAGCATGGACACCGGCTCGTCGGCGACGAGGATCTTCGGCTCGGGCGCGAGGGCGCGGGCGATCGCGATGCGCTGGCGCTGGCCGCCGGAGAGCTCGTGCGGCTTGCGCTGGGCCATATCGGGGTCCAGCCGTACCCTCTCGAGCAGCGACATGACACCGGCCATGACCTCGTCGCGGCCCGTCGCCTTGCCGTGCAGGATCAAGGGCCGGCCGATGTGGTGGGCGATGGTGTGGTAGGGATTCAGCGAGGCGAACGGGTCCTGGAACACCATCTGCACGTCGCTGCGGTACTGCCGGAGCCCTGCACCCCGCCTGCTCACGGGCTCGCCGTCGAGCAGGATGCTGCCGGATGTGGGCCGTTCGAGCTGCATGAGCAGCTTGGCGAGCGTGGACTTGCCGCTGCCGCTCTGTCCCACGAGGGCCACGGTGCGGCCGCTGTCGATCGAGAAGCTGACATTGTTCACGGCCTTCAGGGTGCTGGACCGCAGCCCGTTGCGCAGCCGGTACTCCTTGACCAGATCCCTGACCTCGAGTGCGCTCATGCCTGTCCTCCGTCCTGGTGCCGCGTTCCTCCGCGGATGAAGTCGCCGCGTTCGCCGGTCAGGCTGGGGAAGGAGGCGAGCAGCTTCTTGGTGTAGTCGTGCTGCGGGTTCGTGTAGAGCTCGACGGCGTCCCCGAGTTCCACGATCTCGCCCTCGCGCATGACCGCGATGCGGTCACTGATCTCCAGCAGGAGCGGGAGGTCGTGCGTGATGAAGATGACGGCGAAGCCGAGATCGGCGCGCAGGCGCGTGATCTCGCGCAGGATCTCGCGCTGGACCACGACGTCGAGGGCGGTGGTCGGCTCGTCCATGATCATGACCTGCGGGTCCAGCGCCATGGCCATGGCGATCATGACGCGCTGGCGCATGCCGCCGGAGAGCTCGTGCGGGTAGGAGCGCAGGCGGGCCCGATCCACCCCGACGCGTTCCAGGAGGTCGCCGCACCGGGTCCGGCGCTCCTTCCTGGACAGGTCGGGGCGGTGCGTGGAGAAGATGTCCTCCATCTGCCGCTGGACCGTGATCACGGGGTTGAGCGAGTTCATGGCCCCCTGGAAGACCATCGCGATCTTGTCCCAGCGGAAGGCCCGCAGCTCCTCCCCGCTGAGTTCGTTGAGGTCGATCACGTAGCCCTCGCGCGAATGGAAGTGGGCGGTGCCGCCGGTGATGACGGCGGGGGGCTTCAGGAGGCGGTTGATGCCGTAGGCGAGCGTGGACTTCCCGCAGCCGCTCTCCCCCGCGAGACCGAGGATCTCGCCCCGGCCGAGCGAGAGCGTCACGTTCTTCACCGCTCGGACCACGCGGTCGCCCTTGTACTCGACGCTGAAGTCCTCGATGGTCAGGACCGGGTGCTCGCGGGCCTCGGCGGCCCGCTCGGTGCGGCGTTCGCGTCCGGGCCGCGCCTCGTCCGCGGATCCGCGTGCGCCGACGTCGGTGATGCTGACGGAATGGGCTCCCTGGTCGGTGCTGCTCACAGGACGTCCTCCTTGGTGGCGGCGCGCAGTTCTGCCTTCGATAGCTTCCAGCCGCGCCGGGTGGCCCGTGTCTGCGAGCGCAGCTTCGGATTGATGATCTCGTCGATCGAGAAGTTGATGAGGGCGAGGGCCGCGCCGAAGAGGGCGATCAGCAGTCCCGGCGGGACGAACCACCACCAGGCGCCCAGCCTCAGCGCGAGGCCGTTCTGCGCGAAGTACAGCATGGTGCCCCAGGTGAAGGAGTCCGCGGCGCCGAGGCCGAGGAAGGACAGTCCGGCCTCGCCCAGGATGGCGAAGATGACGGCGAACACCACCTGCGAGGCGAGGAGCGGGATCAGGTTGGGGAGGATCTCGACGCCGAGGATGCGCCAGGGCTTCTCGCCCGACACCCGGGCCGCGGCGACGTAGTCGCGGTTCCGCACGCTCAGGGTGAAGCCGCGCAGCACGCGCGCCGACCCGGCCCAGCCGGTGATGGCGAGGACCACGGAGACCAGGAGGATGCTCTTCTCCGGGACGTAGCTGGAGATGATGATGACCAGCGGGAGCCCCGGGATCACGAGCATGACATTGGTGAACAGGGAGAAGGACTCGTCGAGCCAGCCCCCGAAGTAGGCGCCGATGATCCCGAAGAACGCGGACAGGAAGAGGGTCAGGATGCCGACGATCAAGCCGACGGTGAGCGATCCGCGCGTCGCGTACGCGAGCTGCGCGAAGACGTCCTGCCCGGTCTGGGTGGTGCCGAGGATGAAGCCGTCGGCGGGGCCGGCGAGGCCCACGTTGTCGACCTCCGAGGGATCACCCACGAAGAAGGGGGCGATGATCCCGAAGAGGATGATGCTGCCGGCGATGAGGAGCCCGATGGCCAGCTTCGGCGTCATCGGTGGCATTGATCGTCTCGACCGGGTGGAGCGCGCGCTGGTGGCGGCGATCCCCGGGTCCTGCGTGGTGGCGGTCATGGCGGATCCTAGCTTCGGGCCCGGGTGCGGGGATCGATGAACGAGTAGAGGAGGTCCACGAGCAGGTTCGCGCCGAGGACGGACAGCGTGATGACCAGGAACAGGCCCTGCATGAGCGAGTAGTCGTTGCTGCCGACGGCGTTCAGCAGGGCGGAGCCGATGCCGGGGTAGGAGAAGACGGCCTCGGTGACGATCGACCCGGCCACCACGAAGCCGAGCGAGATCGCGAATCCCGCGACCGACGGCAGCACGGCGTTGCGTGCCGCGTAGGTGGTCATGATCCTCAGGGGACGCAGGCCCTTGGCCTCGGCCGTCAGGATGTAGTCGTCGGAGAGGGTGGAGACCATCATGTTGCGCATGCCGAGCATCCAGCCACCCACCGAGGAGATCACGATGGTCAGGGCGGGCAGCGTCCCGTAGTAGACGACACTGCTGATGAAGGCCCAGTTCCAGCCGGGGCTGACCTCGTAGACGTTGTAGCCGCCGTTCAGCGGGAACAGGTCCCACATGCCGCCGAGCACGAACAGGAGGATCAGCGCGAGCCAGAAGTAGGGCACCGACTGCAGCATGGTGGTCACGGGGATCAGGTTGTCGAGCCACGAGCCGCGCTTCCACCCGGCAAGCATCCCGAGGCCCACCCCGAGGACGAACGAGATGACCGTGGCGACGCCGATGAGCCCGATGGTCCAGGGCAGCGTCTGCGCGATGATGTCCGTGACGGACGCCGGGAAGAAGGCCACCGACGTCCCGAGGTCGAGGGTGAAGAGCTTGCCGAGGTACTGCCAGTACTGCACGATCAGCGGCGCCTGGGTGTTGGTGCCGAGGAGGAGTTCGACGGCCTCGCGCGCTTCGGGAGTGACCGGTCCGCGCTGCGCGAGCTTCGCGAGCATGATGTCCACCGGATTTCCCGGAAGGAGCCGCGGGAGGAAGAAGTTGACCGTCAGTGCGGCCCAGAAGGCGACGAGGTAGAACCCGAGCTTCTGCAGGATGTATTTCATGGCGATCGACTTTCCACGACGGGTCGAGGTCCGCGCCCGGGGGCGGGACGGCGCGTCGGTGGGACGCGCCGTCCTGCCCGTGGTGCGGAGGGGAGCCTACTGGGCGGGGGTGATGTTCTTCAGGACGATCCCGTTGTCCCAGGCCTTCCAGGTGGCGGCGAGGGCGTAGGGGTCCTCGTTGGTGGGCCAGCCGGTGGCGCGCTCGGTGTTGAACTCGGTGAGCAGCGAGTTCACGTAGATGGGGATGTACGGCATGTCCCGGACGATCTCCTCCTGGATGATCCCGTACTGCTCCTTCTGCACCGCCTCGTCGTTGGTGGAGCGCGCGACGGCGAGCGCCTCGTCGACCGTCGGGTTGCTGTAGCGGGAGGTGTTGTTGTTCAGCGCCGACTCACCCACCGGCGTCGTGTTCGCCGAGTTGTACCACTTCTCGTAGGAGTAGTACGGATTGTTGGAGGGCTGCAGGCCGATCGACTCCAGCGTGAGCTGGTACTCGCCGATGTTGAGGTTGTTGACCCACTCGTTGTAGGTGATGGACGTCGGGTTCAGCTCGATCCCCACGTCGCGCAGTTGCTGCGACATGGCGTCGTTCAGCGAGATGAAGTCGCTGTAGCCGGTGACCGTCTGGATGCCGAGGGAGAGCCGCTCGCCGTCCTTCTCGCGGATGCCGTCCGAACCCTCGACCCATCCGGCGTCCTCGAGCACCTTCTTGGCTCCCTCGACATCGGCGTTGGCCGGCGTCTCGGTGTTGGCAGGATCGGCGATCCAGTCGGCATCCCGCTCGGGGAGCACCAGGGTGGGGGATGCCGTACCGGCGAAGCCTCCGCCGGCGAGGGCGTTCAGCTGCTCGCGGTCGATGCCCTGGTAGATGGCCTGGCGCACGGCGGGGTCTGTCTGCGGTCCCTCACAGCCCAGGGCCTCGTTGGAGCAGGTGAAGATGGAGGCGGTCAGCGCGGGGGTGTTGACGTAGGACAGGTTCTCGTTGTCCGCGAGGATCTGCTCGAGGCCCGGCAGGAAGGAGCTCATCCAGTCCACCTCCCCGGCGAGCAGCGCGCCCGTCGCGGCGTCCGCGGTGTCGAGCGAGATGTAGCGCACCTCGTTGATGGCGGGCTTGCCCTCCTCCCAGTAGAGATCGTTCTTCTCCAGGAGGTAGCTCTGCGCCGTGAAGTCCTTGACCTTGAACGGTCCGGTGCCCACGGGGTCGGAGTTGATCTCGGTGATCGGATCCGCGACATCCTTCCAGATGTGCTCGGGGACGATCCCGCGGTTGCCGAGCACGCTGGGCTCCTGCATGAAGGAGTTCTCGGTGAACGTCAGGACGACCGTCGTGTCATCGGTGGCTTCCGCCGTGGCGGCCAGGCCCGTGGTGTTGAGCTCCGGCGTCTCGTTGACGAGGTTGAAGGTGAAGGCGACGTCGTTCGCGGTGAAGGGTTCGCCGTCGGACCACTGGACGCCCTCGCGCGTCGTGATGGTGAGCTGCGTGCCGTCCTCGTTCCATTCGAACGATTCCGCGAGGAGCGGGGTGGGCGGCTCGTCGGATGCCGCGTTGTACCAGAAGAGCGGCTCGAAGATCACGCCGAGGGTCGGCTGGAGCGCCGTGGAGGAGAACGGGTTGAAGTTCTCGGAGATGGTCCCGGTCGCGCCGTTGAAGACGGTGACGGAGGTGTTCTCCGAGCCGCCGGCGTCATTCGATGCTCCCCCGCCGCCCGCACAGCCGCTGAGGGCGAGGGTTGCGACGCTGAGCATCGTGGCTGCTGCCAGACTCAGGCGCCTGGTTCCCGAAAGTGATGAGGACATCTTCGTACCTTTCAATCGTGGGCGGCTACGGTGCCGCCGGCCGGTTCGACCACCCGAGGTAAACCGTTGGGTACTTTCTTAGGCGACTTTATTATCTAAGTCAAGTAAGTGTCCGACGTGCGTCCCGAAGCGTGGCCCCTCCGTGCTGCCCCAGCAGAGCCGCCACACTCCTCCATGAAGCGCAGCCGTCGTCCTGCACCGGATCCCGGTCCGCCAGGACCCTCGCCCCACCGGCCTGGTCGGCGCCGCCCGCCACCCTGCCGTCGTCATCGCGGGGAAGCACCATCACGCCCGGCCGCAGCGAGGCCGCGCGGCCCTACGATGGGCACCATGGACATCGACGGCACCCACCCCTCCCCCGCCGAGCGTGACGCGGAGGCCCGGGGCCTCGACATCGTCCTCGTGGCACGGCACGAGGACGGCACGTTCGACGAGGTGGCCGCCGCACAGGGCCTGTCCGAGGACGACGGCGTGAAGACGATGGTGGCGAAGATCAGCGGGGGCATCACGGTCTTCGTGCTGATCCCCGGGACCCGGCGCCTGGACTGGGCCAAGCTCCGCGCCCTGCTGTCCGTCAACAAGGCTTCCCTCGTTCGCCCGGACGCCGCCTTCGAGGTCACGGGCTACGCCCCGGGCACCATCACGCCGCTGGGCAGTTCGACGGTCCTGCCGGTCTACGCGGACGAGCGCATCAGGGGTCGACGGATCGGCATGGGATCGGGATCCGCGGACCACCTGCTCTTCATCGACGCCGACGCGCTGCTGGACTCGCTGGGCGCCGTGACGGGTGACATCACGTCCTAGGTCCCGTTCACCGGTTCGGCAGGACGCATTCAGCGCCGGCGGCTCCCGCGCCGGGTTCGACGCCGGGTTGAGCGCCGGCGGCTCCCGCGCCGGCAGCTGCGGGGCCGACGGCTGACCCCGACGTCGCGGCAGGAGCACCCAGTACCCTCGCGTAGCAGACGGAGTGGTCCTCACCGACGTAGGCGCCGAAGGCCGGGATGCGGTGGTACCCCTCGCGCTCGTAGAAGCGCATCGCATCGGGCTGCCCCATCCCGGTCTCCAGCAGCAGTTCCGCGACGCCCCGGGCCCGTGCCTCGTCCTCGATCCGCCGCAGTATCGCCGTCGCGACGCCATTGCCGCGAAGCTCCGGCAGGACGTACATCCGCTTCACCTCCAGGCCGCCGCCTGCGAGCGGTCGCAGCCCGCCGCACCCCACAGCCCTTCCGTCCTCGGTCCGGGCGACGAGGAAGAAGTGCACGTTGGCGGCCGTCGGCTGCTCGCCGGGTTCGTGATCCTCGCTTCCGTACCTGACGTGCAGCTCCGCCTGCTGGGCAGTGCGGAGCGCGTGCGCTTCGGGGGCGTCGAAGGGGACCGGATCTAGGGTCAGGTGCATGGTCGCTGGTCATCCTCGTGAGGCGTCATTCGTGCCCCTCCCATCCTTCCATCGCGGCCTGCAGGCGCGGAGTCGCGGGTCCCGTATCCGGGAGGTTGCCCGGATGGACTAACTTAGTGCACTAAAGATAGTGAGCAATGAAAGGAGTGCCGATGGACGTCCACGGGTCCCTGATCTTCGCCGGGGACAGCGTGACCGACTGCGGCCGGCGCGAGGACCCGGCGGGGCTCGGTTCCGGCTACGTCCGCGAGCTGGCGTCGACGCTCGTCCCACGGGGTGTCCGGGTCGCCAACGCGGGCGTCGGCGGCGACCGCCTCGCCGACCTCGGCGACCGATGGGAGGCCGACGTCGTCGCACGGCACCCGGACCACGTCTCGGTGCTGATCGGCATCAACGACACCTGGCGCCTGCATGACACCGGCGAGCGCTCGGATCACGGCGCCTTCGCCGAGCGGTACCGGCTCCTGCTCTCGGCTCTTCCCTCGACCACGCGGATCGTCCTCCTGGAACCCTTCGTACTTCCCGTCACCGAGGACCAGGAGCGGTGGCGGGACGACCTCGATCCGCGGATCGAGGTCGTACACCTGCTCGCCGAGGAGTTCGGCGCAGTCCTCGTACCCATCGACGCGGTCCTCCACCGGTTGGCCCGGACACTCGGCGCCCCTGCCCTCGCCGCTGACGGCGTGCACCCCACCGAGCGCGGACACCGGGAGATCGCCGCAGCCTGGTCGAGGACCGTGGGGGCAGCGTGACGATGCCTCCGGGGGCCGGCCCGCAAAAGGTTGCTCCTTCAACTTCCTTGGCCGCTGAGCTACCATTGACCGTGATCGAAAAGACCCGCCGCCGCGAGTCTTCCCGGGGCAAGATCATCGACCTGATCCGCTCCAGCGGGCCCATCAGCCGGGTCGAACTCGCCGAGAAGACCGGGCTGACCCAGGCCACCATCTCGACCCTGGTGCGCACCCTCCTCACCGAGGACATCATCGTCGAATCCGGTCGCGGCGAGTCGACAGGCGGCAAGCCACGCATGTTCCTGGAACTCAATCCGGCGTCGCGCCTGGCGGTCGGACTGCACATCGACCAGGACTACATCACGTACATCATCTCGGACCTCCGGGGCCACGTGGTGGGGCGGCGACGCGTGGACGGCCCGGGCGGAACCTCGCCCCTGACCGTGGTCAGCAGGATGACCCGCGACATCGACGCCCTCATCCTCGAGTCCGGTGTCGACCGGACGAGCATCGTCGGCATGGGCATCGCCACACCGGGGCCGCTCGACCGGGCAGCGGGCACGGTCCGGAACGCGCCCTCGCTCGAGACGTGGAGCGACTTCCCCATCCGGCGCGCCCTCACCTCCACCACCGGCTTCCACTGCGAATTCGACAACGATGCCACCGCCGCCGCCATCGGCGAGTACTGGCTCGGAGCCACCGAGGGCTATGCCAACTACGCCTCGGTCTACATGGGCTCCGGTATCGGCTCGGGCATCGTCATGGACGGCACCATCTACCAGGGCGTCAGCTCGAACGTCGGCGAGATCGGCCACGTCACCGTCGACGCCCGCGGACTGCCCTGCCCCTGCGGCAACATCGGGTGCCTGGAGCTGTACGCGAGTCCGCGCGTCGTCGTCGCACAGGCTGCAGAAGCGGCAGCGCGCGGCGAGCTGGGCATCCCCCTGACAGGCGTCATCTCCGAGGACTTCGCCGCACTCGGCACCGCCGCGGCGGACGGGGACGCCGTGGCCCTGCAGCTCATCCGGAACTCTGCCGAGTACGTGGCGAGTGCCGTGATCTCCATGGTCAACCTCCTCGATCTCCAGCTCATCGTCCTCGCCGGGAGCGCGTTCTCGACGGCCGGCGCCTTCTATGTGGACATCATCAGCGGGCTGCTCTCCCGGCGGGCGATGGCGCGCGCCATCCATCCGGTCGAGGTGCGCCTGTCGGTCAACGGCAACGACGCCGCGGCACTCGGCGCGGCGACCCTCGTCCTGCAGGACCGCATGTCACCCCGGTCCCTCCGCTCCGTCTCCTTCGCCTGACCGGGCGGACCCTCGCTCGACCCGGCCCGACCGACCGGCCGGAGAGGCACCGGCATCGGCCCTGGTGGCAGCCTCGGTAGGACGGGCCGCCGGCGGGGACCTACAGCGCCACGAGGGCGTCGATGATCTCGTAGGTCTCCGTCCGCGTGGTGTAGTCCACCCGCACGTCGATCAGCCGGATGGTGCCGGTCGCATCGGCCACGACCACCGTGGGGAACGGGATGGCGGCAGTGCTGTCCATGTTGCTCCCCGCCACGTCGATGCCGAGGGCCTCCCGGGCCCGCAGCGACTCCGGGCTGGGAGTCGTCACGATGCCGAGGTGCGCCGCGAGCGCATTGCCCTCGTCGGAGTACAGCTCGAAGTGCAGTCCGGCCTGTCGCCCTCCCCGCGCGGCCACATCCGGCGCCTGCGGGCTGACCGCGATCAGCCTGGTCCCGAAGGCCTCGACCACGGGGCGGAGCTCCCGCTGGTAGGTCTTGAGCGCGATACTGCAGTACGGACACCAGGACCCGCGGTAGAAGACGATGATCGCGGCGGCGGCATCGAGCACCGTGGACAGGCTCACGGTCCGGCCGGCGGCGTCGTGCAGGACCGCATCCGGGAGCCGGTCACCGACGCGGGCGATACCCTCCGGCAGTCCCGCGCGGCGGAGGTCCTCCTGCTCGCGGGCGAAGACCGCGGCGAGTTCCGGCCCCACCCGTGCCTCGAATTCCGGCCTGTAGCCGTCCACCTGAGACGCAATGGTGCGCGTGAACGCCGGTATCTGCTTCATGGTTCCCTCCAGCACAACCCGTCGCGGGTGCCTCCAACCGCGACAGGACCATTGTGGGCCAGGACACACCAAAAGCACAGCAGTGCCGGGCTTCCCCGCGCGGTGCAGGTGCTGGGCACCGGAGGAGTCGCTGCGCCGGACCTGCACCAATCCTTCGGCAGAATTCGGGGTAATCGCACCCCGGGGCGTGTAGGGCGCGGGAGAATGGAAGCAGTCCACGAGGACGGACGACCGGCGGGTGGCCGCCGGGCGACAAAGGCAAACCCGGTGCGAGCCGGGGACGCAAAGCCACGGGACCCACGCGGTCAGCCGGGCTACCGAACCAGCGAGGTACCCCGCATGAGCATCGTCCCCGCCCAGCCCCTCCCGCCCGGCACGCTCCCCGCCGCCGCCCGGATCCTGCTGCTCCTCACTGCGGTGGCCGTGCTGATGGTGGGTCTCACGCCTCCTCCGGCCGGCGCCGCGGCGACGATCACGCTGAGCAGCTCCGCCGGGACAGCCGGCGCAGGCGTCACCGTGACGGGTGCTGGCTTCCCCAAGCGCACGAAGGGGACCGTCGTCGCGGGCACCAGCCGCGTCGCGGTCACGACGACGTCGACCGGCACCCTCCAGGTGTCGATCGTGCCCGGCGGTTCGGGGACGGTGACCATCAGCGCAGCGGTCGGCAGCGCCGCTGCCTCCACCGGGTACACGGTCCTCGCGGCGGCGCCCGGGACCGACTCCTCCAAGGGCATCCGCTTCGGCGTCGGCACCGGTGGCGGTCCCGCCGCAGGGGGCGAGCTCGACGAGGTGGCAGCCCTGGCGGGCGAGGCTCCGTCGATCGTCCTCTCCTACAAGGACTTCAACCAGCCCGCGCCCATCGCGGAGCTGGAGGCCGTCAGGGCGCGGGGTGCCGAGACGCTGCTGACATGGGAGCCGTGGACCTGGGGCGGCGGCACCGAGCAGCCCGCCTACTCGCTCGACCGCATCGCCGCGGGCGACTTCGACGCCTACCTGCGTGAGTGGGGCAGCGCCCTCGGTCAGTGGGGCCGACCCGTCTACCTGCGGTTCGGGCACGAGATGAACGGCGACTGGTACCCGTGGTCCGAGGGCGTCAACGGGAACGGTGCGGGAGACTACGTGGCCGCCTACCGCCACGTGCACGACGTCGTCCGGTCCACCGGAGCCACGAATGTCAGCTGGGTCTGGAACCCGAACGTGCCCTACTGGGGCTCCATCCCGCTGGACGGCCTGTACCCGGGGCAGGGCTATGCCGACGTCGTCGCCCTCGACGGCTACAACTGGGGTACGTCGCAGTCCTGGAGCGGCTGGCAGGATCCTGCGGCGCTGTTCGGGGACGGCCTCGCGCAGCTCCGGCGCCTCGCACCCGGCACGCCCATCGTGATCGCCGAGACGTCCTCCTCCGAACTCGGCGGCTCCAAGGCCCGCTGGATCACGGACCTCTTCGGATACCTCTCCGCGCAGCCGGACGTGGTCGGCCTGGTCTGGTTCCACATCGCCAAGGAGGCGGACTGGCGGATCGACAGCTCCACGGCGTCGGTCGACGCCTTTGCTGCCGCCCTGGACGCGAGGCGCTGAGGACCTCTCCTCCTTCACGGCGCGGGCCCCCACATCGCGCGTCAGCGAAGGGGCTGACACCGCGGGCACCACCAGGTCCGGCGACGGCCCGGATCACCGGGCACCTCCGCCCGCACACGGATGGTGGTGCCGCAGCGCAGGCACGGCTTCCCGGCTCGTCCCGCGACCCAGTGCTGCTCCCCCTTCCGCGTCCTGCCGGTGGTGACCTGGTGGGCGCCGGGCTGGGTCGCCGAGAAGCGCAGGCACCGTGCGCCCAACGCCACGAGGGCCGGGACGTCGACGTCGGCCATCACCGTGTCGGGGTGCACGCCGCGCAGGAAGCAGAGCTCGTTGGCCCACAGGTTGCCGAAGCCCGCCACGTTGCGCTGGTCGAGCAGGGCTGCCGCCACCCGCTCGCCCGGGTCGCGTCGCAACCTCCGCACCGCCTCCTCGACCGACCAGTCCGGACGGAGCGGGTCCGGCCCGAGATGCCCGACGACGTCGTGTTCAGCGCGCGTGGCCACGAGGCCGACGACGGGCAGGGCCAGGCCGTAGGCCGTCGGCCCGTCCCTCACCGCCAGGATGACGCGGGCGTCGGGCAGGAGCGCGCGGGGAAGCGACCTGCCCGGCGCCGTCACCGTCCACGAGCCCTGCATGCGCAGGTGGGTGTGGAGCGTCACGCCGCCGTCGAAGCGGGTCAGCAGGTGCTTGCCGTGGGTGGTGTGCTCCATCAGCCGCATGCCGTCCAGCGAGTCGGTGGCATGCGCCGGTACGCGCAGGTCGCCGCGCTCGAGCGTGCGGCCGTCGAGGGACCTGCGCAGCCTCGCGGCGAGCCGGAAGACGCTGTCTCCCTCGGGCATGGAGCCTCCCTGCCGTTGCTCGTCGGGGCTGTGCGCGGTGGGCGCGGATGGATCCGGGCTACGGTACCGCCCGCCACCGACACGCGTGCGGCCCAGCCGCCGTCCGGTCGTCCGCGTCGTCGTCCGCGTCGTCGTCCGCGTCGTCGTCCACGACATCGTCCGCGTCGTCGTCCGCGTCGTCGTCCGCGTCGAGAACGCCGGGCGGACTCCCCGCTCGCTCCCGTCCACACGTCGTCGATCCCCCGCCGGATGGCTTCCGTTCTCGCCGGGCGACCGATATCATCGACCTTTGCCGGGCTTCCCGGCATGCGTGGTCCAGAAGCGGGCCCGGTCGCCCGTGTCCGCTCCGAACCACCGAACAGGCCCCCATGAGCACAAGACTCTCGCCCGCCGAGGACTTCCCGGAAGACCTCACCACGCTCGATCTCCCCACGGTCGAGGCGCTGAACAGCAAGATCCACCGCGAACTCGACTACGAGTACGCGCACGACGGCGAACCCTCCCTCGAGACCGAGATCCGCCACGAGGAACTGACCGAGGAACTGGACCGGCGCGACCGGCGCCCCGAGTCCTCGCCCGTCCTGCCCGACGTCGTCGAGCCGGCCCGCCGCTCCTCCTGACCAGGCCGGTGTCCTGAGGTACCGGTTTCCTCAGGACGCCGGGACTGCCTCCGACCATGGGCGCGACGACCGCACCGAGACCATCAGGACCAGGCAGGCCACTCCGGCGCAGCAGAGCATCACGACCGCCGTCGGCACCGGCGACGTCAGCCCGAAGGCACCGGTCAGCGGAGCGATCACGGCAGCGCCCACCATGTTCGCGGCGCCGAGCAGCGAGGCTGCCGTCCCTGCACGCGACCCGTGGCGCTCCAGCGCGGTGGCCTGCAGGGCCGGACTGATCAGGCCGAACGCGGCAGTGAAACCCATGACCGGTCCCACCAGGCCCCAGAGTCCGAGGCCCGGCAGCAGCACCACGCTCAGGACGAGGATCGAGGCCGCCAGCACCAGGGCGATCGCTCCGACGCGCACCGTGATCAGGGGCGAGGCCCGGCGCGCGATCAGCGCGCCCACCTGCGCGCCGACCACCAGGAGCGCCCCCTGGGCGGCGAAGACGAGTGCATACTCCGTGGGGCTCAGGCCGAACACCTCCTGCACCAGGAAGGCGCTGCCGGCCATGAAGGCCATCATCGCGGCGAAGAGCAACCCCCCGGCCACCGCGACGGACCGGAAACGCCCGTCGGTGGCCAGCGCAGCGTAGTCGTCCCGCAGCCTCGTGCCCTCCCGCAGGCGCCGGCGCTCCTCGGTATGGGTCTCGTTGCGGAGGAGGATCCCACCGGCCACGCAGAGCAGGACCACCCCGTAGGCCAACAGGGCCCAGAACAGGCCGCGCCACCCCACGACGCCGAGCAGCTGCGCGCCGAGCGCCGGCGACGCCACGACGAACACCCCCGAGACGATGGACAGACGGGCCAGGAACACGAGGAGCCGGCTGCCACTGTAGAGGTCGCGGACGATCGCGAGGGCGATGACGGCGCACGCCGCGGAGCCCATGCCCTGGACCGCCCTGCTCGCGATGAGCCAGCCCAGGCTGGGCGCCAGGGCGCAGGATGCCGTGGCGACGCAGTAGAGCACCATCATCACGGCGAGGGGGCGGGCTCGCCCGATCGCATCGGACACCGGCCCGGACGTGAGCTGACCGACGCCCATCCCGATGAAGGCGCCGGTGAGCGTGAGCTGGACCGCCGCCTCGTCCACGCCGAAGTCGCGGCGGATCGCCGGGAAGGAGGGCAGGTAGAGATCCATGGTGAGCGGCCAGATCACCTGCAGCATGGCGAGTGCCGCCAGGACGGGCAAGGCCCGACGCCGGGACGCCGACGGCACATCGGTGGTGGGACGGATGACGTCGAGCTCCGAGTGCACTGGTGACCCTTCGGTTGGATAGCGCTTTCCACACCATTCTCACGCATGGCCCCCGCCATCGGAACCCCGGCCGTCTACAGCACCGCTGCCGGCGAAACTCTGCTCGCAGCGCACCGGTGCCGTGGTCTAGATTCGATTGCACTGCAGACCGACGACAGGAGAACAGCGTGAAGAACAAACTCGTTTTCGCAGCGGGAATGGCTGCCGGATACGTCCTCGGGACGCGGGCCGGGCGGGAGAGCTACGAGCAGATCAAGGGCAAGGCGCAGCAGCTCTGGAACAGTCCGAAGGTCCAGGACACCGTCAGCTCCACGACGGACACCCTCAAGAGCACGACGCCGAAGGTCCAGGACACCCTCAAGGGAGTCCTGAAGAAGGACGGGTCGGGAGGTCCTGACGGTGCGGAGGCACCGCAGGATCCGGGCAAGGACGTCGGCGCGAGTGGGGACCTTCCCCTGGACCTCCCGCCCACCGCGAGCGCCATGGGTGGTGGATCCGGCAGCGCCGGCGGCACCACGGGCCCGAGCGGCGGTGATCCGCGCACCGTCGAGGACACCCCCTTCCAGGAGCAGGACGAGTCCACCCGTCCCGACCTCGGCAGGAGCTGACTCGGCCTCGGCGGCGAACAGGGCCCCGGCGTCGAGCCGGGGCCCTGTCCCATGCCGGGGCCCTATCCGCGGACGGCTTCCTCCGACGCGAGGGACGCCTCGGCCTCGTCCCGCACCATGACGGCATTGATGGCCACCGCGACGCGATAGGCGTCGCCCGCTGCCGGCAGCAGCTGCGCAGCCGGGTCGGCGGCGTTCCCCACTGCCCAGACCCGCTCGACCGAAGTCCGTCCGACCCCGTCCGTGGTCACGCAGCCGTCGTCCCGCATGGCGCATCCGAGCGCCTCGAGCAGCGGCAGGAAGGCGTCCGACCCTGGTTCGCCGAAGACCGCGGAGCACGGGACGGTCGCACCGCCGTCGAGCGCGACGCCCCGGACGGCCCGGGGTCCGCCGTCGTCGCCGCCCTGCAGCACGAGCCCGCGCACGGTCCCTCCGACGATCCGGATGCCGCGGCACCGGAGGCGGCGCTCGTCATCGTCGGACAACGCGCCGAGCACGTGCGGGAAGAAGGTGACGTCCTCCGACCACTGGCGGACGAGCAGGGCCTGCTGCACGGATTCGGAGGAGGACCCGAGCACTCCCAGCGCCTGGTCGCGGACCTCCCAGCCATGGCAGTACGGGCACTGCAGCAGGCCGCACCCCCAGGCCTCCCGCGCCCCGCCGATCCCGGGCAGCTCGTCGCGGAGCCCCGTGGCGACGACGACGTGCCTGCCGCGCACCGAGGCGCCGTCCGCCGTCCGGATGATCCAGTCCGCCCCGTCCGCCTGGGCATCCTCGGCCCTGCCGTCGATGAACGCGACCCCGTAGGGGTCGAGGTCCTGCCGGGCGAGATCCACGAGGTCGCCGGGACGGATGCCGTCCCTGGTGGTGAACCCGAAGGCCGCCCGGGCCGGCGCATTGCGCGGCGAGCCGTCGTCGATCACCGCCACCCGGCGTCGTGCCCGCCCGAGGACGAGCGCCGCACTCAGGCCCGCCACTCCGCCGCCGACGATCACGGCGTCGTACGCATCCTGCCTGTCCATGCCTTCATCCGATCACGCCTGCACCCACCGGGCAGGACGAAATACTCCTTGCCGTCCGCCGGGTCAGCCACGCCACGCCGTCCGCCGGGTCAGCCAGGCGACTCGCTCGGACCGGCGGGACCGAGGGCGCGCACCAGCGACGCGAACCGCTCGCTGCCGGCAAGGTCTTCGACCAGCACCGCCCGCCCCTCCGCATCGGCCAGCGGGATGCGCCAGTTCGGATACTCGTCATTGGTCCCGGGCTGGTTCTGGGTGCGCTGCTCCCCCACGGCATCCGCGAGGGCAACGCCCAGCAGGACGGAGGGCGTCTCCGCGATGAGGGCGTGCAGTGCCTCGACGGTCTGCTGCACCGACACGTCCCCGGCAGCCAGCAGACCGCGCGATCGCAGCAGGGAGAGGAACTTCTCCTGCACCGCGCGGTCCTCGGCCTGCTCCTCCTCGACGGGACGGCTGAGCAGGCCCAGCCGGTCGCGGAGCTTGACGTGCTCGCCCGCGAGGTAGCCCGCGGTCGGCGGGAGATCGTGCACGGTCACCGTGGTGAGGCACCCCTCCCGGTAGGACTCCGGCGGAAGCGGACCGTCGTCGTCCTGCTCGAACCAGAGGATCGAGGTCCCCAGGATCCCCCGCTCGGCGAGGTATTCCTGGACCCCCGGTTCGAAGACCCCGAGGTCCTCGCCGACCACGATCGCCCCGGCACGCTCCGCCTCCAGGGCGAGGATGCCGATCAGCGCCCGGTGGTCGTAGTACACGTACGCCCCCTCGCCCGGCGCCTGGCCCTGCGGGATCCACCACAGCCTGAAGAGTCCCAGGATGTGGTCCACGCGGATCCCCCCGGCGTGCCGCAGGATGTTCCGGAGCATGTCGCGGAAGGGTGCGTACCCGGCTTCGGCGAGGCGCTCGGGGTGCCACGGCGGCTGGCTCCAGTCCTGCCCGTGCTGGTTGAACATGTCCGGCGGGGCACCCACGCTGATGCCCGCCGCCAGCACGTCCTGCAACGCCCACGCGTCGGCCCCGCTCGGGTGGACGCCGACGGCGAGATCGTGCACCACGCCGATCGACATGCCCGCCCCGGTCGCCTCGAGCTGCGCCTCCTGCAGCTGCTCGTCGAGGAGCCACTGCAGCCAGGCGTGGAAGCCGATGCGATCCGCGTGCTGCTCGGCGAACGCTTCCGCGCCCGCCGACCCGGGCCGTCCGACGTCGTCCCATTCCTGCGCTCCGGGCTCCAGCGACTCCGCGAGGGCGGACCACAGCGCGAAGTCGGCCAGCCCCTGGCCCTGGTGCGCGCGGTAGGCATCGAAGTCGTGCTGGCGCTGTTCGGGGCGCTCCACGGCGTACACGAGCTCGAGCGCTTCAAGCTTCGCCGTATAGGTCGTGTCGCGGTCCAGCAGGTCCGCGGTGCGGTTGACCGCGTCGAATCCCGCCGCGAGTACCTCGATGCGCCGGCGGGCGGCGTCGTCGAGCCTCGCGTACTCCGGGATGTCCTCGATCCGGAGGTAGAGGGGGTGGAAGTAGCGCCGGGTGGTCGGCAGGTAGGGCGACGGCTCGACGGGGGGCTTCGGCTCGGCCGCGTGCAGGGGGTTCACCAGCACGAAGCCGCCGCCGTGCTCCGCTGCCGCGCGGGCTATCCCGGCCAGGTCCGCGAGGTCTCCGATGCCCCACGAATCCGCGGACCGGACGGAGTAGAGCTGCGCCATGATCCCCCAGGTGCGGCGGTCCAGCAGGGACGCCGTCGTGCTCAGCCGGTCCGGCGTCACCACGAGCGTGCAGGAGGACTCGACGCCGTCGACCCTCGCGTGCACGGTGTGCCAGCCGAGCGGCAGCGCGTGCGGGAGGGTGCCCTCGCGCCGTTCGAGGTCCTGCCCGTCGACGGCGCGCGTGACCGTGGCCTCGCCCACGGTCCCCGTATAGTGGACGCCGTCCTCGTCGACGGCCCAGAACTCGACATCGGACCCGGCGGGCACGTGGAGGTGCAGCGGATCGGTGTCACTGCTGCGTACGACGACGACGGCGGGCAGCACGGAACGCCACGGGCCGGCGTCCACCTCCGCCAGGGACCGGCTGATCTCGGTCTCCGACGAGGCAGCCACGCCGAGGGCCCCCAGCACGGTCTTCAGGGTCGCCTCGGACACCTGCGCTGATCCGCCGTCCCATCCCTTGAAGGTGGTGCCGACCCTGTGGGCCTCGGCCAGCTGCTCGAGCGGCGTCGGGGTCGTGGGTTCGGAGTCTTCGTGCAGTGTCGTGTCGGCCATGCTCCCAATCTAGGCGTGGATCAGCAGGCTTCGCATGTTCCCGGCGTCCCGGACGGGATGTGACGGGAGGGACGCCCGGCGCGGGGCCTCTGCCGGATAACAGGCCGGGTGACCCAGGGCAAGCTGCTCGTGCACGCCACCCCGGTCGAGCAGCCCGCGGCTCCGGGTGCGACCGTGGAGCATGGCGTACTTCCTCGAATACCTCGTCCCTGCCGAACACGACGGCGCGGAGGTGCCCGTGGATGCTCCGACCCCCGACGGCGGCACCGGAGAGCGTGTCATCCACCTCGACGCGCTGCCGGCGCGGAGCCGCATCTCGGCGGATTCCCTCGCGGACGCCCGGGCGGAGGCCGGGAGCGGCCGGCGGACCGGCTCCTTCCGCGAGGGTGAGGGGTGGACCGAGGGCTGACCCTTACCAGGTGTCCTTCGTGTAGGTCAGGTTGAGGCGGGCGATGAGCGAGCCCAGGACCTCCACGTCCTCCGGATCCCAGCTCCGCATGAGGGCGGTGAACGCCGTGCGGCGTCCGCTCTGAGCGGCCGCGAGCTGCTGCTCGCCGAGTGGCGTCAGGAGGACCCGCTGCGAGCGGGCGTCCAGCGGGTCGAGGCGGCGGGTCACGAGGCCCAGCCCTTCGAGGGCCCCGAGCTGGCGGCTCACCGAGGGCTTCCCGACGCCGATGCTCTGGGCTATGTCCGTGGCACGCAGGGACCCCTCGCGCTGCAGGAGCGTCAGGATTCCGTAGGCTGCGGGCTCCATCGCCGGGTGCACGTTCTTCGCCAGGGCATGGGAGGTGGTGCGCTCCCGCCTCCACAGCACGCTGGTCTGCTCCTCGAGCACCTCGATGGCACGTTCGAACTCCACGTCGTCGTGCCCCATCGCTGTCTCCATGGACGCATCGTATAGATGCCCGGAGCAAGCAGGACGGGTTTCGCCGGATAAGTCCGACTGTGTCCGACGTCTCACGTACCGATCAGGCCGCCGCCACGGACGAAACCGCGGTGCATCTCCGTCTGGTTGAGGGCCGAGAGGAGCTGGAAGCCGTGCAGCCCGTCCCAGCCGGCGGTCCAGGCGAGGCGCGACGCGAGCTCCCACACCGTGGGCTCCGGCCCCTCCTCACCGAGGATCGCGGCGACCTGCCGAGCCCGGGCCAGCTGGTGCCCGGCGCACGCCGCCGCCCGCTCCCCGAGCCCGGTGAAGCGGAAACCGTGGCCCGGCAGCGCCTCGTAGTCGCTCCACGGCGCCAGCGCCCCGACGGACGCGACGTAGTCGGCCAGCGGGTTCGTCGCCGTCGGCCCGCCGAGCCCCAGCCCGGGGAACACCGTCGGCAGCACGTGGTCGCCCGTGAACACCAGCCGGCGGGCGTCGTCACGCAGGCAGACGTGCCCGGCCGTGTGACCGGGGGTGGGCATCACGACGAGGCCGAATCCCGCGACGGGCAGCCGGTCGCCGCCGTGCAGCTCGTGGTCGACGGCGAGGACGAGGCCCTCCGGAGACCGGTCCACGTACTGCGCCAGCTCGGTCCGCCGCTCCTCGGGCACACCCCATCCCCCGAGCCGTCCGAGGGCCGCGTCGAGGTCCAGCAGCCGCGTGCTGTGCTGCTCCAGGGCCGCACGCTCGTCCGCGTGCATCCCCAGCGGGGCGCCGGACGCTCGCCGCAGCCGCGCCGCCATACCCACGTGGTCGGGGTGGAGGTGGGTACCCGTGATGCCCGAGACCGCTCCGGCGCCGGTCGAACCGGGCGCGACGACGGCGAGCGCGGCGAGCAGGCGCTCCCAGTTCCCGTCGGAGTCCCACCCGGGATCGACGACGTGGATACCGCCGTCGCCCGCGGTCAGCAGGTAGGTGAAGGAGTACGCGAGGTGCCCGCCGGGCATGGGCTGGGCGAGAGCCCAGACGTCGTCGCGCACCCGGTCGAGCTGCGGGAGCTCCCCGCGGTCGAGGGCATCGGACTGGGCGCTGCTGGTGCTTCGCATGGTTCCTTCCGGATGCCCTGCTCGGCGAGCAGGGCGGTGCAGTGCGGGTGCCACCGTCGTCGTGCCCACGCCGGAACGCCCGCCGATGAACGCCGACGGCACTGCCGTCGGCGTTCAGGGCGGGCGTCCGCGTGGTCGGCGTCAGCCGCCGAAGAGGGCGGCGACGCGCGTCAGGGTCTGGAAGATCCCGTAGGCGAGCGGCAGTCCGACGAGCGCCCAGACGACGGCGATGCGTGCTCCGGTCATGTCAGGCCTCCCTTACAGATTCGCGCTGTGAACCCTTGACCGGCTCGTGGAAGCGGGGGTCGACGGGCTTGATGAGCAGGTTGGCGATGAAGCCGATGATCAGCAGCCCCACCATGGTGAGCAGCGCCGGCTGGTAGGCGCCGGCGGTGAGCTCACCCGGCGTGCCCTGGGCATCGAGGAACGCGTTGACGATCAGCGGTCCGGCGATGCCCGCGGCGGACCATGCCGTCAGCAGGCGGCCGTGGATGGCGCCGACCTGATAGGTGCCGAACAGGTCGCGGAGGTAGGCCGGGACCGTGGCGAACCCGCCGCCGTAGAAGGAGATGATGACGAAGGCGAGGGCCACGAAGAGGAGCGTGGTCGAGCTGCCCGCGAGCGCCAGCACCAGGTAGAGGACGGCGCCCACGCCGAGGTACACCATGTAGATGCGCTTGCGGCCGATGATGTCGGACGTCGACGACCACACGAAGCGGCCACCCATGTTGCCGATCGAGAGCAGGCCCACGAATCCGCCGGCGACGGCGACGGTGACCGCCGTCGTGCCGTCCGCCGCGCGGAAGAAGTCCTGGATCATCGGCGACGCCTGCTCGAGGATGCCGATACCGGCCGTCACGTTGCAGAACAGCACGATCCAGACGAGCCAGAACTGGCGCGTCTTGATGGCGTTGGCCGCGGAGACGTTGTCCGTGGTGACGAGTGGCTTGGACTTGAGCTGGGAGGGGTCGAAGCCGTCGGGCTTCCAGCCGTCCGCCGGCACCTTGATGGTGAAGGCTCCGAACATCATGTAGACGAGGTAGACGACGGCGAGGGTCAGGAAGAGCTTGCCGACGGCGTCACCGCTGGCGACCCAGCCCTCGGCACCGGAGTTCGGGTCGTACATGCGCAGCAGCTGCGTGGAGAGCGGGCTCGCGATGAGCGCGCCGCCGCCGAAGCCCATGATGGCCATGCCGGTGGCGAGTCCCGGCCGGTCGGGGAACCACTTGATCAGGGTGGAGACCGGTGAGATGTACCCGATGCCGAGGCCGATGCCCCCGATCACGCCGTAGCCGATGTAGACGAGCCACAACTGGTTCGTGAAGATGCCGAGCGCTCCGACGAGGAAGCCGGAGGTCCAGAACAGCGCCGAGGTGAACATGGCCTTGCGGGGGCCGTTGCGGTCCACCCAGGTACCGAGGACGGCGGCGGACAGGCCGAGCATCACGATCGCGATCGAGAAGATGATGCCGATCTGCGTCAGGGTCGCGTCGAAGTGGTTGACCAGAGCGGTCTTGTAGACGCTCGTCGCATAGGCCTGGCCGATGCACAGGTGGACGGCGAGAGCCGCCGGTGGAATGAGCCATCGGTTGAATCCCGGTGGCGCGATGGTGTGGTCGCGGTCGAGCCAACTCATCGATAACCTCTCTGTCAGAATGAGTGGCCGCCCCCCGGCCATCGTTGATGAAGGCAATTATGCTGTGCGTCACACCGAACTGGCGAATGCGCGACGACCGGCGGTAGGTCTGGCGCGCCGAGCGGCGCCCTCCACCGAAAGATACCCAGCACCCTTAGCACTTCCCCTACACTGGCGCTCATGGCCATCACGGAACAGACCACCGATACCCGGCTCAAGCGCGGTATCTCGGGCCCCCTGCTGTACCTGTTCATCCTCGGCGACGTCCTCGGCGCCGGGGTGTACGCGCTGGTGGGGGTGATCTCCGCGGAAGTGGGCGGTGCCATCTGGATGCCCCTCATGGTGGCGCTCGCGCTCGCCCTGCTGACCGCCGGCTCCTATGCGGAACTGGTGACGAAGTATCCGAAGGCGGGCGGGGCCGCGGTCTTCGCCGAGCGTGCCTTCAGGAAGCCGTTCATCTCGTTCCTGGTGGGGTTCTGCATGCTGGCGGCCGGCGTGACCAGCGCGGCGGGCCTGGCGCAGGCCTTCGCCGGCGGGTACCTCACCACCTTCATCGACGTGCCCGCCGTTCCCGCGGCCCTCGTGTTCCTCGTCCTGCTGGCACTGCTGAACATGCGCGGCATCAAGGAATCGGTCCGCAGCAACGTCGTGATGACCGTGATCGAGGTCTCCGGGCTCGTCCTGGTCATCGTCGTGGTCGGCATCTTCCTCGCCGGAGGCAACGGCGACCTCTCGCGGGTCAACGACTTCCCGCCCGGAGTCAGCGCGGCGTCCGCCGTCCTCGCGGCGTCGCTGATCGCCTACTACTCCTTCGTGGGGTTCGAGGTGTCCGCGAACGTCGCCGAGGAGGTGCGGGATGTCAGCCGCGTCTATCCGAAGGCCATCTTCGGCGCCCTGCTCACGGCCGGTGTCGTCTATCTCCTGATCGGACTCGCCTCCTCGGCAGCACTCGCCCCGGAGGAGCTCGCCGGATCGAGTTCACCCCTGCTCGACGTCGTCGCCGCGACCGGCGCGGGCATCCCGACCTGGCTGTTCAGCCTCGTGGCCCTGATCGCCGTCGCGAACGGCGCGCTGCTGACCATGATCATGTCCAGCCGCCTCACGTACGGGATGGCGGAGCAGGGCCTCTTCCCCTCCGTCTTCAGCCGGGTCCTCCCCCGTCGCCGCACACCCTGGGTCGCCATCGTGGCCACGACCCTCGTCGCCATGGCCCTGAGCCTCACCGGCGGACTCGAGTCCCTCGCCTCGACCGTCGTCCTCCTGCTGCTCTTCGTCTTCCTCAGCACGAACATCGCCGTGATCGTGCTCCGGAAGGACCGGGTGGAGCACCAGCACTTCCGCATCCCGGCGATCTTCCCGTACCTGGCCATCGCGTCCTGCGTCCTGCTCCTCACGCAGCAGACCGGGGAGATCTGGCTCCGCACCGCCGTCCTCCTCGCGGTGGGGCTCGCCCTGTACGCGGTCCAGAAGCTCGTGCGCGGGCGCACCGGGGCCCGCACCGGATCGTAGGGCTGGCCGGGGCACGACGCCGTCCTGTCACCACGCGTGCGGTGCGGGCTTCCGGGTGCTCGGCAGGGCGTTGCTGAGGCGCCAGGCATGGATCCACTCGGGCAGCACGAGCTCCACCGGCGGCGCACCGAACGCCGCGATGATCTCCTCGTTCGGCACCGGTCCGGCCGGCGAGACGAGGCGCGTGGCGATGACGGCCCGCGCGTAGATCTCGCCGTCGGCCACCGCGCGCTGCTCGAAGTAGATGGCGCGCTCGTCCAGGCCGATGATCCTCGTCTCGATCGTGTACCGCTGGCCCAGCTGCAGCGACTTGCGGAAACTGATGGTCTCGCCCGCCGCGACAGGAGTCCAGCCGCGCCGGCGCATCCGGCGCCAGACCCCGCTGCGCACCATGAGGTCGAACCTCCCCAGATCGAACACGGAGAAGTACATGCCGTTGTTCATGTGCATCGCGATGTCGATGTCCGTGGGAAGGACCCGGAGCCCGATGGTGCCGGGCTGCCAGATCCCGAGGGGCGATCGCCGGCGGGACATCACCAGCAGCAGAAGCGTGCGGAGGATCAGGTGCATGCCGGTCATATTACTCGTCGGTAACATAGCCCTGCTCCGGCGGCGAGCCTAGACTCGGTTGATGACGCCCCCTTCTCCCCATGCCCTGTCCTTCGGCCGGTATCGGGAGCTGCTGGACCGCGAGTACCGCATGCTCGCCGACCTCGTCCACACCACCCTGGATCGGCCGGTCCCGGCATGCCCGGGCTGGACCGGCGAGGACCTCGCGAGGCATACCGCGATCGTCTTCCTGCACAAGGCCGAGACCATCCGGACGGGTGAACGGCCGAGTCACGGCTGGCCTCCGGTGAGCGTGGGCAGCCTCCCTCCGGCAGCCCTGCTCGCCCACTGCTACGACCGGCTCGTCGAACAGTTCGACGGACACGAGGCCGGCGATCGAGCCGAGACATGGGTAGCGGAGGACCAGACCGTGGGGTTCTGGATCCGGCGCCTGACGCACGAGACGGCCATCCACCGCTTCGACCTCGAGGAGGCCGCAGGAGCCGACACCACGCCCATGGACGTGGACCTGGCGATGGACGGGATCGACGAGGTACTCACCGTGATGCTGGGGCGTGGCCGTCCCGACCCGACGGCGTCCGGCTCGACGGTGCGGCTCGAGTCAGGCGGGCACTCCTGGGACGTGCACCTCGCCCCCGCGCGGGCCGTGGTGGATCGGGATGCCGCGGCCGACGGGCAGGAAGCGGTCAGGGCCGACGCCGAGGGGATGCTCCTGTGGCTGTGGGGCCGCACGGCAGGATCGGCACTGGAGGCGAAGCCGGCGGCAGGAGAGCTCCGGGCCCGGCTGGCTCGCGCCCTCTAAGTGGAATAAATCCTCCGGATAACTGTTCAAGCAGGTAGAGACATCGCCGATCCGAAGGACCAGTCATGACCGTCAGCACCCAGATCCAGCTCGCCTCCCGCCCCGTCGGCACTCCCGGCCCGGAGAACTTCTCGACCGCATCGGTCGAACTTCCCCACCTGGCTCCCGGGGAGGTGCGCGTCCGGAACGACTTCGTCTCCGTCGACCCCTATATGCGTGGCCGCATGAACGATGCGAAGTCCTATGTCCCGCCGTTCGGCCTCGGCGAGACGATGAGCGGCGGAGCCGTGGGACGTGTCGTCGAGTCGAGGTCCGACACCCTTCCGGTCGGGACCGGCGTGCTTCACGGGCTCGGCTGGCGGGATGTCGCCCAGGCTCCGGCCACGCAGTTCTCGCCGCTGCCCGAGACCGGCCTGCCCCTCTCCGTGTTCCTGGGTGCGGCCGGCATGACGGGACTCACGGCCTACGCCGGACTCAAGCGCGTCGCAGGGCTGAGGGAAGGCGACGTCGTGTTCATCTCGGGTGCCGCAGGCGCCGTCGGATCCATCGCCGGGCAGGTGGCCCGCAAGCTCGGCGCCTCCCGCGTCATCGGCTCGGCGGGGTCGGCGGAGAAGGTCGCGCTGCTCACGGACAGGTACGGCTACGACGACGCCTTCAACTACAAGGACGCCCCGGTGCGGGAGCAGCTGCTCGCGCTCACGCCCGACGGCATCGACGTCTACTTCGACAACGTCGGCGGGGACCACCTCGAGGCGGCACTCGATCGCCTCACGACCGGCGGCCGCGCGGCCCTGTGCGGCGCCATCTCCCAGTACAACAGCACCGAGCGCTCGCCGGGGCCGGACAACATGGCCAACCTCGTGACGCGCTCACTGAAGCTCGAGGGCTTCATCGTCGGCCGGCACCAGGACCTGCAGCCGGAGTTCGCGGAGAAGATGACGGGCTGGCTGGCGGACGGCAGTGTGGTCTTCGACGAGACGGTGGTGGACGGCATCGAGAACGCCGCCGAGGCGTTCCTCGCCATGATGAGCGGCGCCAACACGGGAAAGATGCTCGTCCGCGTCTGAGCCACGATCCCGCAGCGGGCCCGCCATCGCGAGCCTTCGGGCACGTGCACGAGCTCCCGTCGGAGGACGGCTCGACGACCATGGTCGAGAGGATCGCCCCGTCTCGGCGCCCTTCGGCGCCGTCGGGCCGGTGGCGGAGCGCTGACTGCTCCGGCCGCACCTGCGCAGCCTCCTCCGGAAACGCAACCTGTACGTGGTCCCCGCGTCGTCCTGCCTGCCCTAGTCCTCGCCGCGGGAGCGCAGCGACGCTTCGAGCCGCCGGCGCTGATCGGCCGGAAGGAGCAGCCTGTACTGGGGGAACTCCACGAGGAACTCGCGCACGCGGGGGCAATAGGGCACGACGGCGATGCGTCGCCGGTGAGCGCTCAGGAACACCTGCCGGATGAGTGCGGGCTCCACGTCCACGGCGTCGAAACGCGGATCGACGACGGCCTGGATGAGCACCGCGTGCGACCCCTTCATCTCGTACTTCACGTGACCCACCATGGTGCCGTCGCTGAAGAGCTCGAAGCGGGAGAACAGGGAGTTGTCGCGGAACCCGCTGCGGGTGCGCGCGGGCTCTGCGCGTGACTCGGCCTGGACCTCTCGCCGCTCGATCTCCTCGACCAGCACCTCGTACTGGTGCAGGGCGTCCATCGGAGGGAAGTCCCGGTCCAGGAGGCGGTACGTCTGGTTGCAGAGAACCCGCAGCTGGCGGGTCGACACGACGGTCAGGTCGTCCGGGAAGTCCGCGTCATCGGCCCGGGCGGACGGGACGGTCGTGATCGCCGGTGCCGCACCCCACCCGAACTGATCCTGCTCGGTTGGTTGCATCGACTGCGGACGGTATTCGACGAACGGGGAAGTTTCCATGGTCAGCTCCACGATGGTGGTTCGATGGCCCGCTGCTAGGCCCTGCTGAGACTATAGGCCGATTCTTTCCCGATGTGAAATTAAGTACCCTTACTACTTTCGACCGCGCCGCCGGGGCCGGCCGGTCGCCCTTGAACCAATCTTGAGGTCTCACACGGGAGGGCTTGAAGCGCGGGGCGCTACGGTGACCGGAGCAGACGGGTCCCGCCGCACCCGTGCAGTCATGGCCGAAGGAGCCCGCCGTGCAGTTCGAGACCGCCCACTCGGCCATGACGACGTCACTGCTGACGCTCGACGAGGTCCACCGGCACTACGTGAACTCCGGTGGCTCCTTCGACCGCCTCGAGATCGACGCCTACCTCCACGGCCTCGCCCCGCTGCCCCGCGAGGAGCGGGACTGTCTTGCGCAGGCCGTCAACGAACTGCTCGACGACCTGACCGCGGCAGGCCTCGCCGTCCGGTCCCCGCGCGCGACCTACAGCGAGACGTGCAGTACCCGCCGGGTGTCGCCGGCCCTCGGGTCGGGTGTCGCCACGCGGAGGATGATCGCCTGATCCCCGGTCCCGGTCCCGGTCCCGGTCCCGGTCCCGGTCGAGGATCCCGGGGCGCAGCAGGGGGTGGGGTGCGTCCGGTCACGGCAGACCCTCACAACGAACCCATGAACGCTTTCGTCGCCTCGATGATGTCCGACTGCACGGTGTCCCTCCCGGCCGTCGCGGCGCCGTCGCCGGGTTGCTGCCCGTAGTCGCCGAAGAAGGCGTGGACACCCCCGGGAACCTCGGTGAAGCGGGCGCCGGTGGGCAGCAGTTCCCGTGACGCGGTGATGTCGGCACGCGTGGTCAGGCCGTCCTCGGACCCGCTGACGGACAGCACCTCGAGGCCGCTCCCCGAGAGATCGTCGAGGGGGTAGGAGGCCCACAGCAGCAGGCCACTGACGTCCGCGTCGCCGGCTGCGAAGATCGAGGCCGAGACGCCTCCGAGCGAGTGTCCATCCACGGCCCAGGTCACCACCTCGGGGTGCGCCTCCATCACCGGACCCGCCTGTGCGGAATCGACCAGCGAGATGCCGAGTGGTTCCTTGAGCACGACGACGAGCGTCCCCTCCCTCGCCACCTCCGCGAGCAGCGGGACGTAGGCGAGGGCCTCGACCCGTGCCCCCGGGTAGAACACCAGACCACGCGTCACGACCTCCGGTGCGTCCCCGGTCGACACGAGGGTGATCGACGTCGCGTCCTCCACGAGGCCCACGTCCACCAGCGCCACCCCTTCCCCGAGCCGTCCGGCATCATCGCGGAACGGGAACGGTGCGAGCCACGCCAGGGCCGCCATCACGCCGATCACCAGGAGGGCCGCGAGGCCCTGGAGAACCGCCCTGCGCCGACCGACCCGCACGTCCCGCCGCCGGGACCGGAGCAGCAGCGCCGCGACGAGGAGTCCCGAGAGCAGGGCGACGGCCAGGAGTGACGGCAGGAGCGGATGCGACCGCGGGACGGCAGGATTCGTGGCGATGAGCCACGCCGGGGTCAGGATCAGGGCGACGGCGGTGCAGACGGCGGGGATGCGCGAGGGCATGGGGCCCCTTTCCGGCGCTGCGCGCCATCGATCCACCCATGATATCTCCATCATGGAGATACTGCCGCGGCACGGTTGACGGCGTGCTCGCCCCCGGGACAGGGTTGACCTGCCCCCCACCCCCGATCAGGAGATCCCATGGCACTCGCTCCCACCGTCCAGCTGCGCAGCGGCGCACGCCTGCCCCTCCTCGGCCTCGGCACGTGGCCCCTGAAGGACGACGAGGCGGCCACGACCGTCGAGCGGGCGATCAGCGCGGGATACCGGCTGATCGACACCGCCGAGAACTATCGCAACGAGAAGGGCGTGGGTGAGGGTGTCCGCCGCTCGGGGGTCCCCCGCGAGGAGCTGTTCATCACGACGAAATTCAACCGCGAGCACCACAGCGTCGACGGCGTCCGTCGGGCCTTCGAGACGAGCGCGGACCTGCTCGGCGTCGATTACGTGGACCTCCTGCTCGTCCACTGGCCGAACCCTGGGCAGGGCCGCCACGTCGAGGCCGTCCAGGGCATCGCCGCACTCATGGACGAGGGCCTGGTCCGGGCGATCGGCACCTCCAACTACAAGCCGTCACACCTGCAGGACGTCATCGATGCCGGGATCGTGCCCGACGTCAACCAGATCCAGCTCGACCCGCAGCGTCCGCGGATCGTGGACCGCGCCTTCCACGACGAGCACGGCATCGTGACGGAGTCCTGGAGCCCGCTCGGGCAGGGCAGCGGACTGCTCGACGAGCCGGCGGTCCGGGCCATCGCGGAGGCCCATGGCATGACTCCCGCCCAGGTGGTGCTGCGCTGGCACGTGCAGCAGGGCCTCGTCGCCATCCCGAAGTCCTCGCATCCCGAGCGCCTCGCGCAGAACCTCGACGTCTTCGACGTCGAGCTCTCGGGCGAGGAAGTGGCGAGCCTCTACCTCCTGGAGAGCCAGGAGGTGGAGATCGTCGATTCGGACGAGTTCGGCCACTGATCGGCGTCACCGGCCACGGTGGACGGCACGGAGCACGGCGACCCTCTCGGACGGGAACCAGTCCACCTGCATCCTCGGGAGCCCCGACCGCGAGGATGCCCGAGGCACACGGGCGTCACGGCGGCCCGCCACCTCGGCATATCCTTGTCGAGGTGCTTCCCTGCCCGGCAGCCCGAGCGCCCTGACCGGCGCACCGCGGCCGACGCCGGGCCCGACCGGAACCCATGGACCGATGCCGGGAGGATGGTGGGCGCGTGCTCGAGATCGCCGTGATCCTTGTCGCCGGTTTCTGGGCGGGCATGATCAACGTCGTGGTCGGTTCGGGCACCCTGGTGACCTTCCCCACCCTCCTGCTCTTCGGCTACCCGCCGATCGTCGCGAACATCTCGAACAACATCGGGCTCGTCGGGGGAGGCCTGTCGGGGTCCTGGGGGTACCGACGCGAGATCAGCGCCAACAGGGGGTTGCTCCTGCGGTTGCTCCCGCTGTCTGTGCTGGGCGGACTGGGCGGCGCCCTCCTGTTGCTGGTCCTTCCGCCCGAGGCCTTCCAGGCGATCGTCCCGATCCTCATCATCGCCGGACTCGCCATGGTCGCCCTGGCGCCACGCGTGCAGCGGGCCGCGGCGGCGAAGGCCGGCGAGGCCGCGCCGGACACCCGCCCCTCCCGGCGTCGTTCGCTGCTCCTGCTCGCCGGCATCGCCGTCCTGGGCGTCTACGGCGGCTACTTCGGAGCGGCGCAGGGCATCCTGATCGTCGGCCTGATGAGCATGGTCACCATCGAGAGCCTGCAGCGCATCAACGCGATCAAGAACGTGCTCACGACGGCGGTCAACGCGGTCGCCGCCATCACCTTCATGCTGTTCGCCTGGGATTCGATCGACTGGGCCGTCGTCCTCATCATCGCCGTCGGCGCCACGCTCGGCGGCCTCCTCGGAGCGAAGGTGGGACGGCGGCTCTCCCCGCTCGCCCTGCGCGCCACCATCCTCGTCATCGGCACTGCCGCCCTGATCCGGCTCGTCTTCTTCGGCTGACCGTTCTTCCGCCCCCGCCTCCCCCCAGGACCCCATGCAACGCTTCACCTGCGCCGTGTGCGCCTCCCCCCTGTTCTTCGAGAACTCCCGCTGCCTCGCCTGCGGCACGCAGCTCGGCTTCCACCGCGGCGAACGGAGCATCACCGCCCTCGACGACGACGGCCGCTATGTCGATCGCGCGGGCCAGTCCCTCGTGCGGTGCGTCAACCTGACGCTGTCCGGCTGCACCTGGCTGGTGCGCGAGGAAGGGGACGAGTGCTTCAGCTGCACCCTCACGCGCACCCGCCCGGACGACCACGACACCACCGGGCTGGCGCAGTTCCTGGACGCGGAGCGGTCAAAGCGGCACCTCATCTACGAACTCGACACCCTCGGCCTGCCGATCGAGGACAAAATCAGCAACCCGGAGCGGGGACTGGCCTTCGACCTCCTCTCCAGTGTCGAGGAGAAGGTGGTGATCGGCCACCAGAACGGTCTCATCACCATCGACCTCGCAGAGACGGTCGATTCCCACCGGGAGAAGATGCGCGCGAAGCTGGACGAGCCGTACCGCACCATGCTCGGGCACTTCCGGCACGAGACCGGTCACTACGTCGAGGGGACCCTCGTGTTCTCGGACCCCGAGATGACCGAGCGTGCGCGCGACATCTTCGGCGACGACCGCGACAGCTACCAGGATGCGTTGAAGCGGCACTACGACCAGGGCCCGCCGGAGGGCTGGGAGAAGAACCACATCTCGCAGTACGCGACCATGCACCCGTACGAGGACTTCGCCGAGACCTTCGCCCACTACCTGCACATCTGTGACACCGTCGATACAGCCCTGCAGTACGGCGTGGCGGGCGGACCCGGACCGGACACGACGGCCGATTTCGGCGAGGTGGTGCGCGAGACCTGGATCCCGCTGTCGGTGGCCCTCAACCAGGTGAACCGCAGCATGGGCGCGAACGATCTCTACCCGTTCGTGCTGCCGCCGGCGGTCATCGCCAAGCTCGAGTTCGTCCACCGGCTGCGTGCGGGCAGTGCCCCTGCGACGACGCGGACCTCCACCACAGGACCGTCAGCCGCACACTAGGCGCTACGGCCAGAGCAACTCGCGCCGCCAGCCCTCCCCGAAACGGGTGTAGAGCAGGCGGGTATGGCGGCGCTCCTGGTCGGCCTGCCAGAACTCGACGGCGTCAGGTGCCACCGTGAACACCGTCCAGGTGGTGGACGCGAGTCCTTCGGTCGCCTCGATGCGCTCCACCTGGCTCTCGACGGCGGCGTCCAGCCCTGCCCTGTCCTGCAGGGGCGAGCTCTGGCTGCCGGCCAGCACCAGCGCACGGGCCACCGGATGGCGGCGCTGGAAGTCCGCGTCGTTCTCCTCCGTGGTGCCCGTGGACACTCCGCCCCGGATCCGCACCTGGCGGCCTGCCGCGGGCCAGAAGAACGTGAGGGCAGCCTTCGGGGTGGCCGTGAGCTGGCGGCCCTTGGGGCTGTCCCTGCTCGAGGCGACCTGGAATCCGTCCTCCGTCAGGTCCTTGAGGATCACCACGCGGGCGTCCGGCGCGCCGTCGGCGTCGACGGTGGCGAGATGGACCGCGTGGGGCGCTGCGACATCGTCCGCCACCGCCGTGCGCAGCCAGTCCAGGAAGAGGTCGAGCGGCGAGGCGGGCGCCGAGGCCGGGTCGAAGGGCGGCATCTCGTCGGGGAACACGGGAACGCCACGGACGATATCGCGGATGGGACCTGGATCGCTCATGCCGCCAGCCTAGACCCGGGCCGAGACGTTCCGGTGCCGCGCCGACGGCCGGTGGAGGGTGCCCTAGCAGGACGGGCGCCGGATGCACACACCGCGGCCGCAGTTCCCGCAGCCCGGTGCCCGGTGCCCCTGCAGGGCAGGGCGCATAGAGTCAGGGGATGCCAGCCCATCAGGACCAGTACGTCGGCCCCCGCGACCTCACCCGATGGTCCACCCCCGTCGGCCGTCTCCTCGTGCGGTGCATCCGTCCCCTCGCATCCAGGCTGGGCCCGCACGCGGCGCTGCTCCTGCTCATCGCCGTCGGCGGCGGGATCGCGGCGCTGCTGACGGCGGCGTCGGCGGAGGTGTACGAGTCGGTCGTCGAGTCGGACGGCGTCGCGGCACTCGACGGGCCCGCCCTGGACCTCGCCGTCTCGCTCCGCCAGGACCGGCTCGACGCCTTCATCACGGGATACACCGACATCGGTGGCCCCGTCGGCATGCCGATCCTCGCCCTCGCCGTGATGGTGCTGCTCGCTGTCAGCCGCCGCTCATGGACTCCCGTGATCCTGATCCCGGCCGCCGCCTTCGGCTCGCTGCTGATGACCGTCGCGGGCAAGGACGCCATCGGGCGCCTCCGCCCGCCCATGGATCTCGCCGTCCCGCCCTACGAGTCCTCGCCCTCGTTCCCCAGCGGGCACTCGCTCAACGCGCTCGTGATCGCCGGGATCGTCGCCTACCTCCTCGTGCTCCGGCAGCACCGCAAGCGCACCCGGGCCCTGACCGTCACGCTCGCCGTCCTCTTCGCGGTCACCATGGGCCTCAGCCGCGTGTTCCTCGGCCACCACTGGCTGACGGACGTGCTCGTCGCGTGGACGCTCGGGATCGCCTGGCTCGCGGTCGTGATCACCGCCCACCGGCTCTTCCTGACCTTCCGGCTGCACCGTGCGGCACTCCGTGACGCCGCCTGAGACCGGTGCACGGTCAGGTCCCCCTGCGGGCCGGGCGACGGCGTCCGGGGCGGACGCCGTCGTACGGCCGCTCCGGCGCGATGCCCGCCGGAACCGCGAGGTGGTCCTCCGCGCCGCCCGACGCATGTTCGCCGAGCACGGCACCGAGTGCAGCTTCGAGGACATCGCCCGGGAAGCCGGCGTCGGTGTCGGCACCGTGTACCGGCGCTTCCCGGACCGCCGCACGCTGATCGAGGCGCTCCTCGAGGAGCGCAGGGCGGACGTCGACCGCGCCGCGACGGAAGCCCTCGCCCTCGAGAACCCCTGGGCGGCGGTCCCGGCCTTCGTGGGTTCGGTGGCCCGCATGCAGATCGACGACCGGAGCCTGCGCGACCTGCTCGACGACCACGGTTTCGTGTCCGCCGGAGTCGCACTGCTGCGCGAGCGGCTCTCCCCCACCGCGGACGAGCTCGCGCGTCGGATGCGGAACGACGGCGCGGCCCGCCCCGACCTGACCGGAGCGGATCTCCTGGTCCTGATCCGCATGCTCGGTTCCCTGACGCGCGAGCAGGCCGACGCGCCGACGCGGACCGGTGCACCACAGCCGATGGACGCCCCGGAGGAGCGCGAGGCGCCCGACAGCGGATCGAACGGCAGCCTGCCGACGGGCTTCGACCGCTACCTGGAGATCCTGCTCGACGGCCTGCGCCGCGCCCCGATCGACAGGTAAGGAGAACCAACGGATCATCGTCGATTCTCCTGACTTCCCCCGACGCACCGACCGCCCCATACTTGCTGGGTGCACGAAGCACCACCCACCTACGAACGGACGATGATGTCGGAGCATGCAGGCGCACGGGGATCGCAGTCGGTACTGCGGCGGAAACCCATCGACAACGTCGAGGACGAGACCGGCCGTACCGGCCTCTTCAAGAGCCTGGGGCTGTGGCAGCTGACGGCGATCGGCGTCGGCGGCATCATCGGCGTCGGGATCTTCACCCTCGCCGGACTCGTCGCCAACGGGGGCGAGGACGGCACCGCCGTCGGGCCGGCCGTCCTCATCTCCTTCCTGGTCGCCGGCCTGGCGAGCGCCGCCGCCGCGCTGTCCTACGCCGAGTTCGCCGGGATGATCCCCCGGGCGGGCTCCGCCTACACGTACGGCTACGTGGCCCTCGGTGAGATCATCGGCTGGTTCATCGGCTGGGACCTCCTCCTCGAGTACATCGCGATCGTGGCGGTCGTCGCGATCGGCATCTCCGGCTACTTCACGGAGTTCATGTCCGGCATCGGCATCACCGTCCCCACCTGGATGCAGGGCACGCCCGACACCATCGAGGGCGGTCTGATCAACCTCCCCGCGATCGCGGTCTGCCTGCTCATCACGTTCATCCTCAGTCGCGGCACCAAGACGTTCGGCCGGTTCGAGCTCGTCGCCGTGGGCCTGAAGATCCTCCTCATCCTCGGGATCGTGGGACTCGGGTTCTTCTACGTGGACGCCGAGAACTACTCCCCGTTCCTGCCCTCGGGCTTCGGCGCCGTGTTCACCGGCGCAGCCACCGTCTTCTTCGCCGTCTTCGGCTACGACGCCATGAGCACGGCTGCCGAGGAGGCGACCGACGGCAAGAAGCACATGCCCAAGGCCATCCTCCTGTCACTGCTGATCGCGATGGTGCTGTACGTCCTCGCGACCCTGGTGCTCACCGGCATGCAGAACTACGAGGACATCAGCCCCACGGCCGGGTTCGCCTCCGCCTTCCAGTCCGTGGGCCTGCCCGTCGTCGCGACGATCATCTCCGCCTTCGCCGTGCTCTCGATCCTCACCGTCATGCTGACCTTCCTGCTCGGCGTCACCCGCGTCTGGTTCTCCATGAGCCGTGACGGCTTGCTGCCGGCCTGGTTCTCGACGACGGACCGCAACGGGACCCCGCAGCGCGTGACCTGGATCGCCGGCATCGCCTCGGCGCTGCTCGCCGGGGTCTTCCCCATCCGGGCCGTCGCGGACCTCACCAACATCGGCATCCTCGCCGCCTTCGTGGTCGTGTGCGTCGCCGTGATCGTCCTGCGCCGCACGCGGCCCGAGGTGCCCCGCACCTTCAAGCTGCCCCTCATGCCGATCGTCCCGGCGTTCGGTGTCCTGGCGTCGCTCTTCCTCATGCTCCAGCTGCACTGGGAGACGTGGGTGCGCTTCGGTGTCTGGCTGGTGATCGGCCTGGCCGTGTACTTCTTCTATGGCCGCCGCAACTCGCTGATGAATCCGGACAGCCCCCGCCACGCCCTCCTCCGGCGCGACTCCTAGGGTCCGGCCCGCCGTCGTCCCCGTCCGCCGCGCGTCACGATGTGCGGCGGACGGGCCGATCCTCCTATCCTCGACGGGGACCTCCGCCCTGCGGCCGGTTCCTCCTCCACGCCCTACCCTGCGAAGGACCAGCACCCATGGACCTGTTCCGGACGAAGTCGATCGAGCAGTCGATCAAGGACTCCGATGAGAAGGGCCACGGCCTGAAACGCTCGCTGACCACCTGGGATCTGATGATCATGGGCGTGGCCGTCGCCGTCGGCGCCGGGATCTTCTCGGTCGGGGCACAGGCCGCAGCGTTCAACGCCGGCCCCGCCGTCACCATCTCCTTCGTCCTCGCAGCGATCACCTGTGCGCTGGCGATCATGTGCTATGCCGAGTTCGCGACGGCGCTGCCGGTCGCGGGAAGCGCCTACGTGTTCACGTACGCGACCATGGGCGAGCTGCTGGCCTGGATCATCGGCTGGAACCTCATCCTCGAACTGCTCATGGCAGCTGCCGTCATCGCGAAGTTCTGGGGCGTCTACCTCTCGGACCTCTTCAGCGTGCTGGACCTGGACATCCCCTCCGACATCAGCCTGCTGGGCCTGAATCTCACCTGGGGACCGCTGCTGATCGTCGCGATCTTCACCGCCGTGCTGATCTACGGGACCAAGCTCTCCGCCCGCGTCAACAGCGTCTTCACCGTCATCAAGATCGGTATCGTCCTGTTCGTGATCGTGGTCGGTTTCTTCTACGTGAGCCCCGAGAACTACACGCCCTTCGTTCCCGCGTCCGAGCCCGCCGCCGAGGGCGGCACGGGCTGGGCGGATCAGCCCTTCCTCTCCTTCCTCAGCGGCGCCTCGCCGGCGGCCTTCGGCTTCACCGGCATCATCTCCGGCGCGGCCCTGGTCTTCTTCGCCTTCATCGGGTTCGACGTCGTCGCCACCTCCGCGGAGGAGGTCAAGAACCCGAGCCGCACGCTCCCCCGCGGTATCTTCGCCGGTCTCGCCGTCGTCAGCGTCCTCTACATCCTCGTCACCCTCGTGGTCACGGGCATGGTGCCCTACACGGAGCTCGGCGCCTCCGGAGCGCCCTCGCTCGCCACCGCCTTCCAGCTCGTGGGGGCGGACTGGGCCGCGGGTGTCATCTCCCTCGGCAGCCTCATCGGCCTGACCACCGTGATCATGGTGCTGCTCATGGGCCTGGCCCGCGTCATCTTCGCCCTCAGTCGCGACGGGCTGCTGCCCCGGGGCCTCAGCCGGACGTCGGACAAGCACGCGACCCCCGCCCGGACGCAGATCCTGTGCGGCATCGTCGTCGCCCTCCTCGCCGGTTTCACGCAGGTGGAGGTGCTGGCCGAGATGATCAACATCGGCACCCTGTCCGCCTTCATCACGGTGAGCCTCGGCATCATCGTGCTGCGCCGGAAGCGTCCCGATCTGACCCCCGCCTTCCGGGTCCCCTTCGGTTCGGTCATCCCGATCGCCTCGGCCGCCCTGTGCCTGTACCTCATGTTCAACCTCGCCACCGTCACCTGGCTGTTCTTCGCCGCGTGGCTGGTCCTCGGCTTCGGTGTGTACTTCGCCTACGGGTACCGCCACTCCCGCCTCCGTGCGCGGGGGGCGGTCGACGCCTGACCCGGTTCCCGGCTGCGCGTGCGGAGCGGCGCTCCGCACGCGATGATGGTCTACCCAGGGCCCGCCGTTCCGCGTCCCGCCGTTCGATCAGGAGAAGCGCCATGTCCCACGATCCCTATCCCGGTGAGCGCCCCCGGGCAGGACACCACGAGAATCCGTACGACGACGCCGGCCGCGGCGACCAGCGGCAGGGCACCGAGCCCTACCCGTCCGTCCCGCCCTACCAGCAGCCCTACCAGCCGTCGTTCGCCGCCGGCGGCTACCAGCCCGGCTACTACCAGCCGTCCCCCCAAGCGGTGGAGGGTGCGAGCGCCGCCCAGCTGTCCCTCATCCTCGGGATCGTGGGTTTCTTCATGGCCGGCTTCGTCCTCGGGCCGCTCGCCATCTGGCAGGCGTCCAAGGCCGAGCGCCTGGGAGTCCCCGCGACCGCCGGCAAGATCCTCGGCTGGATCGTGACCATCCTCAACGTGCTGGCCATCGTCGGTGTCATCGTGTTCTTCGTCGTCGTCCTCGCCGGAATCGGCGCATCGGCCGGCTACAGCACCTGACCCGTCGGAGGCGGACCTCCAGCCCGGACCGGGCGGCTTCTCCGCGAGGTGACGGGTCCGGGTGCGGCGCCGGGTCCTCGCCGCGCAGTGGAGGCCGCCGGCCGGCAGCGTCGGCGGGAATGCCGGCCGCGCGCCGCAGGTTCTAGGCGGTGCAGGATCAGACGCACCAGGAGGCCAGGATGAGCACCACGACCCGGACGGCAGAGCAACGCTGGTCGGACTTCCGGACGGCCCGGGACGCCGCCCTCGCCGAGCCGCACGGCTGGCTGACGCTCACGTCCTTCCAGTGGCTGGCGGACTCACCCGGCGTCCTCGAGGGCGTACCCGGCGACTGGTCGGGTGCCACGACCCACGCCGCCGTCACCGCCGAGGGGGCGGACGGCCTGACGGACCTGACGAACGGCCGGCTCGTCACCGGCACCATCACGGCGGCGCTCGACGACGAGGAGTCCCTCAGCTGGGTGGCCTTCGGCGGCCCGGACGGGCGCCGCGTGGTCGTGGAGCTCGCACGCCGTGCCGGGCGCTACGCCGTCCGGACCCGGGACGTCGAGGCACCCGCCCTGGCGCACTTCACGGGCGTCCCCGTCTTCGGTTACCGGCCGGACCTCGTGGTCGAGGGGCGCTTCGAAGCGTTCGCTGCGCCCCGGGAGGAGACGATCCCGACGGCCCATCCGGACGTCCCCGGAACGCACCGCTCCGTCGGCGAGGTGGTGTTCCGGCTCCCCGGCGAGGACGGCGAGTTCCGGCTCCGCGCCTCCCAGGAGGAGGCAGGGTCCCTCGCCATCACCTTCCACGACCGGACCAACGGAGTCACCACGGCACCGTGGCGCAAGGTGGTCACGCGCCGGCCGCGCCCGGACGGGACGGTGCTGCTCGACTTCAACCGGACCATCAACTATCCGAGCGCTTTCACCCCCTTCGGCACGTGCCCGGCGCCGGTCGAGGGCAACGTCCTCGCCGCGCCGGTCGAAGCCGGCGAGAAGCGCCCGGACGACCGACCGGACGACTAGCCGGACGACTGCTCACGGGTGCGGCGGGATCAGTCCCGGGTCTCGGGGTAGATGCTCCTGGTCTCGGTGCGGCGGTTGCGGTTCGTCACCCAGTCCGAGGGGTAGATCTTCGGCAGCACGTTCGCCAGCGCCAGCGAGGCGTAGATGACCGTGTTGATCGCCACGAACGCGGCGAGGACGGCGAAGAGGCCGGAGTGCAGCACGGTCTCCGGGAGGAGGATGCCGGTGGGGACGATCGGACCTACTGAGGTACTGAACATGGCCTAGGCCTCCTGGGATTCGAGTGCGGGCGCCGAGGCGGCGTGGGTGAGGTGCGTCCAGCTGGCCTTGCGGCCGAAGGAGAGGTCGACGACCCCCTTGACGTAGACGAGGTTGAGGAACATGTCGAAGAACAGCTCGGGGAAGAGTGTGGCCGCCAGCAGCCGCGCCTTCCAGCCGCCCTTCCACACCGTGATGATCCGTTCGAGGGTGAACAGCAGGCCGAGGCCCAGCCAGAAGGGGAACCAGATCCAGGTCTCGAGGGACACGACGGTGATGAGGATGAGGGCCAGGTAGGCGGTGAGCGCGATCACGCCGTACCCGATGCCGAGCTGCTGGGCCCAGTAGCGCATGGTCGGGGCCGTCACCCCGTAGGCGCCGATGTTCTCGAGCGCCCCCCGCTGCCAGCGCAGCCGCTGGTTCCACAGGGTGCGCCAGGAGGGCATCAGTTCGGTGACGACCGTGCAGTCCTGCGGGGAGATCATGAGGCCACCGAGTGACTTGATGGCGATGGTGAGCTCGTTGTCCTCGGTCAGTGCGGCGGTGTCGTACACATCCCCGGGCGTGCCCGGGAGGGTCCTGCCCCGGCTCGCGGCGATGGTGCGGAGCGCCAACGGGCGGAACAGCGACGCCGTCCCCGTCAGCACGAACACGCGCCCGCGGCGACGGCGCATCTGGCGCGAGTAGCGGATGTACTCGTTGCGCTGGAACTGGCCGATCAACCCGTGGCCGTCCTCACCGTAGAAGAGCCCGCCGACCGCCATGAGCGCGCGATCGTCGACGAAGCGCACCAGGGCGTTGGCGAGGAAGCCGTCGTCGAGCTGCGTGTCGGCGTCCATGATCATGACGACGTCGTTGTCCCCCTGCTGCGGCAGGACCGTCTTCAGCGCCTGGTTGAGGGCGCCGGCCTTCTTGTGCGAGTTGTCGACGGATTCGATCACCTCGACGCCGGCCTCGCGGGCCAGGCGCACGGTCGCGTCCGTGCAGTTGTCGGCGACGACGATGATGCGCTCCGGACGGTGCGACTGGCTCTTGAGCGAGGCGATGGTCTGTGGGAGCGAGGCCTCCTCGTTGTGTGCGGGGATGAGCACCGTCACCGTCACCTCGCCGGAGAAGGCACCACGGTTGGCCGACATGACGACCTTGGGCGCGAGGGGCTGGTGTCCCGGGTTCATGGAGCGGCGCGCCTTCGTCGCGATGCGCCGTTCCACCAGGGCCAGGCCGGCTCCCGCGAGGAGGGCGAGGGCAATCGCGGAGAGGATGACGTTCATCTCGGGGGCGTCCGAGTTGTAGAGGACGCTCCAGATGCCCACCACGGCGTCGTGCGACTCGGAGATGGAGGTGTCCGGTCCGTTCGCGGCGACGGCCAGCCACAGCAGCGCCGCGGCCAGGGTGACGAGCCCGACGATCACGAGGCCGACGATGCGGTCGAGCCTGCCCTTCGTCGCATAGGGCGCCGGCTGCGCGTCGTCCGGCTCGGGCTCCGCGTTGTTCCGGGGTGCACTGCGCGTCATGGTCATGTGGGTGTTCCTTTCGAGACCGGCACCACGGGTCCGTCGTCCGACGTCCCTGGCATGGGTAGTGCGCCGCCGCCCAGCCGGGCTCCGCGCTTCGGTCTCGAGTCTTCCCTGCCACCCTCGACCCAGCCCGGCACTGAGACCGAAGAAAAGGTCAACGAATCCCGTAGCCTTCCCGCAGGTCGGGCGTCCACGCGACGGCTGGCCCGTCCCCGCGGTGTGCGTGCGCGGCGGTGTGTGGACGGGATGTCGACCCTCCGGTCGGCGGACAATGGAAGGGTGACCCATCTGCCCGACGCCCTGATCCCCCGGCCGCGCCGCGAGCTCACTCCCGGGGCGGTCCTGGTGCCGGACTGGCTGGATCCCGCCCGGCAGCGCGAGCTCGTGACCCTGTGCCGTGCATGGGCAGGGGGCCCGGTGCCGATGCGCTCCCCTCGCATGCCGAACGGCGGCGTCATGTCCGTGCGGAGCGTCAGCCTCGGCTGGCACTGGCTGCCCTACCGGTACAGCCGCACGGCCGACGACGTCGGAGGTGCCGCCGTCGCGCCCTTCCCGGAGGTGCTGCGCACGCTCGGCCGTGATGCCGTGGCCGCCGCCTACGGCGCGGACGAGGCCGCGCGGTACGAGCCCGACGCCGCACTCGTCAACTACTACGACGACGCCGCGAGGATGGGCATGCACCAGGACCGTGAGGAGCGGACCGACGCACCCGTCGTCTCGCTCAGCCTGGGGACCTCGTGCGTCTTCCGGTTCGGCAACACCGAGAACCGCAACCGGCCATGGCAGGACGTGGAGCTGGCCTCGGGGGACCTCTTCGTCTTCGGCGGTCCCTCGCGCTTCGCGTACCACGGGGTGGTCCGCACCCTCCCGGGCACGGCTCCTGCGGGCATCGGGTTCGAGGGCCGGCTCAACATCACCCTGCGCGAGACGGGTCTCTCCTGAACCGGGTCAGCCCGTTGAGAGGATGATGCCGCGCGCGTACGCGGCCTGGCCGGCGTGCTGGACGGCGTCGTCGACCACGCTGACGAGCCTGACCAGAAGCGTCACCGGTGGATCCCAGTCCTCGTCCACCACCCGCTCGAGGTCCGCCTCGACCAGCCCGCCCACCAGGCGTTCGGTCACGCGGTGCACGGCGTCGAAGTAGTCGAGCAGTTGCCGGCCAGAACGGACCCGGACGGCGTCCACCTGTTCGGAGGTGTGTCCGAACCCGGTGTCCGAGTGGTCGATCGCGAGGTCCCACCGATCGGCGAACCCGTCCGAGAGCCAGACGTCGTCATGCCCGAAAGCCTCGGCGAGGTGACTGTCTTCCACGCGGGCGAGGTGCCAGACGAGCCAGGCGACGGAGTTGCCGGATCCCCCCGGGCGGACGGACAGCTGTTCGGCGTCGAGGCCCTGGACAGCCGCGTGCACCAGGTCGGGCAGGCGGCCGAAGGCCTCGACCAGGGCGTCAACCGACCTCATGCGTCGTCCCGCGGTGCCGCTTCGGCACGCGACGCCATCAGCAGGGTGAAGCGGCGGCGCTGCCGAGCGGGGATGAGCGAGAGGAACCGGGGGTGGGCGGCCAGGAAGTCCTGCGCCTCGGGGCAGTAGGGCATGACGGCGAGGCGCCTGCGGTGCGCGTTGAGCAGGACGGCCTGCATCAGGACCGACTCGACACCGATCCGCTGGAACCGCGGGTCGATCACCGAGTGGAGCAGGAGCACATGTCCACCGCGCATGTCGTACTGCACGTAACCGACCATGACGCCGTTGCGGAACAGCTCGAAGCGCGAGAACAGGGCGTTGTCCCGGAACGTCTCCCGGGCGGAGTCCGCCGACCCACGCGGCGCAGCCTGGCGTTCACGGCGCTCGAGCTCCTCGATGAGGGCGTCGTACTGCTCCCTCGCCTCGAGTGCCGGGTGATCCGTGTCAAGGTGCTGGAAGGTGCGGTTGCAGAGGAGCCGCAGCTCGCGTGTCGTGACTGTCGCGAGGTCCTCGGGGAACGCGGATCCGGGAGTCGCCGGCGGAGCTTCGACGGTGTGCAGCAGGAGATCCCGCGACGGCGTGGAAGCCTTCTCCTGAGCGGTGGGATGGTCGAGTGTCTGCGGCAAGCGTTCCATGGTCAGCTCCACGTCCGGTGGGTCCACGGCCTTCTGCTCGACCAGTAGGAGCAGTCTAGGTGAGCTTCCTCATTGTGGGAAGGTCAGCAGGCTGTCAACCCTCGGGATGCTGGTCGTGGACACCGGATTCCCGGTAGAACCGCTCGATATGATCCCGCACCAGGCCGGCAGCCCTGCGTCCCTCGCCCGCGACGATCGCCGCCAGGATCGCCCGGTGCTCGTGCCTCAGCCGGTCGGAGGTGGAACCCCAGTCCGGGAGGTCGGCGGTGAGGCGCTGCGTGTAGGCTGCGATCGATCCACGCAGGGAACCCATCATGGCCCCGACGAGCACATTTCCGGCGGCTTCGGCCAGTGCGACATGGAACAGTGCGTCGCGCTCCAGGAAGGACCCCGGCCCGGCGTCGTCCCCGTCCGGCTCGTCCATCTCGTCCAGGAGCCGCGCGGCCCGCTCGAGCGCCGGCGAGCCGCGCCACGCATGCTCCGCGGCCCACGCCTCGAGGAGGAGGCGTGTCTCCACGATGTCCTTGACCGGCAGGTGCGCGCTGGCGACGTGGAGCCGGAGCGCGGAGTCGAGGGCGACCGCCGGGTTGCCCGTGACGATCGTCCCGGCCTGCGGGCCGGATCCCACGCCGGCCCGTACGACGCCGAGTGCCTCCAGCACGCGGGTACCCTCGCGCACCGACGCCCTGCTGATGCCGAGCTGCTCCGCCATGCTGCGCTCGCCCGGCAGCCGAGAACCGATGGCGAGCCTGCCGGCCGCGAGTTCCTGCTCGAGCCATGCCGAGACGACCTGATGGGTACGCATGGGGCCAGCCTATCTTGTGTGGTCGGACCACACGCCGTAGGATCTGTGGTCAGACCTCAGCCGCCCGGCACACCGCCGCGATCCCTCCCTCGAGCAAAGGCACCCCCCGTGACACCCTCCATGAATCCCGCCGCCCGCACCGCTGTCCCGCCGGCCCTCCGGCGCCGCGTGCCGAAGGTCGCCGACCTCGCTCCCCTCATGCAGTTCAAGAAGCCGGAATTCGGGTCCGCAGCGCGTCTGAAGCAGGCCAACACCATCTGGGACCTCCGCGACATGGCCAAGCGCCGCACACCCACCGCACCCTTCGACTACACCGACGGCGCCGCCGAGGCGGAGATCTCCCTCGGCCGCGCCCGGGACGCCTTCCTCGACCTCGAGTTCCGGCCGGGCATCCTCCGGGACGTCCGGACGGTGAGCACGGCCACGCCGATCCTCGGCGGCACCTCGGCCCTCCCCTTCGGCATCGCACCGACCGGTTTCACACGCATGATGCAGTCGGAGGGTGAGTACGCCGGGTCCCGGGCCGCCGAGGCAGCGGGCATCCCCTACACGCTCTCGACCATGGGGACCGCCTCGATCGAGGACGTCGCCGCGGCCGCGCCGAACGGGCGCAACTGGTTCCAGCTGTACTTGTGGACGGATCGTGACCGCTCCATGGAACTGATCGCGCGCGCGGCAGCGGCCGGCAACGACACCCTCATGGTCACCGTGGACACGGCCGTCGCCGGGGCCCGCCTCCGCGACGTCCGCAACGGCATGACCATCCCTCCGGCCCTGACACTGAAGACCGTCCTCGACGCCTCCTACCGCCCCGCCTGGTGGTTCAACTTCCTGACGCACGAACCCCTGTCCTTCGCCTCGCTCTCCCGCTACTCGGGCACCGTCGCGGACCTCATCAACTCGATGTTCGACCCCACCCTCACGTTCGAGGACCTCGACTGGCTGCGCAGCGTCTGGAAGGGGAACCTCGTGGTCAAGGGCATCCAGACGCTCGACGACGCGAAGAAGGCCGTGGACCACGGCGCGGACGGCATCATCCTCTCCAACCACGGCGGACGGCAGCTCGACCGCGCCCCGATCCCCCTGCACCTGCTGCCCCGCGTCGCCGCCGAACTCAAGGGCAAGACGGACATCATCCTCGACACCGGCATCATGAGCGGCGGCGACATCGTCGCCGCCGTGGCCCTCGGTGCCGACTTCACCCTGATCGGCCGCGCCTACCTCTACGGCCTCATGGCAGGGGGCCGCAAGGGCGTCGACCGCACCATCGAGATCCTGGGCACCCAGACGGCCCGCACCATGCAGTTGCTCGGCGTCGACAGGATCGAGGACCTCAACCCCGACCACGTCCGGCTCCTGGGCGACGCGACCACGGAGGCCGATCTCCCGGACGCGGCCCTGACCCGCTAGTCCGCCGAGGGTCGGCCTCAGCCGCGGCCCCTCGACCTGGCCTCGGCCTGCTGCTCCCTGCCCTGCTCCACGAGGTGGTCGTCGTCGGTCCGGTTGCCCTTCAGCTCGACGGCCACACCCTGCACCTCGTCGGCGATCGCCCGGACCGCGTCGACGGGGTCGAGGGAGACCTCCTGGTCCGGCAGCTCCGGGACCACCGTGATGCCGTCGGCTGAACTCCGCTCCTGCAGCTGATCCCGGTGGCGCCTCGATGCTGCGTCGTCGGTACCTTCCAGCTCACCGACCGAGGGCTCGCCGAGCTTCCCGGCGGCATGGCGGACGCAGAGATCGGCCACCTCCTGCGCGTGCGCGTGCATGACGGAGTGCGCCGCGCCCTCGATCTCCACGACCGACGCCACCCTGGGGAACGCCTCGCTGAGGCGCGTGACCCAAGAACGCGGGCACACGGCGTCGTGCTCGCCGCGGATGATCAGTGTCGATGCCCCCACGCGGGCTGCGGTCCGCTCGATCGGGTAGGACATCATGCGCGGCAGGATCTTGAAGAACCAGCCGAAACCACAGGTGAGGTAGGCGACGACTGCGAGCAGCTTCACGCGGGAGGGCTCGTGGAGGGCAGCCCGGAGGAACCGCACCGCCTGCGCCGGGGTGGATCTCCTCGATGCGTCGATCACCGGGCTGATGAGCACGAGGGTGGACAGGCCCGGCCGCCTGGCCGCCAGATCGGCGCAGATCTGCGTCCCCATGGAGTGCCCCACCACCACCGGGTCCTCCAGGCCGAGCTCGTCGATCGCCGTCCCGACGAGGTCCGCGAACTCACTGATGGACAGTGCGTGCCGCGCGTGCGGCACACCACCGAAGCCGGGAAGGTCCAGCGCGTAGACCGGCCCGAACTGCATCAGGTGCGGGGCGAGCTGCTCGAAGTAGTGCGAGGAGACGCCGATGCCGGAGACCAGCACGAAGGGCCTCTCGCCCGGCTCGCCCGCCGAGCTCACCCGGGCCCAGACGCCGTCGCCCTGGACCCTCTGGACCCTGATGTCCGGGCTCTCGTCGGAGCCCCCGGTTTTCGTCACGTCTCATTCTCGTACCGGACGTCGGCAAAGACTGAATCGAGGTCTATCATTCATCTGTGGACCTGCCTGGGGCGGGTCCCGGTACATAAGTCTGGGGAGACGAATATGGAGCGTAGGCGGATGCATTATCCGTTGCGTTACAGGCGCGCGCGATCGCTGCTCTACGTGATCGGCCTGTTCTGGTTGTGGCTGTGGCTCGGCAGCGCAGCGCTGATGGAGGGTCTCTACCATTCGCCGCTGCACGCGGCCCTCGCGATGTACGCGATCGCCGTCGCCGTCCTCGTCTCGCTGCCCGCCGCCCTCCTCACGGTGCTCCGCATGGTCCTCACGCATCCGCAGCGGACCGGCGTCGTGGTGCCTCTCACCCGGGCCGCCCGCCCGGTGCAGGACGCCCACTGGTGGTACGGCGAGAAGGCCTCCTGACCGACGGGCGAACCCTGGTCCCGCGGGCGATCCCGGGATCCGCGTGATTCCCGTCATGCCCCGCGACCATCCTCCGGCCCCTACCGGACGAATCATCTGTGAGCTACTGCTCCTTCGACCGGTTCCCGGGCCGCCTCCGGGGCGACACCGGCACTGCGGAGGTCCGCAGGACCGACCGGATCGGGGTGTTCCCGCCCCGCTCCTCGACCGCAGAAGGACAGGAGGGGGATCGTGGGCCATATTGACCGTGCCACGATGACCCTCATCGCCCTCGGGGAGGACGTCGGTGACGGCCGGCGCGAGCACGTCCAGTCCTGCCCCGCGTGCACCGAGGCGATGGCCCGCGTCCGCAAGCGCCTCCTCTGGATGGACGCGGCCGGCGCTCCGGCCACGGACCTCCCACCACCGTCGGTCTGGGAGGCGATCCATCGGCAGCTGGAGCTGGGCGAGGATCTCCGGCCCGACCCCCTGGGCACGCCCGGCGGGGCGCACGCCGAGGTCGGCGCCATGTCGCCGCATGAACCCGCCCGCACCAGCCATCCCGCTCGGCCCGGCAGGTCCCGCAGGATGAGCGGCCGTCGTCGCTCAGTCGTCGGCGCCCTGACGGCGGCTGCGGCCGCCGCCCTCCTGTGGACCGCCGTCGCCGAGGCCCCTGGTCCGTCACCGGAGGCCGGCAACGCGCGGGGGGACACCGCGGCTCCCCGCACCATGGCCACGGCCGGACTCACGGCGATGGGATCCTACGCCGATGCCGGGAGTGCCCGCGTTGACCTCATGTCCGATGGTGGGCGCATGCTCGTGGTCCACTCGGCCGCCACCGCGTCCCGCGGGCACCGCGAGGTGTGGCTCCTCGCCCCGGACGCGAGCACTATGGTCAGCCTCGGCGCCATGGAAGGGGTGGACGGCGCGTTCCGGGTGCCGGACGACGTGGACCTCTCGTCGCTGCCCGTCGTCGACATCTCGAGCGAGCCCGACGACGGCGATCCGGCACACTCGGGCGATTCGATCCTCCGGGGCCGGCTCGACGCGGGCTGAGCCGACGGACGCAGGGGCGCAGCTCCGCGTCCTCCTGGCGGACCAGCTTCCGTCCTGCCTTCAAGTACTCGCCGAACGCACGGGTTCTTCTCCACAGGCCCACTGCAGTCCGGCGCATCGCCATCCGCGCCGGACCATGGCCGTCGGAGCACGGCGGGAGTCTTCCGGGTTCAGGGCGGCGCGGACCCGAAAGTGCTGGACGCTCCCCGCGCGGCACTGGCACGCTGACAACGACCGCACCCTTCGACGACGGGGAACACCATCGCTTCGACCACGCGCCCTCCCGCCCCGCCGGGAAGTGGTGCCCGCGCGCCCGACCTGCGTCGGCGGAACGTCCTGGTGGGCATCCTGTTCGGCTGCGGCATCATCGCCTTCCTCGATGAGGCCGTGTTCCACCAGCTCCTCCACTGGCACCACTTCTACGACCGCTCCACCCAGGCGGCGGGCCTCGTGTCCGACGGCCTGTTCCACGCGTTCAGCTGGTTCGCCACGGTCGCCTCGCTCTTCCTGTTCGCGGACCTGAGGAGACGGGGTGCACTGGACGCCCGACGCTGGGCGGGCGGGATCCTGGTCGGCGTCGGCGCCTTCCAGCTGTTCGACGGCCTGGTGCAGCACAAGCTGCTCGGCCTGCACGAGGTCCGGTACGGCGTGGACCTCCTGCCCTACGACCTCGCGTGGAACGGCGCGGCGCTGACCTTCCTGGTCGCCGGGGTCCTCGTGCTGCTCGCCGTCGGCCGGGCGGAGCGCCGGCGGGGGTGAGGTTCTCCGCTGTGCTGGGCGACGCCGTGCTGGGCGACGTCATGCAGCACCCTACAGGTGGTGGCGGGATGGCGGCCGGCGACGGTGATGCCGTCACCTTCGCGGTGCGGACCGCCGTCGTCCTCGCCTGGTCGGGACTGGCTGCGGGCTATCTCGTCGCCGACCGCGCCGCGGTGCTGCGCGGCCGCACCTCCTGGCCGGCGGCGCGCACGGCCTCGTGGCTCTCGGGCGCCCTGCTCGGCCTCGTGGTGTCCGTGGGTCCTGTCGCGTCGGCTGCCGGGAACAGCTTCACGGCCCACATGGCGGTCCACCTCGTGCTGGGGATGCTCGCGCCGCTCCTGCTCGTCCTCGGTGCGCCCATAACCCTGGTCCTTCGAGCCGTCCCAGTCCATGCCGGGCGGCGGCTCGCAGGCCTGGCCGGCAGTCCGCCGATCCGCATCCTCACCCATCCGGTCACCGCACTGGTGCTCTCGATCACGCCGATGGCCCTGCTGTACCGGGACGGTTCGGCCCTCGCCCTGCTGCATGACCCCGTGGCCGGCCCGGCCCTCCACGTCCACTTCGTGGCCTCCGGGGCACTCTTCGCCTACGCCGTCGTCGGGGTGGATCCCCAGCCCCACCGGGCGTCCGTCACGCTGCGTGCAGGAGCGATCCTCGTCTCCATCGCAGCGCACGGGATGATCGCGAAGCATCTGTACTCACTGTCCGGTACTGCCGGGATGCCGGACGGGACAGCGGCGGCCGCGCAGCTCATGTACTACGGCGGTGACGCCGTGCACGTACTGCTGCTCGTCGTCTTCTGCCTGCAGGTGTACCGGCGGACCGGACGTGCGGGACGCCGACGCGCAGGAGCCTCCTCCAGCGGCCCTGCGTCCGGGCGCGTTGTGTAGCCTTGCCGGAGCGGGCCGAGGGCCCGGCGAACCACCGGAGGATCACGCATGCCACGCTTCGCCCCGATCACGGGACTGTCCCTTGCCGCCCTGGTCGTCCTGACGGCCTGCTCGACATCGACGGATGCGGGCGAGGCGCCTGCATCCGCGCCGGCATCCGCCTCGTCGGCGGAGCCGTCCACGGGAGTCTCCACTGACGCGTCCGGGAGCGCATCCGACGGCGCGTCCGACGGCGCGTCCGACGGCGCGTCTCCAGATGCGGCGGAAGGGAGCGGGACCTACTCGTCGGACGACCTCTCGGCCATCCTCGCATCGGTCACGCAGGCGGACGGCAGTACCCTGCAGATGCTCCCCACGGCCCAGATCGAGCAGAGCATGGAGCAGGCGCGCCAGTTCCTGGCCGGCGTGACGGTCAGCCCCGAGGAGTGCGCGGTCTTCGTGTCGAACAGCCTGGAGGCGCCCGAGGGCGCAGGCGTCGCGACGGGCGTCTCCAGCGCGGACGGAGACGCCGTACAGACCATCCTCTCGGCGGCCTCCGCGGCCGAGATCGCCTCCGCCGGCGAGGAGGAGGCCGCCGAGACCGCGGAAGCGCTCGAATCCTGCTCCTCGATGAGCGTCGAGGCCTCGGGAGTGTCGATCGACCAGACCGTCGAGGCGGTGGAGGCCACGACGGACGCCGACCGCACGGCCGGGACGCTGGCGGTACAGACCACCCCGGACGGGGCGACGCAGCAGACCATGACCATCGTCGGCACCCGCGGTGACCTCGCCGTGACGGCCGTCCGCACCGCCAAGGACACGCTTCCCGAGGGTACGCAGGAAGAACTGCAGGGCCTCGTCGACTCCACCCTCGCCGCTGCCGAGCAGGGCTGAGCCGTGCGCCTCGAGGGATGGCACATCATCGTGATCCTCGGATTCCTGCTGGTGGTGGCGGTGATCGCCGGGGTGATCCTCCTGGGCTCGGCGGCCCGGAGGGGGCCTGGACCGCACAGTGGACAGCGGGCACAGGGCGCACCCCCGGATCCCGCCCGGACGCCGCGCACCACTTTCGGACGAAGGAGGACCGCCTCCGCGAGATCGACGACCTCCATCGTCGCGGTGTGATCAGCGAGCACGAGCATCGGGAGACGCGCAGGCGGATCCTCGACGACTGAGGCTCTCGACGATCCGGGTGGACAGATGTCTGTCAGTCGGCATATAACTAGTTAGCCGAACTAGTTGACAGTACGGTTCGTATTCCTGAGCGAGAGGGCGGGCAATGACGCAGACCATCAGTGAAACCATCCGTGGCTCCCTGGGTGCCGGTGACACCGCCGTCGGAGCGCCCCTCCACTGTGGCGGGCCGATGACCCTGCGCGAGACCTCCTGGCGCGGCACCTCCTACGGCATGATCGAGCAGCCGGCCGGAGGGTTCGACGTCGAACTCGTCTGGGCCTGCACCTGCGGCTTCCAGCTCTCCCACGAGGAGCCGAAGGATCTCGCCCTCCCCCTCTCCCCGGCACTCCGCCGGGTCGCAGCCGCAGCCGCCGATCTCGAGGACGTCCGGTGGCACCTGGACCAGATCACCGACGAGCTCGAGACGGCAGTGCTCGTGGCCGCTGACGGCGGAGCTGCGATTGTCGACATCGCCGAGGCCGCCCACCTGCAGCCCGCCGACGTCCACCAACTCGCATCCGGCGGACACCTTCTCGGCCGCGTAGGCTGATCGGGCCGGTCCGTCGGAGCGGTACGCCGACCCTCGGTCGGCGACCACCAGCTGGAAGGCCGTTGCCCGTGAAGAGCGCCCCCTGGGTAGAGCACGTCATCTGGTGGCAGGTATACCCCCTCGGCTTCGTCGGGGCGGAGAAGACCGCCACCGACCGGCCCGCCGCGGAGCATCGGCTCCTGGACCTGCTTCCGTGGTTGGACTACGCGGTGGAGCTGGGCGCGTCGGGGCTGGCCCTCGGACCGGTGTTCGCCTCCGAGACGCACGGCTACGACACCACCGACTACTTCCGGATCGACGCCCGCCTCGGCACACTCGATGACTTCGACACCCTGGTCGCCGAGGCCCACCGGCGCGGGCTGAGGATCCTGCTGGACGGGGTGTTCAACCACGTGGGCCGGTCCTTCCAGCCGTTCCAGGAGGTCCTCGCCGAAGGACCGGGAGCGGGAAGTGCCCGCTGGTTCGTCCTGGACTGGCCCGACGGCGCAGGCCCGGGGACCGAACCCGGCTATCGAGACTTCGAGGGCCACCACCACCTCGTCGCCCTCGATCACCGCGAGCCCGCCGTCGCTGATCTCGTGGTCGAGGTCATGGGGTACTGGCTGGACCGCGGAGCGGACGGCTGGCGACTCGATGCCGCCTATGCCGTCCCGGCGCCGTTCTGGGCCGACGTCACGGCCCGGGTCCGGTCCGCCCATCCCGACGCCTACCTGGTCGGCGAGTACATCCACGGCGACTACGCGGCCGAGGTCGGCGCGGGCGGTCTCGACGCCGCGACCCAGTACGGACTGTGGAAGGCCATCTGGAGCTCGCTCAACGACGCCAACTTCTTCGAACTGTCCGCGGCGCTCGAACGGCACAATGCCCTGCTGGCGTCCTATGTGCCGCTCACGTTCGTCGGCAACCACGACGTCACGCGCATCGCCAGCAGGCTCACCGATCCGGCCCTCGTGGCGCACGCCGTCGTCCTCCTCATGACGCTCGGCGGGACCCCTTCCGTCTACTACGGCGACGAGCAGGGGTATCGCGGTGTGAAGGAGGACAGGGCGGGCGGCGACGACGACGTCAGGCCGTTGTTCCCGCCCGCACCCGCTGACCTCTCATCGGTCGGCCAGGGCGTGTTCGCCGTCCATCAGCAGCTCGTCGGCCTGCGTCGCCGGCACGCGTGGCTGCACCGGGCGACGACGCAGGTGCTGCAGCTCTCCAACGAGGTGCTGGCCTACCGCGTCACGGCCGAGGGGCCCGAGGAACTGGTGGTGGCCCTCAATCTCTCGCACGGGCCCGCACGGGTCGACGTGGGTGGCGCCGCGGGCGTCCTCGCGGGGGAAGCGGCCGTCGACGGCGCCGGAGCGCTCGTGCCTGCACGCGGTTGGGCGGTCCTCGGCTGACGGCTCCCCGTCGTCGACCGCCCGGCAGCGTGCCCTGCCGGGCCTCCGTGGGGATAATGGGTGCACACGATGCAGCCAAGATGCAGAGGAAGGGGGTCGCGATGAGTCCGCAGGATGCCCGGGAGACCCAGGACCCGGTCGATTTCACGCCCTGGCCCCGGCCCGTTCCGCTCCACGTCCTGAACGGCGTGAAGAAGCTCATGCTCGTGGCGGTGATCCTCGTCGGGGTGCACCAGCTGCTGCCGTCGACGAGCCTCGGCTCCTCCCTCAGCAGCACCTTCACACTGCTCGTCGTGATGTCCTGGCTCGCGCCCCTGGCCCGCATCGTGGCCGCGCGGCCCTGGACCCGCAGGTCCGCCGAGGAGTGAGGTCCGAGCCTCTGCCGCGGCGAGCCACGGAACGGCCAGCCACAGTTCGTCCCGAATTCATTAAAACGACGGTACTGTTCGCGATACGACACTGACTTCCGCCCTTGCCGCAGGCATGATCCCGGCGATGACCTCCACGACCACCACGACCACCACGACCGACCCCGCAGCGGCCGCCGGCGCTGCCGTCGGTGGCCTCCTCGGCGCCGTGATCGCTCTCGCCATCACCGGCTTCGCGCTCATGGGGATCTTCAAGAAGGCCGGACAGCCCGCGTGGGCCGCCTTCGTCCCCCTCTACAACATCATCGTGCTCCTGAAGATCTCGGGCCTGTCCCCGTGGCTCGTGATCCTGTCCTTCATCCCGGTCGCGAACATCGTCCTGCTCGTCCTGCTCGCCATCAACCTCGCCAAGGTGTTCGGCAAGGGCGCCGGGACAGCAGTGCTCATCTTCTTCTTCAGCCTGATCATGTACTTCGTCCTGTCCTACGGCGGCGCCCGCTACCTCGGCCCCGACGCAGCGCGCTACCCGCTCGGACAGGCGCCCCAGCAGGGGTACGGCGCGGCCGGTTCCTACCAGCCGGGCCAGTACCAGCCCCGGTGACCTGACCACACCGCTGCACCACGGACGAAGCGAGGCCCCTGGTGACCAAGGGCCTCGCTTCGTCCGTGGACGGGAACTGTGGAGCTTGGGGGAATCGAACCCCCGACCTTTTCTCAGAGATACCGACTTCATACTGAATCACGTCTTTTCACGAAACCCAACCTGACCTGCGCAAACACCCCCTTGGGGGGTGATCCTGTGGGCTGGTTGATTCACCCACAATCACGTCCTCTCACACCGGAGTGTTATTTTCCGTGTTATCTCAACCCAAGAAACGGCTGTGGGCGTAGAACCAGCACCCGTCGCCACCCTTGCGGCATAGAAGCCCATATGAACACGACCCTTACCGAGGAGCTTTCAGCCCTCCCCCCACTCCTTTCGCGAGACGAAGCAGCCCTTCTCCTTCGGCGCTCTCCCGGCACTCTGGCGAACTGGGCCAGCAAAAGAACCGGACCAAGCTTCATCCCCGTCGCCGACGGGCGAGTTCTGTACCGCAAGTCCGAGATCATCGCGTGGCTGGAACCGCAAATCGTTCCCGGAACGGCAGCGGCATGAAAGCACCCGGCACTGGAGCCAGCAAGCCCGGACGTATCGAGCCTGGATCACTGGGCAGCATCCAGCGAGCAAAACTGGGGCCGGAAGGGCTTTGGCACTCAAGCGGTAGGTACAAAAACCTGGACGGAAAGTGGATTCAGCGTCAGTACTCAGGGAAGACGGCGCGCAGCGCTGAGAGGGCTGTCCTCCGGTCTTTGAGTGCTCTTAGGGAGGCCGACCATGAAGGGTGGGCGAAACGCAACGCCCCTGTCGAGCCCGATGTGCTCCGGTTCTCGGACGTCATCCAGCTATGGATTGTCCATATCCAGGAGTCGAACGAGGTGCGGGCCAGCACTGCAGCTGAATACGTGCGGGTGTGCCGGCAGGATATTTTACCCGCCCTCGGCCAACTCCCCGTGCAGGAAATCACCGTCGCATCCTGTGCCCGGTATCTCCACAGCATCCCGGAAGGGCAGCGTCTGCGCAGGAAGGCTGCGATAAATCGCGTCGTCCTGTCCAGCCTCTGCAAGTGGGCCGCAGGTCAAGGTGCGATGACGTGGAACCCCGTACGAGACGTCTCCCGACTCCCTGCTGTCCAGAAGCGGGAGGTGAACATTATCGAAGCGGTTGATGTAGCTGCCTTCCTGTCTGCTGTCCGCTCGCACTGTGAAGCTCCGCCATGCCGTCCAGGCCCGAAAGCAAACTTGGACGTTCCCGACGGCGTCGAGCTCCTCCTGGCCACGGGGGTACGGATTTCCGAGCTACTCGGTCTTCGCTGGTGTGATGTAGACATTGATCGCCCGGATGGCCCTTACAAGCTTTTCGTCAATGGGAAGGTGGGTATGGAGAAGGGGAAGGGGATAGTGCGCCACAACTTCATCAAGAACAGCAGAGGGCAGAACGAACTTCAACTCGACTCACGTGTTGCCGAGACGTTGCGCAGGCGGCGAGCCACTCAGACTGGCGACAATCCGAATGGTGCAATTTTTCCGGCACGAAATGGTTCATGGATGCAGCCCGCCAACTGGAGGGGTCGGTGGAGAGTCGTCCGCACCGATTTGGCCTCGAGTCTTGACGTTCCTCAAGAGGTGGACCTAGCGACCGTTACCCCGCATACGTTCCGGCGCACGCTTGGCACGATGCTCGCCGAAGCTGTGGGCGTAGAAGTCGCGCAGAAGCAGTTAGGCCACATCTCGCCCGCTGAGACGCTCAAGTCCTATGTGAGAGATCGTAGGCGAGCCCCTGACTCGACGGATTTGATGCAGGCGATGATGCGCGGGACACAAGCCAGTGTGGCACCTAATGGCAAGGGACAAGAGGCAGAAGTCAGAGAGAAGTTGCGCGGCCGCATCTGATCCGAGGCTCAAGGATTACGCCTAAATCTGGCTCCTCCGGCTTCGGCTGTGCCTTCGCCGCAGCGTAGGCATCGACGAGGGCTCCCGGCGCCTTCGGCGCTGTCCCGTTGTCTTCGGTTATGGGTCTCCTTTCTCGGTGATGGGCGCTGCCGCTCATGTGTGCGGAGGTCCGTCCATCCGTGCCCGCCTGGGGTGTCGAACCACAACCGCCTGATCCGTATTCAGGTGCTCTATCCGTTGAGCTAGGGAGCCCGATGGCGGTGCAGCTCGCCCTGCACCGCCGGTAGTTCAGCCCTTCACGCAGAGGATCGTGCGCAGGTGCTGCACGACGTCGACCAGGTCGGACTGCGCCGCGATGACCTTGCTGAGGTCCTTGTAGGCGCCGGGGATCTCATCGACGATGCCGGAGTCCTTGCGGGACTCGACGCCGAGCGTCTGCTCGATGAGGTCCTCGACCGTGTACGTCACCTTGGCCTTGGTCCGGCTCATGCGCCGGCCAGCGCCGTGGGACGCTGACTGGAACGAGGCCGGGTTCCCGAGCCCGCGCACGATGTACGAGCCGGTTCCCATCGACCCCGGGATCAGGCCCAGGTCGCCGGAGCCCGCGCGGATGGCACCCTTGCGGGTGACGAGCATGGGGCGGCCGTCGACCTCCTCCTCGGCCACGTAGTTGTGGTGGCACGAGATCTCATTGTCGAAGCGGATGTCCGCCGTCGGCAGCGAGGACCGGAGGGTGTCCTTGAAGAGCTCCATCATGATCTTGCGGGAACGCATCGCGAACTCCTGCGCCCAGTCGAGGTCGCGCCGGTAGGCGTCCATCTCGGGCGACCCCTTGAGGAAGACCGCGAGGTCCCGGTCTGGCAGGTCCTGGTTCTGCGGCAGGGTCTTCGCGATCGAGATGTGCCGCTCCGCCAGCTCCTTGCCGATGTTCCTGCTCCCCGAGTGCAACGTGAGCCACACGCGGTCTTCGGAGTCGAGGGTGATCTCGAGGAAGTGGTTGCCTCCCCCGAGCGATCCGAGCTGCGAGTGGGCCCTCGATTCGAGCTTCTGGACGCCGCTGTGGAGGTCCTTAAACCTGCCCCAGAACGCATCCAGACCGGCCGTCACACCGAGGCGCTTGAGGTTCAGTCGCTCGTCGTGGCCGCGAAAGCCGACCGGGATGGTGGCCTCCACTGCCAGTCGTAGGGGCTTGAGGTCCTCGGGCAGATCGGCGGCCGTGAGCGAAGTGCGAACCGCGGAGACGCCGCAGCCGATGTCGACGCCGACGGCGCTCGGGGAGATGGCCGACTCCATCGCGATGACGGATCCGACCGTTGCTCCCTTGCCCAAGTGGACGTCAGGCATCACCCGAAGCCCATGAACATAATCGAGAGCCGCGATGTTGCGCAGCTGCTGGAGGGCGGCCAGCTCGACTTCGTGCTCGGGTGCCCACATGAGGGTTGATGCTTTGGCGCCGCTGAGCGCTATGGGGAATTCCATGGTGCGGCCTCCTTCAAGGCTTGATCGTCGTCCCCGCGGTGTAGGGGGCGAAGTTATGCCGCGTGATGCGGCGGTGTGCTGCCCAACCAGGATTCGAACCTGGAAACTCCGGGTCCAAAGCCCGGCGGCTCTCCCAGTTCGCCCACAGGGCAAGGGGCATGTGTGCGGCGGAGGCGGTGGTCTTCCCCGCGCTCATCGCGCTACTCCACCTGGATTCGAACCAGGAATCTCCGAGTCCAGAGCTCGGCGGGATGCCAGTTACCCCATGGAGTACGGTCCGGGCTTCCACCGGGCACAACGGGACGATTGCGCCTCGATCTCTGTGCGCACTGCTCCCCCGACAGGATTTGAACCCTTAACCCTCGAATTAACAGTGCGATGCTCTGCCAGTTGAGCTACGGGGGAATGGCGGTTGTCCGCCGCCCCGGGTTGCCCCGGGAAGATTGGGTCCGGCTGGAGGTGCATCCGCGGCGCGGGCAACTCCGCGCCTGAGCAGGGTCGACCTGCCTGCGGCTCCAGCCGGACGGTGGCCTGTTTCGGCTGCATGCACGGCAGCCAGGGAAGGCTCCCTGTTCGGCATACGTCGACCCCGGTGTCCGCCGGCATTCATGTGGCTGCGTCCTGCCGCGCGCGGTGTCGTCGTACTGCGTGCCCCCACCGGGGATCGAACCCGGGTCTTCTGATTAAGAGTCAGATGCTAAACCATCTCAGCTACAGAGGCAGGTGCCGTCTTTCCGGCCGTCATGATGCTCACTCGGAGCCGATTAGGATTCGAGAGTCTCTGTGTCAGATCACCTTGGGGGAATCCGTGAATCGTCGTCCTGCTGTCTTCGCACTTGCCGCACTCGTGATGGTGCCCCTGAGCGCCTGCGGATCCCCCAACAGTGCCGACGCCTGCGAAGCGGTCGAGTCATCGGCGACATATCTGGATGCCGTCATCGACGATCCGGACTCCACTCCGGACGAGGCGAAGGGCGCTTTCTCGAGCCACGTCGACGATCTCGGTCGGGCGGCTGACATCGCCGAGGGCGAGGTGCGGCTGACAATTCAGGAGGCACACGACTACGCCGCTGAGTACGAGTCCAGCTTCAGTGAGGACAGCGGCGTGGCGTACTTCATGCAGCGGAATCGGGTTGTCGATGCCTGCGCGGAGAACCACTCGTCGATCAACCTCGACTAACGGCCGCCAAACGCCCGCATCAAGGCCATGTCGGCCCGGGTGATGCCGCGGCCTGTCTTGGGGATCACGATGAGCGGCTTGACCGCCAGAGAGTCGATCCACTCCAGGGCGCTGGGGTGGGATCCGATGTCATCGTCGATCCAGATGAAGGGTTCGGCGGGCTGATCCCCGAGGAAGTGACGCAAAACTGCCAGCTTCCACCAGTCCCACGACGCGTCGTTCTCCAGTCCCTCGAGTACCACCCAATCGGTGCCGTTCAACCCGATCGACGGAGCGTACTCGGTGACGGCTGCGGTCTCCCAGTTCGTCAGCCACACGTTGACCAGGTCCGGATGTGCGGTGAAGTCGTTGAGCTGGCTGACGAGCTCGAGCGAGATGTGGCCGGGGTAGGCGCCGGCCACCGTCATGGGCACCCAGTCCCCCAGCCACCCGGTGGTCGCGCGGGGAGGGTGGTTGTCGCAGGCGTGGCTTGCGCCGTCGATGTCGTGGAAGACGTACATGGCCCCTCCCTTCAGGTGGGTCGGTGAGTATCGGTGGTCTGGAACATCCAGACTTACAGAGTCCGGAACATCCGTGGAGGCAACAGGGGTCGAACCTGCGACGTACTGACGGCAAATCAGGTGCTCTACCAGCTGAGCTATGCCCCCGTATGCCGTCTTTCCGGCTGTCATGTGCCCAACCGGGGACTCGAACCCCGATGCCTTGCGGCGCTGAGTCCTGAACCCAGTGCGTCTGCCAAATTTCGCCAGTCGGGCGTGGCCCCGGAGGGTCCGTGGCGGATGAGGGATTCGAACCCCCGTAGACGTGCGTCAGCTGATTTACAGTCAGCCCCCTTTGGCCTCTCGGGTAATCCGCCAATGCTGGTTCCCGCCCCGCAAACAATGCGCCTGCGGGGCGGTCACCGACTGTTTTTGCGCATGACGGAATAACAGCTGCTGAATATGGCCTTCAACAACTTCCGCACGCGCTTGAAATCACGTTCACTATGGAATTCTCAATACTCGATTGCATCGCCCGAGGGCGTGCGGGTACTGCGCAGGGATGACAGGGTTCGAACCTGCGGCCTACGGTTTTGGAGACCGTTGCTCTACCAGCTGAGCTACATCCCCAGGTCCGCCGTGCGGATCCTGGTCGGAGGTGACCGGCCCGTTTCCGGGCAAAAAGGAAGGCCACCTCTGGGCTGGACTTACCCGAAGCGGCCTTGATCCTGCTGCAATGCAGCTAAGGTCGAGTACTCCGGTGCCGTGAATGTGCCCACTGCTGGCCATAGGCCGGCTTCAGCCCTTGGCGGGCTGGCGTGAGGTTCAATCCGTTTGCGGGCAGGAGGAAGCGGCGATTCGCTGCGGCGGTAAACGTCGTGGCGCTCATGGCTTCCTCTCACACTCGGATTGCTCGTGGTCCACTCGGACCAACATGTAGAACTCTAGGGCACGCATTCCACAAAAGTAAAGCCGTGTGGGCGTTTTCCGGAAATTGCTTCCGGAGTCCCGCTGAATGCCCGGAATGACGCGGAAATTACCTATTGGCGTACAGAATCAATGCCGGTTGGAATTGTCGATCTGCCAAGCGCCGGCAGCTCCGGTTCCGCGTCGGGGCAGGGCCAGGGCAGGCCGTCCTCCCAGCAGACGGTCGATTCGATCAGGGCGGGGTCCGACTCGGGCCCGTTGCCGTCGCTGTTCAGCCCAATGGATGCGTGGACTGGCAGATCGAACATCGGTGAGCTCACAGCTGTTGCCTCCTCGGGTGGACGGGGCTCGTCCTGGGAGCCATGTGTGCGGCGCTGGTCGTCGGAGTACCCGTGCCGGCGCTCAGAGCAGGAACCTGCTGGCGCGTGACCTGAGGATGCGCAGCTTCCCGGCTGGTGACGCCGACCGGAACTTTGTGGCTCGCAATGCCCTTGCCCGGCGGCCGTCGTTCTCGTCGCCCTGCGAGGCGATGAGGCTGAGCGTCTCATCGTCCACGTTCGGGTGCTCGAGGACGGGCGTGATCAGGGACTTCGCAGGATCCCGCGAGTACCGAAGCCCCTGGCCGTGCTCGGGGTCGTGAAACGCGACAGACCAGTGCAGCACATCCCCCGGTGTGTTCGGGTTGCGCACCAGCGCCTGGCGCACGTCGTCGAACTCCCCTCGACGAGCCACGGGCCCCTCGACCCCCTGCCTTCTAGATGCAGGTCAAGCGGCAGGTATCTTTGCTCGCCTTCAGCTCCCCAAAGACAGGTAGTCACCACTCTATTCGGGTGGTGCCAGAGGTATCAGAGTGAGTAGTGGGGATTACTGGGATGAAAGGCAGCAGTGACATGAGCAAAGTAATTGGTCCGGTCGTGACCGTGGCAGAGGTAGCAGAGCAGATGCGGGTCTCGAAGATGACGGTGTACCGCTTGGTGAACTCCGGTGCCCTCCCGAGCGTTCGGTTCGGCCGTTCGTTCCGCGTTCCGGAGTCGGCCCTGCAGGAGTACCTGGCAGCGCAGCACTCCTAGATCTACGGCTCGTCGACCGGCAGCACCATGATTTCTCGCGTCTGGTGCGGCCCGTCGAAGCCGCGCACAGCTTTCAGCGCTGCATCCTCGCGTGAGGACCAGCGCTCCACCTTCGCGGGCTCGAGCGGGTAGGTTCCGGCTTCGACCCTGGCGATGTCGCGCAGTGCATTCTTGGCGGTCCGCTCCTCCTTGGCCCGCTCACGCTTCAGCTGTGCGAGTAGTGCATCGCGCGCCGACTGCAGGGCCAAGGAATCGTAGCTGCCGTCGTCCCGGCGCACGCCCTGCGTGGTGCCCGAGCTGTCGCAGTAGACCGCGGCCAGCGGATGATCCTGCGTGCCATCGGGGTGCTCGATGACGGCCCGGCAGGAGCCGTAGTGCTTCCGACCCTGGGGATCGGTGCCGCCCTCCCAGCCCCGGGAGACGAGCTCGTGGCGCATCTTGATGTCGGGGTTCGCGATGACCCGGTCGATGACCTCGATCCGGGCAACGCTCTCGCTGACTCGAAGCGACCGCTCCCTGATGACCAGCTCGGGCTTCTCCGCACTGGCTGCGACGACATGGCTGTAGGTGCTGGCCTGGCTTGCCCGAGTGGCCACGGTGCCGTCCGGCAGGGTCACGGTGAAGTGGGTGCCGCGCCGATCCCGCTTGCGTGCCGGCGCCGTGAGGGTGACGCCGGACTCCTGGCGGGAGGTGGTGCTGAACTGGCCGCCGGTGGGTATTCCCCGGCTGACGCGCTGCTGGTTGCTCATGCCTATCTGTGTGCGGCCGGGCGGCGCCGGAGCGGATGTGCCCGCCCCGGCGCAGGTGGCCTACGGCTCGTCGATCGCCTGGACGGTGATCTCCCTGGTCTGGCCGGTGTAGGTGAACTCGCCGGACGCGGCCTTCTGGGCGAGGTCCGGCCGACTCGACCAGCGCAGGACGCCCGGGCCGCGGAGGGGGTACGTGCCCGCCTCGACCGCTTCGATGTCCTTGAGGTTGGCCGCGATGTACTCGTCGTTGGCCTTGCGCTTCTTGGCCAGCGACTCGAGCATGTAGGTCCTGGCATTCGACGGCTTGTGCACGTTGAACTCGCCGTCCTCCTCGTAGCCGCCCCGGCAGATGCCCTTCGAGTTGGCCCAGGTGTGCTCGAGGATCTCGCCCGTCTGCGGGTCGCGGATGGTGGCGACGTGGGAGTGGTAGGACGGCTCGCCGCGGTAGTCCTTGTCAGGATCGCCATCGGGCGAGGTGGGCGTGAAGCCGCGGCTCTTGATCTTGGCAACCGGGTTGGCCAGCGCTCGGTCGATCGCTTCGCTCTGCAGACGGATCTCCTCGTTGCGGCGCAGCCGGTTCGCGATGACCAGCTCCGGCCGCTCCTCACTGGCGACGACGACGTGCGAGTATGCGCGGGCACTGGTGCGCTTCGCTGTCGTGCCGTCGGGCAGCGTGACGATGTACTCGGTCCCCTTGGAGGTGACCTTCCGCTTCCGCGGCTCAAGGCTGATACCGGATTCGGCGTGTGCGGTTGCAGCGAACTGGCCGCCGGTGGGGCGACCCTTGGACTCTCGGCTCTGTGTGGTGGTCATACCCCCATGTGTGCGGCGCCTCGAGCAGCCGGCGCCGGAACTGAGAGACGCCGAGGCCTACTGCCGCTCCCAGCCGTGCACGCGGTCGGTCGCGCCGACGAAGATGAGCAGAAGGCCGAAGAGCACCGTCCCGATGCAGAAGCCGATGTAGTTCCTGATGCCGTACGCCGTGAAGACGCTCAGGGCCCTCCTGGGATTGACGGGCTTCCTGAGCGTGGCACGGAACCGGTTGATCCGTGGGATCAGCAGGGCGCACAGGACCCCGACGCCGACGAAAGCTGCGCCGATGGCCGCGGTGATGATCCGTTCTTCCATCCACACAGCCTGTCACCGGAAGCCGCGATCGGCGTGCAGGGCGGCGCTATCCCCTACGACGTCCGTCCGCGCAGTGCGTCCTTGCGCATCTGCTCGATGTCGCGGCGTACCGCCCTCGAGTCTCCGGGATAGGCCGAGCTGTCCCCGACGGTCCGGACATACTCCGCGTACTCATCGGGCGAATACCCGCGCTCGTTCCGGTACAGCTCCTCGGCGCCCCTGCGGACAGCCCGGGAGGTGAAGTCCCCGGACGCCGCGACGGAGCCCTGCAGCTCGATCAGCTGGTCATCCGTCAGGTCGATGGTCGGCATCATCGGATCGAGATTGGTCAGGGCGCGGAGCTGGCCGGCAGGGATGACCGGACCACCGAGCGAAACTGTCGGCTCGGTACGGCGGCGTGCAGTGAACTGCCCGCCGGACGGGACGCCCGCATCGACACGGGCTAGGGGTGAGGTACTCATGCCCCGTTGTGTGCGGCTCCACGACGGTCGCCCGCATACGAAAGCGGAGGGCCCTGGTGGACCCTCCGCTTCGATGGTGCATCATGCCTGCCGGCGGTGTGGCTAGAGTCCGGTCGTGCTCACTCCGTACTCGGCCTGCTCCGGGGTGAATCCCTCGAAGACCAGCTGGTCGAACAGGCTGGCCCGGGAGAACGCCGAGTACTCCAGGTAGTCGGCGGCCTTCAGCGCGGCCTGCTCGTTCCAGTCGACGGTCACACGCTCGACGGCCCAGGCGGCGTCCTCGGGCGAGAACTCCTCGAAGATCAGCTGGTCGGTCAGACCGGACTGGGAGAAGGCGGAGTAGTCCAGGTAGTCGGCGGCCTTGCGCAGCGCGTTGGACTGGCTGGGGGTTCCGTTCTTGGCGACCTCCGCAGCCTTGGCCGCGGCCTCTTCCTCGGCCTTCTTCTTCTCGGCTTCTGCGGCGGCGGCCTCTTCGGCTGCCTTCGCGTCAGCCTCCTCCTGCGCCTTCTTCTCCGCTTCTGCGGCGTCCGCGGAAGCCTGGGCCTCAGCCTCTGCTGCCTCCTGCGCATCAGCGCTGGCCTGCGCTTCGGCGGACGCGCTGGCCTCGGCGGCCGACATGGTCTCCTCCGCCGCCGGCGTCGTCTCAACGGCGGCCTGGGTGGTCTCGGTGGACGCGGCCGCGACAGTCTCGTCCTCGCCGCCACCGCCGATCGCTCCGATGAAGATGAACAGTGCCAAGACCCCCGCAGGGACGATCACACGCTTCTTCTTGAACCACGGCCGGGACGGCTTCGCTTCAGGTGCTTGGTTCGGAAATGGCTGGTACTGGGTCACGATGGACTCCCCCTGGTGGAAAACGGAATGGCTCACCGAAGGACTGGTGCGTACAAAACCGCCCCGCATTCCAGACAGGAATACCGGCTCCCCCAAGTGATCAGAAACACAAACGGTAGCACCGGGCACCGACCCTGGGATCACACCTGTCAGGCGTCAGGGACGAACAGGTATTTCCGTCGCCGCGCACGCGGGCGGATCCGCCGCGGGCAGGTAGGGATGACCAGTTCAACCGAGAACGCGGTCCAGGAATCCGGGGTGTTTCGGGTCGCGGATGTCGTAGGCAAGGTCCGGCTCGACGTCGACCGATGGCCGCGGCGAGCTGCGCCACTGCGCCTGCATCTGGGCCGCTTCGTGCCGGTGGGCGTTCTCGATCAGGTCGGTGGCGAGGATCGATCCGAAGTCGCCCTGCTCCCCGACCTCGAGGCTCCGGTTGTCGTGCAGGGCCTTCAGCAGCGCCCGGTCGTCGTCGACAAGGTGGTCGAGCAGGTCGATCTCACCGTCGTTGAAGGTCTCGGCGCCGGTGTCGCGGGCATTGATGGCTTCGCGGACGGCCGCGGTCCGATTACCGACGCTCAGCGCGCCGGTCGCCGCAAGGTACAGCTCGCGCTGCCGGTCCTCGGTCGACAGGGTGACTGCCGGTTCTGCGTGGAGTGCGGCCGAGAACTGGCCGCCCGTGGGAAGGCCGGCGGGGGTGCGGGGCTGGGTCAGCGAGGTCGTCATGCCCGATATGTGTGCGGCGCCGGCAGCAACCAGCACGGACGCCTGCAGTATGAAGCACTGGCGCCGGTGCTGGGCTGTAGTGCTCGCTCAGTCCTGGAGCTCCGGGTTCCGGCACGCCCTCTTGCGAGCCTTGGCCAGGAGCTTGATGTTGACGGTTCCGTAGCCCCGGCCCGTGTCCGCGGCCAGTTCATAGATCGACTTGGTCGACAGGACGTCGTCGTTGTCGTCGTCATGGATGATGCGCCGGTCGATCTCCAACTCGAGGGCCGAGAGCGGGTGCGTCGTGAAGTGCTCGTTCTCCTCGACCGGAACGGTCTTCCGTTCAGCCTTCACGATGCCGACCAGCTCGTTGCGGGCGGCCAGCTGCTGGAGCTGCATCCGGTGCCAGCCTTCGGGCTGCTGGCGCTGGAAGTCGAGCATCCTTTCGAAAGACCGTGCGTCCATGAAGGCCGAGCCCTTCACCTAGAGCCAGAGCTGGTGCTCGGGGAGGTAGAAGTCCGGCAGGTAGAAGAGCTCCGGGCCGGCCTGGTTGTGGCTGGGTTCGTAGTCCCAGTTGACGTCGAGCAGGTCCAGGAAAATCGCCCATCAGGCCTCGAGACGGGAGCGGAAGATCTTGCCCGAGTAGAGCGCCTCACGGCCGACGGGCTGGGGGCGCCCGGGAGGTCCGCTTCCTGGTTGCCGGCGCAGCGGTCGATGCCACTGTGGACCCGGTCTTCGCGGTCGCCTTCGGCACGGTCTTCGACGCAGCCTTCGAGGCGGCCGCGGGCTTGGATGGCGCTGCCGTCCGACGGGAGGTCGTCCGGGTGGAGGTCTTGCCTGCATTGGTCTTCTCAGCGGCGGCGGACACCTTCGGCGTGGTCCTGCAGGAGGCCGCCCGAGACTGTGCGGGTTTAGCCCTCGCGGTCCGCTGGGTGGGCGCAGCCTTCTTGGCGCTGGCACCCCTCGGGGTCGATCGTGTGGCTGCTGCGGGCATGTGATCCTCCTGCCCTGAAGCATGCGTAGAACGAGGCTCCACGGCCCTCCACCGCCACAACGAGGAGTCCGCCAGGGGCAGGATCGGCCCGCGATGCGTGTCCGACCACTGTCCATCCTGTCCGACCATTGTCCGACCATGTGGTCGGACAAGAAGTTCCGCTCAAACAAAGGGAAGGAGGGGCCATAGATAGATAGATATGACTTGTCCGACCACTTAATTACTACTCCACACATAGGGCCCCATATATGTTGCCTCCTCCTCTCTCCAGGGGGATATATACCCTCTCCTTATACTGTGTCCTGTTTTTCGGGCGGACAGGTCGGACAAGCCGATTGGGAATACCCAATGGTGCTCTGACTAGGCACGATGCTTCGAAATCGTGTCCGACCAGTGGTCGGACAGCGGTCGGACACGCGTGGACAATGGTCGGACAGGCGAATTGCCCCGCTGGGCGCTCTTGCATTGAATTTGGAGATTCGTGGTACCCTGAGGATCGAACGGAACGTAGAGAGAGTGACGAGGGGTACCACGGCCACCGAGAGGGTGGCCTTTTTTGTGTCCTGAAGCAGGAATCGGAACAACGGACGCTTCAGCTGCCGATATGCAGCCGCGCTGCAGCGACATTGAGGAGTCTGTCGCCGAAAGCGCTGATTCCGCTCCGACATCGCCTCGACCTCCATCGACGAGCACTGCCCGATCACCCGCTGTCGGCTCCTTCCGGACGCCGACCAGGACCCCTTGGACCCCGCACACGACGAAGGCCGCCTCCGGAAGTGGAAGCGGCCTCTGTCGGAACCTGCTGCGCTGGAGGCGATGAGCCCTAGGCGTGCACCTCGGAGCCCTCGAGGAGGGGCATGACGACGTCCTTCCAGTTCGCCCAGTCGGTGATCCGGTGAGGGGTGTCGATGTACCGGTTGTAGTCCTGGTCGCGCATGACGTGGACCCACGACGGGGTGTGCGCTCCGGTGATCAGAGGCTTGTCATCGATCAGGACATCCGCCCTCACGACGGTCTTGTCATGGGTCAGAATCAGGCGCTTGTCCCACCCCTCACCAAGGTGCTTTTCGAGGTCCTTCAGCTTGCCGGGAACGCACCCCGGATTGGTCCACGTCGGAGTCGAAACGACGAAGACATCCATGCCCATCGAGTGCATCTCCCGAGCCGCTTCGATGGCACCAGGAAGGGGTGTGAGGTCGTCATAGAGGCGGGGGTGATTGAGGGCCGCGAGGATCGTGTTCCTGTCCGCGCCGTCGACCCAGAAGTAGTCGAAGTGGGTCCGCAGGCCCTCGGCGACGACGGGGAAATTGGGGTCCAGATCCAGGAGGATGTCGGCGAACCGGGTACTCCAGTCGAAGAGGTTGCCGTCCTGGTCGAGGGCGATGGTCGGGGCTGAGCCGTTTACGAATGCCATAGCGCACATGTGTACGGCATGCCCCAGACATTTCACCGGTCGCTGTATCAACGCTGCGCTTCCGATCAGCGAATCACTTCGACGTCGGGGTGGTTCTTCTCGACCCAGTCGGCCATCCGGGTGCCCCTGCGTCCGATGAAGTCCAGTGTCGCCTCCCGGATGGTGACGTACTCATCGACGGTGGTCGGCAGCCCCGATCGGGCGAAGTCGTTGAAGGGCAGGAGGAACCGGACGCCGTCGTAATCGGGCAGCACGAGGTCCTGGAAATGGAAGAAGTCGACGAACCCACGGAACCCGTCGAAGAGTTCGAAGAAGTCCGCGTACTTCGTGGTGACGTCGCCGAGAGGGCTGAGCGGGTCTTCCTCACGGTGGCCACCAGGCTCCTTCGCGTAGTGCCGGCGGATGCACTCGAGGGTCAGATCCATCCGGTCCGCGATCAAGGTGCCGGAGGGTCCGAAGCCTCGGGCCGTGTTCATGGCTGGCAGGTGGATCGTCCTGAGCGGCCAGATCATGGCGCTGCCGATCGTGTACGGAGGGTCCAGGTAACGGGTCCTCTGAGCATCGCTCAGGCCCTCGAAGAGCGGCTTGAGCTTCGTCCATGTGGTGTAGGAGTTCGTGATGGCGTCGCTGCCGACCGTGAAGCTTTTGCCGTCGCTTTGGTCGTACATCAGGTAGTTGCTACGACGCTCTTTCGCCGTTTCCGGGACATGCAGTTCGAACGGACTGCCGTCGGGCAGTTCCTTGGTCCAGAGCAACTGGTGATCGGCCTTGAGCCGCGCGCTGCTCGAATCCGGGTCCTTCCCGGCTGAGTCGGCGTGGTAGTCGAAGGAGAGGTTGAGACCGGTCATGTCTGAAGCGTAGGCGCACCCCGGCGCAGATCCGCGGACCTCGGTGCCGGGTCAGTCGCAGCGGTCGCAGATGCCGGTGGCCGGCAGTTGCTCATGGCAGGTCGGGCAGTTTGGGCGATCCCGCGGCTCGGGCTTGTTCCGGCGGATCACGTGGTCCTTGTACTGTCGCGTGAGCGTGGGCTCGGCGTCCTCGGGCAGGTCCGGGCAGAACCGCCGGTAGCACTCCAGTCGCTCTTCGGCGGCAACGACCTCGAGCTGGTGCGGATCGTCGAGGTTGTCCCGACCGGACCCTCGCACCGCGCCCCTGAAGCCGTCTCCGACGCCGCCTTCCGACGACCGGACCACCAGCGATGTCAGGCGCGGGTGCCCGTCAGCCTCGCACATCCGGATCGTCCGGTTCAGCACCCGATTCGCCCACGTATTGGCGACCTGGTCTGAGGGCTGGTGCGTGATCGCGGCGACCCTCTCCTTCAGCTCCCCGTAGGTGATCGTCCCGTTGTACGTGCTGGCGACGTCCTGCAGGACGTGCACAGCCGCGCGCGCCTCGCGGTCGGTGATCGTGCTGGCGACCGTGGGGTCGGCTTGCGGGGCAGCTGCATCGGACAACGTCGTCTCCACTCGGTCGGGGTCTCCCTGATCATAGAGCGAGTCCCGATCAGGCCTCTCCGGGTACGAGAAAGGGGCCGCCCGGATGGACGGCCCCTTCGACGCACTGGTGGTCAGGCGGCTTCGCGGAGGCGGTGGCCGGCGTGGATGTTCTCGTTGAGGGCTGCCAGGCACGCGGTGTCGGCCAGGCGTTCCCACTGCTCGCGGTTCTCGTCCTGGCCGCGGTGGCAGAAGTCGTCCTCGTTGTCGTAGTCGGCCTTCTCGATGATGAGCTCGTAGTCGTTGTCTGGGCTCAGGACGTGCTCGGTGTTCGAGTAGTGCTTCATCTCGTTGTGCACAGTGAAGCGGATCAGGCCTGCGTAGTGCTTGCGGCGGTCCTCGTCCAGGTTCGACAGCTCGCCCTCGAGCATCTCGAAGGCATCCTTGCGCTGGTGCAGCGCGGTTCCGCCGGCCATGTAGTCCGGGTGGGACTCGCGGATGTAGTCGGCCAGGCGGGAAGCAGATCGGGTGTCCTTGAACGCCGGCTTCGGCATCTTCAGGAGCTGATTGGTGAGGACGGCGCCGTAGGGGGCCTCGAACTGGGGATCAAAGTCCGGGGCTTCCGGTGACCGCTCGACGGCGGGAGCGAGGAGAGCTGCGGCTCAAAGTGGATGGCGGCGGCGAACTGGCCGCCAGTGGGAACGCCGGCGGGGTGCGGTTCATGATGTCCATACGCTCTTGTATGCGGCGCCACCCCACTACCGCCACGTCCGCGTACCGGTCACCCTGTTCGACGGCGGATCGAGATCAGTAGAGTGCAGCGAAGGTGCCAAGCACGGGCACATGGGTTGCGGGCAGAGGAGCAAGCAGATGAAGGACACGATGAGGCAGCAGGCCAAAGCCAGGGCGAGGTCGGTAAGAAAGACGGCGAAAATCGTTCAAGCGGTCACAGTGCCGCTGTTGGCGAGCCCCATGGCAGGCGCTGCGGAGTTGAATGGCACGCCGGGAGATCTCGCACAGAAGGCCATCATTTGGGTGGCTGAGCAGGGTGATTCGAGTACCGGCACGAAGATTATGGCACTCAAGGGTGCGGCGCGTCAGGGAGCAACGTTCGCTCGCGTCGGCCTGGGCACCCTTGCGAACGGCGGGTATGGAATCGCCGGCGGGAAGATCATCCTGCAGCGGTCGGGCCAAGCTGTCGCCGTGGCGGGATTGGCGGCCTACGCAGCGAGCTACATCGCGAACGAGCGAACGAAGAAGATCATGGAGATGGATCGGGCTCAGAAGAGCCTTGTCCTGTGCTCCAGATGCCAGGGGCTCCTGCCAGCTGCCGCGGAGGTCGGGGCGCATTCGCCAGCGGATACTGTGTGCCCTCATTACGGGCACGCCGAGAATTCGGAGTAGTCATAGCCACTGGAACGACAAGGCCCCCGGCAGTCGCTGGGGGCTTCCTCTTGTCCGCGATGCTCAACCGTGCAGGAACCAGGACCGTCCGCGCCGCAGTGCAATGCGCAGGCGGTTGACGGCGTACCCTGCGGCCTCATAGCCCACGTCCTGGAACGACCCCATCCCACCGCGCGTGTAGGTGTCGCCCTCGATGTAGGTCCCGTACCTATACAGGGTGCCGGTCTCGTCTCGGTGGGTGGCGGTGGCGAAAAAAACGTAGGGCCAGGACCCGGCGTCCCATCCATCGGTGCCCCACGCGCCCATCACCCTGGGCCTGATAGGCGATGGTCAAGTGGGACCTTCCATGGTCAGAAGAGCGTTGGTGCTTCGGGGTCGACGCCGGCGAGCAGGGGGCGGATGATCGATTCGTTCCACTTGTGCTCGACGAGGGCTGTGCACAGCTCGACGGATTGGGCGCGGCCGACGCCGCACCACCTGTGGGTGAGCTACTACCCTTTTTCTACGCGAAGCCATAGCGCTGATGAAGGGGTTCGGGACCGCAGATTGGCGGTAGGCGGGATTTCCTTCCTGCACAACCTATAGACAGACGCCCGGTGCCCCGCTGCCGCTTCTACGCTGGAATCAGACCAGAAAACCGAGGTACTGACAGGTAGGGATTGACGGTGAAGGGCGAGCCTCGCTTTGAGGGTCACAGCAGGAGCATTCTGCAGACACTCCAGGATCAGAGCATTAATCCGTGGGATGTATGGGTGCAGTACATCGGTCTAACCGGCCGGCTCGACGAGATTGACGTGGAAGGCTTCTTGTATGGGCTGATGCCGCTGCCGGACCTGGAGCGCATGCTGCTCATGGAAGGCGTGTGTGAACTGCTCGCTGACCGTCAGTAGCGATCTCCTCTGTCGCTCACTGATCCTCAAGCTGGCCTGCCGTCCTTTCAGGCTGCGGATTCCTCGTTCTCATTCGTCAATGACATTCCCGTGCGTCCTGCCGGTGCGGCGTCCGTTTCGGTTCTCGTTCGAAGCCATGCCAGGGCGGCTTCCTCGCTGGTGAAGTAACGGGTGTCGGTGAGGGACTGGTGGGAGAATCCGGCGATAACCTCATCGACCGGGCTATCACCGATCAGTGCGACAGCGCTGAACCCGGGGTACGTGTTCATTCCCATGCGGGCCTTCAATGCCAGCCCGTCGATGCCTGCCATGGAGACGACCAGCGGCAACGTCTCCCCGTCGCTGATGTGTCTGAGGGCCCGTGCTGCTTCGACCGCTACGAGGTAGGTGATGTGCGCCCCCGGCGCCCAGCGCAGGAACAACACGTTGGCTTCCCGACGCACGGTGAACTGATCCATTACAAGCACTCCTTCGTGGAGATACCCGACCGTAAAGTCGGCACGACAAGGGTTTGAGACCAGTGCACCCAGAGTAAGTCACGTCTGAAAGGTGGTGCAGCTACTACCGGTCAGACGACGTGCTGGTCGGATGAGCCGGTATATCAGGGTCAACCCGGTGCAAGGACGCGGCGGATCCGCTAATGATGCTGCCTCAGATCAGGGCAGGTGGAGTCGCCCCTTGTCAGGCGATGCCAGTGGCTCCCAGGAGATTGCCGACGAGGTAGGTGAATCCCATGGCCAGCGCTCCACCCAGGACGAGGCGGATGACGGCCCTGCGTCGGGAGCTTCCGCCGGCGTGGGCGCTGAGGGCGCCGGTGATGGCCAGGGCAATGAGGACGGCGATGAAGGTGGCGGGGATCCTGATGTCGGCGGGGAAGAGCAGGATCGCGAGCAGTGGCAGGACAGCTCCTGCGGCGAAGGCGGCCGCGGAGGCGAGGGCGGCGTGCCAGGGGTTGGCGACCTCGAGCTCGTCGATGTTCAGTTCGGCGGAAAGGTGGGCGGCGAGGGCATCATGCGCGGTGAGCTCCTTGGCGACCTGCTGTGCGGTTTCCGGGGACAACCCCTTCTCCTCATACAGCCCGGCGAGTTCCGCGAGTTCGCCTGCGGGGTCCTCAGCGAGTTCCTGGCGCTCCTTGTCGATGAGCGCTTCCTGGCTGTCGCGCTGACTGCTGACCGATACGTATTCGCCCAGTGCCATCGACACGGAACCGCCGACGACGGCAGCTGTGCCAGCGACCAGGATCGGTGTGAGGGTGTTCGTCACTCCTGCCACCCCGATCACGGTGGCGGCGGTCGATACGATGCCGTCGTTGGCACCGAGAACGGCAGCACGCAACCAATTCAGCCGCGCGGCGACCCCGGGGTCGTGCGGCTCAATGCGCGTCTGCTCGGCGTCGGTCATGGCGAGCAGTCAACCACCTCAACAGCGTCCGTACCACGCAGGAATGGCTTGCCTACCCCAGTCAGACGTCCCATCCCTTGGTCCCTCTAGTACAACGAGCCCGGTTGGCAGCTGTCCGCTTGATCCCGTCCGGGTCTCCGCCGATAGCTTCCTGTGTGCTTAGCTGCCCGGTATGGGCGTCGTACCTTGCCCCGCGAGGTTGGTGAGGGCGTAGCGCAGGCGGGCGTCCGCGTCTTGGGCTACGTCGCGGACGGCGGAGCTGTCGCTGAGTTCCAGCATGGTCAGCGGGTCGATTGCCTCGATCGTCGTGTCCTGCGCGTCGGCGCTGCGGCGGACGATGACGTTGCAGGGCAGCAGCGCTCCCAGGGACGGCTCTGCAGCCAGCGCCTTGCTGGCCAGGGTCGGGTTGCATGCGCCGAGGATGACGTAGTCCCCCACCGCGTCCCCGGCATCAGCCCCGAGCTTCGTGGTGAAGGTGGATCGGACGTCGATCTCGGTGAGGATCCCGAATCCCTGCGCGGCGAGGGCTTCACGCGTGCCCTGCACTGCGTCCTCCCAGGACAGCGGAACAGTGATCGAGTGGGTGTAGGTCATCGGATCTCCTTTACGCGATATGCCCGGCCGCCCGCATGGATTCATCGCGGGCGGGTCCGGATCAGTGTCGGACGAGGGTCAGGCGAGGGTGAGGAACAGCTTCTCGAGTTCCTTCTTGTCCAGGCTGGCGTCCTTTTGGACGATGCACTGCTCGAGGCCGCTGGCGATGATTGCGAAGCCGGCCCGGTCGAGTGCCTTGGAGACCGCGGAGAGCTGCGTGACGACGTCCTTGCAGTCCTGGCCTTCCTCGAGCATGCGGACCACTGCGGCCAGCTGGCCTTGTGCTCGCTTCATGCGGTTGATGACGGGGGTCAGTTCGGTCGGGTCCAGCTGCATGGTGTTCTCCAAAGGTCGTTTCTACTCCCTCAAGCTTATACCCCCACCCGTATTTTGACTACCCCCGGGGGTATGCGGAATACTCCTGGGGGTATCCACTTCAGCACTGACCGGAAGGTTCCCATGAATACCCCCACCCCCACTGCCACCGCTCCCGCCACCACCGCCGCCCCTGCTGCCCCTGCCATTACGGCGCTGGCACCCGAGGAACTGCGCTCCTGGCTCGACGGCCAGAACGCTGAGAGCGGGCATCAGGATCTCGTGGTGATTGATGTGCGGTCCGCGGCCGAGTTCGAGTCCCTGCATATCCCCGGCTCCTACAACGTGCCGTTGCCGCTGCTGTCCGAGCACACCGACGAGGTCGCGTCCCGCCTGGGCTCACGGGTCGTCCTGGCCTGCCAGTCCGGTGTGCGTGCGGAGCAGGCCCGCCAGCGCCTGGCCGCCTCGGGCATCAGCACCGCCCACGTCCTGACCGGCGGAGTCCCCGGGTACGCCGCAGCCGGCGGCGACGTCGTGCGCGGCAAGGCACGCTGGGACCTTGAGCGGCAGGTCCGCATGGTCGCCGGATCCCTCGTCATCGCAGGCCTCGCCGGCGGACGGTTCGTCTCCCCCAAGGTCCGCACCATCGCCGGTGTGATCGGTACCGGGCTCACGTTCTCCGCGGCGACGAACACCTGCGCCATGGGCAAGGCCCTGTCCGCCCTGCCGTGGAACAAGGCAGCCCAGGAACCCACCCGCGAATCCGCGATCCACACCCTCCCCACCACCACCTCGGCCACATCAGCCCAGAGCACCCAGACTGCGAACACGGCTGACGGCAAGGCTGACGTCACGGCGAGTGAAGGAGCTGGTGTGGCGTGAGCGTGACCCTGATCCTTGTCCTGGCGCTGTCGATCCTGATCGGCCTGTCCCTGGGTGTCCTGGGTGGTGGCGGGTCGATCCTGACCGTCCCGATCCTGGTGTACGTGGCCGGGTTCGAGGCCAAGGAAGCAATCGCGGCATCCCTGTTCGTCGTCGGTGTCACCTCGGCGATCAGCGTCATCAGCCACGCCCGGAACGGACGCGTGATGTGGCGGACCGGCCTGATCTTCGGCGCCGCCGGCATGGCTGGTGCGTTCATCGGCGGGCTGCTCGGCGGGTTCATCCCCGGCCAGATCCTGCTCGTCGCATTCGCCCTCATGATGGTCGCCACCTCGATCGCGATGATCCGCGGACGCAGAAAAACCACCAGCTCCACCCCATCCGAGGGTGTGAAGCGTGAGCTGCCGCTGAAGCGGGTCATCCTCGACGGCGTCGTCGTCGGCCTGGTCACCGGCCTCGTCGGGGCCGGCGGCGGGTTCCTCGTCGTCCCCGCCCTGGCCCTGCTCGGCGGACTGCCGATGTCCGTGGCCGTCGGCACGTCGCTGGTCGTGATCTCCATGAAGTCCTTCGCTGGCCTCGCCGGGTACCTCACCACCGTGGAGATCAACTGGCCACTGACCCTGGCCGTGACCGCTGCTGCGATCGCTGGGTCCCTGATCGGCGCCCAGCTCGCCGGCAGGATCCCCGAAGCTGCCCTCCGCAAGGGTTTCGGCTGGTTCGTCCTGGTCATGGGCGCGTTCGTCCTCATCCAGCAGGCACCCGCGGACAGCCGCCTCGTCCTCGCCGCGACCGTCGCCGGCGTCGCCCTCGCCGCTCTCATTGCCTGCCGATTCATCATCCCGGCATGCCCCCTGAACACCCGCAACCGCCACCGCACCGGTAACGATCAGGGCCGGCGGGGTCGGCGCCGCAACACACCCACACCCGCCTGATCCATCCCAACACCACCTCACCTACAGCGTTCGACCCCATCCCACCCAGAAAGGACCTCTCCATGGCAGAGATCACGATCAATGACACCAACGCCCGCCGCCCGTCAGCGCAAATCCTCGACGTCCGTGAGGACTTCGAAGTCGCCGAAGGCATGATCCCCGGCGCCCTGCACATCCCGATGGGAGACCTGCAGGCACGCCTGCCCGAACTGGATCCCGCCGTCCCGATCATCGCTGTGTGCCGCAGCGGTAACCGCTCAGCCCGCGTCGCGGACGCCCTCAACAGCGCCGGTTTCAGCGCCGACACCATGGCCGGTGGCATGACCGCCTGGACCCGTGCGGGTCTGCCCACTACCTGAACCCGCCGTACGACCACGCCCCACCCCAGAAGAACCCGGAAAGGACAGAACACGACCATGACAACCACGACCACGATCGACGTCACGGAACAGAGCTTCGCGCAGACCCTGGAGAGCAACGACATCGTGTTCGTCGACTTCTGGGCAGCATGGTGCGGGCCCTGCCGCATGTTCGCCCCCACCTACGGTGCCGCCGCCCAAAGGCACCCGGATGTCGTCTTCGCCAAGGTGGACACCGAAGCCGAGCAGGCCCTCGCCGCCGCAGCGAACATCACCTCCATCCCCACCCTGATGGCCTTCAAGAACAAGACCCTGGTCTTCTCCCAACCCGGAGCCCTGAACGCCGCAGGCCTGGAAGAACTCGTCCAGGCCGTAAAGAACCTGGACCTAAACACACTCCGCGCGGATGCCACACCACACAACACCTGACAGGGACCTCCCGCCCGGGCCGTTGCGCACCATCACAGCCGACAGCCTGGCCGAACTCTGGCCCGGCGACGGACCCCATAAGCCGGGTGCGTGCCCAGACCCGACCCGTCCCGGGCCCGGTCACGCACCTTCCTCCCAGCACCCTTCCCCGCAGGCATCCCCCGCCTTGCGCTATACCCCTAGGGGTATTACGCTAGACATCAAAGCGATACCCCAGGGGGTATCCAACCTCTCGAACTGAAGGAGCACCAGATGCTGATCGAACGGATTTACGACGAAGACCTCGCCCAGGCCAGCTACCTCATCGGCTGCCAGGCCAACGGCACCGCCGTCGTCGTTGACGGCCGCCGCGACATCGCGGTCTACCAGGACCTCGCGGCGAAGAACAACATGAAGATCGTCGCCGTCACCGAGACCCACATCCACGCCGACTACCTCTCGGGCACCCGCGAACTCGCCGCGGCGACGGGAGCTGCGATCTACGTCTCCGGTGAAGGCGGAGACGACTGGCAGTACGGGTTCGAGGGCAAGCGCCTCCTCGACGGCGACACGATCACCGTCGGCAACATCAGCATCCAGGCCGTCCACACCCCCGGACACACCCCCGAGCACCTGTCCTTTTTGGTCACCGACGGCGCGTTCAGCGACCAGCCCGGCTACCTGCTCTCCGGTGACTTCGTGTTCTCCGGCGACCTCGGCCGCCCCGACCTCCTCGACGAAGCCGCCGGCGGCGTCGACACCCGCTTCGAAGGTGCGAAGCAGCTGTTCCGGAGCCTGCAAGAGAAGTTCCTGACCCTGCCCGACCACGTCCAGGTCCACCCCGCCCACGGCGCCGGCAGTGCCTGCGGCAAAGCCCTCGGCGCGATCCCGTCCACCACCGTCGGCTACGAACGCCTCTACTCCTGGTGGGGCCCCTACCTGGCCGCGAACGACGAGCAGGGCTTCATCAACGAACTCCTCGACGGCCAGCCCGACGCCCACGCCTACTTCAGCCGCATGAAGCGCGAAAACCGTGAAGGCCCGGCCGTGATGGGTGAGCGTGCACCCCTGACCGAACTCAACAAGGATCGGGTCGCCGCTGGTATCGCCGCGGACACGATGACGTTTATCGACACCCGCTCCGCGAACGAGGTCCACACCGGGACGGTGACTCGCTCCCTGAACATCCCGGCCAGCGCCGCGATCGCGACCTACGGGGCGTGGGTCGTGAACCCCGAGACCGACAAGAACCCGCTCGTCCTGCTGGCTACCAGTCAGGACCACGCACAGGAGATCTGGGACCACCTCGTCCGCGTCGGCATCGACAACGTCGCCGGATATGTCACCAGCATCGACGGACTACCCACCACCACACCCGCCCTCGTGCAGCCCGAAGACCTTCCAGAGGTCGACGCGGCAATGATCCTCGACGTCCGCAACCGCACCGAACACAGCGCAGGCCATGTCCCCGGAGCCCACCAGCTCAACGGCGGCCGCGTCATGTGGCACCTCGACGAACTCCCCACCGAAGGAACCATCGTCACCTACTGCCAGAGCGGCCTCCGGAACTCCGTCGCCGCCAGCGCGCTGCGCCGGGCAGGCTACGACATCGTCGAACTCGACGGCAGCTACAACGCCTGGAACACCTACCAGCAGTTACACCAGGACGCACCCGCCGCGAACTGATCCCCCTAGACCGCCCGGGGCCGGCCTCCACCGGCTCCGGGCACTGAGCCCGGGCCCGCCCCCACGTGCGCCCGGGCTCTTTCACGCCCATCACCTGAACGGAGCATGACGCATGCCGGGCAACACACACCCCCGCCATGACCCGGGCTATCACGCGCGCTACCCATCAGGTTCGCGGGGCGCGGTGCTCGGGCTGCGGCAGAACCTGGCGCAATTCATGCTGCTCGTGGCAGTCAACGCCCTGGTCGGCGGGACGCTGGGCCAGGAACGCACTGTCCTGCCCCTTCTTGCCTCCCGGACATTCCACCTGGACCAGTACACGAGCGCGCTGACGTACATCATCGCTTTCGGTCTCTCCAAGGCCGCGATGAACTACTTCGCCGGCACCCTCTCGGACCGGTACGGCCGCAAACCCATCCTGGTCGCGGGCTGGCTTGTCGCGATCCCCGTCCCGCTGATGCTCATCTTCGGGCCGTCGTGGGCATGGATAGTGGCCGCGAACGTGTTCCTGGGCGTTAGCCAGGGCCTGACCTGGTCCACAGCGGTCATCATGAAGATGGACCTCGTCGGCTCGAAGCAACGCGGCCTCGCTATGGGACTGAACGAAGCAGCTGGCTACCTCGGAGTCTCCATCACAGCCCTGGCGACCGGATACATCGCCGCCGAACACGGGCTGCGGCCCGGCCCGTTCCTCCTCGGCGCCGCCTACATCGCCCTCGGCCTCGGCTTGTCCGTCCTCTTCGTCCGCGAAACCCACCACCATGCGAAACTTGAAGCCTCCCAACATGGCGCCACCTACATCGACGCACGCGGCAATACACGCGGCGGTGTAGGCGGCAGTGCGTACGCCGACCTCACCACGGGTCAGGTCTTCGCACTTACCAGCTTCAAGGACCGCTCACTGTCCGCGGCGAGTCAGGCCGGATTGGTCAACAACCTCAATGACGGCCTGGCTTGGGGCCTCTTCCCCGTCCTGTTCATCAGCTCCGGGCTGAGCCTGAACCAGGTAGGGATCCTTGCCGCCGTCTATCCCGCGGTCTGGGGCGCAGGACAACTCATCACCGGCGCCGCCTCCGATAAGTGGGGCCGCAAATGGCTCATCGTCGCCGGCATGCTCGTCCAAGCCGCAGGACTCGCAACAGTCGCCGCAGCCCACACGTTCGGGCCCTGGCTGTTCGCCGCGATCCTCCTGGGACTCGGAACAGCCATGGTCTACCCCGCACTACTGGCCGCAATCGGGGACGTCGCCCACCCTCTATGGCGGGCCCGCTCCGTCGGGATCTACCGGCTATGGCGCGACGGCGGGTTCGCCATCGGAGCACTTCTCGCCGGACTGCTCGCGGACCGGTACGGGATCCCCGCAGCCATCACCACCGTCGCCGTCCTCACCGCAGCCTCCGGCATCATCGTTGCCGTCCGCATGCGCGGCAACGACCACATCGCGGGTTCGTAGGACTGTCCAATCGACGGTGTTGGGCCGGGCAGTATTTATCGGTGCATGACGCTCCTAATCGGTCGTCATTGCATCGGTCGTCGCGGAGCGATGAGTCTCCTGCGTCCGCTGTTCGCACCAGTACCGGTGGCGTGGAAGCCCTCCCTGTCCACAGCGGCGGAATCACCACAAACAACAGTACGAGCGGGCATGCGAGCGACACCCCAAGGCCGTTAACGACAAGGTCGCAACACATCGACCACCGGTAGGTCGGCCCAATGTGCCGGGCCGGAGGGTTCTTTATCCCGTAGCCGTAGCGCTTATGAGGGTGAGGAGTTCGATGAGATCGCGGCGCAGGTCCTCCTCAACGAATGACGATTCGAGCGGGAGAATCCTTGTCGATTGCGTTGGCGGGCCTGGTTGGCCCGGGCCTGTATCTTGCTCTGCTTCGTGCGGCCTGTTGTGGTCGGCAGCCTTTACCGAGCTGAGGAGCTGGGCTCCTGCTGGAGCGAGCGATATGTCGATATGTCGTTGCCCCGCTGTTCGGGGCGCCCGTGTGATGCACCCCCGTGTTTCCAGGGTGCGAAGTGTCCGCCCGAGGGTCTGAGGCGTGATGCGGAGCTTCCGGGCCAGATCCGCCTGGGTGATCGCGGTGCAGGTTGAAAGCTCCTGCATGATCACCAGTTGCGCGGGTGAGAGGTCGGAAGTGAGGAGATTTTTGGCGAGTTCACGCTCCCACAGCCTGGCTGCTGTGGACAAGAGCCGGCTGGTGGACCACTCCTGAGACTGATCATCCAGGCTCGCCATACTCAACGACCATGCCTATGCGTTACTTGAGGACCTTGTCTGCGCCTCCGGGCGATACCGGGAACATGAGGTTCGTGCAGTGTGATGCCGTGGTTGACTTTGATGCTGCGGTGAATCATCGTCAGTCCTTTCCACCCGTAGCGAGGGTTCTCCACAGTGGTTTCAGGCACCTGGTACCCGTCAGTCCTGTCAGGCACCGAAGGATGTTTTCACCTGACCACCTGACTCTTCCTGCCGATCCCGGATCGGACGTGGGATCGGCAGGAAGGCAGGGCACCTACTTGGCGAGGAAGGTGATCAGGGCCTGGTTCCACTCATCGGGGTGGCTGACGTTGCACCCGTGCGGGCCACCGGCAATGACGTGGAGGTCGCTACCGAGCAACGTTGCGTGGGTGCGCTGCCCGGAGCCCTCGAACGGAACGGTCGCGTCCGCGTCGCCGTGCAGGACCAACGCCGGGACGGAAACCTTAAGCAGGTCATCGCGGAAGTCCGTGGTCCCGAACGCCTCCATGCACGCCAGGGCTGCTTTCTTGTCGGCCTGACGGCACAGCTCGAGGGCTTCCAGACGCTGTCCCTCGGTGACCTTCAGCTCCCCGTTGGCGGAGAAGAAATCGGTGGTGAACCCGTCGTAGAACGACTCCTCATCCTTGGACAGGTCCTTGGTCATCCCGGCCGCAGCGTCCTTGGTGAGAGGCCCGTCGGGGTTGTCCTCGCCCTGCATCATGAACGGCGGGACCGCGGAGGCAAACACGACGCTGCGGATGCGCTCCGGGCTGTACTTCGAGAAGTAGCGGGCCACTTCTCCCCCGCCCATCGAGAACCCGACGAGGGTCACGTCCCGCAGGTCGAGCTCCTCGAGCAGGGCCTGGAGATCCTCGGTGAGCGTGTCGTACGTGTATCCGGTCATCGGCTTGTCACTGCGGCCGAAACCACGCCGGTCATAGGTGATGACCCGGTACCCGGCAGCCTGCAATGCGGGGACCTGGTTCTTGAACGCCTCACCGGACAGCGGCCACCCGTGGATCAGGACTACGGGGCGACCGGTTCCGCCGGTGTCGTCGACGTGGAGGTTGGTGTTCTTGAACAGGCCGTGATGCGCGACGATCTCCGTCATAGGGAGGGCTCCTTCTAATGCTTGTGCTGTCGGTGATGCGCCATGGGCGCGTCTTTCACCCTAGATATTCGTCAGCATGCTGTCTTTCGGATGGGTGCAGGTTGCGATGCCGCAGGACGCGTGATGCACCGCTGGGCAGCCGGGCCTGATGGTGGGACCTGGATGCACCGGAGCTGAAGGGCGTTCTGTCAGGGTCGGTCGCACCATACCGGAGCGTCAAGCAGTGCCCCACGATCGGTGCTTACTTGACCTCAGTCCAGCTTGTCGCGTTGACTCATCAGTAGGCTTAGCATTTGGTCAAGCAGCGGCTGGGTGCTGGGCAGGACCGCCGCGATGCACTGCCTTCCTGAGGTTGAAGGTAGTGCATCGCGCAGGTCAAGCGGCCCGGCAACCTGGGCCCGCCCGGATCCTTAAGCGATCGGGCCGATCTTCAGTAGAGGGAGTTCTCCTATGAAGGCAGTAGTCTTCAAAGCACCGTACGAGCTGTCCGTCGAGACCGTCGATGACCCGACCATTCAGGGTCCTCTGGATGCGATCATCCGGATCACGACCGCGAACATCTGCGGGTCCGACCTGCACCCGTATGAGGGCCGCAGCGAGCTCGACGCCGGCATGGTGCTCGGGCACGAGAACATGGGCATCGTGGAGGCCATCGGCGCTGGCGTCGACCGGATCAGTGTCGGTGACCGTGTGTCGGTCCCGTTCAACCTGGCCTGCGGCACCTGCCGGAACTGCAACAACGGATACACCTCGGCCTGCCTTCGGGCGAACCCCTCCGGTCAGCCCGGTGCCGGGTACGGGTACCCGATGATGGGCCCGTACTGGGGCGGCCAGGCCGAGTTGCTGCGCGTGCCCTGGGCGGACTTCAACCTCCTGAAGCTTCCTGAGGGAACGGAGCACGAGAACGACTTCACGATGCTCTCGGACATCTTCCCCACCGGGTACCACGCCACCGAGATGGCGATGGTCACCCCGGGGAAGTCCGTGGCCGTGTTCGGGGCCGGACCGGTCGGTCTCATGGCCGCCCACAGCGCGTTCCTGCGAGGAGCGTCCCAGGTGTTCGTGGTCGATAAGGAACCAGACCGTCTCGCCCTGGCCGAGCAGATCGGTGCGACCGCCATCAACTTCGCTAACACCGACCCGGCCGAGGCGATCATGGACGGCACCGACGGGTTCGGTGCCGACTGTGGTGTGGAAGCCGTCGGGTTCCAGGCCCATGACCACCACGGCGAGGAACACCCCGAAATGGTCCTCGACAATCTCGTGAAAGTCGTCCGGGCCACCGGGCACATCGGTGTCGTCGGTGTCTACGTGCCCGAGGACCCGAAAGCCGCGAACGAGGACGCCCGGCAGAGACGGATCGGCTTCAACTACGGCGAAGCGTTCACCAAGGGCATCAGCATCGCCGGCGGCCAGTGCCCGGTGAAGAAGTACAACCGGGAACTGCGGGACCTCATCATCCGCGGACGGGCGAACCCGTCCTGGATCGTGTCCCACGAACTGTCCCTCAACGACGCCGTAGACGCCTACTCACGGTTCGACAAGCGCGAAGACGGCTGGACCAAAGTCCTCCTCCACCCGTAATGAACGCCTCGTCGACGGGTGCGCCCCTCGCTGATCGATTGGGCGTATGGATACCCGAAGACAAAGAACCATGGCAGTAAGTAACTACCGGGGCGCTTCCGGCCGCAGAGGGAGCGCCCCAGCACTTTCAGAGCATGTAGGGGCTGGACTGACTAGCGTGGCCACGGGGAACGGTCGCGGTCTCTGAGCTACGCTCTGCGCCATGGGGGTTTCGTGGAGGAACCATGCAACAGGCTTTCGACGCCGGCGCCCTGGCCCGGCTGAGTGATGAGGTGGGAGAGGCGGAGGCCACAGCCTTCGTTCTGACCTTCTCCGACATGCTCGATGGACGCCTGGCCCGCATTGATCGCGCTCATCCACAGGATGACCTGGAGGAATGGCACAGCGCCGTCGTCGGGCTGGGGGCCAGTGCGGACATGGCGGGCGCGCAACGCCTCGAGCAGACCTGCGCCGAGCTGCTGGCAGCAGATCCCACGGACATGTACGCGCTGGACAACCTCAAAGTCCACTTGCGCGCCGACGGGCGGATCTTCGCCCTGGCGATCCAGTCGTTCAGGACCCCCTGAAACTTGGCTTGTCCGGTCCCCGCCCCGCACACTGGATTGTCAGCGCACTGATGATTTCGCCTGCGTCACTTGTAGGTCCAGTCCCTGTGTACGAGTATCGACAGCGAGGCATGTCATCCACGCCCACGACCAGCAATGGCTCACCGCCACGGTCCTCTCCCACGCGAACATCCCCGTTGACGATGTGTGGGTGCGCTACGTCGGGCTCGGCGGAACCTCCGACCCCGTCGGCGTCGCAGCATATCTACACGGACACGTCGTCCTCGAGACCATGCAGCGGGACCTCATCGCCCATTCGATCAACGAACTCCTCAAGGAACTGGCAGCGGATCCTCCATCGACAACAGGCCCCAGCGACGCAGCAGAACTGACAGGACCAGCATTGCCCCCAGGTCTAACGGATCCGACTGAGCCCATGGGGCCAAGAGTGGCCGACGACGAACTTGCCCGCCTTATCGTCGGGCAGGACGCTGTTCTTAGACAAGACACCCCGGCGCACCCGCCCGTCCTACGTGCCCCGTATGATCACGAGCCGGCAGGACAACGCCTGCAGGACACGAACAAACCCAAGGCGGCTCTCCTGGCGACCGGGCTCTCCCGCCCGGGAAGTACGTGGCCAGCACTGCAGACCCGACTTTCGTCAATGTTCGACCCGGCAGAAGCTGAGAACAGGCGCCTTGCTTCCCTTCGATCGACCGGGTTGTTCGACTCGGCTCCGGAGGAACGCTTCGACAGGATCACCCGGCAGGCGCAGCAGAGGTTTGCGGTGAACTCCGCGACAATCTCGTTCATCGGGCGGGACAGGCAGGTCATAAAGTCGGCTACCGGCCCCCTAGGCGGTGATATGCCTCGGCACACTTCTTTCTGTTCCCACACCATCGCCGATGACACGATCCTTGTCATTCCCGACGCGAGCGAGGACAGCCGTTTCGCGGACAACGACCTCGTGCGCGGGTCAGCGCACATCCGCTTCTACGCCGGTCACCCCCTGACCGGGCCCGGAGGCTGGCGCATCGGCGCACTATGCATTCTCGATACCGAGCCCCGAGGCTTCAACGACCAGGACGCACAGGATTTCCGCGCCCTCGCGAGCCTCACCCAACTCCAGATCTACCGACCCTGATAAGCCCATTTCACTAACGTGGCGGACCGATGAACAGCGGTGAGCATGGGTGGTGCGTCGCGGCAACGGAAGCGTGGACGTCCTCCCGGGTGCGCGGTTTTTCCTTACTGGCAGGGCGGTAGGTCGCAGAGCCGACACACGGACGATTGGGCCCTCGCCGCCCGCATGCGCGGCAGTGACCACATCCTGAAGTAGGGCCGTTGAACATCCACGCACGCCAGCGCACCGGTACGAAATCACCAGCACCTGGCCGTGGACGGGAGCCTCTGCCTAGGCTGGACAGGACACAAAGAACTGAATGGACGACGTGGAAGGAGCCAAAGCTGTGATCGCGAGCCGCCGTACCCGCACAGCGCTTCGGTCTGTGACCGGTTCCTTCCTGGCATTCCTGATAACGTTCTCCGGGTTGACGGCGATCATCGTCGGGATTCTCGCGATGCACGTCTGGATGGGCGGACATGGCTCGACCTCCCACCACGCCACCACCCCCACCGTTCCGAGCACGGCCGGCGCTGCCAACACGCTCAACGCGGTCAGTGCGGTCGAGGTTGTCGCCGATCATGCTGTGGGCAGCCCGGGCCATACCCATGACAGTTCCGTCCCCGCAGTAGGAGGAACGTTCACTCCTGCCGCGGTCGCTGCGGTCAGCACCATTCATGCTGCTGCAACGGACGTTTCCCTGGCCCTTGCGTCGAGTGCGACGTCGGGCAATGCCATGGATGATGGGATGCTCGCCGGGTGCGGCGGCAGCTGCGCGGACGAGATGATGCTTGGGATGTGTGTGCTGGCGATGATCACCGCCGGCATCGCCTGGCTACTCACTCCAGCCGGCCGTGCCCTACTCTCGACTGTCCTCCGTCGAGGCCCCCCCGTTTTGGCCCGATTGTCCCGACCGTCCCCCACCCCTTCACTGACTCAGCTCTGCATCAGTCGGACATAGGATTCGCGGCCCACACTCACCCTCGCTGTAAGGGGTGACTAGGCCTGTTTCCTGGCCGCGCCCCGCCCCATATGGGGCTCGGCCACATCCCCTGCGTCGACGCCAACACCGTTCTGGTCGATGGCACGTGGGATTGATCGCTTGTCCCCTCTGAGTAGTGAAGGATCCTGACCACCATGAAGCGTTCTCTTTCCGTAGCATCCCTGTCCATGGCCACCCTGATCACCCTGTCCGCCTGCGGCTCGTCCTCCGGCGGCGAGACGGAGGGCATGGACATGGACCAAGAAAGCTCCGCCACGGCCGCCCCCACCGCAACCACTGGCCTCAACACCAAAACGAGCGCTGAGGCCAGTGCTGCTGCGTCGTCGGATGCCTCTAATGAGGCAATGGCAGAGCACAACGACGCGGACGTCATGTTCGCGCAGATGATGATCCCTCACCACCGCCAGGCCGTGGAGATGAGCGAGATGATCCTCGCCAATGACGGCATCGACTCGCAGGTCACCGACCTCGCAACCACGATCAAGGACGCCCAGGGCCCCGAGATCGAGACGATGGCCGGCTGGCTTAAGGCGTGGGGTGAGTCCATGGAACCCGAAGGTGGCATGGAAGGCCACGACATGGGGAGCATGGGCGGGATGATGAGCGAGGAGCAGATGTCCGAACTCGAGTCCGCCGAAAGCGTGGAAGCGTCACGCATGTTCCTGGAGTCAATGACTGCGCACCACGAGGGCGCGATCGACATGGCACAGGACGAGATCGACCACGGGCAAAACCCCGACCCGGTCGAACTCGCCGAAACCATCGTCAAGACACAGCAGGCCGAAATCGATCAGATGCAGCAACTGCTCTCCACGCTGTAATCAGCAGCACCAACGCTGCCCTGGTCAGGAGTCCGCTAGAGGACCACTGGTGGGTCAGGGGATACCCGGCTCACCGGTGGTCCTCAGAGCTACATCGCCAAGCTACTTCCAATCGCTTACTTATTTCGCTCGTCGTCCGCCATATTAACCATCCACTCGTGGGCGAATGGAGCTCAAAGCCGCCCCTAGATGAACTCCTAGCATGCTGCCAGTCTTCAGGCCCTACTGGGTCAGTGGTTAGGAATTTTACTTACTTTTACAGCCTCCACACAGCCTCCAACCAGCATCTTCAAGCGATGCTGTGTGGATTCCGATCAAAGGTCGGGTTGATGGTTGGTGTGATTCTGGTCATCCATCACTGGCCGGCTCCAACCGGACGGTGGAGCTGATAAGCGTCCGCCTGTGGGTGTATTGGGTGCGCCCGCGCAAGCCGCCGGTCACCTATAACGAGCCGCTCCACGGCAGTGTCGGGATCACATGTCCTGTTCCTCGTATTTATGTATCGGCGGCGTGAATCAGGATTCAACGGTTCAGCGCGAGTGGCAGCTGTTTCGGGCGCCGTGCTTAGATGAGCAGGGTTTCGAGTGGGTGCATAGGGCCGGGAGGCAGTGGATGAGTGTCTCGCGGGCTGCTGTTGTCGTGACCGGTCTGACCGCGCTGTCCACCATCTTCGGGTTCGTCCGGGACGTGGTGATCGCCGCCGTGTACGGGGCGGGCCCCTCCCTAGACGCGTACCTCGTTGCACAGGGTTTGATGAATGTGGTCCTCGGCCTGGTCGCCTACGCAATGGCACGATCGGTGACTCCGGTGATCGCGCGGGAGGTGACCGCGGAGGGCCCTACGTGTGGCAGCCACCGAAGCTTCGATACGGCGATCACGGTCACCATGGTGGTTCTTGGCCTGGGTGCTGTTGTGGTCGGGTTGTGCGCGGGTCCCGTGACAGCCGTGCTAGCCCCTGGTTTCGAGGGTGACCAGGCAGACCTGGCCGTACTATTGACCCGCATCGTGCTGCTGGCCACTGTCCTGATCGCCGGCACGGATCTCCTGGCCGCCGTCGCACAAGCCCATGGCCGGGTGGTCTGGTCCTCGTTGCAAGGGATCCCGTTTAACGTCATCATGATCGGCGCTGCAGGACTCTTTGGCCCGCGCTTCGGGATCGAGGCCTTGGCTGCCGGTTTCGTCGTGGGCTCAGCGGCGCGCCTAATATTACAGTTCCCGCCCCTTCGCTCGTTGGGATTGCGGGTGAGGCCGCGGTGGGATCTTGGTGATCGGGGTTTCCGTGAGATTGCCCGGCTGATGCCGCCCCTGCTGGTTGGTAGCGCGATCGGAAATGTGAACTCCCTTGTTGATCGGGCGGTCGGGTCGACGCTCGGCGATGGGGCGATTACCGCCCTGTCTTATGGGTGGCGTCTGGTGAACCTGCCGGAAACGCTCCTGATCGCGTCCTTGCTGGTACCCCTGTATCCGGCGCTCGGCGCCGCTGCGGGAAATCTTCCCGAAGTGCGGCGTCTGGTGTACCGGGGACTGTCGGTCACCGTGACCATCCTCGTACCCCTGACCGTGGTCCTGATGGTCGCCGCACTCCCCTTGTCCGTAGTGGCTTACGGGCGGGGCGCCTTCACGACCGAGGACGCCCAGGCCACCGCTGTAGCAGTGCTCTGGTATGCGCCGGCGCTCGTGGCGATGGGTGTCCGGCAGGTCATGGTCAGTACTTCGTACGCCCTTGGTGACTCCAAAGCCCCGGTCGTCGTCTCCCTGATCGCGATGACGATCAACGTCGCCGGCGACATTCTCCTGGCCCCGATCATGGGCGTGGCCGGGATCGCGGTGGCGACCAGCACTTCACTGGGGTTCGCCGCAATCGCCAACGGCTGGCTGCTGGCCCGCCGGCACCAAGCCTTCGACGCCCGGGCTGGTAGCCGGCTGCTCGGCAGGGCCGCGCTGATCGGGGGTTGCGCCGCAGCAGTGGGCGTCGTCCTCATGCGCGTCAGCGCTGGAAGCGGGGCCCTGCTGCAGGGAAGCCTTGTCGGAGTCGCGATCCTCGGCGTCTACATTCTGGGCCTGGTCGTGCTGCGCGCACCTGAACGTCACGTCCCATTGGAGATGCTCAGGGCAGCCAAACGCCGATAACAAATAGTGCGAACTGGGCTGTAGGGTCAGGTCCGGAGGTTCGAGGTCCGGAGGTTCGAGGTCCGGAGGTTCGAGGTCCGGAGGTCCGGAGGTCCGGAGGTTCGGGTCAGGAGCGGCGGAACCGTGCCAGGGCCAGGGTGATCGAGGGGCGGATGTCTTGGGGGTCCCAGATGCTGTGCCGGGCGCGCGCGGCCCACTGCAAGGTGTTCATGACGTCGCGGGTGAGCCCGCCGCGGCGTTCGATCCGGGCCCGTCGCAGATCCCCTGCAACCCAGGAGTAGCGTGCGCCCACACGCGCGTCCGGCAGCTCGGGTGTCCGGGATTCAAGGACACTCTCGGCCCATGCGGTGACGAGCCCGGGCCGGGCGGACTCGGCGAGGGCGAGTGAACCGTAGAAGCGGCCGTTGAAGTCGATCAGGTACGGGATCCCGTCGTCCCCGGTAAGGAATTGCAGTTCCACCAGGCCGTGCCACCCGAGCTCCAGGAGCATTGCTTCGACCTTTGCCACCAGCGCCTCGTCCACAGGCACCGTGTAAGCGCGGGCTGATGCTCCGTTCGGGGTGGGCCATAATCGTGCTGAGACCTGCTGGGTACGCCCATGCAATCGGCCATCATGGAAGACCCCGATCAGGGCGCCGAGGTTCCCCGCAACCGGCTTCTGCAGGATCGGTTCAGCCCCCGCACTGCGGATCCGCTCGACCTGCCCGCGGGCAGCCGAGGCACTGGCGAAGAGCTTGGCCTCGATCCGCAGCGGGTGCGTCTGGTTGGGCGCCCAGTGCTCCTTGCATTTGATGACCAATGGCCCCGACCAGACGGCAAGGGCCTGATCCGTGGCTAGTTCTGTATGCGGGGACGCCAACCCCGCCTTCTGCGCATACTCCGCGAGCCGGACCTTATCCAGCACCGTTTCCACGACGTCGTAGTCCGGGTGCGCCACCGGCAACGGAATCTGCGTCCGATAGGCCGCCAACGCTGCCATCCAGTCATCTCCTCCCCCGAAGACGATGTCGAAACCTCCATCGGTGGCAGCGCGACGCACACCGTCCACAAAAGGCATCCCGTCATTGCGAGGCCGCGGCACCAGGTAGGCAACGTCACTGGCTTTCGAGGATCCGAGGACACCGCCGCCGTCCGGGGTCCCGACACCGACGTACCAACCGCCGGCTTTGAACGCCCGCGCTGCGGCCAGGGCCCCCCGATCGCGGCCCGTCGCCACGATTAGGACCCGCGGCCGCGGAGCCTTCTGCACCTTCAGCGACTCCCTGCCGTGACCGTGCCCGCCATCGGAGGCAGTGGGGGGCAGATCTGGTGGACGGTGCATACGGGTACCTCGGCTATGACATCGGTTGGCGGGCTCCCCAGATGACCGCTGCGGCTGGACGACGCAGAAGCGCCTCCCCCAAAGGCTAACCAGCCTAAAGAGAAGTAGCGGAAATGACACAGCGGGATCGGACGTCCCTTCCCTTTGTCGCACGAGCCACACAGCCCGAACACCCTGAATCTGTACCGAGGACACCCTTCCTGATCACGGGCCTCTCGTGCATCTGTTCGTCCTTTTCAGGTGCTCTGACCGACGGTCGAGTCCGCCTGCCAGTCCCTTGCTTCACGTGCGCACCCCGGTTCCTGCCCGGACAGGGGCCTCCGGTCAGCAGTCGGGGTCGCCGGATCGGCCGTGAGCTGTCCCGGTGGGGAAACCGACGGAGACTAGTTGCGGGGCGGAGCAGCAGCCGCCCTTATCAGCACCACTGGCCATCTCGGCTTCGACAACGTCACCGGCCCCACGGGTACCGCAGGTGTTACTGCTCTCCTGTGTGCCAGTTCCGCAGGAAACATCACCCGTTGCACCGGTCGTACCTGTTCCGCAGGTCGACGCAGCACCCTGGGAGTCAGTTGAGGTCGCGGAGGCTGTTGCAGGGATGGTGTCGCAGGAGCCGCCGAGGTCGGTGCTGCAGACCCCTGTCTCAGGAAGATCCAGCTGAAGCTGGGATGCGGCTTCGAGGTCACCGGCGATCGCCGCGGTCACGGAGCGGACCTGCTCGTACCCTGTGGCGAGGAGGAACGTAGGGGCTCGTCCGTAAGACTTCATTCCCACGAGATAGAAGTCCTTCTCCGGGTGGGCGAGGACGTCCGCGCCGTGGGCGGGAACTGTTCCGCAGGAATGGAATTCCGGATCGATCAGGGGTCCGAGGGCGCGCGGGGCCTCCACCGCAGGATCGAGTTCCAGACGCAGTTCGCGGAGGATGTCGAGGTCCGGGCGGAACCCGGTGGCGGGCACGAGAACGTCGACGTCGACGGTACGAGGTCCGTCCGGCGTCGACGCAGTCACGGCCAGACCTGTGTCGGTCGCATCGAGGTTCGTGATGGTGAAGTTCGTGACGAGTTCGATCACGCCGTCGCCCACGAGAGTCTTCAGCCGGCTGCCAAGAGCGCCGCGGGCGGGCAGGCCGTCGAGGTCCCCGCCGCCGTAGAGCTTCTGAGCGGATCCGCTCCCGCGGACGGCCCAGAGGACTCGGGTACCGGGTTCGTTCTTGGCGACCTGGCCGAGGTTGATGAGGGTGTTCGCGGCCGAGTGGCCGGCTCCGACGACCATGACGGTCTTACCAGCGAAGCGGTCACGTTCGGTGCCGACGACGTCGGGCAGCGCGGTGGTGATGAACGCGGATGCGGTGTCTTCGCCGGGCGCGTGCAGGCCAGCCTGACCGAGGGGGTTGGGCTGGCCCCAGGTGCCGGAGGCGTCGACGACGGCGCGCACAAGGTGATCGGTGGTGCCCTCGGGGCTGGTGACGCGGACGAGGAACGGGGTGGTGTCGCGGTCCTTCGTTCGGGTCTTGTCCATCCCCAGCCGGGTGACCGCGGTGACGGTGCTCTTGAAGTGCAAGGTCTCCCCGATGGCCGGGAGGACGGCGAGGGGTTCGAGGTAGGACTCGACGAGTTCACGCCCGTATGGGAGGACGGCGAGGGGTTCGAGGTAGGACTCGACGAGTTCACGCCCGTATGGGAGGGCGGTCTGGCGTGGCTCGGACCAGCCGGTGGTCTCCAGGAGGCGCCGGGCGGCGGGGTCGATGTTGTACTGCCAGGGCGAGAACAGGCGGATGTGCGCCCACTGCCGAACAGCTGCTCCGACGCTGTCTCCCTGCTCGAACACGATCGGGGTCAGGCCCTGCTCGAGGAGGTTCGCGGCCGCGGACAGCCCGATCGGTCCGGCACCAATCACGGCGACCGGTAGATCCGTGATGTCGCCGGCGCCCGTCGTGTCCGCCGACGCGGCGGCTGATGCGGTGCTGATGGTGGTGGTGTCAGACATGGGCGTTCTCCTCGATGAGAGCGGTAGCGATGCTGGGGGCGTCCTCGAGTGCGGCGAGGTATCGTTCGGCGTCCAGTGCTGCGGCGCAGCCGGATCCTGCTGCAGTGATGGCCTGCCGGTACCGGTGGTCGACGGCGTCGCCGCACGCGAAGACACCGGAGAGGTTCGTCAGGGTGGTGGGTGCGTCGACGACGATGTAGCCCTCGGCGTCGAGGGTGACCTGGTCCTGGACGAGGTCGGTGCGGGGCAGGTGCCCGATGGCCACGAAGATCCCGGTGGCAGCCAGTTCCCGGGTGTCCCCGGTGACCGTGTTGGTGAGCGTGACCCCGGTGACCTTTTCATCTCCGTGGATGTTGGTGATCGCGCTGGCGTACTCGAAGTGGATCTTCTCGTTGTCCATGGCCCGCTGCGCCATGATCTTCGACGCGCGCAAGGCCGAGCCGCGGACGACGACGGTGACGGTGGCCGCGAAGCGGGTGAGGAACAGGGCTTCCTCCATTGCGGAATCCCCGCCGCCGACGACGATGATGTCCTGGTTGCGGAAGAAGAACCCGTCGCACGTCGCGCACCATGACACGCCCCGGCCGGTGAGGCGCTTCTCGTCAGGCAGCCCGAGTTCCTTGTACGCGGAGCCGGTCGCCAGGATTACCGCCGGCGCCTGGTACGTGATGCCGCTCAGGGTCGTGACGGTCTTCAGGTTCCCAGTGAGCTCGACTGTGGCTGCGTCGTCGTACTCGATGACCGCGCCGAATCGTTCGGCCTGCCCGCGAAGGTTCTCCATCAGCTCCGGTCCCTGGATGCCTTCGGTGAAGCCGGGGAAGTTCTCGACCTCCGTCGTGTTCATCAGCGCACCGCCAGCTGTCACCGCGCCGGCGATGACCCTCGGGTTCAGACCGGCACGGGCGGCATAGATCGCCGCGGTGTACCCGGCGGGGCCGGATCCCACGATGATGATCTTTTCCTGCTGCAGGTCTGTCATGACGGTGCCTTTCAAATCTTGGAAGCGGCGAACGGGGAGGGCTGGGAGTCAGGTGCTCTGCGTGCCTGTACCGGCACCGGTGGGCAGGAGTTCGCTGATGAGCTGCTGGATACGGCCCTTGATCTCGTCACGGATCGGGCGGACGGACTCGACGCCCTTACCGGCGGGGTCCTCGAGGACCCAGTCCTCGTATCGCTTGCCCGGGAAGTACGGGCACTTATCCCCACAGCCCATCGTGACCACGACGTCGGAAGCCTTCACGGCTTCGGTGGTGAGGATCTTCGGGGTCTCGGCAGTGATGTCGATACCCTCTTCCTTCATCGCTTCCACGGCTGATGGGTTGATCTGGTCGGCGGGCTGAGAGCCAGCGGACAGGACCTCGATACGGCCCTCGGAAAGGTGATTCAGGTACGCAGCGGCCATCTGGGACCGGCCCGCGTTGTGAATACAGACGAACAGGACCGATGGCTTCTTACCCGCCAGGGTGTCCGTAGCGTTCGTCTCTGCTGCTTTCGTAGAGGTTTCGGTGGTCATGGGAAATCCTTCGGTCTTCGCCCTGTCCCGGCACTCCGGAAAGGCCTTGTGAATAGTGGATAGGAGTCAACAACTCCTGGTTTCTCGCGTGTACGAACACTTCGGAGAGATTGACTGGCTTCGATATTGAGTATGCGGAGCCATATCGATGGTTGTCAATGTACGGGTATGCTGGGTGGCATGACGACGATTTCCGAGCCCCGGATCCTGGCTGCAGATACGGACCTCGCGACCACAGAGGTGGTTAGTGAGGATCGGTGCTGCGTGCCGTCCGGGGCACCGGCGATGAGCGCGCAGCGGGCTGAAGAGCTATCCAAGCAGTTTAGGGCGATCGCGGACCCGAACCGGTTGCGCCTGGTCTCCCTCATCTCGGCCAGTGCTGAGAACGAGGCGTGCGTATGTGACCTCACCGAACCGTTGAACCTCGGGCAGCCCACGGTGTCGCATCACCTGAGGATCCTCGTCGACGCCGGGATCCTGCACCGCGAGAAGCGCGGCGTGTGGGCCTACTTCTCCATCGTGCCCGGCGCGCTGGATGCCCTCGCCGGCGTCCTTGCCGAACCCAAGTAACCCCCCCCCACGTCGCCCTAAGGCCCCTCCGGGTCCTGGTTGATTCCTATTTGCCCAGAAGAAGCGAGTACTCCTGTGAGTTTCAAGGCCGACAAGCCCTCCGTCCTGTTCGTGTGCGTGAAGAACGGCGGCAAGTCCCAGATGGCTGCCGGTCTCATGGACAAGGTCTCCGGGGGCTCCGTGATTGCCGCCTCCGCCGGGTCGAAGCCGGGGTCCGCCGTCAACGCCCTGTCTGCCGAGGTTCTGGCCGAGGTCGGCGTTAACGTCAGTCAGAACGTCCCCCGGCAGATCACTGTCGAGGACCAGAGCCAGGCCGATGTCGTCGTCATCCTGGGTGCCGAGGCGCAGGTCGACGAGGTCGAAGGAACCTTGTACGAGCGGTGGGAGACCGACGAGCCCAGCGAACGCGGGATTGACGGTATCGAGCGGATGCGTCTGGTCCGCGACGACATCCTCGAGCGCGTCACCGCCCTTCACACCACCCTCACCACCCGCTGACCCCCAGCTGACCCCACTGTCACCTCCTCACCGGTGAGCTCATGAGTGACTTCACCGGTGCGTTTCTTCCTGCCCTCCTGTTAGGAGCCCTGCTGCTATGACTGCCATGACCGTGGTCGCTGTTCTGATCTTCCTCGCCACCCTGACCCTGGTCATCTGGCAGCCCAAGGGCCTCGGCATCGGGTGGTCCGCCCTCGGCGGCGCCGCCGTCGCCCTGATCACCACAGTGGTGAGCCTGTCGGACATACCGGTGGTCTGGGACATCGTCTGGAACGCGACCTTCGCCTTCGTCGCGATCGTCATCATCTCCCTCATCCTCGACGAGTCCGGGTTCTTCAGATGGGCGGCACTCCACGTCGCCCGGTGGGGCAGGGGTAACGGGCGTTTGCTGTTCGCGCTGATCGTCCTGCTCGGGGCCGCGATCGCGGCGGTGTTCGCCAATGATGGCGCGGCCCTGATCCTCACCCCGATCGTGATTCAGATGCTCCTGGCCCTGAAGTTCCCCGCTAAGGCTTCTCTCGCGTTCGTGATCGCATGTGGTTTCATCGCCGATGCCGGGAGCCTGCCCCTGGTCGTGTCGAACCTGGTCAACATCGTCACCGCGGACTTCTTCGACATCAGCTTCGCGCGCTACGCCGTCGTCATGGTCCCCGTGGGCATCGTGTCCGTGGTCGCGAGCCTCGGGGTCCTGTTCCTGTTCTTCCGGAAAGCCATCCCCCGCACCTACGACATGAGCGTCCTGGGAACACCGAAATCCGCCATCGCGGACCCCCTGACGTTCAAGACCGGATGGGTGATCCTCGGAGTCCTGCTCATCGGCTACTTCGCCGCCGAGCCACTCCACATTCCTCTCTCGGCTGTGGCAGGCCTCGGCGCCGTGGTCCTCATGCTCGTCGCATCCCGCAAACCCGCGTTCCTGTTCCCCCGGACCGCAGTCCCAGTAGCAGCCTCAGTGGCAGCACCGGTGACCACATCGGTGACAGCGTCGACAAAGCAGGTGGTGACGCCTGCAGCTGATGCTGATGATCGGGCAGCGGACCTCGACTACGAAACCGTCGGCGCAGCTCACCGCTCAACCGGCGGCACCGCGAACAGCGCTCATTCCACCGCCGATATGAAAACCTCTGACGCGGACGCGAACAACGAGGTGTCCCTCTCAGCTGGCGGAGCTGCGGCACTTCCGGACGGTCGGATCTCGGTACCCCGGATCCTCAGGGAAGCGCCCTGGCAGATCGTCCTGTTCTCCATCGGTATGTACCTCGTCGTGTACGGGCTCAGGAATCAGGGCCTCACTGACGAACTCGCCGGCGTGTTCTCGAACATCAGTAACAACGGGGTTCTCATCACTGCCCTCGGCGTCGGAGTGATCGTCGCCGTCCTCGCCTCCCTGATGAACAACATGCCCACCGTCCTGATCGCCTCACTGGCCATCGGCGCAGCCGGGGCCACGGGCCTGACGCAGGAGGCGATGATCTACGCAAACGTGATCGGCTCGGACCTCGGCCCGAAGATCACCCCGATCGGTAGCCTCGCAACGCTCTTGTGGCTGCACGTCCTGGACCGCAAGGGCATTCACATCGGCTGGGGCCAGTACTTCCGCACCGGGATCGTCCTCACCATCCCGGTCCTGATCATCACCCTCCTCGCCCTCGCCGGCTGGCTCACCGTCATCGGGGTCTAGGAGTCGGAAGGCCGCGGAACAGTCGCTCCCGCGGTCATGGGATATCAGTTCTGCGGCTGGGCTGTGGTGCGGGTGCGTGTTGCGGTGGCGACGCCGACGGTGGCCAGGACTGCCATGGCGATGCCCATGCTGGGGTAGCCGCCGAGCACGACGGCCAGGGCCGGGCCCGCGGCGGGAGCCAACGCGCCCACGATGGTCACGGGCGCCGCGAAGACACCCTGCAGGGACCCGAAGTTCCGGGTTCCCCACCGCTCGGACACGGCTGTGGCCTGCAGCAAGGTGTTGCAGTCGCGCACCATCCCGGCGAGGACCGCGACGACGACGAGTAGCCCGGTGGGTCCGGGCACCAAAGCCAGCGCCTATACGCTGACGGCGCCGGCTGCGGTCAGCACGACGGTCCGTCCCACAGTCGAGATGCCTGCGGGCAGGGCCGAGTAGGCGACCCGCCCGATGACCTGCCCGACCCCGATCAGACCGAACGCAACGGCCGCGGTCTGATAGCTCACTCCCCGCTCGAGGAACAGGGCGATCAGGTTGAACGTCACCGCATACAACGCCAGCGTGGACAGGGCCATCGTGACCTGCAGGAACCGGAACGGGGCACTTCGCGCTACTGCCCGGACGTCCTGCACCGGTGCCTCCTGTATGTGGGAGGTCGGCCCGGATGACCAGTGGGCGTTAAGGAAGAACCAGTGCAACGGGATCGTCACCACGGCCAGAATCCCGGCCAGCACGATGTAGGCGGTACGCCATCCGAGCCCATCGATCAGAGCGGCCGTGACGGGCGCGAAGATCGTCGACGCGAACCCGGCCACGAGGGTCAGTATCGTCAACGCCCGTACCCGATGGATTCCGTACCAGCGAGTGAGGACCACAAACGCCGGCTGGTAGAACACCGCGGCCTGCGCGAACCCCGCGACCAACCATGCGGCCGCGAACACGGCAAAATTCGGTGCAGCCCCGACCAGCAGCAGTGCCAGGACACCGATGACGCTCCCCACCGTCATCAGCAGCCTCGGTCCCGTGCGGTCCAGCATCCGTCCGACACGGACACCAGCGATGGCAGACACGATCAAGCCGGCCGAGAAAGCCGCCGTCATCGCGGGTACGGACCAGCCCGTGTCCGCACTGATCGGGACCAAAGCCACCGGCAACGAGTAATACAGCAGCCCCCAGCTCGTCGTCTGCGACACGCACATCGCCGCCAAGCCCCTACGAGGCCGATCCTGTCCACCACTGATCACCCGACAACCCTAGAGTCAGCGCCACGGAACTCTTGAGCGTGGTCATCCACCTGTGGACGGGTGGAGCCCGAAGGGTGGAGCTCAAAGCCGTCCACCTGTGAGTGAACACTCTCACCTGAGCGCCTGACGTATATGGGGCATCGGCGCCCAGCAATCCGGAATCTACAGACCAACATCTGTAGATTTCTACAATCCACGTCATCTCCCGAATGGCCCGCCAACACCGATCACGCATCCGCACCTGAGCGCACGCCCGGCGTCGCATCGGCGCCCTTATTACCTACGGTGCGGCGTTACGTGCGCGGAAGATGCATTCAGTGGAGCAATGCTCATCACTGTCGGGACAATTCGCCAGGCCCTGATCAGCCTGGTCGAGACGCACACGCAAAGCATCCAGGCGTGCTCGTTTTTCCTCGAGCTGCCGCAGGCGTTCAGCGAGCAACGGTCGCAGGTTATCCCGGACCGTCGTGCAGGACTCCTCATCCAGAGAACGCAGGTACCGTCCGATGTCCTCCAACGGCAGGCCGAGCTCCTTGCTCGCCTCGATGAGGTCCAGACGGTTCAGCACCTCGGAGTCGTAGTCGCGGTAGCCGTTCAAGGCCCTGCGGGAGGTGATCAGGCCGATGCTTTCGTAGTAGCGCAACGCGGTCGTGGTCACACCGCTGCGCTGACTGACCGCGGAGATTCGCATGGGCCGAGCCTACGGGCGTCCACGCTCCTTGACCTTCAAGCGACTCGAACGTTTAGCGTTGATCCTCGTGCCCTGCCTTCCTGTCTGTCCCGCCGATCCTCCCGCTACCTTCCCTGTCCGATGACTGCCTCTATCGCGTCGATGGAACGCCATCAGATCGCCCTGTACTTACTTGCTATCGCCACTGGCGGTGCGCTCGGGCTTCTATTGCCAGGAGCCCACTATCTCGAGGTCGGTATCGAGCCCGTCCTCGCGTTGCTGCTGTTCGCGACTTTCCTCAGTGTGCCGTTCACAGCGCTCAGGGCGTCCCTGCGGGATGTCCGGTTCCTGTCCGCTGTCGGGGTTGTGAACTTCCTGCTCGTACCAATGGTTGCCTATGGCCTGTCCCGGTTCGTCGCTGATCAGCCAGCCTTACTCTTCGGGGTCCTTCTGGTGCTGCTAACACCGTGCATCGATTACGTCATCGTGTTCGCCGGTCTCGCCGGCGGCGCGTCCGACCGGTTGCTGGCGGCCGCTCCACTGCTGATGCTCGCGCAGATCCTGCTGCTCCCGGTCTACCTGCTGATCTTCCTCGGCCCCGAAGGCGTCGCGGTCGTCGACGTCGCCCCGTTCGCGAGAGCGTTCCTGCTCCTGATCGTCTTGCCCCTGTCCGCGGCCGCAGCCACACAGTGGGTAGCTAGAAAACGCAGCATCGGCCGATTGATCGAGCGCACCATGCTGGGCCTGATGGTCCCGCTCATGATGATGACCCTCTTAACCGTCGTCGCCTCCCAAGCCGGCGCTGTCGGCGCGGTTGCCGCGAAGCTCCTGATCCTCGTACCGATCTTTGCAGGGTTCCTGATCACCATGACCGTCATCGGCCTCATCGCAGGTCGGCTGTTCAGGCTCGACGTCGGCTCAACCCGGGCCTTGGTCTTCAGCGGAGCAACCAGGAACTCGCTGGTGGTTCTTCCCCTGGCTTTGGCTCTTCCCGTTCCACTGTCTTTGGCGCCCGTTGTAGTCGTGACCCAGACGTTGATCGAGCTTGTCGGCATGGTGGTTCTCGTGCGACTGACACCCTATTTGGTTCGCCCCACAGGTAGCCGGCTACCTCGTTACATGGCCGCCCAGTCTCGTTAGGTTCGGGTTTGCATCTAGTCAAGTCAGTGCGGTCACGTGCCTTTTGAAGACGATCGAATGGTTGCTGCACTCGAACTCCTGTGGGGTTGGGCGAGGCATTGCTGTACCGGATCCGCCGTAGCCGCTCAGGTGAAGACGTGGAGGAAGCGGAAGAACACGGAGGCGGCGACGGCGATGTAGGTCAGGGCGATGATCGGTCCGACCCAGTCCGTGAGCCATCGGGTGAGGCCGGCGGGCGCGGGGATGACCCCCTGGGCCAGGTTCCTGAGGGTGGTGAGGATGACCAGGGGGATCATCGCCGCCCAGACGATCATGCAGTACAGGCACAGGATGTAGATGTCGAACAGGGCCTGGCTCCACAGCCACACCGCGAAGACGGCCCCGAGGGTGACACCCACCTGCAGGCCGAGCCAGTACCAGCGGGCCAGCCGGGCGCCGGCGAGCAGTGCCATGCCGGTGGTGATGATGATGCTGAAGCCGACGAGGCCGATGAAGGGGTTGGGGAACCCGAAGAGCTCCGACTGCCAGGTCTCCATGACCTGGCCGCAGGACACCCACGGATTGATGTCGCAGCTGGTGACGTGGTCCGGGTCCCGGTAGAGCTCGAGCTTCTCGAGGATCAGGATGCCGGCCGCGACCCAGCCGGTGATACCGGTGATGATGAGCATCGCACCGAAGGGGACCCTCTGGGCGAAGACCGGACCCGCCGGCCGTGCTGCCTCAGTCCGCTTTGCACGCTGATCTGGATCAGCGGTTGTGTCGTGTCCGGTGTAGGCCATGCGGGTCAGTCCGCGATCGCGGTCTCGATGAGACTGCGGAACTCTTCAAGGGTGGCGGGTTCGATCTTTTCGCCGTCGAGGAAGAACGTGGGGGTTCCCTGGAGGTTCATGGCCATCGCGTCGTTCTTGTCGAGGTTCACCCGTTCCATGGTTGCCGGATCAGCAATAGCTGCGTCGTAGGCTTCCATGTCCAGCCCGAGGTCCTCGGCGTAGCCGCGGAACACCGGGGAGCGGTCTTCGTTGGTGTGGCTCCATTCGGTCTGCTTCTCGTACATCACCGAGTGCATGTCCTTGAACTTGCCTTGCTGGGCGGCAGCTTCGACGGCGGCGGCTGCGGTTTCAGAGTTGGGGTGACCAGGTAGCGGGAAGTACCGTGCGACGACGGTGAGGTTCTCCCCGTACTCCGCGGACAGGTCCTCTACGACCGGGTAGGCGGCCAGGCATGCCTCGCACTCGAAGTCGAGGAACTCGACGAGGACGGCCTTCTCATCTGTTGCCTGGGACAAGCGGTGGCTGTCATCCCGGACAATCTGGGCCGCGGTCCCGTCGGCATCGGCTGCCTGCGATGCGTTGCCGCCGAGGTTGTTGAACACGATCACCAGTCCGACGACGAGTGCTGCAAGGGCGAGCAACCCGATGGCGATGCGGTTCTGCAGGCTCAAACCCTTGCGTGTTGTCGGTGTCGTAGCGGGGGTGGGCACGGTGGTGTCTCCTCGTGGTGTCACTATCAACCGTTCAACCACCCCTGACGGGCGGGTCGATGGGTCTGATGATGGGTCTGCACTGCGTGCAGACCCTGGGCTGGTGATCTAGTCGTGCTTCTGGGCGTTCGCGCAGCAGGCACAGGACGTCTGCCCTGTCGTGCGCTCAGTCGCTGGTGCTTGTGCTGGCCTGTCGGTCAGTGTGAGGACGGTGGGCTCCGTCCGGGCGGCCACTGCCGGTGTCACTTGGGATGTAGAAAGCGGGGCTTTGTCGTCGGTTGTGCTGGTGCAGCAGGAATCAGCGCCGCCGGCGCTTGTGCTTCCGCAACTTTCAACGCTTTCATCGTCTCCGAGGTTTCCGAAAGTCGGGGCGCAGCAGGAATCGCCCTTCCACGCCTCGAGGCCTTCCTTGATCGCGACGGCGGCGATCACCAGGGCGGCGATCGGGTCGGCCCAGGACCACCCGAGGGTGCTGTTGAGCAGCAGGCCGACCAGCAGGACACCGGACAGGTAGGTGCAGAGCAGGGTCTGCTTGGAATCCGCGACAGCGGAGCGGGAGCCGAGCTCGCGCCCGGCACGGCGCTGCGCCCAGGACAGGAACGGCATCACGGCGAGACTGACCGCGGCCAGAATGATCCCGGTCAGAGAATGCTGGGGCTCTGCTGCGCCGAGCAGCGCGCGGACGGCATCGAAGGTGACGAACGCGGCGAGCCCGAAGAAGGAGAACGCGATCAGGCGCAGCGCGGTCTTCTCCCGGGCCTCCGGGTCACGGCCGGCGAACTGCCAGGCCACAGCGGCCGCGGAGAGGACCTCGACGATCGAGTCCAGCCCGAAGCCAATCAGCGCGCTCGAGGATGCGACGGTGCCCGCGCTGATTGCGATGACAGCTTCGATCACGTTGTAGGTGATGGTTGCGGCCACGAACAGGCGGATGCGTCGAGCCAGGATCGCCCGTCGCTCAGGCGGCACCGGTGATTGCCCCGAAGCAGCCAGGTCCACCAATGAAACCCCATCGGCTGAGGAGTGGGCTGAGGTCCGGGCTGGGGTGTGGGTGCTCATCAGCAGCAGGCCTTTCCGGTGACGTGGTTCGCCGCGTCGGTACAGCAGCACTCGGCATCTGCGACTGCGACGACCTGCAGTAACGCGGTCAGGGCGTCACCGAGCTTCCGGTCAGCCAGTTCATATCGCACCCGCCGACCCTCGGGCAGCGCGACAACAAGGCCGCAACCACGCAGGCACGTCAGATGGTTGGACAGGCTCTGCCGGCTCACTCCCGCCAGCTCCGCCAAATCACTCGGGTATGCAGGGCCTTCCCGAAGGGTCAGGAGCACCTGGGCCCGTGTCGGATCCGACAGGGCATAACCGAACTTCGCCAGGACAGCTGGCAGGGTCAACGTTTCCACCCCCCCAATGATACATGGCGCTGTGTATCTAAGGACGTTTGCCTGCTAGGTACGTCGTGCTGAGTAGTGAGACGGTATCTGGTTGGTTCTCAGCTCATAGGTCCTGCAGTAGTCCAGGTGCTCGATCTGATTGAGGGGTGAAAGATGCGACACGGAGCAGGGAAGAGGGACTGTGGTTGCGGTCCAACTGAAGCCCTGCAACGAATCAGGTCCAACGATCGGAAAGTATCGCGATATTGTCGGCAGGACTGACGAGATAGATGGGTCTGGTGGCAGTGATTGATGGCGGAAGGGGTGGCGTGACACGAACCGGCGCCCCTTTGCGTCTTCTGCGGTCCGCTGTTGTCACGTTCTGCATGATGTCTTTGGCTGTAGGAGCTCACGTGGTTGGTGGCGGCATTCTGCCGTCGACGCCTGTGCTGATCAGCTTGGCGTCGCTCGCTTTGATGCCCGTAGCTTTCCTTGCCCGACGCCGGTTGTCCTTCCCGATTCTCATCGGGCTAGTCGCTGGGGGGCAGGTGCTCTTGCATCATTCATTTGAGATGCTTTCCAGGTCGCCTTCTTGTGCGTCGAGTGCAGGTCACGCCGGTGGCACTGGTCATGCAGGCGCCGCCGCGCAGTGCGCGACGTCGACGGCACCAACATCAGCAGGAATGCCCTCCGGGCATTTTTTGCCTCATTTCATCGACAGTGGTGCAGCGCCTCTGATGGTGATGGGCCACTTGGTGGCTGTTGTGGTGATGATCGCGCTCCTCGCCCGGGGAGAGAGCGCCATCTTCCTCCTGATGACCTGGCTGCGGCCGCTGATTACTGTGGCCGACCCTGTGCCAGCCGTCATTGACCCAATCCTTGCCAGCTATTCCGAGCGTCCGATTGCTCCGCCGGCACGCCGACCCCTGCCTGTCGACGCTCGACGGGGTCCCCCGTCAGACCTGCCCCGGATTGTGGCGGCCTGCTGACTCGTGTGTTCACACGTGATTGATCGGTCGCCTGCACGGCCCCTCCTATCCATCACTGTTCTATGCCCGGCGACTGCTGACGAAAGCGCCGGGGTCTGAAAGGCACACCATCATGCACATCTCTATCGGATCAACCTCAGCTGCTCGCACCAAGGACGGAACCCGCGTCGACCGCTCACTCGAGGGCAAGGTCGTAACCACGAAACACCTGCTCCGCGGGCGTGCCCCTATCCGCACCGTTGCTGCGTTGCTGACGACATCAGGTCTACTTCTGGCCGGTGCTGCAGCAGCTACGGCCCATATCAGCGTCACGCCGACGTCCACAACAGAGGGTGGATACTCTCAGCTGACCTTCAGCGTCCCCAGCGAATCAACCGAAACGAAGACCAACAAGATCGAAGTCGCCCTTCCAACCGAAACCCCGTTCACCTCCGTCAGGGTCAAACCCGTGGAGGGTTGGACTGCAGAGGTCGTCCGTGGCGACCTGCCCGAACAGATCGTAGTGGAAGGTGCAACTCTGACCGAAGCACCGTTGATGGTGGTTTGGACCGCCACTGACGAGGAGCACCAGCTCGACGCTCAGCAGTTCCAAACGTTCTCCCTGTCGGTAGGGACGCTGCCCGAAGCGGGTATGACGGTTGAGCTGCCGGTTACGCAGTCCTATGCCGACGGCACGGAGCGGGTCTGGGACGAACCTGCAGTCGAAGGCGAGGATGAGCCCGAAAACCCTGCGCCTTCTTTCGTAACAACGGCGTCCGAGGGCACTGATGGTCACGGCGGAGCTACCGCGGAAGCTACGGATGAGGCCGCAGCGTCCGAAATGAGCGCACCTGACACCGAGCAGGCCTCGGCGACATCAAATGCCGCAGGAAGCACTGTGGGGTGGGTCGGTTTGGGCGCCGGGATCCTGGGTCTGCTGGTCGGGGCCCTCGCTCTCGCTCGCACCCGAGGTCAGCGCAACAGCTAGTCCGGTACACCACCAGGCGCAGGCGTCCGTTCACGGGTGCCTGCGCCTGGTGGTTCCGCCCGAAAGGAATAGACATGAACATTGATATCGCCCAGCCGACTGGTGCACACGCCAACGCACACCTTGCAGAGTCGTCCAGGTCTGCAATCGATCCGCAGGTCGAGACCCGAGTCTCGCGCCTTCCCTACTTCCGTCTGCGCGTCCTTCGGCACTCCCGTCGCCTCCTCGCCCTCATAGCAGCATCGATTCTCGTTCTGGTCGGTCCCATCGCAGGGGCTGCGGCACACGATGAGCTCGCCTCAAGTTCCCCCGCCGCCGAAGCCACTGTCGGAGTTACTCCCACAGAGGTAGTGCTGACCTTCACCAATCCACCGTCGGGAATCGGGGCGGAGATCATCGTCCAAGATAGTGCTGGAGCGACATGGTCGGAAGGCCCGGTGACCGTGGTGAACAACACCGCTGTTCAAGCATTGAAGCCTGGCACACCGGCCGGAACATTTACTGCCCAGTGGCGGGTAGTGTCCTCGGACGATCATCCGATCGAAGGGACCTATACCTTCACGAGTCAAGCTGCACAAGCCGGACCTCCCGCGGTAACGCCGGGCAGCTCACCGATTGCTACCGCTTCCACTGCCGAAGGAACTAACTCTTCGACGCCCTCAGGCTCGGACAGCAACCCCGTGGTGACCGGTTCCTCAGATGCCGCCGATGCTCCTACTGTGCCCGCCTTCGTCGTCTACTTGGGCGTTGGAGGTGTCATCGTCGCCGTGATTTTGATTCTGCTGACCCGACGGCGCCTGAACCAGAGGTAGAGCACCCTCTGAGCCTGACAGGAGTGATTCGTCGACGCCCACGGGTCCCTCTTTGCTTCATGTCTCGTCTCCGTCACCGATGCCCTACCCCGCTGTTTGCCTTTAGCTCATCGGCCCTCCTTCTGCAACACGATGGGAGGAGGGTCGTGGAGCAGCACATCGAACACTTGTCGGCGGACAGAGCCCTTCTCGGCCCTACCGCTCCCACTCCTGACGTCTGAAAGTCACAAACTCTTCGTGATCATCGAAATTTTGCATGCGGGCACCACTCCCCGGGTCAACGAGCTACGTCGACGAACCGAGCAGGCTCTAGCCGACCTTGCCCCATACGCCCATGTTGGCCTCACTCGGGCCGCCACGCGCAAAACTGGACCGTCCGTGCCCGAGCATCTACTACCTGTCCTCCTGATCGATTCGAAAGTCGTTCCAGCCTCACCAGCTGACGTCAGGCAACAGATGAAGGGCTCAGCGGCCCCTGGGGCTGACACGGGCGACGACGCGCCTGGTGAGCATCCTGACGAATTCGGGGTACATTCAGCCGTGGCAACACCTGCTCTCCCGCCGGCGGAACCGCCCCTACCAACCCAGCAACAGATTGGAGCGACGCTGGCTCAGGTGCTCCTGACTTCAGGGCCGAGCGCCATCAGGCTTCCCCTCGTGCACCGTCGGATCGTCGCCGTTGCCCTGTTGCTCATGGTCATCGGAGCCTTGTTGTCGACGATCGTTGCCATCGGGCCGGTCCTTACTTATTCCGGGCTCCTCCTGCTGCCGATCGGGCTGTCTACGAACGGAACCCGAGCACGACAGCAACCTCTGATGCTCATCGCGGGGGTGGCATGTGCCTTCAGTGCGCTTCTCCTCCTGTGGTACTTCGGACCCTTGATCTTCAACACCGTTGACGCAACCCCCCCTTCCGCCTCGATCCTCTACAGCGCTCTCCTCTGCCTCTGCGCCGCTTGGGGTAGCGCTGCCATCGCGCTCCTGGCTCGCCGACGTCTCCGTCAGCGGCTCAAAGACCGTCTCCTGCAGGCTGTCAGAGAGTTCTAGCTGACGAAGGTTCAACGCAACTTGCACTTATCGCCAATCAGCGATATAAACGTTCTATGCCGATTAATTATGAAGCTCATCAGCACGAGGACGTAGCGAGGATCTTTCGTGCGCTGGCGGAGCCTTCTAGGCTGACGCTAATACACTGTCTGGCTGACGGACCGCACCGTGTCGGCGAGCTTTCCACTCATCTCGGTCTCGCTCAGTCCACAGTGTCAGCGCACCTGGCTCTCCTTCGGGATGCCGGCCTCGTATCGGCTACGCCAGAGGGCCGCGCGACTGTCTACAGACTCGCCCATTCTGGATTGGATGATCTCCTCCATGCAGGAGAACGACTTGTCGCACCTGATGTTCAGAACTCGCACAACCAGATGCACGGTGTTCCAGAGCGACATGACGACGTAGTGGATGTCAGTCCCGCGGGCTCTTCCCCGGGCATCCCCGATGGCCGACCTTCGGATTCTCTGGTTGCTTCCAGCATGATCTCGAAGGCTGAGCTTCGACCGGCAGGGGCTCGGTCATGACGGATGGACACCTCCCACATGTAGGAGGGCAGAACACCCGCACGGCGGCCGGATCTGGTGGAGGTCATGGGCACTCCCATGGTCTGACGGTCGGTGGTTCCCACAGAGGTCGGCTTGTGGGCGCTCTGGCTATCACCTTGTCGGTGATGCTCATTGAAGTTATCGGGGCGGCCGTATCTGGATCATTGGCTCTGCTGGCCGACGCCGGGCATATGCTCAGCGATTCCCTGGGCCTGGCGATCGCTATCTTCGCGACGTGGCTCGCAGCGCGCCCTGCAACGGAGCGGCGGACGTTTGGTTGGAAGCGTGTCGAGGTCCTAGCCGCACTGGTCAACGGCCTGATTGTCGGTGTCATTGGTGTTCTGATGCTGATCGAGGGGACAAAACGAGCCCTTTCACCGGCTGAGGTCGAGGCACCGATCATGCTCATCGCCGCGGCTCTTGGTTTGATCGCAAACTTCATCGCCCTGCGCCTTCTGATGGGTGGCCAGAAGGAGAGCCTCAATGTGCGGGGCGCGTACCTGGAGGTGCTGGGCGACATGCTCGGCTCCATCGCCGTCATCATCGCCGCTGTGGTCATCCAATTCACGGGATTTGCCCGCGCCGATGGCCTTGCCAGCATCGCGATCGGACTGCTGATCCTGCCGCGTGCCTACAGCCTTTTGAAGGCTGTAGTCCTGGTCCTCCTCGAGGCAACCCCAGAGGAGACTGATCTGGCCGAAGTACGACGGCACATGGAGGAAGTGCCCGGAGTCGTTTTGGTCGATGACCTGCACGCCTGGACCATTACCTCCGGCCTGCCGGCGCTGACTGCGCATGTACAGATCGATTCTGGTGCCTTTACCAGCGGCCGAGCCGAGCAGATTCTGTCCGAGCTCAATGCCTGCATCAGCGAGCATTTCGACATCCGCCACTCCACCTTGCAGCTCGAACCCGCCACGGGCCGTCACGATCACTGCTGATCTAGCAGTGCTTGGCTGATTACGCCTCAGGTTTCACTTTCCTCCGTGACCGAACGCACCCATATGCGCTTGGCGTCGGAAGCGTTCAGACGCACAGTCTGGTTTTCCTCCGAACCCGGGACGGAGATGTAAAGATGCTTGCCACGGCGCGCCTGGATCATGAGGGTGCGGCCCGGGAGCATTTGGTGGGCGGCCAGTACACGTAGCAGTTCAGGGATCTTGTCATCGACCCGTAAGAGGACCGCTTGCTGATCCGGACCAAGCTCTGCCAGGAGGGAGAAACCTGTTGGTCGGGTGAAGCCTGTCGTGCCCGGAATCGGATCACCATGAGGGTCAGTGGACGGGTATCCAAGACGTTGGTCCATCACTGCGAGCAGTCGATCGGACACTGAGTGCTCCAATAGTTCCGCTTCGTCATGGACTTCGTCCCAGGTGTAGCCGAAATACTGGACAAGCCATGTCTCGATCAGGCGATGCCGGCGCACTACGGCAATCGCTCGGAGTGTTCCTCGATGAGTCAGGTAGAGCGGCCCGTAGGGCACGTGGTCAATCAGTCCCTGGGCGGTTAGCTTCTTCACCATCCCTGTGACTGATGCAGGAGTCACACCTAGTTTTGAGGCCAGGGCGGACGGGGTAATGGCCTCGTCTTGCCATTCAGTGTGCTGATAGATGGTCTTCAGGTAATCCTCGACGGCTGCATCCGGCAGAGTGCCTTTGCGCTGTGTCGTCATGATCAACTGATCTCGTCTCGCGGGCCGCTGCACAGCCACATAGATATCACATGGGTCTGATCGGGCTGGCGACGATCGCAGCCGGCGTCACGCGTTGTCATCGAGTTCTGCGCTGCTCTCACGGCGCTGCTCCTTACATCATGTCTTCGGTCATCTCTCAGCATCCTCGGTATCGCTGCTGATCAGGCGTACAGTCTTTGCGTTTTAGTCTTGCTCCCGTGGGCTGGATGGCGTCGTATGTGCCCGAAGGTCATGGCACTCACCCCGTGCCGGTGAAGACGAGAAACAAGAGGGTGAGGTTTAGGGCCACCAGCAACCCTGCAACAATCATCCCTAGCAGCGTCGTCCACCACTTGTTTCGGTGCTTTCCCATCACCTCTGGTCTGGTCCCGAGGTAGACCAGCGGAAGCAGTACGAAGGAGATGCCGAAGGAAAGCACGACTTGACTGGCGATCAGAGCCTGCGTGGGGTCGACGCCAAAGGCCAGGATGAGGATGGCGGGGATCAGAGTGATGATCCGACGCGCACTCAGGGGTATACGCAGTCGCAGCAGCCCGTGCATGATTTCAGCTCCCGCGTATGCACCGACAGAGCTTGAAGCCAGCCCGGAGGCAAGAAGACCGACAGCGAAGAGAGTTGCGATAACGGGGCCGAGGACATCGGTGAGTGCACTATGGGCGCCTTGAAGGGTGTCAGTGTCATTCCGGCCCTGGAGGGAAGTGGCGGCGAGCAGCAAAATGGCAAGGTTCACGGCTCCGGCGATACTCAGCGCGATACTCACATCCCAACGGGTCGCTCTCAATAGCCGCGGAACCATGGCGATCGGACGGACATGGAAACGGTCACGAGCTAGGGCAGAATGCGCGTAGACCGCATGCGGCATGACCGTCGCTCCGAGAATTGAGGCTGCAAGAAGTACAGATTGGGCCCCCTCGAACGAGGGAATCAGCCCATCGGTCACGTCCGCAGCTTGGGGTGGATTAACGAAGACACCAGCTGAGAATCCGATGGCAACTATCACCATCATGGAGATGATGGTTCGTTCGAAAGTCATGGGACGGTTCTTTCCCTGTAGCTGCAGGACGGCCAGCGACACGGTCCCGGTGATGATTCCACCCACGACAAGAGGAAGATCAAATAGCAGGTTCAAAGCAATCGCACCGCCAAGGATCTCCGCGATGTCAGTTGCCATCGCAACCAGCTCGGCCTGCGCCCAGAAGGCTCGCCTTCCCCACTGCGATCTGATGCGTTTTCCCAGTATCTCCGGCAGGCTCTCGCCGGTGACGATACCCAGCTTTGCTGATAAGTATTGGACCAGCCAGGCCATGACGTTACCGAGGACGACGACCCATACGAGGAGGTAGCCGAATGCCGCACCAGCGGTCATATTGCTGGCAACGTTCCCAGGATCGAGATAGGCCACGCCCGCTACGAGAGCTGGCCCCAACAGCCAGCGGGATGCCAGCGGATCGCGTGGCTCACGTGATGACGGACGACCTACGCGAGGAATGTCGTTGGCGGCGCGAGAGCGAGCACGAAGCATGCGGCGACGATAACAGCTTTAGGTGCGCCTAAATAGATCTTATTCTCACTGATGCGCGTAAGTTCCCCCTGGGAATGTACTGCACTGACGATTGGCCGTCCCTCAGGAGCAGGTGGTCTTGTCGATGGTGATGTTGAGGTCGTGCGGGACGGAGAAGTCGCGTCCTGGTGCTGAGAAGCCGACGAGGACATCGTCGGCGGTGCCTCGTGTCACAGTGTCTTCGAGAGCGACGGATACCACAATGTTGATGTGCTGGTCCGGCTCGAACGTGTACCCCACGGCGGGAACCGGCTTCACGGAGAAGGTACTGGGTTCCTTCTTCGTGGGTGTTGGAGTCGGTGTTGCACTATGGCCTGCTCCGTGCCCGCCGGCTGGGGTGGGTGAGGCGCCGTGATTGCCGTGGCCTTCCCGGTTTGCAGGGGTGATTTTGGCGTCGATCTTCCGCAGGCCCTGTGCATCGACGAGGTCGACGCTGTCGAAGGTGAAGGTTTCCAGGGTTGGGTTGTGCAGCATGATCGTGTACTGGAGGAAGCTGTCCTTGGGTTGCACCCCGCACAGGGTGGCCCCGTCCGCGCGGATGTTCAAGGGATCATCACCAAGGTCCGCTGAAAGAAAGGACGCCGCTTCCTGACCCTCTCCAGCTGCTTCGCTCGCATTTGAAGCATCATCTGCGTCGGCTGCCTCTGACGCACCGACAGACGGTTTGGCTGAGCCTTGAGCATTGACGTCCTGGGTATTGACGTTCAGCGGGTTTTGTTCGGTGACGCCGCACCCGGTTAGAGCGGCAGCAGTCAGAAAGGCCAGCGCGACGCACGCAGCTGGGCGGCCGAATGAGCTCATATGGGATTCACCCCTGGTAGTCCGGAGATCCGCAAGCGAACCGTGACGGACGTGATTCGGACCACAGGTCCCGTTGGCTTGGTTTACCCCGGTCGGCGGCGAGGATTTGAGGCTGCAATATGCGGCTGCCCGTGCTCGAGCGGCTGAGTCGGGGTCTTGTCATCGAGGTCCTGGTAGCGGGCGGGAACGGTTAGAGACGGACGGCGCCGGAGAGGAAGGGCTCACCGCAGCTCTTTTCCATCTCCAGCGCCGTCCGGGTGAGATGGAAGATGCATCCGTCCCGATCACTCGCACATGAGGATGACCCAACAGTAGGCCCTGATTCTGCAAAGACGCTGAAAAACCTCCCACGACCCGAAACGCGACAGGCGACCTTACTCCCCATTCCCGTTCTCCACTGGTAGAGGTATCCGCGATCAAAACCGGTGCGAGCCCTGGCGAGCAGTGTTGGCTCATCCGGCTCCTAAGCTGAACAGGGAAGGTCTGGGTGGACGAGTTGGGATGGGAAATGTGATGGGTGAGGTCTCACTGGACGCTGATGCCCGGCCGCTTCCTGTGCGTGTGAGGCTCCGGTCTCTCCTCGAGGCTGTCGCAGCCCGGGACGAGGATGCCTATCGGGCGCTCCTGTCGCTCATGGGTCCTGGGATCTTTGCGTGGAGTGAACGCGTCGTGGCTGACTCGAGCATCGCCCTGGAGGTCTCGCAGGAGGTGTTCCTCGAGATCTGGCGGAAAGCCGGCACCTACGATGCTGACCGTGGCCACCCGGACACCTGGATCATGATTATTACGCATCGCCGTGCGTTCGACCGGGCAGCGACCGAAGAGCGCGCACACCGCCACGAACTCCAATACCTCATCAACAACCTCAGCCGTGAGGTCGACGACACGTCGGAGACCGCACTTGACCGGGTCGAACATCAGACTGTTCGGGCTTTGCTCCCAAGACTGACCCCGGTACAGCGCGAAGCGATCTATCTGGCCTTCTACGAGGACCTGACCTACGAACTGGTTGCCGTGCGCCAAGGTGCTCCGCTCCCCACGGTCAAGAGCCGGATCAGGGACAGCCTGATCGTTCTCCGTCGCGCACTCACCACCGCATAACCCCCTAGGGGTGAACGTCGGCGTAAACCCCGGCTCGGACGAGGTGTCGAACTCTTCCTCGGGCAGGTTCGTAGCCGACCCGAAGCGCACCTCGACCCGGACGCGCCGTGCGGCTGGCAGACGCGAAAAAATTAGTTCGCATCCTTCCCATCCGCTTACCGGGGTGCTCCGAATCACATTCAGGCACACCTACGACGGGTGCGCCCTCACCGCACAGTGAAGGATTTCCCATGAACAAGAAAATGCGGCTTCTCGCAGTTCCCGCTCTGGCTCTTGGCGTCGTTGCCATGGCCGGTGCCCCCGCCATGGCTGCTGATGGCTCCTACTCGTCCACGCTGGGCCAGCTCAATGGCACCACCGGTACCGGAACGGTCACCGTCGACGTCAAGGGCGACACGGCTACCGTCAACCTGCAGGTCAACGGCCTCGCCGAGACCTTCATGGACGGCCCGTACCCCCACGTCCAGCACATCCACGGCCTCGCCATGGGCACCTGCCCGACCAGCGCCGATGACGCCAACGCTGACGGCATCGTCAGCGTCACTGAAGGTGCTGGCAAGTACGGTGGAATCCAGACCACCCTCACCACCAGCGGGGCCACCGGCCCCGAAGAGGGCCTGAACCTCGCCCTCGGTGGCCAGGGCGGAACCTACAATATCCAGCGCAGCTTCGAGGTCAACCAGAACACGAAGGACGCTCTCGCCGCCGGCACCGCCGTTGTCGTCGTCCACGGCCTGGATCCCGCCACGGCCGGCGTCTCCGAGGAAGTCTTCAACTCCCCGAGCGACCTCGACCCCACGCTCCCCCTCGGCGCCACCTCGCCGGCACTGTGTGGCAACCTCGCCGCAACCCAGATGGGCGCCATGCCTTCCGGTGGAGCAGACACCGGTGTCGCACAGGAGACTGGCAGCAACGCCGGGATGCTCGCCCTCGGTGGCGGCCTCGTCCTCGCCGTTGCAGCTGGCGGAACCTACGCCGTCCGTCGCCGCACCAACTAGTCACACCAGAGCACCACTGAACTGATCGGACCGATTTCACACCATGATTAGTTCACTCAGCGGCCGCCGTCGAAACTTCCTGGTTTCAACGGCGGTCGCTGCTGTTCTGCTCACCGGATGCGGCGCACCCGCAGACCCGCAGACAGCAACAACCACCCAGCAACCCAGCGCTTCCTCGGCCCCGGTACCGGCTACCAGCAGTGCCGCCCCGACAGTCACACCTGCACCCGCCGCACCCTCCAGCGCCACCCCAGCTCCTACCGAAGCCGCAGAAGAATTCCTCCCCGAATCAGCGCCGGTGTCCTTCACCATCCCGGCGATCGGGGCAGGCTCGGATCTTCTGGCCCTGGGACTGCGTGAGAACGGGTCCCTCGACGTTCCACCCGACGGGCCAGGCGCTCCCGCCAGCTGGTACAACCAGTCCCCCAGCCCCGGCGAACAAGGACCAACAGTCCTCCTCGGGCACGTCAACGCAACCGACGGCGGGCCCGGTGTCTTCGCGGACCTCCGCGCCCTGAAAGCCGGCGACGTCGTAGAGGTCACCCGGCAGGACGGCACCGTCGTGAAGTTCGCCGTCGACCGCGGAGAGCAGTACCCCAAGAACGACTTCCCGACCCTCACCGTCTACGGCAACACCGACGGCGCCGAACTGCGCCTGATCACCTGCGACGGCTACGACCCCGCCACCGGACTATTCGACGACAACTACGTCGTCTATGCCAAGAGCATCTAAGCCGCAAATTCCGGCTACGGCCGACGGTTCAGCGCTCGGCCCCTGAACTTGCCCTCCCCCCCCCCCGTCAACCAGCACTTGTCTGGGTTGACGGTCTTCGGACTGAGCACAATCACCGGGGGTCTATTGACACAGCTGGCGGTGGAAATCATTACCCTAAATTGTTCACGGTACGATGTACCTAGTGTCAAGGCGGCACAGTGTCGGCAGTAAGCCGGCAGATGACCTCTCCGGCGGGCGTCGACACCTCAAGGGTGTGGGGCCTGGTCTGATGCGATAGGACCGGTACGCTTCCCATGAATCCTTGGTTTGCGGCAATGATTCCCCTAGCCATCATCCTGGTCCTGGGATCGATAGCATTCTTCATTGGATGTAAGGGGTACCTGTCCAACGACAATGACACCGACCAGGACTCTCCGCCTGCACGTCCTGTCTCTAAACAGACCCCACGTCATCAGGCCACGAGCAACCAGGCCACGAGTGATCAGGTAAGGCCGAACACCAGTGCAGCTAATCGGCAAGCTGCTCTTCGGCAGGCTGTCAGTAGTAGCGACAGACTTATCTTGCGCGCTTCTCACGAGCGCGCTGTCCTCGTTCAGTTCATTGACCTGTATTCTCCCGGAACGATTTCCGTACAGGAGTTTCTGGCGAATCTCCGCACTGACTATTCACGGCGGGTAACGTTCGTGACACGACACCTGCCCACAACGGACGATGCCTACCTCGCGGCCAGCGCCCTTGAGGCAGCGGACCGTCAGGGATACTTCATTCAGTACTTGGAAGCCCTCACACTGGATCCCGAAGCGCAGGAACGCCCCCGTCTTAGCGCGTCCATCACGGCCGATACGTACCTGATGATCGCACGCGAGCTTGGACTCAACAGCGATCGCTTCGAAGCGGACATGAACAGTGAGCAAGTGCGAACCTTGATCGACAGTGACAAGGCTGAAGCCGCACACGCCGGCGTGACGCGAGCCCCGGCACTAATTCTTCTCGACGACCAGAACCACAACACTCTCACGTCGCTCCAGGATTTTCGCGAGGCCGTCCGACTCGTAGCACGCTGACCTGCGGCTGGATGCTCTGAGAGCAGCCTAGGACCGGGGCCTCCCTCGTCGCACAGACCCTACCCAGAACATGGACTACAGGACGCTAAACGCAGGACAAGGGTGTGCGGAACAAGGATGCCGCGAGTGGAGGTGCGATTGGGATGATCAGCACCGCCAGGAGTCCGGCGGACCCGCCTATGGCGCGTTGCCCGTCTCCTACGATGCCTTTTCCTTCGATGCTCACTTCTATCGGGTGGACGGGAGTGCCGCTTTGGACCAGCTGGGGGAAGGGTAGTCCTTCGTGATGGTCAGCGGTGGCGGTCATGGCGTGCAGCGCGTTGCCTGAGCTGCTCGAGGTATTCGTTGTATGCGTCGAGTTCCGGTGTGCCCTCGAGATTGTGTTTACGGTCCATTGCTTTTGAGGTCACTGTCTCATCGCGCTGCCACCGCACCATGATGATCAGCAGCATCAATACGGATGGCAGTTCCCCATAGGACCAGGCCAGCCCCCCTGCTATGCCCTGGTCCGTCAACGGGTCGACATCCCATCCCGCCGGTAACGTGCCGAAGAAATCTACGACCGGAGTAGTCGCCATCATCAGCACGACGCCAAAGAATGCATGCAAGGGCATCTCTGCGAAGATGTCGAGGAACCGACCGAGATGGGATTGTTTGACCGGCAGCGGATCCGTGGACAGCACTGGAACCGTGAAGAGGATTCCAGAAATCAGGAACAGCAACTCCAACGTGATGTGTCCGTACCAGGAGGGCAGCATCGCGTCTGCGATACCGCTGAGGTAGACCCCGTAGAAGCTCACCAGGAACACTGGGATCATGAAGGCCGGATGGAGCAGGATTCTAGCCGTTCTGGACTTTAGACCAGCATGCGCAAGCCTCAGGACCGGTCGGCCGAGGCCACGGTGAGGAGTTGCGCGTAAGAGGAGCGTGCCTGGCCGGCCCAGAACCAGCAAGGGCGGCACCGCCATCATGAGAGTGAGTTGCTGGAACATGAAGACGGAGAACATTCGCAGCCCGTAGCCCTCGACTCCGGCACCCATGGTGATCATGATGATCATGCACCCTGAGAGGAAAACTGCTGTCCGCCACACCGGCCAGGATCTACCGGATGTCCACAGGCGGATCGCACCTGTCAGGTACAAAAGGCCCAGTAGTAAGGCGATTGCAGGTATCAGCGGGATCGGCTGCAAGGTTGGCGCCAGGTACGTTGCCCATGAAGGAGGTGCTTCCGGTATCCATACCGGTCCGCTGACCCATGGTTCGTTCACTGTTGCCCGCCCTTCCTCATTCATTATCGCCGCCCCTTGGTCATCACCGCCAAAGAGTTCTGATCAGTGATGCGTGCCTGTGCCACAGCGAATGCGCGTCGCGTGAGGAGGACCTCTCGAGGCAACAGCACCAGGCTGGCTTGCATCAGTGGAACTTGAGCCGACGCTCGTTACTTTGACGTGCAGGTTTCAGTGGTCGGGCCGGTTCTGCTGTCCTCCTCGTGGTGCCTGTGGATGGGATTTGAGGAGGTGGAAAAGGAAATAGCGGCAAGCACCCCCGTCCAGGGCACTTGCCGCTATCTCAGCTCAAGGGTATTCGCTTCAGCAGACAGTTCTACTAGCTGACGCGAACGAAGGAGGATCCGGCGAGGTCGGACAGCGGGTGTTCCATGGTGGCGTTGATGCCGTTCATGCCGCTGCTGATGACCTTGCCGCCGCCGACGTAGATGGCGACGTGGCCCGGGCGGATGACGAGGTCACCAGGAGCCGGGGTGGCAACGACGGTCCCGAACTGGAAGAACTGCATGGGGCCGAGGTCCCCGACGTTCTTGCCGATCGAGCGCAGGGCCCGCTCGACGAGAATGGTGCAGTCCTGGGTGGAGCCGATCTGGGCGTAGGCCGAGGCGACCAGGGCAGCACCGACGCCGCTAGCGGCAACAGTGGGCTGAGCGGCAGCCGGAGCGGCCGGGGCTGCTGCAATGGGCGCAATGGATGCCGAGGTGAGGGAGATGCCGGCAGGCGCTGCGGCGGGAGCAGGTGCCGGGGCAGGTGCACTGTAGAAGACCTGGTTGGCAGGGAGCGCGGCAGGCACTGCTGCGGGGCTCACAACAGCACTGGCAGCGGCCGGACCGGAAAGCTTGATCTGCTGGCCCGGGTAGATCACCGATGCGAAGGACAGGCCGTTGGTGGCCAGCAGCGCATCAAGGTTCACACCATGGCGTGCAGCGATCGCGCCCATGGTGTCACCGGAAGCCACCGTGTAGGTACCAGCTGCAGACGCCTGAACAACAGGGGTCTGGACAGCGGGGGCCTGCACCGCAGGTGCCTGGGTGGTGACGGCGGTCGATGCGGCTTCGGAGTACGTTCCTGCCTGCGCTGCGGGGGCTCCGACGGCGAAGACGAGGCCGCCGGTTGCGGCGGCGACGATGGCCGGCTTACCCAGTGCGACGGCGCCGGTCTTTGCCGAATACGCCAGGCCTTCGAGGGCGACGGAGTGAGTGACGGCCGCGCGGTGGCGTGCCGGAATGGACGATCGTGACATGGTGATTGCCTCTCCCATGCCTGCGGGGTGAGCTGTCGGGTTCGGATGGGAGTCACCCGGCCGTCTCGAAGATCTATCCATCACAGCGTCATAGGACGAACCGTGGCAGACAGACTTCGTAGATCGGCTTAACCCCGAGGATCAACAACACGGGACGTGTCGCGATCCGGTGGAAACGTGGTTCCCCCGTCCCTGCCAACTGGGTGATGCGAACGGGTCCCGGGAGCAGCGGCAGGGCTCGGCATTCTGCGCGGGAGAGCGAACTCGGCGGGTGCCGGGGTCACGTGAGGACAATACCCTAGGGTGGTATCGATTGTCACGTTCCCATAACGCACACTCCTGAAGGATGCCAGTGACGGGGTGAGAAACAGATGACCAGATACGACGCGGAACTTCTTGGTCAGATGATCGTTCACCTGGTTCACCTTCTTCACGGATACTTAGGGGACCGTGCATCTCACACGGCTGAGAACCGCGTCGTCAACGCACTGGGCCACTCGTGTCGTCGACGATGATGATGAGGGAAGCAAAGATGACACTTCGCACCGAACACAACCTTAATGACATCTCCTCCAGGGGTGCGACACAATCGGGCGAAGCCCCGAACGTTGATGAGAGTAGTGGCACTCACCATGGTTACGCCGCTGACAGAAGTGCCTACCTGCGTCGGCTCAAGCGCATGGAAGGTCAGGTTCGTGGTATAGCCCGAATGGTCGAGGAGGACAAGTACTGCATCGACATCCTCACTCAGGTCGCTGCCGTCAACAGTGCCATGCATGCCTTCAGTCTCGGGCTCCTTGAGAGTCACCTGACGCATTGCGTTGCAGACGCTGCACGGGAGGCAGCAGGTACGAACATCACCGGCGATACAACCGACATAGGTCTGATCGATCAGAGAATTAAGGAAGCGACTCAAGCCATAGGGCGGCTGCTGAGATGACAGAACCCATTCGATGGGGTCAACGACAACAGCCGGTCACTAGCGCAGGCCTCGGCACTCTAGAAAACCGAAGCTTCCCAACACCATCGCGGCCGAGTCCTCAATGAGTAGGGCGTGGCCCCCGGCTCGATGACAGGGGTGTCTTGTTAGTCCCTTATACGGCTTTGACCGACTACCGACCGCGAGAGCTGCAGGGGTATCGCCGCAACCGGTGGTTGGGTTGCGTTACTGAGGTCGATCATCATTGAGGCAGCGACACCTTCACGGCCAATGTTCATCGGTGTCCGCTGACCCGATGAGAAACTCACCGAGTTTTCGTCCTACGGTCACCTGAATTCCACATTTCCCCGACGATGGCTGCATCTTTCTATAAAAGGGTCTCCTACGCAGACCGGCTGCTGCGGCTGTCGGTTGCCGCCCGGCCCTACCTGGTCACGGTCAGCGTCCCGATCCGCGATCATCTCGTGTCCGCCGATAGTGACCTCCATTGACGTCTGCCGTCGTGCCTCTTGGCTCTAGCTATTCCTCGGGGGTCGGGGTGTGTCGATTCTGAATTTCGCTGACCAGCCTTCATCAGGTCGAGGGTGAGCTTCCAAGCCACTCTTTCACCAACGGTCATTCGCAAATCGTGGGCGTAGACAGCTGGCGCGCCATATCGGTGATAGTGCTGCACCAACCTCTTGATCACTCATGGTTTGATTGCGCTGAGGAGAGTGCATTAATGCTTACGCGCGCGGGCTGGACCGGAAGCGGTTCATCAGTGACTGCGGGAACAGCCTGGCCTTGACCCTCGTGGACCACGGGCTCCCACGTCGCAGCGCACGGGTGACGATATCGACGTCGTCCCAGCGCGCTGGGACGGGCCGTGCGAGGGTGGCGGAGCCACCGCCGCGAACCGCGCCGCTCCCGCCGCCCGGCCGGACCGGTGGGATCGCACCGTCCGCCGGGATCCGCGCGGCGTACTCCTCGTGCTCGTAGGCGTTCCTGAGCCGGGCCAGCGACTGGGCAGGCTCGCCCGCGAGATCCGCCTCGTGGGCCAGGCGGGCTGCGAAGGTGCGCGGGGTGTCGGTCTCGTCGAGTGGGTGTCCGTAGTCGCCGGCGATCTCCGTCGTCTCGGCCCAGGCCGCGGTCGCGGCACCGTCGACGGCGGTCGACACGTCCGCGACGGCGACGGTCCGGCGGCGTGACCGGGTCCTGGCCGTGCGCAGCAGCAGGGGGACGAGGGCGAGCAGGGCGATCCCGCCGAGAGCGGCCGCACCGGCGCCGGGCGAGGCCTCGTTCCGCGGTCCGGCACCCTGGCCGCCCGCCGCAGCATCCGAGGGTTCCGCCGACGCGTCGGCCTCCGCTCCGACCCGGGGAAGGCTTCCCGGGTTCAGGGCGTCGGAGTCGTCCGCGCGCGGTCCCACCGGCGAGAAGGCCTGCTGCGCGTAGGTCGGCACCACGCCGCGGGACGGCGTCGGTTCGAACTGGACCCACCCGACCCCCTCGAAGTACAGCTCGGGCCAGGCGTGGGCATTGCGGGAGTCGACGACGAACTCGTTGAGCTCGGTGCCGTCGGGGCCCTCCTCGGTGTCGCCGGTCGGGCTTCCCGGCGTGTAGCCGACGGCCACCCTGCTGGGGATGCCGGCCGCCCGGGCCATCACGGCCATGGTCCCCGCGTAGTGCACGCAGTATCCCGACTTCGAGTCGAGGAAGCGGGCCATGACATCCATGCCGCTGCCGTCGTACCCGCCCTCCACGGGGGCCTCGACCGAGTACGTGAACTCCGGTCCCCGCAGGTAGTTCTGGATGGCCATCGCCTTGTCGTAGGGGTTCACGTACTCCCCGGTGATCTCGTCGGTCCTGGTGCGGACGATCTCCGGGGTGTCGTCGGGCAGCTCGCTGAAGATCGCGGGAACGGACTCGCTGTCCGACGGCCCGATCGACCCCAACCCCTCCCGCGTGAGTGACGCGGAGCGGGTCTCCACCAGGTACTCCTGCCGGGCCGTCGACCCGCCATCCGTCGCGAGGATGGACAGATTCGCCGGATCCCAGGCCCAGCTGCCCGCGAGGTTCGAGACACCGACGGGTGCGTACGGGGACAGCAGCCAGGGGCTCGCATAGCTCTGCGTCGTGATGCGCGTGAAAACCTGCTCGGCCTCGGCGTCCGCAGCCGGTGCTCCCGTCTCCGCGCCGATCTCCTCGACGCCCGCCTCGCGTTCGCCCCTCCGCTCGTCCGGCTCCCAGCGGCGTCCGCTGAAGTCCTCGAGCGTCACGGCCCGCAGGTAGACCGGGGTGTCCGCGTTGGTGGAGTAGGCGATGCGCCCGAAGCCCGTCGGGTTCCGGAGGTCGTTGCCGAGGGTGACGGCGGGATTCAGCCCCGTGGCATTGCCCCACAGGTTCAGGCGCGCGCCCTGCGGGAAGGCTCCCGAGGTGAAGCCGGGCACGAACATCGGCAGGACCACGGCGACGGCCAGGGCCGCGGCTCCGATCATCGCGCTGCGCCCGGCGAAGCCCGAGGACGCACGCGCCCCGCCCGACGCGAGCCGATTCCCCCGCCACTGCGCGACGGCGAGGAGGAGCAGGAACGCGAGGACCGTGGTGATGAAGGAAAACATGCCCACACCGGTGGGCTTCACGACGGCCGGCGAGATCATGACCGTGATCAGGGCCAGGCCGCTGGCTGCGGGCATGCGCAGGGTGGTCGAGAAGAGGTCGACGACGATCGCGATGAGCCCGAGCGCGGCGCAGACGATGAGGAAGATCCCTGCACTCGGCAGGACGGGAGCGACTTGGGACACCACCGTCTCCTCGGCCTGGGCGAGCAGGCGCTGCAGTTCCAGCGAGGTGCCCGGACCGGGTACCACCCCGAGGATGCTCTGGCGCGGGAAGAACTGGGCGGTCAGGGACCCGATGAAGGCGAGAACCCCCACGAGAGCGGTGATGATGCTGCCGAGGCGGAGCGCCCGCGTGGCGGCCATCGCCACCAGGACGGGGACGAGGGTGCCGACCACGGGCGCGAGCCACGTCCAGGGTTCGACGACACCGTTGAGGCTCGTGGCGGCCGCGAGCACCGCGAGGAGGCAGGCACCCGTCACGGCCCAGTGCCACGGGTCGGCCGACGGCGACGGTCGGGGAACGGCCGGCGCGGTGCCCGGAGCCGTCGCGGGGCGGGAGAAAGTCGAGGTCATGCTGATCCCCTCTGAGTGGCTACTGGTGTGAGGAACTCTGCTGAATTGGGCCAAGAATTACGTCTGGTCGGACCTCGGGCTCCCGTGGAATGTCTGCTCACTCAAGTGTGTCGCATGTCATCCTCGTCTCATTTCCTGCTTTCCCTTACTTCAAACCCTGAAGCGTGTGGATGAGTTCCTTGGGGCGTCGTGTTGAGACGAGCCAGTAGGGCGTTTTGTCTTCTTTGTCGGTGAGTTCGATGCGTACGACCCCGTCGATCCAGCCACGAATACAGAGGAAAGCGAGGCCGTGCAAGTTGGGGCCACGTTCGGCTGTGGCTTTGGGACCGATGAAGCTTTGCGTTCGGCCTACGTATTGCCGCTCTATACGAGCCCTTCCTACCTGGAGCTCAGTGGGAGTGACCCGGATGGTTGGGGTCGAGTTGAAGAGGGCGAACACGAGGCCGGCGAGGGTCAGCGCAGACGCGAGGAGGCTGATGAGTGCATCAATGGGAGCGAAGATGATCGCGGGGACTGTGGAGAGGCCGACGGTGATGACCCAGATTCCCGGGCTGGGATAAAGCTTCTCCTCGTACAGAATCTTTTGAGGAGCAGTGATGCTCTCTGTGTTGGGGGGAAGGTGATCGGGAGTGTGGTTCGGTCGGTTCATGGATGTCCTCCGGGTGGGATCAAGTGTGGTCGTGCTCGGTGCCAGGTGTTTCCAGCGAGAAGGCTGGGTGAGCACGACGCCGAGGATGAAGATCAGGGCGGCAGCGGGGTAGCCAGTCACTGCGTCCCATAGCGCGGGCATATGCGGGAGACGTTGCGGAGGGTTGATCAGTACATGTGCGACGCCGATGAGAGGTCCAACGAGCAGGAGGACCTTTCCGATTACTTGGAGATGGTTCTTGGGCGTGGTGGCCTTAGTGCGAGTGGCGGTCATGGGTGCTGCTTGGCAGCTGTAGTGATGGGCTGATCCCTGGGTTGCTGATCGAGATCGATTCCCCAGTGGTATGAGAGTTTGTGTCGGATTTTCGTTGCCTCGTTATGCAGGCCTGCGTCCTCCCCTCGGGCGAGGAGTGAGTATTCGACGATGGTGTTTCCCGCTGGTGTTGTGTGTGCTCTGATCCAGATGCGACGGCGTGCGGTGACGAGCGAAAGGATGAGCCCGGTTAGCGCGAGGGTGGAGAAGACCAAGGCGCCGATCTTCCCCGGGTCGTAGGTGATGTCGAGGGCGACGAATCGTTTGAGACCGTCGAAGGTGATGGATCCGCGCCCGTCGGGTAGGTCATAGGTTTGTCCGGGCTCAAGGACGATACCTCCGGCGTCGAGGTCTCGGCCGTTGAGTTGGGTGAGGTTCGTGGTGTCGAGTTGGTAGACGGACCGCGGTGTTCCGTCGTCGAGGCCGAGGTCTCCGTAGTAGGAGTTGAGGTTCAGTCTGGGGTTGAAGGGGTCAGGGTCAGAACCGAAGGCGAGGCCTTCGGAGTTGACTACGGCAGTCGGGAGAAAGAAACCGACGAATCCGAGCTGATCCGGTTGCGCATCGGGAGCTTTGATGACGATCGTCGAGGTGTACGCCGAGTCGGTCGGTTGGGATGGTACTGGCCCGGAGAAGGCGATGTTCCCTTGTCCGTCGCGGATTTCGATGAGCGGTGCGTATCCGTTACCGACGAGGTAGACGTTGGTGCCGCCGATGCCGATGGGCGCGTTAACCTTCAGTGCTCGGTCTTCAGCTGGCTTATCGGGGCTTTCCTGGACAGTCATGGATGCGGTGAAGTCCAGTGGCTGGCCGTAGGTGGATGGTTCGTCGCGGTTGAAGCGGACGTCGAAGTCGTTCAGGGTCAGCGCGAAGGGCGTCAGGGTGTCGGGGTTGAAGTTTGTTCCTGGCGAAAAGGAGTCGTAGCCGATGAGGGCGTTAGTGAAGCCTTCACCCTCGACAATCAGTTTCTGTCCCCGGTACCCGAACATACCGCCGATGGCGACAGAGACGAGGACTCCGATCAGAGCGGTGTGGAAGAGCAAATTGCCTGCTTCTTTGAGGAACCCGCGTTCGGCTCCGATGGAGGGAGTTGCAGTGCCTGCGTCGCGGATGTCGACCTTATATCGCAGCTTCCGGAGGACAGCTGCGGCGTCATTGATGGCAGTCAACGGGTCACGTGCCGTGAATCCTGGGGCGGGAGTGGGGAGTTCAAGGGTGCCGTGTTCGGGTAGTCGCGTGAATCGGCGGGGAGTACGGGGAGGGGATGAGCGCAGAGCTTTGAGATGCGCTTTGGTGCGGGGTAGGACACATCCGATCAGAGAGGTGAAGAGTAATAGGTAGATGGCGGAAAACCAGACCGAGGAGAATACGTCGAACATCTGTAGGCGATCGAGCCAGGGGCCTGTCTCGGGGTTGTCCTTGATGTATTGCGTGACGACGGCGGGATTTGCTCTGCGTTGGGGGAACAAGCTTCCGGGTACGGCTGCGACGGCCAGCAGCAGCAGCAGCTGAAGCGCCGTCCTCATACTCGTCAGCTGTCGCCAGATCCATCGGAGCATTTCGCGCGCGTTGAGGCTGGCAACAGCTACTTCCTGCCTCTGCACAGGGCGCGGGACAAGTCCTTGACTGGGTGAGGAGAGGTCGGGGTCTTCCGTGGCCGGAGTAGGGGTCCGTGGGGGGGTCTGGTCAGGCGAGGGACTACTGGACATTAGTGGGTCCACTGACAGTTCCACTGCTGGTCGAGGCAGCCGGTGAGATCCCAGAGTCTTCGGCGAGCACGTCGGCGATAAGGGTTCGAAGGGTACTTTCGTCCGCGATACCGAGAATGCGTGCGCTGACGCGTCCTTCTCTGTCCAGGACCAGGGTGGTGGGTACGGCCTGGGGCGGGACGTAGTTGGTGAGGCTGAGGAGAAGCTTGCCGTCGAGATCTTCGAAGCTGGGATAAGTGACGCCGAAGTTGCGCTCGAAGGCTTCGGCTGTGGGTTGCTCATCCCGGACGTTAATTCCATAGAAACTGACGCCATCGGGGGCGAATGACGTGCTGAGTTTCTGCAGGATGGGTGCTTCGACGCGACACGGGGCGCACGCTGCGTACCAGACGTTCAGGACGACGACATCACCGGCCCATTGGTCGGAGCTGACGGTTGTTCCGTCGAATAGCGTGCCCTCGATCTCCACTGGATCGCTGCGTGTGCCCGCAGCGTATTCCGCCACTGAGCCATCTCCAGCGATGTAGTTTTTGTCGTCGCCGGCATTGGCTTGCTCAGCGAGGGAGTTGTTCTGTGCAGAACAACCGGTGATGAGAAGTGCCGCCGTCACTAGCAGAGCGACAAGACCCGATGCGCGGGTACGGGGAAGCGAGATACGGGGCGGGGATGCATCCCGTCGGACCGTGTGCGGTGCCCACGGGGCACTTGGTGTATAGAGCCGGTTTGGGTTTATGCGGGCGGGGGCACTCATGATGCGATCTCTTTCCGATCGTGGTGTGCGCGAGGGATGGATGCGGTCAGTGGAAGTATCAAACGGGCGTGAGGAAGGTTCCTGCGAGGTTCTGGAGCTGGTAGATCCACAGCATCCAGACGCCGGTCACCATAAGGACTCCAACCCCCACGAGCAGGGCGCCGCCGACGAGGTTGAAGACGCGAATGTGGCGTCGAACGAAGGACAGGGCGGTAGTGACCCATTGCACTCCGAGCGCGACGAGGATGAACGGTATGCCCAGGCCAAGGCAGTAGACAAAACCCAGTAGCGCTCCACGCCACGCCGTACCGGTGGTGGTGCTCAGGGCCAGGACAGCGCTGAGAGTGGGGCCCATACAGGGAGTCCAACCCAAGCCGAAGACCACACCGAGTAAGGGGGCTCCGGCAATACCGGTGCGGGGCCGCCAAGAAATCTTTGCGGTCCGCTGCAGGAAGGGAAGCCGGCCAACCAATGCCACCCCCATGACGATGACGAACACGCCGAGGACCCGAATCAACGGGTCTTGCCAGCGCAGGAGCCAGGAGCCAATGACACCGAACGCGGCGCCGTAGAAGGTGAACACGAGGGCAAAGCCGAGGATGAACAGGGCGACACCAGTGAGCAGTCGACGCCGGTTATCCGGGCGGCCAGGCTCCGCCAGTCCGGAGACATAGCCCAGATAACCCGGAATGAGCGGCAGGATGCAGGGGGAGAGGAAGGACACGAGTCCTGCGGTCATCGCCAAAGGTATCGCGGCCAGTAAAGCTCCGGATTGGACGCTGTCCGCGAAGTATTCGCCGATGGTCATCAGCGGTACACCTGCGAGGCCACGGAGGTCGCCGGATAGTGGTGGATCCGGAGGTGATGGGGGGAAGTCATAGGTGGGGTCCTTGGGACACGGCAGCGCAGCAAGAGAGCGTGCAGCCGTGTGAAGAGTAGGCAGGGCTCATCCGGCAGTCGTTGAACCTGGCGGAAAAGTGAGGCGGGCTCGGGGAGGGCGCTGAATCCTAGATGCGGCTGACCGACAGTTGCAGCAGGCAGACACCGGCCGAACGCAGAGGAGAACCAACCGGCGGTCGGAGCTCGCGCGTCCTAGTACTGCCGGGGAGAAGAACCATGGCGCGCAGACAATAAAGGCCAATGAAGCCGGCCACGACCAGGACCATCGAACACAACGCGGTCGCCACCAAATGCCCATCAGGGCAGGCGGCAGCACACACATCTCCTAGGAGGACGTCCTGACTAAAGTCCGGCGCGACGAGGGGCGGCGGAGCCTGTTCAAAGACCTCGCCAGGTGTCAGGGCTGCGGAGACCTGCTGCGTGATGGTCGTCATGGAGGCGGCCTGTGCGGGTACGCCGCTGCTGGTCGAAAGCGCGGGCCCGGCCCATACGTGCAGGAAAGTAATGCCCAACAGGAGAACCACGACCCGCAGGTACCACCGGGCGGGCGAGGGAACGGCGGAGGGATTCAAGAGCATCATCTGATGCATGACTCTCCCAACGCTCCTGCTACATCATTCGTTCTCAATGGCATGGCCTTGCTTGATTCTACCGGCGGACAGTGACGGCGCTGATTCAGAAGGCTTCGCTCCAGCGCTGCAGTCCGGGGCCGTGGTCGATATCAGGAGGGCGGCACGGAGCCATTTGTGACGCCATCAACCCTACCAATTCAGCCATTCATGTATAGTACAGCGCGTGCTGACTAATGAACGATACCTCGACGTGATGAACAGGCTAGGACGGGCGATGGCCGATCCGACCCGGTCCCGTCTCCTTATGACCCTGCTCGACCATCCCGCCTATCCGGCGGACCTTGCCCGTGAACTGGAACTTACCCGGTCGAATGTCTCGAATCACCTCGCCTGTCTTCGGGATTGCGGCATCGTCATCGCTCACTCTGAGGGCCGGCAGACGCGCTACCAAATCGCTGACCCACACCTGGCTAAGGTCCTCACTTCCTTGGTTGAGGTGAGCCTCGCCGTCAACGAGGGAGCACCGTGCCTGGATGCTGGATGCTCTCTGCCGGGGTGCCAGAAGGCGGTGGTGACCGAGTGATTCTGTCCTCAGTTCTTCCAGCCATCGGCCTGTTCTTTCTCACCAACATCGACGACATCATCGTCCTCGCCCTGTTCTTTGCCCGCGGAGCGGGACAACGAGGAACCACAGCCCGAATCCTCGGCGGGCAGTACCTCGGTTTCATCGGGATCCTGGGCGCCGCGTTACTCGTCTCCCTCGGCGCAGGTGCTTTCCTTCCCGAAGAGGCCATTCCCTACTTCGGCCTCATACCTTTGCTGCTGGGCCTTCGGGTTGCATGGCAGGTATGGCGCAACCGAGACGACGACGATGATGACGACGACGAGGCGAAAGTTGCCGGCAAGAAGGTCGGTGTCCTGACTGTCGCTGCTGTGACCTTCGCCAACGGCGGCGACAATATCGGGGTTTATGTCCCGGTCTTCCTGAACGTCGGGCCAACCTCCGTCGTCGCCTACTGTGTAGTCTTCCTCGCCCTGGTGATCGTCCTCGTGTGGCTTGCCAAGTTCGTAGCCACACGACGTCCTGTCGCTGAGGCCCTCGAACGCTGGGAGCACATCCTGTTCCCGGTCGTCCTCATTGCTCTTGGTCTGTTCATTCTTATCAGTGGTGGAGCGTTCGGCCTGTGACGGCGTGCACCTACCTACCGCATCAGGGCGTTGGGTTTTCTTCCAGACCGTTCGGATTGCGCGTAGCAGCAACAACGGGAGAACGTGATGAGTGAGGACAAGTCCGCCACGTCTGCTGCGTTGAAAGCCCGCAACAGAGCCCGGGTGTGGATGCTGGTCGGTTCTCTGGCCCTGGCCGGCGCTGACCTCGCCGTGAAGGCCATCGTCGAGCGACATCTGCGTGAGGGGAAAACCATCGAAGGTGGATTCGTGGACTTGCGGCTGCACTTCAACCCAGGTGTTGCGTTCAGCTTCGGAGCCAATCTTCCGCCGATCGTCATCCTGCTGGGCACTGGAGCAATCATCGCGGGACTGGCATGGTTCCTTCTGGCATCGGTCAGGACGCTGGGCCGGTTGGGTCACATAGGAGGATCTTTCCTTCTTGGTGGGGCACTGGGTAATTTCTTTGACCGGCTGCTTGGCAGCGGTGTGGTCGATTACCTTTACATCTCCTGGTTCTCCACCTTCAACTTGGCTGACACCTTCGTCTCTATCGGCGTCGGGCTACTGGTCCTGGGAACCGTAATCAGCGCCCGCGGACACACACCCGAGCCAGACAACCCCTGACCTTCCTACTAAGTGCTCTCAGCCCTTAGTTCAGCCACTGACGCTGACATCGAAGACCATTGGGGTCGAGACTCCCCGAACGTCCAACTGGCGGACCCGGACGTCATCAAAAGTTGACATAACAATGGTCATCGGCACTCAATATCAAGCGGGGAGTACGCAGGTTACAAGACGAACAGGTTACTGCGCCAGTACCTGCCGAAGAACGATGACTTAAAGCAGTTCAGCCAGCCGGCCGTAGCGAGGTCGCGGACAAAATGATCACCAGACCACGGCAGGCTCTTGGTGGGTGATCTCGGCTGCTCTTTTCGGTAACAGGAACGCGACCTCGAGGGGCTAGGTGATGAGTTGTGAGACGAGGTGAAGGAAGCAACCCAAGCGCATCAGCCGGCTTCCGCGCTAACCCCCCACCCTCACTACAGCCCCACACCTAGCCCCACCCCCGCCTCGAACCCGATCCGCAGCGGCATCCTGTGCTGTAGGCCTGTTTTCGCGCACCCAGAATCGACTTACCAGCGGATACTTCCGCTGTGTTGCACCACACCTTGACTTATACCCCCGGGGGGTATAAGTTTGGCTGTACCTCAGAAGGTAGTCTCCTCTCCTCGGGACGCACGCCGTACAGGTCAACTGCACTGCGCGACGGAACCAGGGCCTCACCAGCACTCACACGTTCTTCGCCGCGGCTCCCTCAATAATTCGTTGCTCACTAATTGCAGGAGACCACCATGACTGACCTCGTCAGGACCCCGATGAACCTCACCGACATCAGCGGAACCCAGAACTCGGATGCGGACTCCCCTACGGGAGGGTCGTGTGGGTGCTGCGCACCCCAGCAGGCCACGGCACCGCAACCGGCGATCGAAGGCACCGTGTCTGCCGACTATGCGGTGACTGGCCTGACCTGCGGTTCCTGCGCAGGCCGTGTCAGTACCGCCATCGGCGCCCTGGACGGCGTGGAGGATGTTCAGATCGCTCTCGTTCCTGGCGGCGTGTCCACCGTCAGCGTCACCACCACGCAGCCCCTTGCCGCGTCGTCCGTTCAGGACGCCGTCGAGAAGGCCGGCTACCAGCTCGCGACCGCTTGAGCCGACCGGCACAGGCACGGGCCCCTCTCCCCGAGCGGGCTCAAAGGAAGAGTCACCATGAGCAAAAATCAGAACGTCAACAATCAGCACCACCACCCGGACGGACCGGAATCGACGCACGGGCAGGCCATGCCCGACGGTCACGCCCACTCGGCGATCTCCACCCAGGAGCACCCCGAGAAAGACCATGAACCGGGCCAACACGCGAACCACCCGGACCACGGAACGGGTCATCACGCGGGTCATGGCACGGGCAATCACGCAGGTCATGGCGCGGGTCATGGCACGGATGAGGATCATCAGGTCCATTCCCACGGCGAGCATGCGGGGCATTCCACCGCGATGTTCAAGAACAAGTTCTGGCTCAGTCTGGTCCTCGCGATTCCCGTGGTTGCTTTCAGTCCCATGTTCACGATGCTCTTTGGGGTCATGCCCCCAGAATTCCCGGGCTCGCGGTGGATCGCCCCGATCCTGGGCACGGTCATCTTCGTGTACGGCGGCGCCCCGTTCCTCAAGGGCGGCGTGACGGAGCTGAAGTCCCGGCAGCCGGGCATGATGCTGCTGATCGCTATGGCGATCAGCGTCGCCTTCATCGCCTCGTGGGTGACCACGCTCGGTATCGGCAGGTTCGACCTGGACTTCTGGTGGGAGCTGGCCCTGCTGGTGGTCATCATGCTCCTGGGGCACTGGATGGAAATGCGTGCCCTCGGCTCCGCGGCCGGCGCCCTGGATGCCCTGGCCGCCCTGCTGCCCGACGAAGCAGACAAGGTCACCGGGACCGGACCTGCTGCACGGGTCGAGACCGTGCCGGTCAGCTCCCTGGTCACCGGGGACGTTGTCCTCGTCCGCTCCGGGGCTCGGGTCCCCGCGGACGGACAGATCATCGACGGGACCGCGGAGTTCGACGAATCGATGATCACCGGTGAGTCCCGCACGGTGTCCCGCACCATTGGGGAGACGGTCGTCGCCGGCACCGTAGCGACCGACAACGCAGTCCGCGTGCAGGTCACGGCGGTCGGCGCGGACACCACCCTGGCCGGGATCCAACGCCTGGTCGCCGAGGCGCAGGCCTCCTCCTCGAGGGCGCAGGCCCTCGCGGACCGGGCCGCGGCCCTGCTGTTCTATTTCGCCCTCGGTGCCGGCATTCTGACCTTCATCGCGTGGATGCTCCTGGGCAGCCCGGATGACGCTGTCATCCGCACTGTCACGGTGCTGGTGATTGCCTGCCCGCACGCCCTGGGCCTGGCGATCCCCCTGGTGATCGCGATCTCGACCGAACGCGCCGCGAAGGCCGGGGTGCTGATCAAGAACCGCATCGCCCTGGAGCGGATGCGTACCATCGACGTCGTCCTGTTCGACAAGACCGGGACCCTCACCGAAGGACAGCACGCGGTCACCGCGACCACCACTGTCACCGGTGTCGCAGAGGCTGAGCTCCTGGCCCTGGCGGGGGCCGCGGAAGCCGACAGTGAGCACCCCGTCGCCCGGGCCATCGTCACCGCCGCCCGCACCAACCCGGCAGCAACCAGCCTCGGCTACACGGGCAGTAACTTCACGTCGATGACAGGTCGCGGTGTCCGAGCGGCCGTCAACGGCCTTGACGTCGCTGTGGGCGGCCCGAACATGCTCAAGGAACTCGGCCTGAGCACTCCTTCCGATATCGCTGGGACGGTGCAGGACTGGGTGGGCCGTGGCGCGTCTGTCCTGCACGTCATCCGTGATGGCTCCGTGATCGGTGCGGTCCGGCTGGAGGACAAGGTCCGGGAGGAATCCCGGGCCGCCGTGAAAGCGCTGCAGGCCCGTGGGGTGAAGGTCGCGATGATCACCGGTGATGCACGCCAGGTCGCCGACGTCGTCGGTAAGGAGCTGGGCATTGATGAGGTGTTCGCTGATGTCCTGCCGCAGGATAAGGACTCCAAGGTCACCGAACTGCAGTCCCGGGGATTGAGGGTCGCGATGGTCGGTGACGGCGTGAACGACGCCCCAGCCCTCGCCCGGGCCGAGGTCGGTATCGCGATCGGTGCCGGAACAGATGTGGCCATGGAGTCCGCCGGTGTCGTCCTCGCCGGCAACGATCCGAGGGCCGTGCTGGCGATGATCGACCTGTCCCGGGCCAGCTACCGCAAAATGATCCAGAACCTGATCTGGGCCACCGGGTACAACGTGCTCGCCGTTCCCCTGGCCGCAGGTGTCCTGGCGTTCGCGGGGATCCTGCTCTCCCCCGCCGCCGGGGCGGTGCTCATGAGTGTGTCCACGATCGTGGTGGCGCTCAACGCGCAGCTGCTGCGGCGGATCGACCTCAGGCCGGAACGGATCAGCACCCACTGAGATGACGACCCCCTCTGAGGTGTTCCGCCCGGGCATTGAACCTGCTCGCTAATCTGTTCGTTGGGCAGGTTGGTTGAGCAGGTTCGGTGCTCGTGGACGCATCTCGTTACGCTTAGATACCACGACGTGAACGCAGCACCGCACCGGCGCCGACCGGTCAGCCTGACCCTGGCGTCATCAGCATTATCGGCGTCAGTGCACCCGCATGAGGCGCATGAAGATCAGCAAGGTCAGTCAGGGCGGTCAGGGAACCGGAAGGAGATGAGGACGTGATGAGGACGGTGATCAGCGCCGGCACGCGCCATCCCGCGATGCTCCGCACGTCCCTGGGCTCCCTGCTTCCTGCCCTGCTCTCGTTCGTCGGTTTGACCGCTGTGATCGTCGGGATCCTCGCCATGCACGTGTGGATGGGCGGACACGGGGCGACAGCGCACCACAGCGCCGGCTCCATGACCCTGAGTTCCACACCGTCGAACTCCACAGCGCTGAACACCGCGCCGGCGGACCCCACCGCGATTCATTCTGGCTCCGCACTAGTGTCTTCGGCAGTGTCCCCAGTGGTGTCATCCGGTCACACACACGGCGATGCTGCGGCGCAGCTGCTGCCCGCTCTGACCCAGGCGGCCGGGGACCTGGCGGATCAGGGAATGCCTGCAGGGTGCGGTGCGGACTGCGCCGACGAGATGGCCTTGAGCATGTGCGTGCTCGCCCTTGTCCTCGTCGGCATCGCCTGGCTCCTCACCCCCACCGGACGGGCCCTCACGTCCTCGCTGCGTCGCCGCGGACCACCCCTGACGTACTGGGCGTCCCGACCAGCTCCTACCCCTTCACTGACTCAACTCTGCATCAGTCGCACATAGAATCCGCGGCCCGTACCCGCCCCTTACGGGCGGTAGGCCGACATCCCAGCATGCCCGCACGCCCCTCGATGCATGCGCGTCGATCGACGGCGTAGCCGGCGCTGCCTCACCCCGTTGGCCCTGTCTGGGCGGGGGTGAGCGACCGATAGCACACCACTTTTTGAGCTTTGAAGGATCTGACCACTATGAAGCGTTACCTTTCCCTTGCCGCACTGAGTTTGGCCACGGCCCTCACCCTCTCCGCCTGCGGCGCCGACTCCGGCACCACCAGCACCGACACGACCAGCACCGAAGCGGCAGCTCCTGCCTCGAGCGCAGCTGCTGAAACGACCTCGTCCGCTGAGGCGTCAGCAACCACCGGTTCGGATGCCGTGTCTGAGGAGCACAATGACGCGGATGTCATGTTCGCGCAGATGATGATCCCTCACCACCAGCAGGCGGTGGAGATGAGCGACATGATGCTCGCCAAGGACGACATCAGCCCGGAAATCACGGATCTCGCGACGAAGATCAAGGACGCCCAGGGTCCTGAGGTCGAGACGATGACCGGTTGGCTGGAAGCCTGGGGTGAGCCCATGGAGCCCGAAGGCGGCATGGAAGGCCACGACATGGGCGACATGGGGTCCGACTCGGAATCCATGGGCGGCATGGAGGGAATGATGAGCGAGGACCAGATGTCCGCCCTCGAATCCGCCGAAGGCACCGAGGCGTCCCGCATGTTCCTGGAGTCCATGACCGCCCACCACGAGGGCGCCATCGGTATGGCTCAGACCGAGATCAATGACGGCGAGAACCCCGAAGCGATCGAGCTGGCCGAAACCATCGTCGACTCCCAGCAGGCCGAAATCGACGAGATGAAAGAGCTGCTCGCGGGCCTCTGACCCCACGCCAGTTCCACCACGCAGTCCACCCCTCAATCAGGTGTCCCCTTGAGGACCTGACCCGAAGGTGGACTGCCCTCTGACAGGTGCCGGTGTGGGGGCCCCGTTCCCTCCACACCGGCACCGTTTCGACCACCCACCGAACCCTCAGTCACCGGTCAGCGAGCCGGCGACCCTCCCTGTGTCGACTGATTTTTCGACGCTTCCTGTAAGGACTGCCTGTTGCCTTCTCCCCTGTACCGCGCCGCGCACCTTGGCTCGATTGCTGTCCTCGCCGTACTGCTCAGCGCCTGCACCACCACAACCTCGACCTCCCTGGACACACCAGAGGACGCATCAGCGGATGCACCAGCGACACCCTCATCACCGGCCGACTACCCGTCCGGGCACATCCACGGCATGAGCGTCGATCCGGGCACCAACCGCATCCTGCTCGCCACCCACGACGGCCTCTTCGACGTCAGCCGATCCCCGGTCCAGCAAATCGGCCCGACGATCGACCTCATGGGCTTCACCACCACCAGCGACGGGACCCTATACGCATCAGGACACCCCGGACCAGGCACGGACCTTCCCGATCCCGTCGGCCTGATCACCAGCACCGACGACGGCCTCACCTGGGAACCCGTGTCCCGGCAGGGTGAAACCGACTTCCACTCCCTCGCCGCCACACAGGACGGTCTCATCGGGCACGAAGGGCGCATCCTTACCAGCCCGGACGGGCAGCAGTGGACCGTCACGAGCGAGAACCTCCCCGCTTTCAACCTCTCGGCATCACAAGACGGTGTCGTCCTTGCCACCACCGAGGACGGCCCGTACCGATCCGACGACAATGGAGCGACATGGGAACCGGTGGCTGACGCCCCGGTTCTGATCTTCACGACCTTCGCCGGCGACACTGCGATCGGAGTCACCCCCGACGGCGTCGTACACACCAGCGCTGACGCGGGCCTGACCTGGGCACAGCAAGGAACCATTGAAGGGGAACCCGCAGCGATAGCCGCCACCCACACCAATGACGACACACACCGCATCTGGATCGCCACAGATAAGGGCATCCAGGTTTCCAGCGACAACGGAACCACCTTCACATATTCGCCGCGCCCAAATTAGAACTCATCTGGCTCACGGGACGGATGCACTCATCTCGCGGACAACCTCCCATAGAACACTCCAAGGCCGCCGCTATCGGGACGGCGCACCCTGTCTCATTAATCGTGTCCGAGAGCTATTTGCCGCACCCCGTTCACGCGGCACGCTGTAGTTCCACCCTCGATGACCACGATTTTCGACATGTCTTGAAAACCTAAAGCTTCCTAGGACACCTGCAGCGGTTCCAGCTCGAGGGACCACTCCCCCGCGATTACAGGCCTCTTCCTGTCTCGGAAACTTGTCTCGCCATGTTTCGTATCTGGTAGCCGGTCACCAAGTTCCTCCACGGCTTTTAAGCCAAGAAGCCACTTCACCCCGAACAACGTGCACATCGCGTGCAGTTGGTTTCACAGGTTGCGGGGTACTGATATTTGAACCGGGCCGGAGACGGCGCCCACCGGTCAGCACAGTCGCGTCAGAGGCAGCTTTACGGCTGTCAGCATTGACGAAAGCTGCGTCGGGCCTCCTTTGAGCGAGTACTGCACTGAGGATCGGAGCCGCGACGTTTGTCAGACAGTTGGTCACACTCACCTCGTCGGGGGCATCCATTCTCCAATCTGCCTCCACGAACGGTGGGATCATGTCACGCCGACTCCCAGGGGGAATTTTGCCCGTCCGTGACTGCGCCCCGTGCATCACGATATGAACCACGTCATAGAAAGGGCGAGTCTCCGTCGACCAGTCAGGCGGCGAGAATTGCTGCGGATGATTCAGGAGTGCTCGAAATCGCCGGGCAGACTCCAACTCGTGGAACACCAGCGATCCGACGTTGAAGTGCGCTGGAAGATCGGCGTGATACTTCTCCAACCACGTCAGAAAGGGCTTGTTCTCCGTGTAGGCGACACCTCCGAAGATTTTGGAGAATCGCGCCACCACCGAGGAGAGGTGAGACAGCGCACTGTAGTACGTGTCGAAGTAAATCTTTGTCGAAGAGTACAGGCGCCGCTTCTGCCGGTCGTCCGGCCACTGACGACCAGTCCGCGGATCGACGGTGAAGCCTGATCGCAGGAGGTCAACGTCATCACGATGCTCGATCAAGTGCTCCATCTCCTCAAGGAACCCACGAACAGCCTGACCTTCGTACCGATTGAACTCGAGCAGCGCGAACGCATCGCTCCATGCATCGACAGTGGAGTGATCAACGACATGCTCGATGCGTTTCCTGTGCTGCATGCCATGAGATTACGGTTCAGCTCTGTCAATTCAGACAAGCTCTCTTCCTTGGTCACCAAGCACGAACAGCGATGAGCTGCAGGAAGGCTTGCGCTTATGGTCAACAACAACGATGCGAGGTGTCGTTCATCAGACGACCGTCCATAAGACATCCAGAAGTAGCTGCGCCCGGAGCGGTAGTCGTGTTGCGTGAGCCGTGTCCGGACGCTGTGTACTGCGAGCAACCTTGGTAGTGCAAATTGGGGAAGCCCTAGAAAAGCGTTGGGGCTTCGGGGTCGATGCCGGCCAGCAGGGGTCGGATGATCGGTTCATTCCATCCGTGCTCGAGGAGGGCTGTGCGCAGCTCGACGGACTGGGCCCGGAACTGGGCGCGGCCGACACCGCGCCATCGGAAGGTCGACGCGTTTGCATGCCGGCCTTTCTGGGATCGGTCGAGCATGTTCAACGCCTGAGTGCCGGGTAGCAGGTGTGTTTCTGTTCCGGTGCTGGCGTGGACGCATAGAGGGACGTCGCAGACGTGCATGAGCGCGATGCCGGGGTGCAGGGTATCTCCGGTGAGGTGTTCGTAGGCGTAGCGTTGCGGCCGCAGGGCGCGTTGCTCGCCGTCTCTGGTGACCCAGAACCGCCCGTAGCCGTCGTCAGCGACGGCTCCGGTCCAGATCCAGCAGTCATGCGGCAGCGGGCCTTTGACTACTTTCTCCCAGAACCGGTCAGCTTCCCCCCTGCGCGTTCTCATCCCCAGTTACCTCTGCCAGGACGTCATCGAACGCGCACCGGCCCCCGGACGATCGGCCGGCGACCTTCCATCCGGACCACACCGGCGATGACGAGGGCCCCTGCAGCAGCGATCATGAGCTGTCCCCACCACGGCGCGCCGGCTGCGGTCGCGACCAACCACATCGAGAAAAACCAGAGGCCGACGGCCAACGCACCAGCGACCTGGTTACGGACCCGCGGCGGAATCGGCAGCAGCAGCAGGGGAAGTCGGATGAGAGCGCGGACGAACCGGTAGCTGTACCGGATGCTCGAGGTGAGCAACCAGCGGATGATCCTGATCATCATGTTCTCCTGGTGGCCGGCGGGTCTTGGCTGTTGAGTTCGGCTTCAGTGGCGATATTGAGGTAGCGGTACACGGTCGCACGGCTCGCGCCGATGATCTTGCCAATGTCTGCCGGCGCGAGCCCCTGGGCTTTCAGCTCCCTAACGCGTTTCACCTTCGCGTGGTCGGTCGTAACTTCCCGCCGGCCAGCTTTCCGTCCGTGCTCGGCGGCTACTGCCATACCGGCTCTGGTCCGCTCGGCGAGCTGGTCGCGCTCGAGCTGCGCGAAGGCCGACATGACCGTCAGCATGGCTCGCCCCATGGGACCGGTAGTGCTGATCCCCTCAGTCACGCTGCGAAAATGGACTCCCCTACGCTCGAGGTCGTCGATGAGGGCTAGCAGGTTCCGGGTGTTGCGTCCCAACCGGTCCAGCTTCCACACCACGACCTCGTCACCGCTTCGGAGGTGGTCGAGGAGCTTGTCGAGCTCCGGTCGACTCGCCATCGTGCCGCTCACCCCATGATCGGTGAAGATGCGGCTGCACCCAGCCGCAGAAAGCGCTGCGTGCTGCAGATCCGCGTTCTGTTCCAGCGTGCTGACTCTCGCGTACCCGATGCTTCCCACCTTGCCGCTCCTAACACTCATCAAAGGCCCGATTCCGCTTTGATGAGAATACTCGACGTGAGACACATTGCCGAGACAACATGCGACCCCACAATCTCGCGTCGATGCTGATAACGATCGGGCCTCTGGGCGCCCAACTGAACCGTCCGGTCAAAGGATCCTTTGACTGGACTGGAAATAGCGGGTGCTGGGCTATCTGCTTTCGATCACTCGGCGTGGGTGGTGGCGCCCCAAGCATCTCTATCGTGAAGACATGATTGGATCAATGCACGTGCGAGACGTGAAGCGGCTCCTCGAGCCCATGTTCGAGTCGATGCTTAGCCCCAGAGAGCTACGGTCATTCACGTTCCGATTGGAGAGGGTCGCCGACGGCGTCGAGCTTCCCGACGACACCAACATCAAGACGAACGACGCCTGGGTACGATGGCAGACACTGGGTGAAGAGGGCGGCTCGGGCAGCCTTCCTCTGGATGACGGTGCAGATGCACTTGTCCGCTTCGTGCAGAGCGACCTGCAGGACTTCATCGCCGAGAGCCACTTCGGATGGGGCGAACTCCGCGGCCCCCGCAACCTGCTCTGACCACCCACGCTTCATCCGGTAGCCGATCCTGTTGCAGGACGCACGCCAGGGCGGCGTTGCGTGATGTCTAGACCCGCGGTCGCTTCTGCTGCAGAAGCCACAAAAGGACCCTAAAGCAACACGATCTGAGCCGTTCTGCACTGTGGCGCTGGGGTGTACCCAAACGCAACACTCCCGAGCGGTCCGAGGCGATACCGCGGGGCATCAAGTCCCGTTTGGAGCCTAGGATGAGGCCGTGACCACTCAGGATCTGCGCAAAGAAGTTCAGTTGAACCCTGTTGCTGATGAAGTTTCGGCAATCACGGCAGTAGTCGGGCCAATCCTCCGGGGGATTCTGTACTCCTTACGGAAGGACGTTGCCGAGCGGTTGGGCGGCTACGAGCAGGTTCCTCTATTCATGCTCCCTCGCAGCCGTCGGGAGGGGGACGGCGATACTGGCATCTGCTTTGAGTACGCACTTCACGACGCCGTGACTCGCGGTGAAGCGTCCGTCCAAGAACGCGTTGTCACCGCGTTGAAGCTATGCAAAATCCCCAGCACGGACGTGTCCTCCATTCTGTTCGGGGTTGAGAAGGCGGGGAGCCAGCAGATCATCGACACTGCCGAGTCCCTGCTCACCAAGGATTCGGTTCTGATGACAGGCACGAAGGGGAGGCCTGTCGCCCTCAAGCGGCACATCTCTAAGGTGGCTTCGTCAATGCGGGTGAAAGGTGATCGCTCGCGCCTTCCGCAGAGCATCGATGGACTCTGGAAAGCCGACCTCTTCCTAGGTAATCCCGATTCAGAAAAGTGGGTCGGAACCACGGTAAAGATCAACCCGAGCAAGCTAGAGGCATCCCGCGGCCTCCGCTTGGGTCTTGTCCCGGCGTCAGAAGGAAAAGACGACCGAGTGCGCTTGGACGAAAGCAAAAACCTCGTTGTATGCCCGGTCCCCTACGATGGCGCCTTTGTCGAGGTGTTCTATAAGGCCTGGGAAGTCGTAGTTGCTTTCCTTGTCGCCGACGCAAAACTGCCCAAGGAGGTTAACCTCCCTCGCCCCGCTGCACGACAAGTTGCTCGCTACCTGGCGGACCGCAGCAACTATCCGGTCGTTGAAGTCATCGAATCAATTTCGGCGCTGGCTCAACCGGAACTGATCAGGACAGATGTTTCACCAGCAGGACTTGTAACCCTTGGGCTAATCAAGACAGAGCCAAACGTTCCACAGGTTCTCGCTCCCTCACCCATTGGACTAAACGGGCTCTAGACGGCTGGCAGGACTAGCTGGGGTCCGTTGTTGCGGACTGATCCGACCTCTTTGCTGACGATCCGCGGGACAAGGTTGGGTTCGGGAATGGTGTCAATGAAATGCTGCACTTGGTTCCGCTCGGTCATGGTCGGGTCTAGCCACTGATCCTGCAGATTGGTCGGGATGATGACCGGCGTCCGGTCGTGGATGTGGCCGAGCGCATCGTGCGCGGCGCGGGTGAGGATTGTCGCTGTGACCAGCCACTTGTCCTCGGCATCCTCGTCCTTGGTGGGGTCGGGCCAGAACTCGTACAGGCCCGACCGAAGCCCAGCAGCAGGTCCTCGTCCTCGCCGTGGAGGTAGTGAGGGGTCTTCGCCCCGTCGTCGTTTTTCTGCCACTCGTAGTAGCCGTTCGCTGGGCTATCCGGTATCCCTCGAGCGCCGTCTTCGACGTCTTGAAGAGTGTCCCCAGCTACTCCCAGGGCGCTTGAAGCCGCTCGTATCTGGTACTCGTCTTCAACAGAACGAGACGCATACCGGCGTGTCAGTAAAGCTTCACCCCTCTTGAGGTGGATGCTGTGTGGCAACTGCTTCCGGGGGCGCCTCCCATGGTCCGAGTTCAGCGTATTCAGATTGACGGTTTCGACGATTCCTGGACCGTGCTCGGAGACAACCATCTGCCCATTGTGCCGGTGGAGATGTTCTTGGAGTACCTTCGGCAAACGAGTGCGTCGCCGAACACCGTGAAGTCGTATGCACGGGCGTTGGAACTGTGGTGGCGATTTCTGGGCCTCCGCGGCCACGGGTGGGATTCCTTCGACCTGGAGGATCTCACCGGGTTCCTCGCGTGGTTACGGCACGGTCTACCGCCTGGTGTGGCAGCGCTGGGGGAAACCCCTGCACTGGTCTCGGAGGCCACGCTGGCGATCCGGTTGCAGGGCGTGCGGTCGTTCTACGTCTACCACCAGTGGCGCGGGGTGAATGTTCCAGCGTGCCTTTTCAGCGCGAGGCCGGCCCGTGCGCCCTACACGCCATTCCTCGAACATCTCGGCCGAAACCGAACGCAGGGGGCGGTGACGGTGCGCGTGCGCCGTCGACGGGTTTCGGCGCCGACACTGACACCACACCAAATTCACCTGATCAAGGACTGCTGCGCCCGCTACGATCCGCTGCTGGCGACCTGGATCGGGTCGGTGCGGGACCGACTGTTCTTCACGCTGCTTGAGGAAACGGGACTTCGACTCGGCGAGGCGCTGTGCCTGCAGCACCGCGACTGGCACAGCGGGCAAGGCGAAAATCCCTTCATCGAGGTCGTGCCGCGAGCCCATCCGCACGGGGCACGGGTGAAGGGCGGGAACTATCGCAAGATTTACATCTCCGGTGAGCTCGACCGTCTATACGCTGAGTATGTCTGGCAGGTCTGCGACCAGGGCATGGACTTGTCGGTGCCCGATATGGATAGTGCCTGGGTCTTCGTCAACCTGTACGGGGGCGAGCGTTTCGCCCCGATCCGGCCGGAAACCATCTACAAGCTCGTGAGCCGGATCCGGCGGAGCTTAGGCGATCAAGTCCCGGCGAACTGGTCTCCCCACTGGTTCCGCCACACCCACGCGACGGCCCTGCTACTCTCCGGCCGGCCCGTCCACGTCGTCAGCCGCCGCCTCGGACACGCCGACGTGCAAACGACGTTGAACACATACGCCTGGGTCACCGAGGACGATGAACTGCGCGCCCTGGCTGCTTGGAAGAGCGCCACCGAAACCTGGAGAACTGGCCATGAAACCAGCTGACGCGGCGACCCTCACTTCCCTCTATGGGCTGAACCCGCGCCCGTTCTCCGAAACCACCAACCGGCGTCTCTGGGACACGGTCCCCGAAGGCCTGCGCCTGCTGCACTACACCCGTCAATCCATCCCCGAGCAGTACCGGGCCTCGTTCGGTTTCTACCACGACAAGATCGGCAACATTCATCTTGATGGCCTTCCGGAGCCCATGCAGCGCGAGATGATGTTCGCTATCTGGCGGATTGTCGAACTCGGGGGCCGCGTCCCATGCGCCCCGCTGGGGCTCTTGGTCCGCGAACTCGGTGCGACCTCGAGTAGGCTCCGGGCCTCCGACAAACCCTGCACCAGCCTGATGGACCGGACCCCGCACGAATGGAAGACGGAACTGACGACCACCTGGGTCAGACGGACCAAGGAACTTCCCAATCCGAACACCTTGCGCACGTACATGGCGCCGTTGGACCGAGCCTGCAAGCTGCTGTGGTTCGCCTACGATACGAGTCCTTGGTGGAAACGCGAGATCTGGGACCTCACGATGGACCCGCGTATTCCACGCCGGGAGCAGGAGCCTCTCCAGCAGCGGATCCTGCATTGGCATTCTATCGAGCCGACGTGGTTACGGCTCGGAGTGAGGTTCTACGTCAAGACCCTGCTGGAGTCCGGGCAGATCACGTGGACCACAGCGCATTACATCCAGGCAGGTTTCATTGTCTTCGCTAAGTTCGCCGTACAGCGGCAACTGAACTCCCCGCTCCTTACCGACGATCCTGCTCAGGTGCGCCCATTGATGCTGGAGTTCCTCCAGGAAACCCGAGCCCAGCACATGACCCATGGACACAACGCCGGCAAGAGCCGCTCCCACTCCAACATTGGCCAGATCACCGCAGCCATCCGGGGCTTCTACTCCTTCATGCACGACCATGCCCAGGACGCAGCTCGGGCCACCGGCGACCCCCGATGGTCAGATCTCGGCCCAGAACACCTGCGGTTCTGGCGCCCCGGAGACATTCCTAGAAAACCGATCAGCCGGTTCGATGAACGGCACCTGCTCAGCGATGGTGCGGTGGCGAAGATCGCCAAGCATGCCCACCTCCTGGCCGCTCCCCTCAAAGACGGCGGCCGCGCAGATCCTCAAGCTATGCGGATCCTTCTCCTGATGTTGGCCACCGGGCGACGGATCAGCGAAATCTGCATGCTGGACGTTCACCCGCTGCTTCCGGTCGAATACGAGCCCAGGGAAGGCGGTTCCCGCATCGCGAAGCTGCGCTACCAACAGACAAAGATCGAAGGAGCACCCGATACGATCTTCGTCGATGGGGAAGTCATCGAGATCATCGCCGAGCAACAACGGTGGCTAACGGCGCACCTGGCCGGTCAGGGCTGCCTCGAGGCACCGAAGTACCTGTTCGTGAAATCCCACAACAACCTGCGCGGCCAACACCCCTACATCTCAAACGTCTTCCGCACCCAACTGCGGAAGTTGGTCGAGCAGACCGGGATGACAGACAACGACGGTCAGCCCCTGCAGCTTTCCAAGACCCACCGGTTCCGCCACACCAAGGCAACGAAACTGCTCAACTCGGGCGTCCCCCTGCACGTCGTCCAGCGGTACATGGGCCACACCAGCCCGGAGATGACCATGCACTACGCCCAGACCCTGGACTCCACCGCCAAAGCCGAATTCCTGCGCTACCAAAAGATCAACCACGCCGGCCAGCAGCCCTCCATCCCACCCGAGGACCTCTACGACGTGATGGCGCTGGACGCCCGAACGGACCGCATCCTTCCCAACGGCTGGTGCACACTGCCTCCGACGCGATCCTGCGACAAGGGCAACGCCTGCCTGACGTGCGACCTTTTCGTCACAGATGAACGCTTCCTCGACATTCACGAAAGCGAACTCGTCTCGCTGGAATCCCTGATCGACAGACGCCAGCAAGCCCACCAACAACGGACCGGGGAACCAATGTCCGAAAACCACGTCTGGCTTACCCTGCGGCGGAGAGAGCAAAAAGCCCTCGGAACGATCGTGAACGCCCTCCAGAAACAACCCACACCAGGCACACCCTTCGCGGCACCCGGAGTCCCCGCGCGCATCGAGGAGGACCGCCAGGACCACCCCCACGAACGGATCGGCTGATGAGCCGAGGCAACCCCGACAACCTCAGGAAAGCAGCTCAAGCCAAACAGGCCGCCGCGACCGAACGGGCCGAACGAGGCCTACACGAGCTGATCAAAGCCGGCCAGCCCATCACGTTTCAGGCTGTGGCAGCAGCCGGCCGCGTATCCAAGGACTTCCTCTACCGAACTCCCGAACTGCGTGCCCGCATCACCCAGCTACGGAACCAGCAAAACCCACAAACACCCCACCCCCCGGCAGCGGCAACAGAAGGGGAGACTCAACGCCAGAGCACAAGCAGCATAGTGAGAACACTCAGCACGAAACTCACCGCGGAACGCGTCCAGCACCGCCGCGAACTCTCTGAGCTGCGAAACGCACTGGTCGCAGCACATGGAGAAATACTCACCCTGAAACGACAACAAGGTCTCGGAGCGGGCATTCATTCAGAAGGTGACAATCAGGCGGCAACAAGCTGAGCTGCGTGTCGCACCTATGACGATCGTGCAGCGTCGTTCTGCTGGGATGGGTTATCCCTTAGGTGGAAGGAACTCTCACCAGCGTCCTGCCTCGAACTCTCCGACAACGGTTTCACCGTCGGATTCGTAGACCGGGATTAGGGCCACTGTCCCTTCTCGCGCTTCCTGCCAGGCCCGGGCGTCGGCTGGGCTGGTGAAACCGGTGGATGCGGTTCTGCCCGAGGCTTCGTTGAGTTCGTCGGCGTACACGTAGCCGAGCTTCCCGTCAGTGGTGATCACTGAGATAAGGTCCGCCTCGCCCCTTGCATTGGTGGCACCGTAGGTATCGCCGTTCTCGTTGACGGCCCAGTCGGTCGGGGTCCTGCTCGTATAGATGATGTGCACCTGATAGCTGACTTCGGCTGCGCTGGTTCCTACTGCGAGAGAGTCCTGTCCTGGCGATAGGGCCAATGACGTGGACGTCATTGCACCGGTACCGACGTCGGGGCAAGTCGTGCTTGCCCCGTCGGGCAGGTAGATGGTGCCGCCACTGAGGCATGTCAGCTCCACCTTGATGGAGGTCGCGCTGTCAGGCGCTGCGCCCAACTCAATCGTCTGCGGGCCGGTGTAGCTGCCGGAGACCGGGTTTCCGTACTCGGTCACCACGTCTGTGCCCGGCTCGACGAGGAAACCCGCGGCGGTTGCTCCCACGCCCCCGATGAGTCCGACGCCGGCGAATACGCCGGCTCCGATCCACCACCGGTGCCGGCGCGCCCGGGCGGGTGAGGCGGCAGTGACTTGCTCGACCAGGGCGGTCCGCAGTCCCTGACTGAACGTGGGGTCCATCTGGTTGAGGTTCATGGTTGTCCCTCCTGCGAGAGTGTAAGTGGTCGTGCCGGTGAGGGTGCTGGTAGCTGGTCGCGGAGTCGCTGGCGGGCCCGGTGCAGTCTGGTCTTTGCGGCACCCGGGGCAAGGCGCAGGATCGACGCGGCAGCGGCAATGTCGTAGCCCTCAAGGGCGACGAGGGTGATGAGCTGCAGGTCCACAGGTTTCAACTCCCGCAACGCGTCCGCCAGGTGGGCGTCAACGGTGTCCAGGAAACTGCCCTGCGGGTTGTCCGCAGGATCCTCCATGTGGGGTGTGCGGGGCAGCCTCTTCAACAGTGCGTCGTACCGGCGGGTGGACCGGCGAAGGTTCAACCCGCAGTTAGTGGTCGTCACCAGCAGCCACGGCAGGACCGAGCCCTGGACCAGGGTGACCCTGGCGCGTTGGCGCCACAGCTCCAGGAACGCGACCGCGCTGGTGTCTTCGGCGTCCGATCTGTTCTGCGCCAGCCGGTAGGCGTGCCGATATACGCGATCCCGGTGCCGGTCGAACAGGACACCGAAAGCAATACCGTCGCCGGTCAGGCTCCGCGACCACAAGTCGCCATCGTCAAGGTTCATCGTCCCCATACCCAGTAGTGTCCGCCCAGCCCCAGAAAGTTACAGCGCACACGAGAATCTTCCACAGACCAAATGAGCGGCCCCACAAGCCCCGCTTGCGTCCGGAGTTCGCCGAGATTGATGAGCAGCACGGACAGCTCGAGCATCAGGGTCGCTTCACGGTGATGGCGGTTCAGTCCGGCCTGGAGTGCCGCCGTTTGCTTCATCACCACAGGTGGCAGGATGTTGCTATGGGGAAACGATGAGAATTCTTGTCACTGCAGTGATCGTCTCGGCCGGACTGCTCGGAGTCGGATTCTGGGTCCTTGGCAGGGTGACGCTTCCTGAAACGGTTGCCGTGATAGCTATTTCTCTGCTGGTCGCTTTGGTCGCGGGGCGCCTTCGCGAATCCGATGCGAGACTTCCGGTCGACGATGAAGGGCAACGCCATAGCCGTGGGCGCGGCGGCAGTGGGCTGATGTGAGGGCGTACCGACTAGTCATCACGCCCTCCTACGGGTCCGCCAATGGACAGTTCCGAAGCTGAGGATGCGTTCGATCATGACGGACTAGCCGAGCAGCACCACACGGGCGGAGCATGAGCTCATCATCGAACGCGTGTCTGTTCAACCACCGCGGGGGCTTGGTCCTACGTACGTTTCAGGACGCGACTTCAAATGTTCGATCACCGAAGACAGGCACCGGGACAGAACGGACTCCAGATATGCCGGCATGAGGGCGCGTCGTTTGGCGGCCGCGGTGCGGAACGACGGCTTCTCGGTGACCGTCTCGCTGCGGGCATTGATCATCCGTGTTAACTGCACTAGTGACACTGCTGCCTTCGAAGCATGAGTGAGTTTCGAGTGAAGCGCCGATGCGTACTTGGGATGAGCGACTGAGCTCACCGACGCACGAAGGAAACTCCTCCGCGTGCTGCGGTGCTGCGGTTACGTTGTTCTGACTGGTGCCCCTGTAGGGCGTTTGTAGTAAGCCCAGGGGAACCACATCGAGCCAATCCTCTGCCAACCCGCTTGCAGTAGATCCTTGTGTTTGGCGCTGAAGGCTCCTACACGAAGGTGTTCCCACTGTTCGTCCGAACGAGCCAGATCATGGAAGTACATGCCGAATCCGACTGAATGCCATCCATCGCGTCCAGCCTCGGACAACGCTTCCATCTCATCAAACGCTGTCACTGGTGTGAGTCGGCGAGTAGCCTCCGTGCTGATGATTTCGTTGTCTGCGGGTGTCCGCCCGAATCGTTGCTGTGCTGCTTGTCGGCTGATGCCCATGCGTTGGCCGATGCGGTCCCAGCTGGCGCCGGCTAGCCGCGCTGAAGTCACTGCGGCTTGTAGTAGCTGAGCGATCTCTTGGGAACCCTGCTGGGTCGCGTCGATGAGGTCGAGGTAGGAATCGACGTCGTGCTCGAGTCGATCGGCGAGTGTCGGGTTGATCGCGGCTATTACCTGTGAGAGCGCTGCGCGTAGTTGTTCGTCGGGTTGTGGTGATTCGTGGCTCATCGCGGTGCTGGTGGTCGCGACTGGGCGAGGACGACGGCCAGTGCTGCTCCAGTCGCGGCGAGAACGAACGCGGCGACGACGAGCATCACGATTTTGATCGCCACGGACGCGACGAAAAGTGTGGAGAGGGCGATGCCCATCGAAACCAACGCGAGGAAGATCGACATGAGGGCAGGTCGTGAGGCTAGCGGCGCGCTTCGTTTCATCATGCGTCAACCATCTCTTGACAAAGCGGGTATGTCAATCTGTAGTTGACTACTACTGAGGTTGCGGCAATTTGCTCAGGAGACCCACGAGCATGCCTTTTGTAAAAGTCATCGAAAGAGGTAGCCATAATCCTTGGGTCACGTGGGAAAGTGAGCCGGTGATCTTCGATCGACGCAGCGTAGCGGACGGCAAGTCGGATCCACCGCGCGTCGGCGCCGTAGTAGCCGGGACAGCTGCGGGAGGAGTGAAAGTCCTGGATGCGGATGGTCATGCCATTGTGCCGATTGAGCGGTATCTGCGGCACCTGGTCGCTTGTGACATGAGTCTGCTGACGTGCCGGAGCTACGCTTTTGATCTACTTCGCTGGTTCAGATTGATGTGGTGTGTTGAAACGCCGTGGGATGCGTCAACGCCGGCGGACGCTGAGGTGCTCGTGAGCTGGATGCGCAACACCTTCAACTACCAACGTGGCCACGATTCCTCCGAATCGAAAGGACCAGGGAGCGTAAACCCGAAGACGGGGAAGCCGTCACTTTCCTCCGGGTTCGCCCCACGGACCATCAATCACACGCTCAGCGTGGTGCACCAGTTCTACGAGTTCCACTCCAGCCTCGGGGCCGGGCCCGTCGTGAATCCGGTCCCCGGAACGACCGCCAACTGGTGGGACAACAACGGCTCAGAAGCTTTCCGCTCCGCGTGGCAGTATCCCCGGCGCGGACGATTACGCCAGAAGGTCCCCAGGACCCTGCCCAGAGCCATCCCGGACAGCCTCTGGGACGAGCTGTTCCTGTCGATGAACTGCACCCGTGATCGCGCCCTGTTGTCCCTTTACGTTTCCAGTGGAACACGGGCGATTGAACTGCTGACTCTCCGGTTGGCGGACGTCGACTGGTCCCGCCAGGTTCTGCACGTCACCGGCAAGGGCAGTAAAGAGAAGCAGTCAGTCCCCGTGTCACCGGAAGGGCTGCGTTACCTGGCGCTTTACCTTGCCGAGGATGGGACTCCGGCACCCAACGAGCCGCTGTGGCGTACTCGACGGGGCGTACCGCGGGCGTTGACCTACTCGGCCGCCCGGCGGGTCTTACAGCGAGCGAACGAGAAGATCGCCACGAACTGGACGCTCCACGATCTTCGCCATACTGCGGCGACACGGCTCGCCAACGATCCTTCCTTTGCCCTTTCCGACGTGCAGGCAATCCTGCGCCACGCGGACATCAGTACCACCGCTCTTTACACCGCGGTTCGCGTCGATGACCTCTTCGATCGGCTGCAGGCCCACTACGACCGGCCACAACGTCCCAGAACATACGCACCGGGCTACGACGAGCTTGACGCGTCGGTGGTCTTCGGTGCTTAGAATTTCAGCCGCCCGTGCCCTCGCTGAATCAGTTGAACACCCCAAAATCCTTCCAGAAGCCGCTCCCAGACCGGAATCACCTCCAGGCCGTCACGGTGATCTCGAGAGCACACCACTTGAGTCGATCATCGAGTTGGTCGACGAAGCCTGGCCTGGCTCTCGCGAAGCGCAGAAACAGAGGCGCTACTTTCTCCGGATGTTTTTGCGACACTTGGCCAGCTTCGAAGGAGAGACCTGGACCCAGCGGTGGGTCGCCAGCGGGCTCGATAGCCCGCAGGCGAGTGTCGCCGCGACGGGCGGACCGCGAGAGGGGCGCGCTGCTGCCCGGGAAGCTATGGCAGCAGGCTTCCGCACAGCTATAAGTCTCCGAGTCTTCCGCCCCTCACTCGCCTCCATCAGGGCAAACAGGATCATGGACCTACCAGCAGCTCTACTGACGGCCGAACAAGACCCTGCTTTCGAGCGATTCGTTGTTGCAGCCAGAACGAGCGGCACAGGTGCAGCAGCCCACCGGAGAGCAACCGCGGACGTCGCCGGTTTCCTTATCAGCCAAGGAATCGCCATGCAGCACCTGACACCGGCGGTGTTTCTCCACTGCGTATTAGAACTACGACAAGCGAGGGATCAAGGCGATCTACCCGCTCAAGATCGTTGGGACGGCTCCCACGCCTGGGAGATCCTTCATCGGATAGGCCACTTCCCGGCATCGACGCCACCGACCCTGATCGCCTGTCTCAGTGGTCACCGGCAGCTCACGATCGAGGAACTGGTCGACCGCCACCAAGTCAGTAACAAATCAGTTCGTCAGGTGCTCATCGATTACCTACAGCGCCGGCGAGACGGCATCGACTACACCACCTTGTTCTCGCTCTCCCACAGGATTGTCGGCTTGTTCTGGAAGCAAATCGAGCTCATCAACCCTGATCAAGCGGACTTCCGCCTGATACCCGACACCTTTGCCCGCTGGCATGGCGGGCTGGAGGAACGCCTGTCCGGTGGGCGCAGAAAATCTCGGGGATACATCCTGGGGCCTGTTCGGGCGTTCTACCTTGAGCTGCACGAGATGGCACTCGAGAACCCTGCACGTTGGGGCATTTGGGATGCACCAAATCCGGTCACAGCGTCGGAGGTCCGGAAGGCCCGCGAACGACGGCATCGAGTCGCGGAGAGGATGGCCGATAGGACCCGGATACGACAACCCCTCCTGCCCGCACTACTTGAGCACCTCAACACTCACTTCGAGGAGCTCCGGGCCCTACTGCCAGCCGGCGAAGACACCTCCCCCGGTTCTACCCTCACCCATGGCGGGAAGACGTGGCGGAGGACTGACACCGTCCACGACCGCCAAAACCGCAGCTCGGGAGTCCATGCCGTACGCCTTCAACACGCTGACACAGGACAGATACGCAACATCACCCTTGAGGAGGACGACACCTTCTGGGAGTGGGCCTGCGTCGAAACGATGCGGCACACGGGGGTGCGGATCGAGGAGCTCGTTGAACTCACGCAACTGAGTATCCGCCAGTACCAGCGGCCAAACGGTGAAGTCATCGGTCTGCTCGTGATCGCACCATCCAAGAGCGATAGAGAACGCGTCGTGCCCGTGTCCGCAGCCCTGCTGCATGTCCTGGCGATGATCATCCGTCGAAATCAGGGCACGGGACGGTCAGTGCCGGTCGTGCGCCGGTACGACCCCCAGGAGAGACTTTGGTCAGAACCTCTGCCGTATCTCTTCCAACGCCCGGCTCTGGGCCGAGGAGTGCTGAGCGCAACAAACGTCAGACAGATGCTGATCAGGCGTTGCAAGCAACTATCTGCCACCAGCGAAGCCTTCGACGGCATGCACTTCACACCGCACGACTTCCGCCGGATCTTCGCCACCGAACTGGTCAACTCCGGACTACCCATTCACATCGGGGCACGCCTACTCGGACACGTGAACCTCCAAACCACCCAGGGATACGTCGCAATCTTCGAGGAAGACACAGTCCGCCACTACCAGGACTATCTCGCCCGACGCCGTGCGCAACGACCAACTGACGAATACACCGGCGTCACCGAGCAGGAATGGGCGGATTTCGAAGAACACTTCGACAAACGCAAAGTCGAACTGGGATCGTGCGCCAGACCCTACGGAACCCCGTGCCAACACGAACACGCCTGTATCCGATGCCCCGTCCTGCAAGTCGACCCGAAAGTACTACCTCGACTGCAGGACATCGAGGAAGATCTTCACCAACGACGCGCCCGTGCAAAAGCCGAAGGCTGGGAAGGCGAGATTGAAGGCATTGATCTGACAATGCGGCTGCTGCAAGAAAAGATAGCGGAGGCGTCAAGGACTCCACGGGCCACCCTGCTCGGCATGCCAAAGGTACGGAGCTGACGATCGCGGCTACGAGCGAAGGTACAGAGGCGCCAATCTGCGCCCGCCCGATACCGACAGCTTCAAAATAGGTAGCGCGTTCAGTTGCCGGCACTAGTGCAGAGAATCCGGGCTCCGGCCTTGGGGTCCTAGGACCAGACGGGGACGAGTGCCCAGCGTGCTATCTCGAGGCGGCGCACTAGTTCACCCTCGCGCAGCTGCTCGGACACGAACGGGATCCCCTGTATCGGGGCCACGTTCCACGACGGTTTCAACTCGTCCTGGAACGTCTCGTCGACGCTAAACGCGTCCCGGATAGCGGCCTTGTTCCCGGCAATGACGAAGCGTCCACACATGCACGCCATTCTGCCTCAGTGGCAGGATGTAGCTCATGGATGTAAGCCGTGCGCCGCTAGGAGAACGTCAGCGTAGCGCCATACTGGATGCGATACGGCAGGACGGCGATGTCAGGGAGAAGCACTTCTTAGAAGTGAAGAGTACCTTCGAGCTGAAGTCCATGGATGACTGCGCAAAGGTCGCCAAATACATCCTGGGTGCAGCGAATCGACCTGTCGATCTTGCGGCTCGTGCTTTCGGCGGTTATGCCGTGATGGTGCTCGGCGCCGAAAAGGGCCGGATAGGTGGGGTTCCTGCAGGGATAGAAATACTCGCGCTAGAGCAGAAGATCGGCAACTACCTGGGAACGAGCGGACCTCAATGGGACCTTGAACGCCACCCTGCCGATGAAGCCGGCACAGAAGCCTTGTTCATTTTGATCCAGCCCCCTCAGCAAGGCGATCCAGTGTTTGTCTGCCGCAAGAGCTACGACGGAAGCAACAACTCGTCGAGCCTCCGTGACGGGGACGTGTACGTTCGCTCCCAAGGAGAAACGAAGAAGGCTACCTCAGCCGACCTAGATCGCCTGATGGCTCGCCTTACTCAGGCGACGGCGGTGACGCCTGAGTTCGAGATCAGCGTAGACAGCCCCGCCCATTTCATCCTTCCCTCCGATGAGATCCGAGAGCGTATTGCGGACAAGTCCATCGAGAGAGCGCGTGAGACGTATGTGAAGGAGCAGCCAAGTGCGTTCCCAAACGTCACGTTGGCCGCACTGACCGGATCTCATCCCTTGTTCGGTGGTTCTGACTGGACCTCAAAGAGGTTTGATGAGCGTGCGGAGGAGTGGGAGGACGAACTCATCGACAGCTGGCCGAGCATTTTGGACAAGCTGGCTGGCGCCGTCCTGCCAGGTCCAAGGTTCAGCGTTAAAAACACACAGAGCCAGTTCCTGGAAGCTGTAAGGGTCGACGTATTTTTCGAGAACGTGCGGGGCATCGAACACAGCGAAGTCGAAGACCTTGACAAGAATAAGTTGATCCCTCCGGTGGTACGCACGCGCGATCCTTACGGGCTGGACCTCTTTCAGCCAATGGATTATTCAGGGCTGCGTGCTGCCAACAGCACCTATCCCCTGCACTGGGATAACGAACCGGGTGGGCTGCGGGTGATCATCGAGCTTACTCAGCTCCGCCCAGGCACGCCGTGGATCAGTGACGACGACGATCTAGTTTTGATCGCTACAGCGCCTACGGTTGCCGCTCACTGGCGGATCACGGCTCGTGGCTTCGATCATGCCTTCACGGACACCCTCTCAGTGCGTGTGTCCGAGCCGCTCGACTTCGCGTCCCTGATGGCCAGGACACGCCCATAGCTCTGCTTCACCCGCCGCACAGCAAAGCATCCCTCACCATATTTACTCATTAGAGTAAATGAGTAAATACACTTTCCGTCTCCGGTGTGTCAGCTTGCGCCCAGCTTCCCAAATAATCGAACCTGTGTTCTATTTTTAACTCTGCACGAGGGACGGCAGACGATCAGGACGGCACGGACGATGACAGCGCAACCAGTCGACAGCCAACGCACCACGACTACAGGGGCTAACGGGCAGGACTCAGCCGCGTCCACCTGGCGGGTGCTGGACGAGGTGGCTGACGTTCGGTTCCTGCCGTCGGGGTTGCCGTTGGCGCTCCGATGGAAGGGCGGCCTGTGGCAGGTCATCGGGGAGCCGGTGTCGTGGTCCAGCTCGAGCAGCTGGCGGGAACCCTCCACCACTCCCCCGCATGGTCCCGCCGGCCAGAGTCGCATGCTTACGACGAGGTTCTGGCGGTTCCAGACGCAGACCGGGCCCGCATCCCCGGTGCTCGAGTTCGATATGAGCGCGGATCCGCGGTGGCAGGACTGGCGGCTGCGCCGCGTCGCCGGTGTCGACGGGTTCTGAGCCAGCGATAGACAGATCGGGGCCAGCTCATGGGTGGCTCGAAGAGGTACGGCAAGCATTACGCCAAGCTGATGGACGATCGAATCGAGGAGTTCGTCATGCGCGAGGAGCTGATCATGCTCACCGCGGCCGAGCTCGACGTCGACAACTACCGCCCCACCGATTTCCCGCAGCCTCGGCGCGTGTACGCCTGGGTCCGCTACCCCTCCAAAGCCATCCGGGTTCAAGCGCACGCGATCGCTTACACGCGCACAGCGGTGAAGATCCGGTTCCTCGAACCACTCATCAAGATCCACCGCGAAGGCTGGGTGTGGCTGAGTGCCGTCACACCAGCACCTGACGGAGAGGACGAGCGTCCGCCATCGGAGTGTGCGTCTCCTCGAGAAACTTGATTGTCAGGGAAGCCCTCACCCGGGGTACAAACATAGAGAGATCCCGGAGGTCTACCTGCGTTCCCCCATTCAGATAGCACTCCGGGATCTCCTCTTCAGCCGGCGGTCGTGCTCCTACAGACGGGGCAAACCAGCTGCTGGTTGGCGCTGCAGCGTGACTCTGGACGGAGCGTCGCGCAGCCGGATTGCTCGCCCGGAGAGTTTGATGGTCGGGAGCCGATCCCGCAGTTACCCTGATAGCCACATCACTTACTGGGGGACTCCTTGAACGCTCGCTTCGCCGCCATCCCGCTTGCCCTGGTCCTGCTCGCCGGGTGTGCCGCCCCCGAGGCGGAGTCGCAGCCAGCAGAGAGCGTGCGTTCCACTCCGACCTCTACTCCGACGCCGTCGGCCACGGTTGAAAAAACCGAGCCGGCCTTCCAGGTGTCGCGACAGACGACCTGCAACCAACTCCTCGGCCCGGACGAGGACGGCCCTTTGTTCCGGACGATCGACTTCGTCAATGAGTTCCAGGACATTGACCCGGACACTATCGCGAAGGCTCGTGACCTGAAGGCCGAAGTCGATGGTCTCGCCGTGCACGCTGAGGACGACATGAAGCCATTCCTCAAAGGTTTCGCCAGCCCCATGACGGAGATGATCGACATCACGGGGGGTGGAGGGTCGACGTACAACTTCGATGCCACAGAATTCAAGGCCGCCGGCACCGAACTAGTCAACCTCTGCACCCCCTACTTCTCAGCGTCCGAGGAGCTTGCTGAGGACCCGCAGGCTCTCCCCCAGCCCCTGCCGATCAGCGGCGTATACGAGGAAGACCTGGCCGCACTTGGCTTCTTCCCGGACGACATCTCGGACTACGCCCCGTTCATGAAGGCGAATGTGTGCGAGGGAGACACATCCGACCAGACGGGCTCCTTCCGCAGGAACGTGCGCCAGCTGCATGACGGCGACCCGGCATTGGGGAGCGGGGCTGAGATCCTTCGACTTACCGTCGCGTACTTCTGTCCCGAAAGGGCAGGCGTCCTGGATGAGGCCATCGAGGAAGCGATAGCCAACTTCGGCTGACCAACCACGCCAATAGCCCTGAGCGGTGAGCGACACTGTACCGCCCGCACACATGGCGCCCATGCGCAGATTGAAGTCCCTCGACGTCGACACCAGTGACGTCCGTTTCGTCCCCTGGCCGGCCAAGCTGGGTCGACTCCTCAGCGTGAGCCACTACCGCTACCTTGCCCGGCTGCTGCTCGCCGTCGCTGCGTCGCTCGCCATGGCGGGCCTCGGCGTCCCCGTGAGTCCGAGCACCCTGCTACTGCTACTGCTACTGCTACTGCTCGGCATCGGTATCGGGATGGCGATGCGGGCGACCGCACGGATGAAGGCCCGCGGCGGCGCCCGCCGGCACTAGACCTGCTTCCACTCCGGCCGGAAGTCGGGGTGGTCCGCGTGCGGCTCGGCGAGGATCTCCAGGATCGTCCGCATGTAGTCGGCCTCGCCGGCCGGTTCGTAGTCCCAATCGATGCGCTGGGCGTGCGCGACGAGCTCACGTCTCGTGCGACATGACGCGCGCTGCTGGTCGACCACCCACTCCTCCGGGTATGCACCGGCGGTGACGGCGGCCTCCTCGTCTTCCAGGCACGCCAGGATGAAGGCTGCGATCTCGTCCATGCCGCTGAGCCTAGCCGGGACGATCGGCCGCATCGGGGAGCTCTCCACGATCGGCACCGAGCTCCTGACCGACGACAAGATGTAGTGGTTTCCCTGCCACCCTGCGCGCCTCCTTCTGGCCCGGCCCGATGCCGTCGGCCTCAGGGGCCGGGTCATCCTTGTCGATGAGTAGCACGATGGGCTGCACCAATGACCCGGTCGGCTCGGAGCCGGCAGGTATAGGGGAGGAGTCGGTCATGGGCGTTCCTTCGATGAGGCTGCACGAAAGCACCATGTGTACGGCAGGGCGTACTGCCCTCGCCAACTACGAGAACTGGGCGTAGGTTCCCGGGGCTACCGAGGACTGCTTCAGGAAGCGGGCTGCGCGGGCTTCGTCCCAGTCTTCGCCGCTGATGATCTTGTACGCGCGGTTCGCCCACTCGACGCCGGACACGGCGAGGAACTGGTCGTCGTAGCCGACGAAGAGCCGGCGCCGGTGCATGGCCCAGCGCAGCGCGGTGACGACCGTGCGAAAGAGGACCTCTGCGTCGGGGCCCTCCAGGGCCGCGTCGGGGATGAGGTTCGCGCGCATCCAGTCCAGGGTGGTGCTCAAGCCGCCGCCGGCGACCGCAAGGAGCTCGGTCGTGCGTGCATTAAGGCGCTGCTCGAGCGCGGCCAATCCGAGGTCCGAACGGATGTCCTCGGTCTGGGCATGCACGAGGTCGGTGGAGTCCACGTAGGAGCCGAAGGGGCTGCCGTCGGGGTGCTGCGCCTGACCGTTGACCACGGTGATCTTACGCCACGGGTCGTCAGGATCGAGGGTCCGGACGATGTCCGAGACCAGTCCGGAGGACCAGGCGGCGAACCAGTGGGGGTCGCGTCCGGCGAGGCTCAGGACGGCCTGCTCCGTCTCGACGCGGGCGTCGACGGCGATCAAGGGGTCGCTCAGGGCGACGGCAAAGCGGGCAACCCAAACCTTTTCAGGCTGTCTCATGTGCTTGTCCTTGCTCGAATGTCGGTTCCACTGGATAGCTTGCGCATTGATACAGCCACCTATGAACCCTCAGGCAGCGTGTGCCCGATTAGACGCGGAAGTTCGGTGGGATCGATGCCCGACTGCGTCTCGCGCAGCGCCGGCAAGAGGACGTAGTGAGCACAGCGTGGCATGGCCGGAGGCCGCGATGGTGGAGGCGAAAGTTGCCGCCCGCTGACTGAAGGTCGTGGGGTTGGTTTCGATGCCGCCGGTACGCGCGAAGTGGTAGATGACGTGTCCCATGCAATCAAACATGCGTAGATCAGGGCCCCACCCCTGTGCGACCTGAGGCCGGAGATTAGGGCGATCCACGCTCCGGAGATTCTGTGGGGCCCAGCCCGGAATCGCCCACCGCGGGTATCCAAACCGTGCCCGGACTACGGTATGAATTCGATGGTGTCTTCGACACGGGGCGTAGCCCTGGCATCTCAGTGGTGCTTGTGCGGTTTGGGGGACCCATTTCGCGACGCTTCCCGTCAACCTTCCTGTGTGCGGCCCTTCGTCCCGGGCGATCGAAAGCCTCGAAGGTTTTCTCCCCCGCGGTGCGTGGGAGTCGCTCTGCACTTCGTGCGGCGCGCGTGCGGGGAGACATCGGTCCTTGTCAGACGGACATTGCGCCTGCAGCGGGCTTTCACAGACGGCTGGGTGTTCGAGGGAAGCAGACTGGGATGCATACGGGGATGCGCTGCGCGCGGCAGTGGGTGGAACGAGTGGTACATCGTCGGCTGAATCATGGTGGCACTCGTGAAGGGCAGCGCTGCGCGCGGCGGGAAGAACCTCACGGGTAAGCAGGATGCTCACCGGATCGTCGTCGGACCGTGCACCATGACGGGTCCTTTCGCTGACTGCTCCGCGCAGCGGGATCGATCCTCGGCCGGACAGACCAGGTGAGCGAAGCGTCCTGCGGCGCAGCCGCTGATACACATGATGCGCATCACACGGGGAAGCACCTGGACAACCAGAATGGCGACGGCGAAGCCGGAGACCGGGAAGCAGCTCGAGCACCACCCCGCTCGACGAGTTGACCTCCATGACGCATCACGAGATCACTCCGCCGCCCGCAGGGCATCACCGGACAAGAGGTCCACCGCGGATGAAGACCACGCTGGTTCTGCGGCGCAGCCGCTGATCGTCATGACGACAGCGCTACGCGTGTCGAAGAGGGAAACGAGACGGCGGCGAAGCCGCCAAACGGGGGAAAGGTAGGCACCACGGCAGACGTGGATGCGGTGGCCGGAAGAGAGCGAAGCGAACGAGAGGACACGCAGCCGCGGCGGGAGAAGAGCACCGGGCGCGCAGCGCCCTGGGAAACATGATGGTCACCGGAGTGGAAGGCCAAGCGCGCAGCGCGGCGGCCGCAGGCCGACACGCGTGAGCAGCGGATGAAGAAGAAGCCCGCAGGGCGCGCAGCGCCCAAGAGGCAGGACAGCAAGAAGATTTTCACAACGGGAGACGAAGCCACATCGAGAACCAAGACGGTCCCCACAACGGGATCCATCAAGGACGAGGGCCGCCAGGCCCGAGTCTTCTTAATATGCCCCCACTCCCGACGCCACACTCGCGCACCCCACAACCGATCCCACTCCGCTCGACCTCAACGCCGACCGCGGCTATCGCCGGACCATCACACAGCAGACCCGACGAGCGGGCCGGAACGGACAGCGGGGATTGGTGCTCGGCGGAGTGCGGCGACCGCCGGCCAATGACGCCAACGTCAGGACGGTGGTCCCGAGGAATCGCCCGGTCCCTGAAGATCCTTGCGCTCCTGCCGCGCTGCACGAGCCAGGGGAATCAGCACGGCGCACGTCAGCAGGGCGACCAAGAGAACGGTGAGCCAGAATCCCAGCATCGGTCGAAGCGCCGTCGCGGCGAGGACCGAGCCGACGAAGAGCAGCAGGCTCGTGCGCGCGAAGCGCTTCATCTTCGGCGGGAGGTTCCGGTACTCGTCCGAGCTACTCATGCGGGATGTCATGGCCTGGTGAGTCCTGATAGGCCGTGGAACAGGAGCATCCCGGCGAGGATGAGGAACAGGACGACCATACGCTTCACCTTTGCCTCATCCGTCGGATCTGCAGAGGATGCCTTCCTCGCGATCACGATTACGACAATCAAGAGACCCACGCCCCCGGAGGCCTGAACCGCGGAGACGACGTCGAAGCCGTCCATCAACTGTTGCTGTCCGCGTCGTCACCGGCAGCGGGCTTGTCGTTCTTCGGGCCGTCGCCGCGCTTGATGTCTGCGGCGGCACGGGCGTAGGCGGCAGCGATGAACTCCTCCAGACGCGCGCGCTCGATGCGCCATTGGCCTCGGCCCCCGACTTGGATTGCGGGCAGTTCACCGGAGCGGATGAGGCCGCGGATCACGGGCTCGCCGGTGTTGAGCTCGTCGGCAACCTGGCGCAGGGTGAGGAACCGCAGGGGCTTGCTGCTCGCCGGTAGCTCAGTCGTATCGCGCGCGGGTGATTCGGTCATGGGCCCATCTTGCCCGACGCGTGCGGAGTCGACCGCGCACTGGGAAACTGCAGTATGGCAAGAAAGCCCGACCCGTATCTGAACAACGTGCCGGCGCAGGTCTGCCGTGTGATCGTCGGCGTCCTCATCATCGTGCCGACACTGATCCGTTGGGCGGAAGGGCCATGGGCCGTCGATGACCGGGTGCTGTTCATCGCGGGCGTCGCGCTCACGCTGACGTGGGTGGTCCTGATGATCGTCGGTGCGCGTCGCCGAGAGCTCGACGAGTTCAGGAAGCTGAGTTCGGAGTAGGCGCGATCGGTCGGGGATCCAGGCGGACGTCGTGAACCGGTGGGCGTCAGAACATGCTGATCGCGGACACGAGGCCGCTGCCGGCGAGCACAACCATGATGATCGCGACGACGGTGAAGGCTCAACGACGGACAGGTCGATGCACTGCGCCGGCGCCATGATCGTGCTCGAGCACGAGGGGCGGCCAAATCTGGCGATGCGCTTCGGAGCCCTCCTCGGCCTCTTCAACCCGAACGGGCTCGTCATGAGCGCCCCGGTATTCCGCTCCATGTCCGACTGGGTCGCCGCGCACCGCAGGTAGGGGCGGCATCACTCGTTGAGCATCACTCGGACCGTATGGAGGACGAGCTCTCGCTGACGTGCATTGAGCCGGTTGGCGGACTCCGGCAGGACGAAGGGGTCAGGCTCCCCCGCTGGCAGGCCGGCCGCCTCGCGGAGCATCTTCAGCGGGACTCCAAGGGCCAGGCTGAACGCTGTCAGCACGGACTCACTGGGCTGGTCCGGCTCCCCACGGAGGTACTTCGAGATCGAGGTGTTGGAGACCGTCACGCCCTTGGCTTCTGCGATCGCTTGGATGCGGCGTGCAGAGATCCGCTCGGTGTTCGAGTCGTTGAGCAGGTCGGACAGGCGCGTCATGCCCTGAGCCTATCGAGGGGCGGGCGGCACTCCGATGAAGCCGAGCAGGGCGATGAACTGCAGGCAGGCGAGCACGACCGCAGGCGCGATGCTGAGGGTCAGGAAGGCCACGTTGGAGAGCGGCACCCAGGCGCGCGTGGATCGACGGTCGAAGAGGAAGCTCAGTGCAGCGAACACGGTGAGCCACGGCATGGTGAAGATGACGACGTCGCCCAGTACTGCTGACGTGGAGCCGCTCGGCGGCCGGTAGCCGACGAACAACACGGCGAGGTAGAGCAGCGGGATCCAGGATGCGGCGGCTACGACCTGTAGGAAGCTCCGGAGGAAGCCCCGACGAGGACCTGTCACGTGGTCGCCTGAAACCTCTGAGTGCAGCTGGGCCTCGGTCATGAGGCGCTGTCCGCGCTCTCCGGTCGCTCGGGCTTGCCCGCGGCCTTCCACTCGCGCTTCGACAGCCGCTTGCCGCCCGGAGGGACTGTGCCGAGGTACTCGCGGTACTTCGAGCGGCCGGGAAAGTCGAAGAGCCAGAGCAGCTCGAACCCCACCTCCAGGAGGATCCGCGCGATGAGTCCGACGATGGGCGCAACGACCTCGATCATCGGACTCCGCCTGACCTCTCCCCGGTCCTCATGCCTCGCATCCTACGCCGTCGCCGTTACCGTCGAACTTGGGGCTGAATCCGGGATCGCCGGCACTGATTGGCGCCGCTCCGGCAGCCTTCACCTCGGCGCAGTTGGCGTAGACGACTTCGCCCTCGGGGGCGGCAGGAGCTGCAGGAATCTCCGCTGGGGCGGGCTCAGCGGCGGGTGCTTCCGGGGCCTCGGCGGGCGCCTGCTGGTCCGTGCAGGACTCGAGGATGCCCCTGATGGCCGCGTGCTCGGCCTCGGTCATCCAGAGCTCGTACTTGGCCTTCACCGCGGTCTGCTGTGCGACGTACTCGCAGCGGAATGCCTAGTTCGGGGGCAGCCACGTGGCGGCGTCGCCGTCACCCTTGGCCATGTTCGCCGGCCCGTCGACGGCGAGCAGGTTCAAAGGGTCGTTGGCGAACTGCAGTCGCTGCTCGGCGCTGAGCTGCTGTACGCCCTTCTGCCAGGGCCACTGAATGCTCGATCTGGACAGCAGCGCTGGTGTCCTGACCGCGCTGGAATTGGATGACAGTTCCCGTGTACGGGTCGACAAGGACCCCGGACTCGACCTTGCACGGCACGCTGTTGGTGTGCATGACCTCGGTCAGGTCTCGGTTCAGTATGTCGTTGCGGGTATCGCAGGAATTTCCGTCGACGTCCGCCCAGGTAGGCCCAAACGCCTCGCGACTGTAACCGGTCTTCGGAGCGCGCCCCTTCACCGGAATTTCCTCGAGCAGGGCGAGTGCTGTTCCCGCCTCGGCGGGAGCGATGCTCGTACCGGGATCCGGGTAGACCGACATCACGGTGTCGCAACCGGTGAGGCCCAGGGCGAGAACGGCGGCGGCAAGGGCAAGGCGGGAGAGGCGTTGGTTCGCCATGGTCATCATGTGTGCGGGTGCGGCGGTTCTGCTCATCGTCTCCGAGTCCACCGGGGCGCGTGGCAGTGAGGTGGCCGCGGCACGGGGCGGTAGGCTCGCTCCAACGCCGCTCGAATTGGGGAAAGCCGTGCCCGTACATCTTGCCGAACTAGCGCTCAGCGTCGCCCGGTGCCCGGAAGTACCGCGGGCAGCCGCTGACCCGAGGCACCCGTGCCACAAAGTCGTGTGCTCCCAGGACCGCTACGACGGCCCTTTCCAGGTCCCTGAGGCATGGGCCGGGAAGCTTGACACCGCCAAGGTCGTCTTCCTGTCCTCGAACCCCTCCATCAGCGCCGGGGAACCGGAGGCAAAGGCCCGGTACAAGCACCTTCCTGAGCTCTATCCCACTGTGGAGTGGGACGACGCCCTCGTCGCAGACTTCATGCTCAACCGTTTCGACCCCGAGCCCGGCTGGGTCAACGCCAACCTCCAGCATCTCAAGGCCAGCGCTGATGGCGAGTCGCCGGCTGACACCATCGGCAGGGCAGCCGCCGGCCAGCCCGTCGATCGGGGAGCCCGCGAACGGTACTGGTCGTGGATCCAGAAGCAGACCTGGCAGCTCGTGGGTGATCATCTCCCCTGGTACGAGAACGTCGCCATGACCGAGGTCGTGCACTGCAAATCGCAGAAGGAGGAGGGGGTCGCCGAGGCGGCACGGTTCTGCAGCAGCAAGCACATGGACAGGACGCTCTCCGGCTCCCCCGCCGGGCTGATCGTCGTGGTCGGCGATCCGTCGCGGAAGGCGTTCATGCTGGCCTACCCGGAAGTGGCCGAGCGCTTCCCGCGCTTCGGCCGCGACGACGCCGCGATGGGCCGAGTCGATCCCGCCCAGAGCATCATCGAGATGGAGGTCGGCGGCCGCCGGCGTCTGGTGTGCTTCCTGTGGCACAACAGTGCCTTCGCGCCGAAGATCAAGGACCTCGCCCTCATGTACCCGGACGACTTCCCCCGGCTTCAGCAGGCAGCATTGAGCTCCATCGGAGTCTTCGGCTAGGGCAGAATCAACGCCATGTGTGGACGATTCGTCATTGCGGGCAACCGGGCAGCCAGGATCGACGCCTTCCAGGTCGACGAGTCCATGGAGGACGAGATACCGCCGTCGTGGAACGTCGCGCCGATGACCGGCATCCCGTTCGTGTCCGAGCACCTCGATGAAGGCGCATCGCCCTTCAGTACGAGATCAGGGAAGCAGGACTGTAGACGCCGCGGCGGAGACCGCGTTGCGGCGCTTGATGGCCGCCTTGCCCTCGGTCCAGAGGACGATGTCCATGATGCGCAGGATGGACGGCTTATAGTCGAGCTCGAGGATGCCGGAGTCCTGGCGGATCTTCTCGAGGCGCTGCGGCAGGCCACTACCGTCGGTGAGAGCTCTGTGCCAGTCGTGCCAGTAGTGCCCGTAGCCGATCAGGTCGTCGATGACCGAGTCCACGATGGGGATGAGGTTCGGGCGCTTCCGAGCCATGATCTTGCTTCCCTTGGTCCGTCCGATGTCCCACTTCTCGCCCTTCCGGCGGGTGATAACGTCCCACAACTCCTGCGCAGGGCTCTGCATGCCCAGGTGCTTCTCGTAGCCGGCCTCGTCGAGGTCCCACATGTTGATGTCGGTCGGGATCAGGGACAGGAGTCGGTCGACGTTCTCCTTCTCGCGATCCATCAGGCCGATCGCCGCTGCTCTCGGTACCTCGACGGCGAGGAACGACACCGCGACGCAGTCGTCACCGGTGATCTCGTTCGCGATGTCGGGCCGGTCGCCGCCGCCCTTCCACTCATCGAAGCTGGCGCCGGTGCGAGGAAGCCCCCGGTCGATGTCCTGCCGGTAGTACTCGCGGACGTGCTCCGTTGCCGTGTCGACGTCGTTCAGGATCTCGTGCAGCATCCGCTCCCCCTCGTTGTGATCCCCTTCCGCCCCCCGGGCACAGGGTCACGATAGCTGGCCGTGAGGTTGCGTCGCTTAATCGCCAGTTGGCCGGCGGATGTTCGTTCCGAGCCGAAACGCACTCTTGATGGAGACCGGCAACCTGTTAGGAGTCGCCAACATCCATTGTGCTGCGTCCGCAACTGAGGACTTCGGTGAGCAACTTGTTTAGGCACCTCGGACGATGAGCGGTTCGACATGCAGCGGTCTGCTGCCCGGAAGGACCAGCACTGCGTTGCCCTCACGGCTGTGCTGCATGTTAAGCACATCCACGCGGGTCACTCGCTGGTCTGGATGCACTAGCTCCTGAATCAGCCGCTGATGCCAGTGACCTGCAAAGACATGGGCGGGCGCAAGGCGATCAACGACCTCCCTTAGGAGGATCCTGGATCGGTTTGCCTGCTGGATGAGCTCGGGTGGAAGCACCATGGAGCTCCTCACCGCGACGCCTGCGGGCACCTCATGCGTTACGAGAATGTCCACCTCACCACCGGCCATCAGCTGCTCCGCCTGCTGGCGGGTGGGTTCCTCGTCTGCCCACCAATCTTTGCCCTCCGTCCTCCACTTCTTGTCGACGGACAGGGCGCCACCAAGGCCTCCTATCCGGAGTCCTTCAATGATCATGCGGCCACCCTTGGGGAGCACTTTTATGGCGGTTCGCCAATGAATAAGACCGTCGTCCTGGACATCGAGCTTGTCGATACGGGTCGTGTTGTCGTGATTTCCGGGCACACAAATCAGGTCCATCTGGTACTCGGAAAGGAGTCGGTTGAGGCGGTGTTCAAATCGTCCACGCATGGCACCCGGGAAGTCGAGACCTAGGTCTCCAACCTGGATGAGAGTCCGCACACCTTCCCTCGCAGCAGACTTCACCACCATGCGCATCCACCCATAGTCGCCATGGACATCTCCTACGAATGCAAGGGGGCGCGCGCCAGCAAGCTCACTCACCGCCGGCGGCCAGCTCTTCAATCTGGACGATGGGAGAGGTCGTCCTCAAGGTGGTGATGTGGTCACCGCGGATCTGGAGCCAGAAGAGTCCGGACTCACCCATCAAACAGTGCTCCACCATCAGGAGATCGACAGCCTCGCCGTCGCGACGGAGCTCCGCGAAGCCGGCGGGCAGGTAGTCAAGCCGCGGCGCCGTTGCACCCATCTGCCGGCTCATCGTCCGGGAGGTCAGGTCGGTCCGGTAGCGGCTACCCGTTGCCGTGGTGACGAGGTATGCCCCTTGGTCAGTGTTGCTCAGCTCCCGTTTCATGCCGTCAGCGTAGCCGCGGCCTCTCCCCGTTTGGACGTACCGAGAAGTCATGGTGAGAAGAAGTATCGACACGACCACGAGGACACGGTGAAGCCCTCGCACGCCCGGGGCCTGACTGCATCACCGGACAGCGGGTTTCATTGAGAGATCCCCAATTCAGCAACCAGTTCGATCAGGCGTACCCGGCCCCATGCACTCCGGCTGCAGGTTGCACACAGACGGGTATCAACACCTGGCCACGCGGACCGGGCTTGCTGCTCTAACTCGCGCCTGGCTGGCGTGGTTCAGGCTGCGTATGGGCGATTGACTGCGCCCCAGGCAAAAGATCCGCGTTTGGCAAGCACTCTGCCTGCGTTCTCATCTGCATCCAGCGAGAATGCGCATGAGAGACACCTGAAGGTGTCGCGGTCAGGCCGGTTCTTCTTCTCTATGTGCCCGCAGCTGGAGCACTCCTGAGAGGAGTAGGCCGGATCTACGTGCAGGAGGGGGATTCCGGCGGCTTCTGCCTTGTAGGCCAGGAACGCGCCGAGCTGGGCGAACGCCCACGAGTGGAGAGTGGTCCGCTGGGGCTTCCTAAGCCGTACCCGTTCGCGGATGCCAGTGAGCGTTTCAATGGCGATTCCGCGTCCGGTGCGTTTAGCCTCGGCCACAATCTTCTTGCTGACCCGGTGGTTGACGTCAGCGACGAACCGGGATTCTTTTTTCGACCGCTTCTTCAGCAATCGCTTGGCGCTTTTGGTGCCTTTGGCCTGGAGCTGGGCGCGCAGCCGGTTATTCTTCTGCCGCCGGGCGGTCACGGCGCCACCGGACCAGTTGTCACCGTCAGAAGTGGTGGCGATGTTCACTATGCCCATATCCACACCTATGAACCCCGCCGGGGCGGTATTCATAGGTGTCGGGTCGATGTCGACGGTCGCGAAGAGGTAGAAGTTCCCGTCCTGAAAGATCAGGTCGGTTTCACCTTTGCGGTGGGCTGCGATGAGGTCGAGGTGTTCCGGTTTACCGGTAAAGGGGATGCCCTTGATCCGCCCGGCAGCTGTTCGAATTGAGACGGTCCGCGCCGTGTGGTTCCAGGACAGGCAGTGGTGATCAAAAGGCTGGGCCGACGTGGGCCGGAACTTCGCCGGTTTGGCTTCTATCTTTGCCCGCCGGGATGAGCCTGCCTTGGCGTACTTCCCGGCGAGGAGCAACGCTTTACGGGTTCTATAGGCGTCTGCGACCTTGCTGATGACGCGGACAACAAGCTGCGCGGACAGCCTGGTCTCATCCCGAATCTTCCCGTACATGTCGCGATGAAGATCGTATTGGCGGTATCGTCCGGCGGCCCGGGCGTGAACAGAGATTAGATTCGCAGCCTCGTTACATTCATGCAGGGTCGCCAGCAGCGCCGCACCCGTAACAGGCCCCGGCACTAGCTTCACCCGCAACGTACGCTTCATAGCCATCCTGTGTAGACGATGCCCGCATCGAGCCGGGTCACATTCATGACGGAAGCCGGCTGACCGTCCTGACGGTCATGTCGAGTACATGGTGACTGCCGGTGGTGGTGCCGACGAGCTGCCTGCCCTGGTCGGCATTGCCGCAACTCCTGCCTCATGCGTGCAGTGTATCCACGGCCTCCCACCCTTTCAGGAGCCCGCAGCTAGGCTGGTCCAGTAGTTGTTACAGGAGTGGTTTAAGGTGCAGAAATCGATCAGGTAAGCGATGAAGCCTCGACCTATGAAGATGCCAAGGCACTGAGGGTCTCCCGAATGCGCGAAAGATACCGCCTGATTGCAATCCATACGGATCGAGACTCGTAGGGCTTCATGTCGGGAGCGCCGATAGGTTGTACCGGTGACTCCGATTCCTCGACCTGGCTGGCATGGTATCCCGCCAAGTGCTGATCGCTACGTCCCCCCGTTACAGCTAGAGGTGCCCGACCAGTCGGGCGACAGGGCCAGCGAAGGCACCTGCCCTTTGAGCTGAGCTGGAGTACCCGGACGGCCGGAAGCAGACGGTGAAGGGCTATGCGATGGCATGGACCTCCGAAATCGAAGGAGTCCCTGCTGCTCGAAGGTGCCGCCCTTGTCATCGCACGGTACAACCGCCTCCTGGAGATGCAGGGAAGCCTTCAATTCGTGACAACCCATGACAGCAAGCTTTTGACCAAGCTCGAGGATCAGTTGGCTGACCGAGGGTGGGGAGCGCGCCCGGCAGCAGACGCGCTCGTCCAAACTTGTAGGCGCACAGCGCCGCAACACCCGGGGGTATCAGGACATTGGGGTCACACTCCGATTGGGCGCGGAGGCGCACTTCAGAGACGGGCCCGGCGGAGTTTCCTCGTCCCCTTCTGCTATGTCAGATCTATGAGGGAAAGCCGCTCCCGGGCACGTCCGATCGCCTTCGCCGTAGCGGCCGGTGTCAGCTCGGCCGCGTCCGCGGTCTCACGCCAGAGGTGATACCCGACGAGCTGCACCATGAAGGGGTAGCCCCCGGTGGCCTCAGCTGCCTGGCGGAGGAGTGGCGCTGGCAGGTCGAAGCCTCCGTGTGAGAACGTCCTGGCGAAAGATCTCTCGACGTCGGGCACGGTCACGTTATGGAGGACTATGCGGTCAGCTGGCAACAGAAAGGCGGCGGGCGCCTCAGCCAGGAGCCTGGCCACCAGCGCGGGTAATCCGGCCACCACCAAGATGACGGGGCGACCTTGGCAGTGGAAGCCCTCGTGGTCGGCGCCGATCTGGGCAAGCTCACGACGGTCTACCGCGTGGATCTCATCCACCGTAATTACCAGCCCGACTCGTCCGGTCTGCAGGCGTACCCACTCCCGTAATCGCCCCGCTAGTCCACATGTCGCCGTCTCCGAAACAACGTCCCAACCATGGTCGCGACCTAGATAACCGGCCGCCTGGAGCATGACCGTCTTACCCACACCGCGGGCACCGGTGATGATCAGGGGCCGCAACTCCCCGGACCCGAGGTGCAGGCTATGTTCGAATCTCTCAACTACTTCTGATCGTCCGATAATCTCGGGCGGCTTCGTGCCGGCGGATGGCTTGAACGGGTTCCTCACCGGTATCTATGTCCCTCTCGATACGCCTTGGGTTCAGTCCAGCCAGACCTTCCGTCCGCCCGGGAAGTGCAGCAGGACTGCTCGGAATCAGGCGTAGTCACGAGGATCGGGGCCTTCACCCGGGCCGGCCGTGTGGGCGTCGATATGGATCGCCTTGCTCTTGATGCCGAGCTTGCGGAGAGCCACCGCAATCGCATCCGCGCGAGGCACTAGGGGGTAGCTCGCGGCCACCTCGTCTAAGACTCTTTCAATGGTGTCCCCTCCAACCTCATCGACGCTTTCTGCACTGGATGCCTCGATGGCGATGAAGACGGCCAAGTCAACGTGGCTGTGCTCAAAATCCTCGGCACTCAGCGCTGAATGTAACAGTGTCCCCTCAGCGATGGAGTGGACAGTAGCCGCGAATCCGTCGCCCCGCTCGAGGGCGAATTTGTTCTGAACGCGGCCGGCGCACATCAGCAGGGCCAGCTGCTCCTGCTCCTCTGGGCGTATGTCGTCCAGGAAGGCCCGTGCTCCTGGAGAGTTTGCCTCTGGCGCTCCGACCCAGCGGCCCGGCTCGACTTCCGTCATGCCCATCTCCCTGAGGAAGCGACGGTCATCCTTGGTGGGCTGCTGCTCGGTGCCGTTCATGGATTCCTTTGATCGGTGTTTCCTGACCTGATCCTAGTAACCGCAGCTGCATGAGCCGCCGCCGCATCTCCCTCATTCATGCACGCCCGGTGTTTCCTCTACGCCGCCTCGGCGGCGCGGACGTGGTCCAGGAGCAGACGTGCGAGCTCCATTGCCCTAGCCTTCTCACACCCTCGACGCCGCAGCTTCGAGAAGATGTCCGCATTAAAAGTTCCTGCTCTCACGGTGTCATGACTTGGCCGGACATCGTGCGCGCGGCGCTTTGGAGCCACCGTCGCTTTACGGGCCCATCCTCCGTTGACGTGGACTTGGCATCCTCGGCCAGCACGGACAGTGCCTGAGCCAGGAGGTGATTGACCAGGCGGGAGAGGGTGTCCCCTCTATAGCCGTGTACCTTAAGTCGGCGGGTGAGCGCGTACTGCAGGCACTACGCCGCTCTTCGATGACCGGCTCCACAGAGCGCTTGAGACACAACTCAGCGAAGTATTACGGCGGGCCACCGGTGCATCGAAGGCACGAATTGAACCGACCGGGCCGAACGCCCTTTCGAGGCCAGTCTGCGCTGCGCTTGTGCCCGGCCTCCCCTGACTCGCTTCAGATCAGTAGTTAGCTTCGCTGCGTTGACGGTGGAGTGAGCTTTGGGTTCGACGGCGGCAGCGAACGAACCAATGGTGTGGGCCCGTGCGTTGAGACGGTCCGTAACGGCCATGGTGTCCCAACGGAGACCCGTCATCGGGAGTCAGTCCGACCTCATCCAGCACCCTCCTGACCTTGGTCATAGACCGGGTCGGGATCGCCAGTTGGACCGGGTCAACCCGAGCCGCCTGAGCCAGATCCTGAAGCCCAGAGGTCATCACCGTAGGTGCACGCGGGGTGAGTAATGGAGCGGGCCATCGTCGCCGTTTGAGCTGATTCCTTCCGCACACTTAGCAGCAGTACGTCGTTCCCGCTGTCGTGGACCTGGCCCTGCCGCTGTTCACCGTCGCCACACTGCTGCGCCGACACCGCAGAAATTCACTTCGGTCACTAATCTGGCGGCTGTGTTCTGGGTCGTTGCCCGCATCGTTGCCGACGTCGTCCACTTGCTCATCCCGGCCGGGCCGCAGGAGACATGGACGACGGGTACCTACGCAGGGGCGTCGATTTCTGCGCTCAGGCCGATCGCCGCGCTTGGCGCGAGCCTGGTGTTCGAAAATGTCCTGATCGCGCGTGAGGTCAAGCCGTCCGCCGAACCAGCCGATACGTTGCCCGCTGAGCCGCCGGCCGTCACCGTCCCCTTGTCGGCAGCTTCCGATTCTGGAGCCACAGTTGAACTGGGACGAGCATGCGGCCCTCGCTAGGATGGCCGCATGCCCTCAAGGATGACTCACATGATCTACCGGATCGCTCTCGGAACATCAGCAAAATGTGAAATATCTGTTATTTGCCGAGTCCCGAGTCCGCGGATCCCTTCAGGATCCGCGGAACCAGTGGAGCTTGGGGGAATCGAACCCCCGACCTTTTCATTGCGAACGAAACGCTCTACCAACTGAGCTAAAGCCCCGGACACCTCTGCCGAACACCCATACTGTACCCAGAAGGGCGGCTTGATCCCAAAGCGCCGTCCGCCGCCCCGGTGCGCACCGGGGTGTCAGCGGCCGGGAGTAGTCTTCTCCCCATGTCCAGCAATCCCCGGCAGGAAGCCCCTGCCCAGCCCCAGAACGACGACGTCCGGCCGTGGCCCGCCCTGTGGTCGCTCGTCATCGGGTTCTTCATGATCCTCGTCGACTCGACGATCGTCTCCGTGGCGACGCCGGCCATCATGGCCGGGCTGGACGCGGGTATCGACAGCGTCATCTGGGTGACCAGTGCCTACCTGCTGGCCTACGCCGTGCCGCTCCTCGTGACCGGCAGGCTCGGGGACCGCTTCGGACCGAAGCGCATCTACCTCGTGGGGCTTGTCGTCTTCACGCTCTCCAGCGCCTGGTGCGGCCTGTCCGGCACCGTCGAGGCACTGATCATCGCCCGCGTTCTGCAGGGCCTCGGGGCCGCGCTCATGACGCCGCAGACGATGTCCGTGATCACGCGGATCTTCCCGCCCGAGCGCCGCGGCGCTGCCATGGGCCTATGGGGTTCGGTCGCCGGCATCGCCACGCTCGTCGGCCCCGTCCTCGGCGGCGTCCTGGTCGACTCCGCGGGCTGGGAATGGATCTTCTTCATCAACGTGCCGGTCGGTGTCGTCGGGTTCATCCTCGCCTCACGTCTCGTACCCACACTCCCCACCACCTCGCACCGCTTCGACATGCTCGGGGTCTTCCTCAGCGCGGCGGGCCTCTTCTGCCTGGTGTTCGGCATCCAGGAAGGGGAGAGCTACGACTGGGGCACCATCGCCGGCCCCCTGTCGGTGTGGTCGCTCATCATCACGGGAATCGTGCTGCTCGTCGCCTTCGTGGTCTGGCAGCGCATCAACCGTGGTGAACCCCTCGTGCCGCTCCGCCTCTTCGGCGACCGCAACTTCTCGCTGGCCAACACCTCGATCACCGCGATGGGTTTCTCCATCACCACCATGACCCTGCCGCTCATGCTCTATGCGCAGACCGTCCGCGGCCTCTCGCCCACGCAGGCCGCCCTCCTGCTCACGCCGATGGCCGTGATCTCGGGTGTCCTCGCTCCGTTCGTCGGGAAATTCGTGCAGCGCAACAACCCGAAGTTCATGGCCGTGGCCGGCTTCGCGGGGATGTCCGCCGCCCTCTTCTGGCTCGGCTCGATCCTCACTCCGGACGTCGCCCTCTGGCAGCTGCTCCTGCCCATCTCCCTGCTCGGCCTCTCGAGTGCGGGCATCTGGGCTCCCGTGTCGCTCACCGCCACCCGCAACCTGGCTCCGTCACTGGCCGGTGCCGGGTCGGGGGTCTACAACACCACCCGCCAGATGGGTGCGGTCCTCGGCAGCGCCGCCATCGCAGCGATCATGCAGTCACGGCTCATGGCGAACATGGGCGGTGGAGGAATGACCGCGACCCCCGGCGGCGCCCTTCCCGACGAGGCGAAGGCGGGCTATGCCCTGTCCATGGGCCAGTCCCTCTATCTCCCCGCAGTCGTCGTGCTCATCGGCTTCGCGGCCGCACTCTTCTTCGCCAAGCCCCAGCAGAACCGGGTCTGGGAGGGCGACGCAGGAGCCGTCGGAGCACCCGCGACGGAGGGATCCGCATCCTCCTCACCGGAGCAGGGCGGGGCCACCGGACCTGCCACGCGGCGCGAGGCGACTCCGGCCGACACCTGAGCTGTTGCCTCTGGGAACTACCGGTAGTCTTCTGCCATGGCTGACGAGACGCAGGACACACCAGGAACGACGGCGACCGATGCGCGGAAGGGCGCGGGCGTCGCGGACACGAAAGACGTCTCGGACGACTTCGCCGTCCGGGAGCACACGGCACCGTCCGGCCTGAGGTACACCACGACCACGGGCCGCCTGGTGCTGCGGCGCGAGGAGACGAAGGACGGGAAGGCCGACGGCTTCAAGCCGAAGGCCGAGATCTTCGTCGTCGCGTACACCAAGCAGGACGCCGTACCCGGGCGCCCGGTCACCTTCGCCTTCAACGGCGGGCCCGGCTCGGCCTCCGTCTGGCTCCACCTGGGCCTCCTCGGCCCGCGCCTGGTGGACTCCGGCGACGTCGGGTTCATGACGCCGGCCCCCTTCGGGCTCGTCGACAACCCGGACAGCCTGCTCGAATTCAGCGACCTCGTGATGATCGATCCGGTGAACACCGGGTTCTCGCGGGTCGTCGAGGGCGAGAAGGCCGACGAGTTCCACGCCTTCATCCAGGACCGCGACCTGGTGGCCGAGGTGATCCGTCTCTGGACCACGCGCAACAACCGCTGGCTGTCGCCGAAGTACCTCGTCGGGGAGTCCTACGGGACGTTGCGCGCCGTCGCCGTCGCCGGCCGGCTCTTCGACGCGTACGGCATGGCCGTCAACGGCCTGGGCCTCATCTCGACGGTGCTGAACATGTCGACCCTGCGCTTCTTCCCCGGCAGTGACCTCCCCTACGCCCTGCATCTGCCCACGTATGCCGCGATCGCGCACTACCACGGCCGCCACGGCGACCGTGAGCTCGCCGACGTCGTCCGCGAGGCGGAGGAGTACGCGGCCCGGGACTTCGGTTTCGCCCTCACGCAGGGCAGCCGGCTCACGCCCGAGGAGTACGAGGAGACGGTGGCGCGGCTGCAGGCCATCACGACGCTCGACGCCGGATTCATCCGCCGCTCGAACTTCCGCTGGGCTTACCACGAGTTCGCGGCGGAGATCCTGCGCTCGGAAGGACTCGCCGTCGGTCGTATCGACGGACGGTTCGCCGCCCGTCCGGCCAACCTCCAGGCGTCCGACTCCTTCGAGGACCCGAGCATCCGTGCGATCACGGGCCCGTACTCGGCGGCCATGAACCACTACGTGCGCGCCGAACTGGGCTACGAGAACGATCTCCCGTACGAGATCCTCACCGCCCGGGTGCAGCCGTGGAGCTACCGCACGTTCGAGGGCGCCCCGGTGGACGTCTCGGGTGTTCTCGAGCGCCTGCTCGTGCACAATCCCGCGCTGCGCGTGCACGTGGACTACGGCTACCACGACGGTGCGACGCCGCACTTCGCCGCCGAGTACGTCTGGGCCCACATGAACCTCGACGACGCCGCCCGTGCGCGCTTCACGCACCACTACCACGAGGCCGGCCACATGATGTACCTCAACCCGGTGGCACGACAGGCACAGCTGCACGCGCTGCGGGACTTCGTCACCGAGGGACGGACCGCAGGGGAACAGTACGTAGACTGATGAAACAGTCCGGCGATCACCGCCGCCGGCTCCCGAGCAGAGGACATCATCATGCTGAAGAAGATCCTGTGGGCCCTGGTGCCCGTCATCGCCTCCCGCGTCCTGGCCAAGCGCACCAACGGGCAGGCCCCGCGCGCCGACAAGACACGCTTCAAGGGAAAGTAGCCCGTCAGCCGGCAGGCACGCTCAACGGCAGGGAGGAACGGCCATCGCATTCCGTGACGCGGACGGTTTCGCCGATATCCGCTCCTACGCGGCCATCGGGGACGGCCGCACCGTCGCCCTCGTGGCGCTGGACGGCTCCATCGACTGGTACCCCACACCGGACCTCGATTCGACGCCGTCCTTCGCCCGACTGCTCGACGCCGACGAGGGCTTCATGGCCCTCGCCCCCAGGGGCGGATTCTCGGTGGAGCGCCGGTACGCCGACGGGTCGAATGTCCTGGAGACCACGTACACCACGGACACCGGGACCGTCCGCGTCACGGACTCGCTGAACACCGGCGTGGCGGGTCGTCTCCCCTGGGGAGAACTCGCCCGCCGCGTCGACGGCCTCACCGGCTCCGTGGAGATGGCCTGGTCCGTGGCGCCGGGGACCTGCTTCGGCACGGCCTCGCCGTGGGTGGACAGCGGTCCCGGGGGCCCCATCCTCCGCGTCGATGCCGTCGCACTGGGCATTCGCGGCATCGACCACGGCGTGAAGACTGCCTCCGCCCGGTCGATCGACGGCGCTTTCACCACCTCGGTGGGATCGCGCCACCTCGTCGCCGTCGTGTCCACGCACGGTGAGCCGTTGCCCCTCCCGGACCCGCAGACCATCGACGACGGCGTGGACCGCACCATCCGCAACTGGCAGGCGTGGTCCGACAGCTTCGCGTACGACGGCGACTACCGCCACGCGGTGCTGCGCAGCGCCCTCACGCTGAAGCTGCTGCTGCACAGCCCGTCCGGATCGATCGCCGCGGCGGCGACCACCTCGCTCCCGGAGAGTGCCGCCGGCGGAAAGAACTGGGACTACCGCTACGCCTGGGTGCGGGACACGGCCTACACGCTCCATGCGCTCACGCGCGCGGGACTCCGCGAGGAGGTCCACGCCGCGGTGTCCTGGATGCTCAAGAACCTCCGCTCCCAGGGATCCGACCTCGAGGTGTTCACGCGCCTGAACGGCGAGGTCCCGGAGGGGACGGAACGCCCGGACCTCACCGGCTGGCGGCACATCGGACCGGTCGTGGACGGCAACCCCGCCGCGGGCCAGTTGCAGCTCGGTGTCTTCGGCGACGTCTTCGACGTCGTCTGGCAGTACGTGCAGGCGGGTCACGTGCTCGACCCCGCGACCATGCGGCAGCTCGCGGACCTCGCTGATCTGACCTGCGACATCTGGCAGCGCCGGGACGCAGGGATGTGGGAGCTGCCCGAGGAACGGCACTACGTCACCTCGAAGCTTGGATGCTGGAACGCCCTGCGCTGCGCGGTCCTCCTCGTCGAGCACGGGCAGTTGCAGGGACCGGTGGAGCGGTGGGAGGCCGAGCGGGACCGCATCCGGGACTGGGTGCAGGAGCACGGCTGGTCCGAGGAGCGGCAGAGCTACGTCTGGTACCCGGGTTCCACCGACCTCGATGCCTCGATCCTCCTGCACGCCATGAGCGGCTTCGACACGGGGTCGCGCATGTCCTCCACCATCGACGCCCTGCGCGCCGAGCTCGGGGCGGGCCCCCTCCTCTACCGGTACAGCGGCATGCAGGACGAGGAGGCCACGTTCGTCGCCTGCGCGTACTGGATGGTGTCGGCGCTCGTCGCCGTCGGCCGGCGCGACGAAGCGGTGGTTCTGATGGAGGAGCTCCTCCCGCTCGCCAACGACGTCGGGATCATGGCCGAGATGATCGATCCCGATGACCTGTCCTTCATGGGCAACGTGCCGCAGGGGCTCAGCCACCTGGCGCTGATCGTCGCCGCGCTGGCCATCTCGGGGAAGTCCTGACCGCGAGCGCCGCGGTCAGGGCCGCGCCGGCGAGCCGAGGGCCGGTGCGGCACGGATGCACCGCGGAGCGGCCGGGTGCGGACCGGTCTCAGGCGGTGGCGAAGTAGACCCAGACCCCGATGACCCACGTGGTGCCGGCCAGGCAGGCGAGGGCCAGTTCGGCGAGGATGCCGAGGCCCGTGGCCTTCAGGGCGTGCAGGCTCGAGGTCAGGGCGGCGCGGGAGTCACGCTGCCGCGCGTACTCGCTGGCGAAGAGTCCGACGGCGAAGCCGACGAACAGGCCCACGACGGGGATGACGAACATGCCCACGATGCCCAGCAGGACGCCGATGGTCACGGACCTGCCCGGGATCTTCCGCTGCTTGAGGGTCCTGCCGGTGAGCACGATCCCGGCTGCGAGACCGGCTCCGGCCAGGACGGTGCCGATCGCGAAGACCACCCAGCCCTCGGTACTCGCCACCGTCAGCGCCCAGGCCAGCAGCGAGACGATGATGAGGACGCTGCCCGGCAGGACCGGCACCACCACTCCCGCGACACCCACCGCGATGAGCGCGCCGCACACGACCGTCATGAACACCTGGAGATCCATGGTTCAAGTCTCGCATCCGGCTGCGCGACGCGACGCCGCGGAACGGCTCCTGCGCGGCGTCGCGTGGAATACTGTGACGGATACTAAGCCAACTTAGCGAGCCCGAGGGCCCTGAGATCAGGAGGACCAGTGAGTACACCAGGAACAGGGAACACCGACGGCGAGCGCCGGGCCGCGGACGATGACGGCCCCCGGCACGTCGAGTCCCCCACCGAGCTGATGGACACCGGCAGGTCCGGTGCGGGGGCGAGCAGCGCCGGGCGGACCGACACCGGCAGTGGGGCCGGCGCTGGATCACGTAGCGGGACCGGCAGCGATCGGGCGAGCGGAGCCACCCGCTCCGGCAACGACGGCGGCACCGGCGACTACGTGCCCGGTGGCTACTCCGCCGAGGAGGACACGAGCGGCGACTACGTGCCGGGCATGTACTCCGACCCGTCCCCGGAGGACCGGTCGTCGAAGGACACGTCCACCCGCGAGCACACCCGCCCGACGCCGGTCGCGGCATCGCGGGAACCGGCGTCCTCGCGGGACGCCCAGCCGCCGACGCAGGTCCATACGCAGGTGGCACCCGTCACCGCGTCCAAGGCGCACGACGAGGACCGCGGGAAGGACCGCCACTTCCCGCGCACCGCCACCGCCGGCGCCGTTGCGGGGTCCGGGTCCGGGCTGCCGAGCCTCGAGGACCGCAAACTGGTCCACCAGCGCGAGAAGGAGCACTTCGGCGGCATGAAGTTCGGCTCCGCCTTCTTCGGGTGGCTCACGGCGACGGGCATGTTCGTGCTGCTCTCCGCCCTCGTGGGGGCGATCGCCGGCGCGTTCGGCTACGGCGCGAACCTCTCGACGTCGGATCTCGCGAGCGGGTCCACCGAAGCCCAGAGCACGGGCATCACGGCCGCCGTGGTGCTCGGCGTCATCCTCCTGGTCTCCTACTACGCCGGAGGATACGTGGCGGGGCGGATGGCCCGCTTCAGCGGCGTCAAGCAGGGCCTCGCCGTCTGGCTGTGGGCCGTCATCATCGCGATCGTCCTCGCCGTGGTCGGCTTCATCATCGGCAACCAGGCCAACGTGACCGAGCGCTTCCAGGGACTCGGCGTCCCCTCTGCGCAGGACCTGACGGGTCCGGGCCTGATCGGCCTGCTCGTCGTCGCGGCCATCGCACTGGTGGGTGCGATCCTCGGCGGCCTTGCAGGGATGCGCTACCACCGGAAGATCGACCGCGCCGACTTCGATGCACTGGAGGACGCGGCGTAGGAGCGTCGAGGACGCGGGCAACCGCCACCGGCCTCCGGCAGAGCACGGAACAGCCCCGGACCCTCTGGAGTCCGGGGCTGTTCCGTGCGGCGCCGCGGAACTCAGGGCGAGGGCATCCCACCGTTGACGTTCAGGGTCTCACCGAGGACGTAGCTCGCCTCGGAGGAAGCCAGGAACACGTAGGCCGGAGCCAGTTCGGTCGGCTGGCCCGCGCGGCCCAGCGGGGTCGACTTCCCGAACTCGGGCAACGCCTCCGCGGGCTGGCCGCCCGAGGGCTGCAGCGGTGTCCAGATGGGACCCGGGGCGACGGCGTTGACGCGGATGCCCTTCGGCGCCAGCTGCTGCGCGAGCCCCTTCGTGAAGTTGTTGATCGCGGCCTTCGTGCTCGCGTAGTCCACGAGTGTCGGTGAGGGCTCGTAGGCCTGGATGGAGGTCGAGTTGATGATCGCCGATCCGGGCTTCAGGTGCTTGAGCGCTTCCCGTGTGACGCGGAAGAACGAGTAGATGTTCGTCTTGTACGTGTGGTCGAGCTGCTCGTCGCTCAGCTCCTCGAGGGACTCCACGGCTACCTGCTTGCCCGCGTTGTTCACGAGGATGTCGAGGCCACCCAGTCCGTCGACGGCCTGCTGCACCAGCGAGGTGCAGTATGCGGGGTCCTTCAGGTCGCCGGGGATGCAGACGGCGGTGCGGCCCTCGGCCTCGATGATGCCCTTGACCACCTGGGCGTCCTCCTCCTCCTCGGGCAGGTAGGACAGGGCGACGTCGGCCCCCTCGCGCGCGTAGGCGATGGCGACGGCCGCACCGATACCGGAGTCGGAGCCGGTGATGAGCGCCTTGCGGCCCACGAGTCGTCCGGTGCCGCGGTAGGAGGTCTCCCCGCGGTCGGCCTTGATCTCGAGGTCCGACTCGAGGCCCGGCTCAGCCGTGTGCTCCGCGGGCGGCGAGATGCTCTCGAACCGCGTGACGGGGTTCTGGAAGGTGTACTGGTCGGTCGATCCTGTCGTGCTGTCGGAGGTCATGTGTGTTCTCCCTGTACAGAATGCGTGTCCCGCGCAGCGGGCGCGGGATGGACTGGCCGCCGGAAGCTAAGCCTGCTTATCACATTAGGGCCACAGGGTGGCGGCGGACAACCCGGCCGGCGGGGTGGGGGGCGGGTGGACCTCGACCGTGGGAGTTGCTACGGGAGGGCTGCGGTCAGAAGACGACGGAGAAGAGGCCCGCGCCGATGCTCAGCACCAGGGCTGCGATGACGAGCCAGATGATCGGGGTGCGGAGCCTGCGCATGAGATCCATAGTGCGGCCAGTCTAGCCGGAGGGTCCTCGGCGGGATGCGGACAACGACCGACCGCATGCTCCGTCGCGTGCAGGCCGGCCCCTTCTGGGCCCGTCACGCCGGACGTACACTGGGCGCCATGACCGAGCAGCCCCCGGCTCCTCCGGGGGCCGGCACAGACGCACCCGGAGGAGTCGACCTCTCCGTGCGGTCCCCGGCCGAACGCTCACGGACCTTCACCGGCATCCTGGTCAACACCGGCATCGCCAACATCACCACGAGCTACCTCTGGTTCGCCTTGACCTTCTGGGCCTATCTGGAGACACGCAACGTGATCGCCACCGGGGTGATCGGCGGGGCCTACATGCTCCTGGTGGCGCTCTCGAGCATCAGCTTCGGCACCTTCGTGGACCGCTACCGCAAAGTGTCCGTGATGCGCTTCGCCGGCGCCTTCACGCTCGGGATGTTCGCCCTCGCCGGGGCCATGTTCCTGGTCACGCCCGAACCGATCCTCCTCGACCTGGCACGGCCGTGGTTCTGGGTCTTCACCCTGATCGTGCTGATCGGCGCCGTCGTCGAGAACATGCGCAACATCGCGCTGTCGACAACGGTGACCATCCTCATCGAGCCGGACCGGAGGGCCAACGCGAACGGGCTCGTCGGCATGGTCCAGGGCCTGATGTTCATCATCACCTCGGTGCTGTCCGGACTGTCCGTGGGATTGCTCGGCATGGGTTGGACCATCGTCGTCGCACTCGCACTCACCGCCCTGGCCTTCGCGCACCTGCTCACCCTGCGCATGCCGGAGGAGGTGCGTGCCGCCGCCACCGACGCCCACGGCGCCTTCGACCTCCGCGGATCCTACGCGGCGGTCCTCGCCATCACGGGCCTCTTCGCCCTGATCCTGTTCTCCACGTTCAACAACTTCGTCGGGGGCGTCTACATGGCGCTGATGGATCCGTACGGGCTCGAGCTGTTCTCCGTGGAGCTCTGGGGCACGTTCTTCGCCGTCGGAGCCTCCGGGTTCATCGTGGGCGGAGCCCTGATCGCGAAGTTCGGACTGGGGCGGAACCCCCTGCGCACCATGCTCGTCGCCGTCGTCCTCATGGGCGTCATCGGCGCCCTGTTCACCATCCGTGAATGGGCCTGGCTGTATGTCCTCGGGATCTGGCTCTACCTCGTGCTGGTGCCGTTCATCGAGGCGGCCGAGCAGACGGTCATCCAGCGGGTGGTGCCCCTCGAACGGCAGGGCCGGGTCTTCGGGTTCGCCATGGCGTTCGAATCCGCAGCAGCTCCGGTCACCGCGTTCCTCATCGCCCCGCTCGCGCAGTTCTGGATCATCCCCTACGCCCGCTCGGACGGTGGTGCGGCGCAGCTCGCCCCCCTCCTGGGCAACGGGACGTCCCGCGGGATCGCCCTGGTGTTCCTCGTGGCCGGGATCGTCATCATCCTCGCGGCGCTCCTCGCCTTCCTCACACCCGTGTACCGCCGGATCTCCGCGTCCTACCGGGAGGGTACAGCCGCCGGTGCGGACGGAACGGTGGCGGCCGACGCCGAGGGGACCCACGCCCCGTCCGGGAGCACGACACCCTGAGAGCTCCGGGGGCTGCACCAGCGGCGCGCACACCGACCCCGAACACCTGACCAGGCGGCGACCGGTCGATCCGCCCGGGGTACCCGGCACGCCGGGCTAGGCTTCCGGCATGCGCAAAGACGTGATCCCCGACCCGGACTCCAGCCGTGCCTTCTACAGATTCCTGACCTCCGTCGTGGTGCCGAGGCCCATCGCGTGGATCTCCTCGACCTCTGCGGACGGGGTGGACAACCTCGCACCCCACTCGTTCTTCACCATCGCCTCGGTCAACCCGCCGATCGTGCAGTTCACCTCCGTGGGCCGCAAGGACTCGGTCCGCAACATCGAGGCGACCGGCGAGTTCGTGGTCGCCTTCACACCGGAGGGTCTCTTCGAGGCCGTCAACGCGACCGGGACGAACTTCCCCCCGGATGTCAGCGAATTCGATGCGGCGGGGCTCACCCGTGAGCCGAGTGCGACCGTGGGCCCACCCCGCGTCCTCGAATCCCCGGTGGCCCTCGAGTGCCGGCTGCACCTGATCCAGGACATGGGTGACTGCACGCTCGTCTTCGGTGAGGTGCTGCACGCGGTCGTGTCGGAGCACATGCTCGACGGCGACCTGCCCTCGGTCCAGGCGTTGAAGCCCCTCTCCCGTCTCGGGAAGGACGAGTGGGGCACGGCCGGGACGGTCCGGGAGATCACGCGCATCCCGGTGCAGGACTGGCCCGGGCACTACGACGCCGAGAAAGCAACACCGTGACCTGCCCGTGACATACGCTCAGCCACTCCTCAGGCTCCTGACATACAGTGAGTGAATCTGCGGGTTAGCACCCCACCCCGGGCTGGGAAGCCTTCCACCGGCCCCAGGGAATCCCATTGAGCATTGCCGCCGCACCGCGCACCGTCCGTATCTCGAAGCCGAACGATGTCGTCGCCTCCTACTCGGTCCTGCTCAAGCAGGTACGGAAGGAAGGCCTGCTGAACCGCCGACGCCGCTTCTACGTCGCGGTGTTCGCCCTCCTGGCCCTGGCCATGGGCGCGGCGTGGACGGGGTTCGCGCTCCTGGGTGACACCTGGTTCCAGCTGCTCATCGCCGCGGTGCTCGGCGTCGTCCTGACGCAGATGGCCTTCCTCGCCCACGAGGCATCCCACCGCCAGATCTTCAGGACCCGCGGCGCCAACGACTGGTCGGGCCGCATCCTCGCCGCCGGCGTCGTCGGTATCAGCTACGCCTGGTGGATGGACAAGCACACCCGCCACCACAACGACCCCAACACCAAGGGCAAGGACCCCGACATCGAGGTCGACACCATCTCGTTCCTCGAGGAGGACGCCGCCAAGGCCACAGGCCTCCAGGCGTGGATCACCCGCCGGCAGGGCTACCTCTTCTTCCCGCTGCTCACCATGGAGGGCATCAACCTCCACGCCCGCTCCATCAGCACCCTCTTCGCCCGCCGCACCATCAAGGGCCGCTGGGTCGAACTTGCACTCCTCGGCGCCCGCTTCGGGGCGTACCTCGGCATCCTCTTCTGGTTCCTGCCCGTCGGCATGGCCTTCGCGTTCCTCGGCGTCCAACTGGCCGTCTTCGGCGTCTACATGGGAGCGAGCTTCGCCCCGAACCACAAAGGCATGCCCGTGGTCCCCAAGGACAGCACGCTCGACTTCTTCCAGAAGCAGGTCCTGACCTCCCGCAACATCCGCGGCGGGTCCTTCGTGAACAACGCCTACGGCGGCCTCAACTTCCAGATCGAACACCACCTCTTCCCGGACATGCCACGCCCGCACCTGCGCCGAGCGGCCGTGATCGTCCGCGAACACTGCGAACGCCTCCGCGTCCCCTACACCGAAGTAGGCGTCGCGGCCTCCTACGGCGCCGTCGTCTCCTACCTCAACCGGGTAGGCCTCGCCGCCCGCGACCCCTTCGACTGCCCCATGGTCAACCGCTTCCGCCGCCCCTGACACCCCGACAGTGAGCAGCTCCGCCCTCACCCGTCCCGGCCCGGCCGGATGCACGATCGGCGCGGGAGGTGGACGGAGGCACGGGGACAGGGGCACTGTTGGAGGGTGAGTGTGCTCCGGGTCGACGTCGAGACCTCCGAACGCGACGAGGCCATGGAGGCGATCGAGAACGTCTTCGGCTTCCGGACCGCGTTCACCGGTAGGAGCATGACCTTCCGGCAGCACAGCCTCGTGGGATCCGGGATCGCCGTCTCGCAGCTGTACTTCGGGGGCACGATGACCGCGGAGGTCGAACCGATCGACGATGTGGTCATCGGCGAGGTGCCCACGGGGAGATACGATCTCGGGCTGGGACCGCGGAGCCCCGAGGTGACGGGACGCGGACTGTTCATCCCCCCGGTGGATGCTCACCGGCCGGAAGGACTCGCTACGGTGGAGGGATGTTCTTCCTCTTCGGCCTCGCCATGCGCGAGCAGCTCCGGTTCACCCGATCGGCGTCCTGCCGTTACTGCGGGCAGTTCGCCCCGCAGCAGGTGGTCCAGCGGAAGACCCGGCTGTCGGTGTTCTTCGTGCCGCTCCTCACGCTTAAGCGGACGCGGCTGCAGGTGTGCACCAACTGTGGCGGCACCTCACGGATCAGCGGGTCGGAAGAACACGCACTCGCACGCTGACGGTCAGGCGTTCCACAGGCCGTAGGAGTCCGCCAGCGAGGAGATCTTCTGCGCGCGTGCCAGCCGCGGCAGGTAGGAGCCATCGCCCACCACCGCTCCGGCCGCGTGCTCACGCAGCAGCTCGGAGGCCCAGCTGATCTCGGACTCGCTCGGGGACAGGCCCCGGTTGATGGTGTCGGTCGCATCCGTCAGGAGGCAGAGCTTGCCGGTCATCCCCATGGAAGCGGTCACCTTGCATGCCTCCAGCAGGTCGTCGCCGAGGGCACCGACGGTCGGCCCGTCGATCGGACCGGGCAGCTGCCCCACGCGCGACGCCACCACGAGCTTGGACCGTGCGTAGGCCAGCGCCATCGGGTCGTCGGACGCCCCGGTGTCGCGGCGGAAGTCGCCGACGCCGAACGCGAGGCGGAAGGTGCCGGGGGCACTCGCGATCGCCGTCGCGTTCTCGATGCCGAGCGCGGATTCGACCAGGGCCAGGACCGGGGTCCCCGCCTGCAGCCGCATGGCCGTGTGCGTGACCTGCTCGGGCTTCTCCGTCATGGCCAGCATGACGCCGCGGAGGCCCGGTGCCTTGGACAGGGCCGCGAGGTCGTCCGCCCAGTAGTCGGTCTCGATGCCGTTGACCCTCACCCAGGCGGTCATCCCGGTGGACAGGGCCTCGACCACGCGATCGCGTGCCTCGGCCTTGCCCGCGGTGGGGACGGCGTCCTCCATGTCGAACACCACGGAGTCCGCCTCCGACGTCAGCGCCGGGATGAAGTTGTCCTCGGAAGCAGCGGACGCCAGCAGCCACGATCGGGAGAGCTTGGCGGGAAGCGCGGCGGCGCGGCTGTTTCTGAGGTAGGTGGCCATGGTCAAACAGTACTGAGGAGTGCTGCGCATTATCCACCGGAGACGCACCGCGGTCCGTGAACACTACGACCAAAAGGCGCACGGGCCCGGACGGGGGGGGCGACCGACGGGTGCTCGGGGTCGGCTATAGTGGCGTCGTCGGACGCCCACCGCGCGTCGTGCCTGAAAAAGAGGCAATAAGGGCTGTCGGCCCGAGGCACATACGGATCCCACCCACTAACGTCCCGGGTGACCGTGTGCACCTCGCCACCGCCCGGACGTTCGTCCTGAGAGATGTCCGATGGCCACCGTCTCCGCCCGCATCGTGTCCGCCCTCCAGCCCGCTGCCTCCGAGGTCTTCGGTGTCATGGGCAACGGCAATGCCCACTTCCTCGACGCCGTCATGGCGGCACCCGGCGCCTTCCACTACACCGCCGTCCGGCACGAAGCGGGCGCGGTCGCCGCCGCGGACGCCTATTTCCGCGCCGCCGGCCGGTTGGCCATCGCCACCACCACCTACGGCGCCGGCTTCACGAATGCGCTGACACCCTTGGCCGAAGCGGTGCAGGCGGACATCCCCCTCGTGCTGGTGGTCGGTGATGCCCCCACCAGCGGCCGGCGTCCCTGGGACGTCGACCAGGTGCGGATCGCGGCGGGGCTCGGTGCCACGACCTTCACGGTGTCAGCGGACAACGTGCTGACGGAGACGACGGCGGCGGTCGGGCACGCGCTGCGCCACCGGACACCCGTGGTGCTGGCCATCCCCTACGACCTCGCCGGCGTCGAGGCCGCGGACGAGGACCAGCCCGTCCCCGTCGGGCCGGAGGTGCCGCCCTTGCCCGCCGAGGGTGACCTCGAACGCGTGGCAGCGGTCCTGGCCGCAGCGGAGCGGCCGCTCGTCCTCGCCGGCCGCGGAGCCTGGATCAGTGGGGCGCAGGGCGCAGCGACGAAGCTCGCCGAGCACCTCGGGGCCCTCATGGCCACGTCCGGCCTCGGCGCCGGCTTCTTCGGCGACCATCCGGCGGCACTGGGAATCGCCGGCGGATGGGCCTCGGAACCCTCGGCGCAGCTGATCGCCGAGGCCGATGTCGTGCTCGTCCTCGGTGCACGGCTCAACCAGTTCACCACCCGCTTCGGGCACGCGTTCGGCGGCTCCGCCCGCGTGATCCAGGTGGACGTCGCCGACGCCCCCACCTCGGCCGTCGTCACGGACCATCTGCGCGGCGATGCCCGCGCGATCGCGGAGGCGCTGACGGACGTGCTGATCGGGACGCCTGCGGCGGGACACGCCGCTGCGCGCTGGAGCGACGTCGCCGCAGCCCGCGCCCTGCTGGCCCACGACGCCCGCGAGGACGGTGACGCCCTCGCCGCCGACGGGCGGCTCGATCCGCGCAGCCTGTGCCGCGCGCTCGACGGAATGCTGCCGGCGGACCGCACGATCGTCCAGGACGGCGGCCACTTCATCGGCTGGGCGCCCGGCTACCTGCGCGTCCCGGCGCCCGACCGGCTGATCATGGTCGGGACGGCCTACCAGACCATCGGTCTCGGCTTCCCGAGCGCCGTCGGTGCCGCGCGTGCCCTGCCTGCGTCCACCCTCGTGCTCTGCACGGGTGACGGCGGCGGCCTGATGGCCCTCGCCGACCTCGACTCGTTCATCCGGACCGCCCGGCGCGCGGTGATCGTCGTGTTCAACGACGCCGCCTACGGCGCGGAGATCCACCAGTACGCAGTGCGCGGTATCCACTCCGGCCCCATGATGATCGACGAGGTGGACTTCGCCGCCCTGGCCACCGCCCTCGGCGCCACGGGCCGGACGGTCAGGACCCTCCAGGATCTCGACGGCGTGGCGGGCTGGCTCGGCTCCGACGACGACGGCGTGCTGCTGCTCGACTGCAAGATCTCCCAGCAGGTCGTGGCTCCGTACATGCAGGAGATCGTCGCCGTCGCGACCGGCGCGAAGTAGCGCTGAGCGGGCCTCCTGTTCCGACTGGGGGTGGCTGGATCCGTCGACGCCTGCGCGGCAGGTCGATCATGCGGGCTCGATCGACAGCCCGGTGAGGGTGCCGTCCTGCTCGGTGAAGGTGAAGGCGAACCTGAGGGGACCGCCGGGGAACTCACCGTCGACCGACGCAACGAGGCGCGTCCCCTGCCACGAGATCGGGGTGATGACGATCCTCTGATCGACCTGGTGTACCTTGATCCACTCGCGCAGTGCGGGTTCGGTGTCGTAGGTGGTCCCGTCGTCCGTGACGGTCGCGCCGGCGGCGAAGACGGCGAAGAGCACGTCGGCATCGTGGGCGTTCGTCGCAGCGACGAAGTCGCCGACGGTGGCGGGCAGGGTGATCTCAGCCATGGTGATGCTCTCTTCTCGTGGGGCGGGCGCGAGACGCGCCCGCAGGGTTCGGACCGACGGTTCATGCCGTCGGGAGGTGGCGACCGGGATCGGGCCCGGACAGCCTGCGCTGCTCGCTTGCCAACCTCAGCGCGCTGATCCTCCTGTGGGACTCCCCGGCCGTGCAGGGCCAGATCCTCGCGAAGAGCGGCGAGTCCCTGGATCAACCCTCCCATCAGACCCTTCGACTCCTGTTGGCATGGGGCTCCCTGCGCCCCACGGCCCTCGCGGACGAACTCGGCGTCGGGGCGTCGTACGTGAGCAAGATCGTGGGTCGCCTCGAGGCCGACGGCCTGGTCCAGCGGTCGACGGACCCGGATGACCGCCGAGCCACCCTGATCACCCTGACGCCGGCAGGAGTGAAGGCCGCCCGCGGCGTCTACGCCCTCGGTGACAGGATGATCGGTGAAGTGCTCGAGGACTGGTCTGCTTCCGACATCGACCGCTACACCGCCCTGACCGAGCGCTTCGTCGATGACGCGATCCGGTCGATCGCGCGGATGCGCGAACAGGGCCTTCGACCTCCGCAGTAGCGGAGGGTGACGGCCAGGGCCACGATGCGGTGCCGGTGCGGCACGCGACGCCGGCCGGGCCACCCACCCCTGTCGACACACCTCCACCGCGCTCCTACGCTGGTGCGATGGCTGACGTGAAGCAGGTACAGGTGACCTTCGACTGCGCCGATCCGCGCGCCGTCTCGGCGTTCTGGAAAGCCGCCCTCGGGTACGTGGACCCACCCGTGCCGCCGGGCTTCGATTCCTGGGAGGCCTTCGATGCCTCCCTGCCCGAGGATCGACGGGGCTCGATGTCGGCCTGCCAGGACCCGGACGGGATCGGACCCCGCCTCTTCTTCCAGCGGGTACCCGAGCCGAAGTCGGTGAAGAACCGGATGCATCTGGACGTGCGCGTCGGGACAGGGCTGCGCGGCGACGAACGCGTCGCCGCGCTGGAGGCCGAGGCAGCCCGGCTGGTTCCGCTGGGCGCGCGCCGGCTGCACCTCCTGCCGGCGGACGACGAGGACGAGGCGTGCCTCGTCATGCAGGACGTGGAGGGCAACGAGTTCTGCCTCGACTGAGGCCCCTCGACGCCCGACGGCAGGACTCCCCCGGCCCTCGGAGGGAGCGGGCGGATGAGTAGGGGCACCAGGGCCAGCGCGGTCACCGCTCCGGCCAGGACCACCTCAGGGCGGGGTCCGGGCTCCGGCGGTCATCGACCCGGGGCGCGGTTCCGGTGCCGACGCACTGCTGCCCGGTTGGCGCACCGGACGGAGCAGTACCGTTGCCGGCCGTTCCGCGTCGTGTCGACGACGACGCGCGAGCACGGGTCCCCCGCGCAGCGACCCAGCCGGTGCATGCCCCGGGTGACGAGGTGCAGCGAGGTACCGACCCCGATCACGGCCCGCAGCACGCTCGGCAGGGCCTGGCCCTCGTCCCGGTAGTGCAGGTGCCAGCCCTCGCCGTCGTGGTCGGTCAGGCGCGGATATGCGGCCACTGCGGCCATCACGTGGTTCAGCAGCGCAGCCCGGGTATCGTCCGAGTCGGCATCGACGACGGCCAGCCACTCGTCGATCACGCCGCGCACCGACGGGTGGTCATCGCGTGCGGAGGGGAAGGCCATGGTCATGCCGAACCCGCGCGTCCTGGAGATGATGCCCGCCCGATCCGGAGGCCAGTCGTCCGCGAGTGATGCCGCGAGGAGGACCGCGTATTCACCGTAAGGGTTGAGATGCATAACGGCATTACACCACCCTGAGGACATGAGACCCACCCCGCGCCAGGACACCACCCGCCCCGACCCGGTGCACTTGCACCACGAGCACGCCTGGGCGACCGAGTCGGTGCACCCGACGTCGGAGGGACGGGTGCACTATGTGCGTTGCGGCACCTGCGACGTCCGGCGGGTCGACCTGCAGCCGACCGGCACCCTTCCGCCGATCGCCCTGAGCTGCCCGATCGGCAGCTCGAGGTGAGGCCCGCCGGACTGCCCGTCAGCCTCGCGGACGCAGGTCGTAGATGCGCCGAAGTTTGCCGCTGGAGCGGACCAGCGAGCCCTGCTCGACGATCCGGACCGAACACGTGGAACCGATGTGGGTCTTGATGCGGTGCTGCAGTTCCTGTGCGGCGGCGGCGCCGTCGCTCGCCGAGACGCCCTCGCGCACCTCGATGTTGATGGTGAGCTGGTCCATCCGCTGGCCCTCGGGCCGGGTGAGTTCCAGCTGGAAGTGCGGGCTGAGCGCCGGGATGGCCAGGGCGAGTTCCTCGACCTGCGTGGGGAACAGATTGACCCCGCGCACGATCACCATGTCGTCGCTCCGGCCCGTGATGCGCTCCATCCGCCGCATCCCCGGGCGGGCCGTACCCGGCAGCAGCCGCGTGAGGTCGTGCGTCCGGTAGCGGATGATCGGCAGGGCCTCCTTGGTGAGCGAGGTGAACACGAGCTCGCCGGACGAGCCGTCGTCGAGCACCTTCTCCGTGAAGGGATCGATGATCTCCGGCCGGAAGTGGTCCTCCCAGACGTGTGAGCCGTCCTTGGACTCCACGCACTCCCCCGCCACCCCCGGGCCCATGACCTCGGACAACCCGTAGATGTCACACGCGTCGAAGCCCATGCGGCCCTCGAGTTCCTGGCGCATGCCCTCGGTCCAGGGTTCCGCCCCGAGCACGGCGGTCTTCAGGGAGGTCGACCGCGGATCCGTCCCGGCCGCCGCCATGGCGTCGAGGATGGTCAGCAGGTAGGTGGGAGTCGCCAGGATGGCGTCCGGCTCGAAGTCCCTGATGAGCTGCACCTGGCGTTCGGTCTGCCCGCCGGAGATCGGGATGACCGTGCAACCGAGGCGCTCGGCACCCGCGTGGGCGCCGAGCCCCCCGGTGAACAGTCCGTAGCCGTACGCGTTGTGCACCTTCCAGCCGGCCTTGACGCCCGAGGCCCGGAGCGACCGCGCCACCAGCGACGCCCACCGGTCCAGGTCACCGGCGGTGTAGCCGACGACGGTGGGCTGCCCCGTCGTGCCCGATGACGCATGCACCCGCGCCACCTGCGCCTGCGGAACGGCGAACATGCCGAACGGATAGACGCTCCGGAGGTCCTCCTTCGTGGTGAAGGGGAACAGGGCCAGATCGGCGAGGGACCGCAGGTCGTCGGGATGCACTCCGGCGTCGTCGAACTTGCGCCGGTAGAGCGGGACGTTCTCGTAGGCGTGACGCAGGGTCCACTGCAGCCGCTCGAGCTGCACCGACTCCACCTGGTCGCGCGTCCATGTCTCCTCGACGTCGAGCGTCGAGGGGTCGGCCGCCGAGGCCTGCAGGGTGGTGGTGTGCATGGTGCTCCTCAGCAGTGTGGTGGTGGTGGACGCGGGCGCCGGCCTGTCGGGGACGGCCGGCTAGCCGCGGTCGGCGGCGCGGTCGGCGATCTGTTCCTCGCCGGCCTCGAGCGGGGCGCCCTTCGTCTCCTTCACGAGCGTCACGCCGACGAAGGAGATGATGCAGAGCGCCATGATGTACAGGCTGATGGAACCCGACCACTGGGTCTCCCGCAGGAGCGCTTCCGCGATCAGCGGCGCGAACGCCCCACCGAGGATCGCCCCGAGGGCGTAGCCGATCCCGATGCCCGAGTACCGGACGTTGGCGGGGAACATCTCGGCGTACATCGCGGACATGGGCCCGTAGGACAGGCCGAGGCCGATGGTGAGGACGAAGATGCCGATCCCGTAGGCCCAGATGTTGCGGGTGTCGATGAGCAGGAACAGCGGGATCATCCAGACGAAGATGAGCCCGTAGCCGATCTGGAAGGTGCGGACGCGTCCGATGCGGTCGGACAGGATGCCGCCGTACAGGGTGAAGATGAGCCAGCCGAAGGCTGCCAGGAGCGTCGCGAGGAGGACCGGCGCGGCGGGCATCCCGAGGACGCGCTGGGCGTAGGAGGAGAGGAACGCGATGACGAGGTAGCCGGCGGCGTTGTTGCCGATGAAGATCACTGCGGCGAGGACGACCTGCTTCTTATTGGTCTGCAGCAGATTCCGCAGGGGTGTCGCCGTCTCGCGCTTGCGTTCGATCATGCGCTTGAAGACGGGGCTCTCGGCGACGGCGGACCGGATGAAGTACCCCACCACGATCAGGACCACGGACAGCAGGAACGGGATGCGCCAGCCCCACGCGAGGAAGTCCTCGGGAGACAGGGAGGTACGGAGCATGAACAGCACGAAGGTCGCCAGGATCATCCCGACGGGAACGCCGATCTGCGGGTACGCGCCCCAGAAGCCACGCTTGTGCACGGGCGCGTGCTCCACCGCCATGAGGGCCGCGCCACCCCATTCGCCACCGGCCGAGAAGCCCTGCAGGATGCGCAGGAGCATCAGCAGGATCGGAGCCCAGATGCCGATCTGCGCGTACGTGGGCAGCAACCCGATGAGGGCGGTGGCACCGCCCATCATGACGAGGGTGAACACCAGCATCGCCTTACGGCCGATCTTGTCCCCGAGCCGACCGGCGACGACAGCACCGAGCGGACGGAAGAAGAAGCTGATGCCGATGGTGGCCCAGGCGACGAGCTGCGCGAGTCCGGGGCTCTCGCCTTCGAGCGGGCCGAAGTAGAGGGTCGCGAAGACGATGCCCGCGGCCTGCGCGAAGATGAAGAAGTCGTACCACTCGATCGTGGTGCCGACCATCGTGCCGGCGAGGACCCTGCGGTCCTGCGAGCTCATGCGGGCGTCGGTGCCCGACTGCGGCCGCTCTGGTGCCAGTGCCATGAAAAACTCCTTCGTCTTCCGGTGTGTGGTGCGGGTGTTCGTGCGGCGCCGGCCCGGGAGCGGGAGCTCGGCCGGTGGTCGGTGCCCCACACATTACCGAACGATCGTTCATTCGGTAATGCTGGGTTCTGAGTGACGTGACTGTGACGCGCGTTACGCGGACGCGGTGGGACCCCGGATCAGAGGAGCGCCCCGACGGCACGGGCAGCCTGTGCCACCCGCGCTCCGAGATCCTCGACGGACGAGTCGCTACGGACGTAGACGACGGCGAGCGCGGCGGGCAGCTGCCCCCGGACCAGGATGGGGGCAGCGATGGAACTGACCCCGGGGATGACTTCGTCGTGGCTCGCCGCGAACCCCGTGACCGCCGCCGCGCGCGACTCCTCGCGGTACGGCTGACCGGGGGCGAGGTGGTCCCACTCCGCCTCGGTCAGGGCCGACTGGATGGCGATGCCCGGCGCACCGGCGTCGAACCGATGGCGCGAGCCGGGCCGCTGCACGATCGTCCCCTCCCCGTGGGGCGGTTCGACGGCGACCAGCGTGACGCAGTGGCTGCGGTCCCACACGGCGACGAACGCCGTCATCCGCAGGTCCGCCGCCAGGGTGGTGAGCTCCGGCAGCGCGGCCGTCTGCAGCCGCGGCGCCACCCCCCGGGCGAGGTTCGCGAGACCGGGACCGGCCAGGAACCGCCCGCCCGCGTCCCGGATGACGAGGGAATGCTCCTCCAGTGTGCGGAGGATCCGGTAGGCGATGGAGCGGTGCACCCCCAGCTCCACGGAGACCTGTGCGGTGGTCCTGCCGTCCGGCGCGTCGGCGAGGATCTCCAGCGCGCGGATGCCGCGGGAGAGGGTCTGCGAGGCGGGGGCGGAGGTGGCCGCCCGCGCGGTGTCCGCGGTGCTCATGTCAGGCGAACGCCCGGCCGCGCTGCACCCTCGGGGCGGCCGCCAGCAGCGGGGCGAAGAACGCGGCGAGCCCGCCGGTATCGGCCAGGGGCAGGACGTTCGCCACGTACTGGTCCGGGCGGACGACCACGACGACGCCGCCCCGGTGCAGCCCGCGCTCCTCGAAGATGTCGGCACCGGGGTCGGTGGCGTACACCTTCTCGTAGTCGGTCAGGCCGAACGGCCCGACGGAGGGCTTGAACATCACCGGGACCCGGCCGATGTCCACCTGCGTGTGGGCCTGCTGGTAGACGACCTTCACATCGAACCAGGCATCACCGTCGAGGCCTTCGGGTGTTGCGGCGAGCGGGGAATCTGCCGCGGAACCGAGCCAGTCCGCGAGGGCGGACACGCCTGACGCGGCACCGGCCTCGGCAGGGTCGGCGAAGACGTAGATGCGCCACCGGCCGTCCGCCGTGGCGTGATGGCCGAGGTGGGTCGGGACGCCGTCGCAGACGCGGACCACCGGGGCGGACTTGAAGCGCTTGCCGATCGGGAAGCCCTCGGCGAGGCCCTGGTGCTGGTCCCCGGCGACGAGCAGGGACGGCTGGTACTGCGTCATGAAGCCCGCCGGGAACTCGGCGGTGCGGACGTAGAAGTCCTCCAGTTCCGATGGGCTCGCGAAGTCCTCGGGCCGCTTCGCCATGAGGGTGGACCATTGCTTGTCGAAGTCGATGAGGTTCTGCGCGACGACCTGGCGCTCGGCGGAGTAGGTCGCGAGCAGCTCCTCGGGACTCCGGCCCTCCAGCACGTGGCCCAGCTTCCAGCCGATGTTGAACCCGTCCTGCATCGAGACGTTCATGCCCTGGCCGGCCTTGGCGCTGTGGGTGTGGCAGGCATCTCCGGTGATGAAGACCCGCGGAGTGCGCCTCCCGCGGTCCTCCGGGAGGACATCGTCGAACCTGTCGGTGAGGCGATGACCCACTTCGTAGACGCTGTGCCAGGGCACGTCCCGGACATCGAGCGTGTAGGGGCTCAGGATGGCATTGGCCTTGCCGATGATCTGGTCGATCGTCGTGCGACGGACGGCGCCGTCGTCCTCCGGTCCGGTCTCGCCGAGATCCACGTACATCCGGAAGAGGTGGCCTCCCTCGCGCGGGATCAGCAGGATGCTGCCACCCTCGCCGGACTGGATGGCGCACTTGCGGCGGATGTCGGGGAAGTCGGTGACGGCGACGGCGTCCATGACACCCCACGCATGGTTCGCCCTGTCCCCGGCGAGGGTGCAGCCGATCGCTGCGCGGACCCTGCTGCGGGCGCCGTCGGACCCCACCACGTACTTGGCCCGTACCCTGCGGGTGGAGCCCTCGCCCGCACCGGCCGTTCGGAGGAGGGTGACCTCCACCGGGTACTCCCGATCGTCGTCGACGTCGAGGCCCACGAACTCGAAACCGTAGTCCGGCTCCAGGCGGGTGGGCGCGTTCCTCATGAACTCGGCGAAGTAGTCGAGCACACGCGCCTGGTTCACGATCAGATGGGGGAATTCGCTGATACCGGCCGGATCGTCCTCGGGACGGGCCGTGCGGATGATGCGCGTGGAGTCCTCGGGGTCGGGCTTCCAGAAGGCCATCTCCACGATCCGGTAGGCCTCGTCCGTGATGCGCTGCGCGAACCCGAACGCCTGGAAGGTCTCCACGCTACGGGCCTGGATGCCGTCCGCCTGGCCGATGGCGAGCCGAGCCGGACGGCGCTCGACGATGCGCGTGGTGATCCCGGGGAACTGGGAGAGCTGCGCCGCCGTGATCATGCCCGCGGGACCGGTTCCGATGATGAGGACGTCGACCTCGTCCGGCAGATCCTCGGGACGATCGATGCCGGCACCTGCCGCAGGGTGCACGCGGGGATCGCCGGAGACGTACCCGTGATGATGGAATTGCAAGGGTTCCTCACTTCATCGTGACGACTCTGTTCGATAATCGAACGGCATGTTCTTCTTTCGTCCAGCGATGGTAGCCCTGTGTGACAGCGCGCACAATCACCCCCGTGATCGTGGCGTCGATTCCGCGACGCGGAGTTCCAGGACCTGCTGGTCGCGACCCTGGCGGACGTCAAGGGCATGTCGACGACCTGAGCGCCGGCCCGTCGATCCGGGCTTGACGTGTCCCCGGTCACAGCCCTAACGTTCGTATACGATTTCATATCCGATCGTCTACGAGGGAGTAGGGCATGGACCTGGTATCCGAGGACCTGATGCGCGCAGCCGGCAAGGTGATCGCCGTGCACATCAACTACCCCAGCCGGGCCGCCCAGCGCGGCCGCACGCCGGAGCAGCCCTCCTACTTCCTCAAACCCTCCTCCTCCCTGGCCGTGACGGGCGCCGGGGTGGAACGCCCCGCCGGGTGCGAGCTGCTCGCGTTCGAGGGCGAGATCGCCCTCGTGATCGGGACCCCAGCGCGCCGCGTCGGCCCGGCGGACGCGTGGAGCCACGTGGAGTGGGTGACGGCCGCCAACGACCTGGGCGTGTACGACCTGCGCTCCGCGGACAAGGGCTCGAACCTCCGCTCCAAGGGCGGCGACGGCTTCACCCCGGTGGGGCCCGGCCTGCTCCGGGCAGGCGACATCGACCCGGCGGCACTGCGCATCACGACCTGGCACAACGGCACCGTGGTGCAGGACGACACCACCGCGGACCTGCTCTTCCCCTTCGCCCGGCTGATCGCCGATCTCTCCCAGCTGCTGACGCTCGAGAGGGGTGACATCATCCTCACCGGCACTCCTGCCGGGGCCTCCGTCGCCGTGCCGGGCGACGTCGTCGAGGTCGAGGTCTCCACCGTCGACGGGACGGCGGCGACCGGGCGCCTGACCACCCGCATCACCGCGGGAACCACGCCGCTCGCCGCCTACGGCGCGCGCCCGAAGGCCGACGCCGTCCAGCGCGAGGAGGCGTACGGCTCCGCGGAAGCCGCCGGGCTCGCTCCCGCAGCCACCGCACTCCCCGCAGCACTGCGGACGAAGCTCGAGCGCGTCGCCACCGCCACGCTGTCCTCCCAGCTGCGCAGGCGCGGCCTGGACAACATGAGCATCGACGGGCTGCAGGCCACCCGCCCCGACCGTCGCGTCGTCGGCCTCGCCCGTACCCTGCGCTATGTCCCGAACCGCGAGGACCTCTTCGCCGCCCACGGCGGCGGATTCAACGCGCAGAAGCGGGCCGTCGACTCGGTCGGCGCGGGCGAGATCCTCGTCATGGAGGCGCGCGGGGAGAAGGGGACCGGAACCATCGGCGACATCCTCGCCCTCCGCGCACAGGTCCGTGGAGCCGCGGCCATCATCACCGACGGCGGCGTCCGGGACTTCGCGACCGTCGCGGCCCTCGACATCCCCACCTACTACGCCAACCCCCACCCTGCTGTCCTCGGGCGGCGCCACATCCCCTGGGACACCGACGTGACCATCGCCTGCGGTGGCACCACGGTGCAGCCCGGCGACATCATCGTCGCCGACTCCGACGGCATCCTCGTCATCCCGCCGTCCCTCGCGGAGGAGGTGGCCGACGACGCCCTCGCGCAGGAGCGGGAGGAGGAGTTCATCGCGGCCATGGTGCGCGAGGGCCACGGCGTGGACGGCCTCTACCCGATGAACGCCGCCTGGCGGGCGCGCTACGAGCAGCAGGACGCCGGGGCCCCGCATGACTGAACCGGCGCTCATGGCGAGCAAGTCCGAGCAGGCGTACTCCGCGGTCAAGGCCCGCATCTCGGACGGCACGTACTCCCCCGGACACCGGCTGGTGCTGGCGCGCCTCGCCCACGACCTCGGGGTGAGCGTGGTGCCCGTCCGGGAAGCCATCCGCCGCCTCGAGGCCGAGGGGCTCGTGACGTTCCAGCGCAACATCGGCGCCACCGTCGCCGGGATCGATCCCACCGAATACCTCTACACGATGCAGACGCTGAGCATCGTGGAGGGCGCCGCCACGGCGCTGTCCGCACCGCTGATCGGTCCCGCGGGCCTTGATCGCGCACGGGCCGTCAACGGCGAGATGCGGGCCTGCCTGCAGGACTTCGACCCCGTCAGGTTCACCCGGCTGAACCAGGACTTCCACAGCGTCCTGTTCGAGCACTGCCCCAATCCGCACCTGCTGGACCTGGTGCACCGGGGCTGGACCCGCCTCGCCTCCATGCGCTCCTCGACCTTCCGCTTCGTGCCCGGCCGCGCGAGCGAGTCCGTCACGGAGCACGACGCCCTCCTTGACCTCATCGGCTCCGGGGCCGGCGCAGACGTGATCGAACGCGCCGCCCGCCTCCACCGCAGTGCCACCCTCGACGCCTACCTCGCCCGGACCGGCGCGGACAACAGTTAGGACCCGCACCATGACGCCCCCTGCAGACACCCCTGCCGCCGGCTCCCGGCACTTCGTGCCCGAGGACCTGCCCACCCACCTGCAGCACTACATCGGTGGACGGACCGTCGACTCCATCGGCGGGAAGACCTTCGAGGTGCTGGATCCGGTCTCGAACCGGGCCTACGCCACGGCCGCGGCCGGCCAGGCGGAGGACGTGGACGCCGCTGTCGCCGCTGCGCGGGAGGCGTTCCTGCACGGCCCCTGGCCCCGCATGAAGCCGCGCGAGCGCGCCCGCGTCCTCAACCGCATCGCGGACGCCGTGGAGGCCCAGGAGTCACGGCTCGCCGAGCTCGAGACCTTCGACACGGGCCTGCCGATCACCCAGGCCAAGGGCCAGGCGCTGCGCGCCGCCGAGAACTTCCGCTTCTTCGCCGATCTCATCGTGGCCCAGTTCGACGACGCCATGAAGGTGCCCGGATCGCAGATCAACTACGTGAACCGGAAGCCCATCGGCGTCGCCGGGCTCATCACGCCCTGGAACACGCCCTTCATGCTGGAGTCGTGGAAGCTCGCTCCCGCCCTGGCCACGGGCAACACCGTGGTCCTCAAGCCCGCAGAGTTCACGCCCCTCTCCGCGTCCCTCTGGGCGCGGATCTTCGAGGACGCGGGCCTGCCGGCGGGGGTCTTCAACCTCGTGAACGGCCTCGGCGAGGAAGCGGGGGACGCGCTGGTGAAGCACCCCGGCGTCCCGCTCATCTCCTTCACGGGCGAGACCACCACCGGGCAGACCATCTTCCGGAACGCCGCCGAGAACCTCAAGGGCCTCTCCATGGAGCTCGGCGGCAAGTCCCCCTGCATCGTCTTCGCGGACGCCGATCTCGACGCCGCCATCGACTCCGCGCTCTTCGGCGTGTTCTCCCTCAACGGCGAACGCTGCACGGCGGGCTCGCGCATCCTCGTCGAACGCCCGGTGTACGACGCGTTCTGCGAGGCGTACGCCGCGCGGGCGAAGGCCATCGTCGTCGGTGATCCCCACGACCCGAAGACCGAGGTCGGCGCCCTCGTCCACCCGGTGCACTTCGACAAGGTGGCTTCCTACGTGGAGCTCGGGAAGACCGAAGGCCGCCTCCTCGCCGGTGGCGGACGCCCGGACCACCTCCCGGAGGGCAACTACATCGCCCCCACGGTGTTCGCCGACGTCTCGCCCGACGCGCGGATCTTCCAGGAGGAGATCTTCGGTCCCGTCGTCGCCATCACGCCGTTCGACACCGACGCCGAGGCGCTCGAGCTCGCGAACAACACCCGGTACGGGCTCGCCGCCTACGTCTGGACGCGGGACCTGGCGCGCGCCCACACCTTCTCGCAGAACGTCGAGGCGGGCATGGTGTGGCTCAACAGCCACAACGTCCGCGACCTGCGCACCCCCTTCGGTGGCGTGAAATCCTCCGGCCTCGGCCATGAGGGCGGTTACCGCTCCATCGATTTCTACACGGATCAGCAGGCCGTCCACATCACCCTCGGCCCGGTCCACACACCGAAGTTCGGCAGCATCGCGGCCTCCGCCGCCAACGAGGGCTGACCCGCCCTCCCGACCACCCTCCCTCGAAGAAGAGAAGACCATGACTGATTTCGTCCCCACCCCCGCCCTGCCCGCCCCGGACATCGTGCGCTGCGCCTACATGGAGATCGTGGTCACCGACCTGGCCCGTTCGCGCGCCTTCTACGTCGACGTGCTCGGCCTCCACGTCACCGAGGAGGACGACGAGGCCATCTACCTGCGCTCGCTCGAGGAGTTCATCCACCACAACCTCGTGCTCCGCAAGGGACCGGTCGCAGCCGTGGCCGCCTTCGCCTACCGGGTGAGGTCCCCCGAGGAGGTGGATGCCGCGGAGGCGTACTACCGCGAGCTGGGCTGCCGCACCGAGCGTCGTGCCGGCGGCTTCACGAAGGGCATCGGCGACTCGGTCCGGGTCGAGGACCCCCTCGGCTTCCCCTACGAGTTCTTCTACGAGGTGGAGCACGTGGAACGGCTGACGCAGCGCTACGACCTGTACTCCGCGGGTGAACTGGTCCGGCTGGACCACTTCAACCAGGTCACCCCCGACGTCCCCCGCGGCAGGGCGTACCTCGAGGACCTCGGCTTCCGCGTCTCGGAGGACATCCAGGACGCCGACGGCGTCACCTACGCGGTATGGATGCACCGCAAGCAGACGGTCCATGACACGGCGCTGACCGGAGGCGACGGACCACGCATGCACCACGTCGCCTTCGCCACGCACGAGAAGCACAACATCATCCAGATCTGCGACAAGATGGGCGCCCTCCGCATCTCCGACCGCATCGAGCGCGGCCCCGGGCGCCACGGCGTCTCGAACGCCTTCTACCTGTACATCCTCGACCCGGACGACCACCGCATCGAGATCTACACGCAGGACTACTACACGGGTGATCCGGACAACCCGACCGTCACCTGGGACGTGCACGACAACCAGCGCCGCGACTGGTGGGGCAACGCCGTCGTGCCGTCCTGGTACACCGAGGCGTCCCTGGTGCTCGACCTCGACGGCAACCCGCAGCCCGTCGCGGCCCGCGAGGACAGGAGCGAGATGGCGGTGACCGTCGGCGCCGACGGCTTCTCCTACACCCGCGACGCGGGCACCGAGAAGGGCTTCAAGCTCGGGGCGCAGCTGTAGCCATGCTGGACACGACGACGATCCGGGCCATCGCGGACGAACTCCTCGAAGCGGGCCGCACGCGGACCCCGGTCCCCCTCCTGACCGCGCGCTACCCGGACATGACGGTCGAGGACTCCTACGCCGTCCAGCGTCTGTGGCGGCAGCGGAACGAGGCAGCCGGACGCACGCTGGTGGGGCGCAAGATCGGCCTGACCTCGCGCGCCATGCAGGCCGCCACCGGCATCACCGAACCCGACTACGGCTCCATCTTCGACGACATGGTCCTCGAGACGGGCTGCTCGGTCGAGTGGGAGCGCTACACCGGGCCGCGCGTCGAGGTGGAGCTCGCGTTCGTCCTGAAGGACGATCTCACCGGGCCCGGCTGCACCCTCTTCGACGTGCTGAACGCCACCGACTACGTGGTGCCCGCCCTGGAGATCCTCGACTCGCGCATCGAGATGGCGGGCCGCACGATCGTGGACACCATCTCCGACAACGCGGCGATGGGCGCCATGGTGGTCGGCGGCCGGCCGGTGCGGCCCGACGCCGTCGACCTCCGATGGGTCGCCGCCCTCCTGTACCGGAACCAGGTGGTGGAGGAGACCGGTGTCGCGGCCGGGGTCCTGGACCATCCCGCTGCCGGCGTGCACTGGCTCGCGAACAAGATCGCCGCCCACGGCGACGGGCTGAAGGCCGGGGACATCATCCTCGCCGGGTCCTTCACGCGCCCGGTCGCGGTGGACAGGGGCGACACGATCCACGCCGACTACGGACCTTTGGGAGCCGTGACGTGCCACTTCCACTGAGCCCCACCTTCCCCTACGCCCTCGCCACCTCGGAGCGTCCGCTCGCCGGGATGTGGGTCTGCTCCGGCAGCCCGCTGGTCGCGGAGATCTGCGCCGGCTCCGGCCTCGACTGGCTGCTGGTCGACGCCGAGCACAGCCCGAACGGGCTCGAATCGATCCTCGCCCAGCTGCAGGCCGTCCACGGCTATCCCGTGCAGGTGCTCGTGCGACCGCCCGTGAACGATCCCGTGCTGATCAAGCAGTACCTCGACCTCGGCGTGCAGAACCTGCTGATCCCCATGGTGCACTCCGTGGCGGACGCCGAGGCCGCCGTCGCGGCCACCCGGTATCCGCCCGAGGGCGTGCGGGGCGTCGGATCCGCGCTGGCACGCGCCGCGCGCTGGAACAGGGTGCCGGACTACCTTGCCACCGCGTCCGCCACGGTCAGCGTGACCGTCCAGATCGAGTCCGCCGCCGCCGTCGACGCGGTGGAGGACATCCTCGCGGTGGACGGCGTGGATGCGATCTTCGTGGGACCGTCCGATCTCGCCGCCTCGATGGGGCTGCTCGGTCAGCAGGAACACCCCGAGGTCCGTGCCGCCGTCGAGCACTGCCTCGCTGCGGCAGAACGCGCGGATGTCCCTGCCGGCGTCAACGCCTTCAGCCCGGCGACCGCGCACCACTACCTCGACGCGGGGGCGCGCTTCATCCTCGTCGGGGCCGACGTCGCCCTGCTCGCCCGGGGATCGGAGGATCTGGCCGCGGCCTTCGTCCGGTCTGCGGACAAGACCGGACCAACCACGAGCTACTGACCTCCGGGCGTGCCGGCCCTCGCTCCTCGGGTCATGCCCCGCGACGGCCGGGCCCGGCGGGCCGGTCAGGCGCCGTCGTGCCCCTTCGGGCGGTGACCCGCGACGGCCGCGCGGAGGTCACCCTCCTGGTGGTCCCCCTTCCGGCCGAAGGGCAGGACCTTCAGGAGTGGGTGCACCACGGCCATGACCACGGAGCCCCAGATGGCACCGACGATCGCGGAGCACAGCGTGTTCACGAGCCAGGCGAGTAAGCCGCCGACGACGGGGATGCCGACGAACGGCTCCTCCACGGTGTGCACGAGGTCGTAGGGCAGGTGCCACCCGAGGTCGTAGGCGCCCTGCAGCATGATGTGCCCGCCGACCCACAGCATGGCGATGGTTCCGACGAGGGTGATCCCGGCGAGCACGGCGGGCATCCCCCTTACGAGGAGCGCACCGAGGCGCTTCGAGGCGGGTGAATCCTTCGTCGTCAGATGCAGCCCGATGTCGTCCATCTTGACGATCAGCGCGACCGCCCCGTAGACGGCGACCGTGATGATGAGGGCGACGACGACCAGGATGATCCCCTTGGCCCAGATGGACTCGGCTGCCACCTCGTTGAGCGAGATGACCATGATCTCGCAGGAGAGGATGAAGTCGGTGGTGATGGCCCCCTTGGTGATCTTCGCCTCGGCTTCCGGTCCGCGGTCGACGGCGGGGGTGTCCTTGGCCTCGTGGTGGCCCCGGAGCTTGTGCCACACCTTCTCGGCGCCCTCGTAGCAGAGGTAGGTCCCGCCGAGCATCAGGACGAACGGGATGACCCCGGGGATGAAGGCGCTGATCAGTAGCAGTGCCGGCAGGATGATCAGCAGCTTGTTGCGGAGCGAACCCCAGAAGATCCGCTTGATCATCGGCAGTTCACGGGAGGGATCGGCGCCGGACACGTACTGCGGCGTCACTGCGGCGTCGTCGATCACCACGCCCGCGGCCTTCATGCTGGCACGTCCGGCACCGGCGGCGACGTCGTCCACCGAGGCGGCGGCTATGCGCGCGAGCGCCGCGACGTCGTCGAGCAGCGCGACGAGACCGCCGCTCACAGGGACCCACCCCGCCCCGCGGGAACGGACGGCTGGGCATGGAAGCCCCGGGCGGAGCAGGTGTTCGGCATGGTCAGATCATATGTCGGGGTGGGCACCGGAGGCAGGCGGGGGTCCCGCCCATGCGGTCGCGGTCCTCGCGACCGCTCCGCCCTCGCGGCTCGATCGATGGCCGGGCCGAGGCGTTCACGGTCCAAGGAGCTGACCAGCCTGTACTGGCACGTGGGTCGCCCCGGCCCATCGAGATGACACACGTCACGAGTCGCGGCGAGAGGAGCCTGGTTGCAGCCACTCACTGCAACCAGGCCCTTCTCCTCGACCGGCGTGTGCTTCGCACGACCGGTCGAGCACCCATCCAGCTATCGCGGACCGGATGGGACGCAGGGCAATCAGTGGCCTTCCGAGGAAACCTCGAGTCAGTGAGCAGATTCGGTGCTGCCCGAGGCGGAGGACGTTCTGCGGAACTGCGGTCAGAGAGATTCCAGGAGACGGCCTCTCCCGTCGTCGACCCAGGGGCAACCGTCCCTCACAGGGAGGTCAGCGGCACCAGGGGGGGTCTGACCACCGTGCTCCGTATCGTCTCGGCCCTCCCGCTGGAGGTAGAAGTCAGCAGCGATTCCATGACGTCGAGTACGTGGTAGGCGAGGTTGCCGTTCGCCCTGTGCTGCTCGCCGTTCGGCGTTGATGCCATGTCGGCGAGCCCGTACCCCCTGCCCGCACCGGTGTATCCCGCGCTGACGGGCAGCACCGTCCACCCGTCCTGATCCCCGTTCCCGAGGTTGCAGATGGACACCTCGCCGTCGAAATAATTCGGATCAGGAACGGTGAGGCTGGCCAGCTCCCCGTGAATCTCGATATTGGAAGCCCGTGTTCGTACCGCATCGAAACTCATGACCAAGGTGGACAGAGCTCCGGACTCGTGGACGAGGACGCCGGTAACGTGCGTGTCGATGGAGACGGGTACGGTCTGCCCCGCGCGCGGACCGGATTCGATGGTCCGCTCCTTCCGCGTGTGGCTGGCCGCACCGATGACGGACGTGACCGGCCCCAGCAGGGTGACGAGCGCGGTGACGTAGTACGGGCCCATGTCCAGCAGGGGACCGCCACCGGGGACGTAGTAGAAGTCGGGGTTGGGGTGCCACCGTTCGTGGCCCGGTGCCATCATCGTGGCCGAGGCCGAGATCGGGCGGCCGATCATGCCGCTGTCGATGGCATCGCGGGCTGTCTGGATGCCTGTCCCGAGCACGGTGTCGGGCGCACACCCGATGCGCACTCCGGCTTCGGTGGCCAGGGCGAGCACCTCCCGTGCTTCATCCGTGCTCGCAGCGAGGGGCTTTTCGCCGTAGACGTTCTTGCCGGCAGCGATGGCCCGGGAAGCCACTTCTGCGTGGGCGGCAGGGATCGTGAGGTTCAGGACCGTGTCGATCCCGGGGTCGGCCAGGAGTTCGTCCACCGTCAGCGCCCGCACGCCCTCCTGCGATGCGGCGACGGCTTCCGCGCGGCTGAAGTCGAGATCCGCCACCGCCCTCAGATTCACCGATTCCAGCGACGGCAGGGTCTTCAGGTACTGGGCCACGATCGCTCCGCAGCCGATGATTCCGACGTTCAACGGCTCGCCCACAGCAAACCCCTTTCGATGATGGTTCGGACGTTCGGATCATCGAGGATCTCGACGCGGTGACCGGGCGTCGAGACGAAGATGCGTCCCTCGCCCCACTGCCGGGTCCAGACGGCCGGAGACGTCACGGGACGGTTCCACGGGTCCCAGTCACGGACCGCCTGGGTCGTGGTCGCGAGCACGTCAATGTAGTCGTCCGCCAGGACCCAGTACTGCTCCGTGACGAGGTCGAAGTCCCCGATCCCCTGCATGATCGGATGGTCCGCCGCAGCCGGCAGCACGGTGACCCGATAGGGCACGTAGTTGTCGGACTGCTCGCCGATCCTCTCATCCGGATGCTTGCCCGGATGGCACGCGAACTGCCCCCCGATGAGATGGAGGTAGTCCGACTCGTTGCGGTAGGAATCGGCGATGCCGCCGTGCCATCCCGCGAGCCCGGTCCCCGCTTCGATGGCGGCCCGCAGCCCGATGAACTCGTCCTTCTCGATGGTGTTCATCGTGGTGCATTGGAGGATCAGGTCCACGGTCGACAGGTAGTCCGCATCCGCGTAGATCTTCGGCGATCCCTCGACCCGGACGGTGTACCCGTTCTCGCGGAGGAACGGGATGAAACGGTCCGTAGCCTCAACGGGCTGGTGACCGTCCCACCCCCCGCGGACGACGAGTGCTTTCTTCATGGTCATGATCCTTCTTTCGTGGAGGCGTGCTCGGATACGTCAGGGGTGCTCGCGTGCCGCACCGGGCAAGCGGCGTCGACGGCGGCAGCAGACGGGGCCGGGCGTGCCGGCTCTCGGACGAGCGCCAACGCTCGTGGTGCGCCGATGAGCCGGTCCATCCCGGCGTCCTCCCACTCGATGCTGGTGTGGCCTTCGTAGCCGATCGAGTCGAGCATGCGGAAGATCGGGTTCCACAGGAGGGTGACGGGGCGCGGTCCGATACCGGCCGGGGCAGCCTCAGACATGCTGCCACCCCGAGTCGTTCGCTGCGCTTCGCTCGATGGCGTGCAGGACCTTCTGGACCCCAAGGGCCTCGTCGAAGGACGGCGAAGGCACCACGCCGTCGGCGATCGCCTGCACCAGGTCCACGACCTGGTGCGTGAACCCGTGCTCGTAGCCGAGGCCATGCCCGGCCGGCCACCAGTTCCCGGTGTAGGGGTGCACGGGTTCGGTGACATTGATGGTGCTGAAGCCCGAGGTCTCGGCGGGCTGAGTGCCGTCGTAGAACTCCAGTGAGTTCATGTTCTCGAAGTCGAAGGCGAGCGAACCGAGGCTGCCGTTGACTTCGAGCCTCATCGAGTTCTTCCTGCCGAGCGCGAAGCGCGTGGCCTCGAACACCCCGATAGCCCCTGAGTCGAAGCGTGCGCTGAAGACGGCGGCGTCGTCGACCGTGACTGTTCCGGTGTCCCCGTCACTGGCGCCCTGACCGCCCAGGCCCACGAGGGTCCCCCCGAGTGGGCGCTCGTTCACGAACGTGTTGAGGAGACCGGAGACCCCCGTGACTCGCAGGCCTGAGACGTACTGCGCGGCGTCGATGCTGTGCGCTCCGATGTCCCCCAGCGCACCCGAACCGGACCTGCTCCTGTCCAGGCGCCAGGTCATCGGCGCAGTCTCATCCGACAGCCAGTCCTGGAGGTACTGGGCGCGGATGTGCCGGATGGTCCCGATCCTCCCCTGCCCGACGAGCCGCCGGGCGAGGGCGAGAGCCGGAGTGCGGCGATAGGAGAACCCGCACATCGCGAAGACACCCTTCGCCGCGGCGGCCTGCGCTGCCGCCGCCATGCGCTCCGCCTCCTCGACCGAGTTCGCCAGCGGCTTCTCGCAGAGCACGTGCTTGCCGGCTTCCAACGCCGCGATCGCGATCTCCGCATGCGTATCCCCGGGGGTGCAGATATCGATCAGGTCGAGGTCATCACGATCCACCAGGGCCCGCCAATCCACCTCGGTGTCCGCCCATCCCATCTTCCCGGCCGCGGCCTTCACGGCACGTCCGTCCCGACCTGCGAGGACGGCGAGCTCGGGATGAAGAGGCAGGTCGAAAAAGCGGGGCGCGGTGCGCCAGGCATGGGAGTGCATCGCTCCCATGAAGGCATAGCCGACCATACCGACCCGCAGGGCGGGCTTGTCTGTGGACATCATGAGGCTGGTAGTTCCTTTCATCAAGAGAATCGAGCAAGAATTTCGCCCTCACCCTAGGCAGCGAACGAGCTGCCCGGTTTCCCGATCACAGCAAGATCTTCGACGACGGGAAACGGCCCACCTGCAGTCATCCGCGTCACACGTAGCAGTCAGAAGCTTCTACTGGTCGGTCATCAGCAGATCGCCGGTGGCAAACGTGGAAGGCCCTGACCGAGACGAAGAAGTCACCCCGGCCGCTCCTCCGGACCCGCGCTCGGGATGCTCACGTCCGCGATGTCGCCATCCATCCATCAACCCCGCTCATCCGGTACGTTCTCCAGGACCTGCCTGATCTGCTCTTCTGACAAGTGCCAGCGCGTGCCGTCTCTCACTACCTGGCTCCAGAGAGGTTTGAAGGCCCGCAGCATGGATCTGTAGGTCGGCAGCATCTCGGTAGGCGAGACGCCGCCCTTCGCCAGGACCACATCAGCTTGTTCGGTCCATCGGTCGTGCTTCACGAGGTATCTGGCGTAGCCGAGCATGCGACTCTCGAGTGGATGGTTTCCGTCGAAACCACGGAACGTACCGTAGCGCTCGTCCACCCCGATGTGCTGCCACCCCCCGTCGAGGGCTCTGGCACTGGCTCCGATGACCCGGAACATGTCGAAGATGTCCCAGACGAGCTCACATTCCGCCTGAGACATCGGAGTGACTATCCCAGCGAACTCCGCCGAATAGTCCCCGACGAATCCGCTTTCCAGAATCTGGATCGCTTGGACCTCATCGTCCTTGTTGTAGTAGGCCTCTCCGAGGTCTCCCTTCGCTGCCAGAACCAACCGGTGCGCCTGAACGAGCATCCTGCGCTCGAAGGGTGATAGATCAGGGTTGTCGACGTCCAGGTCCGACCCATCACCATCTGGGCCCTCTCGTACTTCGAACTGCATATTCTCGGCGAGTTGGTCCCGAATGTAACGACTGAGCGTCACATCGTGCAGCCGCGCTGCTTCTGCAATCCGATCTCGCAGCTCATCGTCGAGTCGTATCGTGACGGTGGTGACCATGCAGGCCTCCTCTCGGGGCAGATACCCTTGCGCGGGTCGGTCGGCACTGACGTGAGTCATGAGGGGTAGATCCTTCGTACGAATATGTGTGCCGGCGCATCCAGCCTCGAATCCGGGACTCAGGCCTTTGTCACACGGCATCCCTGACGTGGTGAGCGTCAGGACCGGAGAGCTACCTGAGGCTGATGGCGGACCAGGACACAGGCGGAAGGATCAGGGTGAGCGTCCCTTCGTTGAGAGCGACGCTCCCGAGTGGTGCGAGGCCGACCCGGTTCTGGTCCTCGAACGTGTTCTTCGCGTAGACGTCGTCATCGTGCAGGGTGAGTGCCTCGGTGATCGTGGTGGCTCCCAGATCGGAGACGTCGATCGAGACGTCGATCGATTCGGTTCGACTGCGGTTCACGAGGAACACTGCAGACGAGCCGGCCTCCCCATCGATTGTTGCAACGGCGTCGACGAGAAGGGCAGGGCCGTAGACGGAAGTCTCGTAGGTGGCCACCTCGATGATCGGGCGAAGGATCTGGCCTCGGGCCAGGCGTGCCGTGACCGAGAAAGGGAAGAACGTACTCTGACGCCATGCAGCACCACCTGGCTCGGTCCTGATCGGCGCGATGACGTTGACGAGTTGTGCCAGCGACGCAGAGGTGACTCTGTCGTGGTTCTTGAGCAGGGTGATCAGGAGGTTGCCGAGCACGACGGCGTCAGCGACGGAGTACACGTCCTCGAGCTGGCGGGGTGCATAGGTCCACTGGTCATCGACCTGTCCGGACGCTTGATGCTCGTCGAGATACCAGATATTCCACTCGTCGAAGGACAGGTTGATGGTCTTGTCGCTGCGCACCTTGTGTTTGACGTGGTCAGCGGCGGCGACGACGGCTCGGATGAAGTACTCCATGTCCAAGGACGAGGCGAGGTAGGAATCGAGGTCACCACCGCGCTCCTGGTAGTACGCGTGACAGGAGATGTAGTCCACATGTTCATAGGCGTGTTCGAGCACGATGCGCTCCCAGTCGCCAAAGGTGGGCATCGAGGACCCGGAGGATCCACAGGCCACGAGTTCCAGGGTCTTGTCCGCCGCTTTCATGGCCTGTGCGGTCCGGGCAGCGATCTGGCCGTAAGCGTCGGCGCTCATGTATCCGGTCTGCCACGGTCCGTCCATCTCGTTTCCCAGACACCACATGCGTATGTCGTAGGGCTCCACAGCGCCGTTGGCGATGCGTTGGTCGCTCAGTGCCGTTCCTGCTGGATGGTTGGCGTACTCCAGGAGGTCAAGGGCACTGTCGATCCCACGAGTCCCGAGATTCACCGCCATCATCAACTCCGAGCCGGTGAGTTTGCACCAGCGAGCGAACTCGTCGATTCCTACGTGGTTCGACTCCAGAGCATGCCAGGCGAGGTCGCGCCGTACCGGGCGTTGATCGCGTGGTCCCACACCGTCTTCCCAGCGATAACCCGACACGAAGTTGCCACCCGGGTAACGGATGGTGGTCGATCCGAGCTCCTTGACGAGCTCGACCACGTCGAGCCGGAACCCGTCCTCATTGGCGGTGGGATGATCGGGCTCGTGAATCCCGCCGTACACACACCGGCCGAGGTGCTCGACGAACGACCCGAAGATCCTGCGGTTCAGGGGTGCAACGATCGCTGAACGTTCAATACTGATACGGGCATCGGTCACAACATGATCCTGTCCATCATTACGTCTGAGGAAACTCTTCCCTCAGAGCCCGGGCCCCCCGAGCGGCGCCATGCCCGGGGCCTTGGCCCTGGTGTGGAACAAGGAACTGCTCGGCATCGCTCCTCCTGAGCGAGGCGTTCCTCCATCGCCGTCATCGCCTTCATGCACAACACCTCGCAGGACGTAGGGGCGGTGTGAGGATCGCCCGGACCCACCACCGGTCCGAGGAATGACGAGGTCGGCCGCGTTCCGGGCCGTGTGACGAGTTGCCGGGTGCAGGTGGTTGCGGTCCGGTTGGCGCGACGATCGGAGTCAGCACAATCGGATCGCGTCCGTCTCACGCCCCCGGGAGAGCGAGACGGGGGCGCTCCGCCCGTCGCGCGTGATCACGTAATCACCGAAGAACCCTGCGATCGACACCTGTCCGTCATGATTCGTGCGCATCGATGTTCGAGGCAGCCACCATTCGTCCTTGATCAGCGACCGCAGTGCATGGAACGAGGGTTTCGGCGTGCCGTCGGCCCGGACCATTCCGCCCGGTGCGCCGAGCCATGCTCCGTCGTCGGTGAAGCCCCAGTACGTGATGGCGTGCACCGCTGGGTGACCCACGAGCGAACGATAGTGGCGGACGATCTCATCGGCTTGCCTGGCCTCTCCATCGGGTGTCGATGGCCAGGAGGGGATCTGATAGTCGTTGAGGTCGACGATCTCCGGTGGCATGAGGTCCCCCGACAGCAACGTGGTCTCCGTCAGATGGAGGGGCAGCCCGAAGCGGGCGAACCGGTCGACCATCGCGAGCATGGTCTCTTCTCCCCAGTACCCCTGATGCATGTGCGTCTGCAGGCCGATCGCGTCTACGGCGATCCCTGCTTCGAGCACGCCCTCGATCAGGGCTTCGTAGTCCGTCGACAGGTCGAAGTCATTCAGGACGAGAGTTGCCGACGGGTTGGCGGCGCGAGCTTCCTCGAACGCGAGCTGGATCATGGGCACGCGGCCGATGCTCTGCGCGAGCCGGGTGATGCCGTTGTCCTCTGCGGTGAAGACGGGCATGATCACGACCTCGTTGATGGCGTCCCACGTGTCGATCACCCCTGAGAAGTCGGTGACCTCGCGTCGGATCCTCTCGCGTTGCAACCGCTCGATCTCCGCGACCGGTAGACCGGTGAGCCACTCGGGCGCGAGTGTGTGCCAGGTCAGCGGGTGCCCCTTCACCGTCACGCCGTGCCCAGCGAACCACGAGGCGGCCCGCAGCAGTCTTTGAGTGTCGGGCCTGCCGCGGGTCGGCTCGAATCCCCGCCAGTAGAACGGAAGGGTCGCAGTGTTGAAGACGTCCAGCCACATCGTCCCGAGCTCCGGCAGGCCGTCGAGCTGCGCCCCGCCGGGAACGGGCTCCGCCGCGGTGTCCTGCGCGGTCTCACCATTGGCCAGCGGGATGAAGTCGAAACCGATGTTGCCGAAGGCGAACTCGTGACTCTGCTGTTCCACGGTGACATGTGCGTTGCGCACAGGGTCGCCGACGGCGTCCAGCACCCTGATCTGCATGGTTCCCCGGCGGTGATCGACACTCATGAGGCGCTGCGTGCAATCTCGGTGAAGCTCGGGTGGAAGGCCCGGTCGAAGCCGACGACGCGGGCTTCACCGGCGAGCTGCACCGAGTGCGTGATCCGCAGATCGGTACTCGATGCCCCGAGAGTAAGGACGATCTCCCCCGGTTCCACGACCCGCTGGCCGTTCCTGCCGGTGAAGCTGGTGACATCTGCGGGGACGTGTACCGAGAGTTCGACGGATTCGCCCGGGTTCAGGTCGACGCGCTGGAATCCGACGAGACGCTGCACCGGGCGCACCACTGACGCGACCGGATCGTGGACGTAGACCTGGACTGTCTCCGTCCCGGAGCGGTCCCCGGTATTGCTGAGACGGAGGCCGAGGGTCGCCGTGCCGTCGACTCCGACCGTGTTCGGTCCGTGCTGGCCGGCACTCCAGTCGAAGGTCGTGTAGCCCATCCCGTGCCCGAACGCGAAGGCTGCGGTCGGGTCGATGCTGGACACGTCGTTGGAGCGCGCAAGGGGAGCGGCCAGATAGGTGGACGGTTGCGTTCCCTCCGAGGCCGGGATGCTGACGGGCAGGCGTCCGCTCGGATTGACCCGGCCGGAGAGGATGCCGGCGAGTGCTCCGGTTCCTTCTTCTCCTGCGAAGAACGCCTGCACGATCGCACCGGCGCCCGTGACAGCGGATCCGAGCGCGTACGGTCGTCCGGCGAGCAGCGTGACGACTGCAGGAGTCGATGTCGCCAGCACGGCGTCGAGAAGGTCCTGCTGGGCTCCGGGGAGACGGAGCGACTCGACATCGCACCCCTCACCGCTCGTACCGCGGCCGAAAAGCCCGGCCCGGTCACCGAGGGCGACGACGACGACGTCGGCCCGCGTCGCAGCCTCCACGGCTGCTGCGATCCCGGCGGTCTCACCTCCGTCGATCGTCGTGCCTGGCACGTACTCGATGTCAGCGTCGGGAAACTCGATGCGGAGGCTGGCCAACAGTGTCGGCAGTTCGATGCCGAGGGGCGTGTCGGGATGCTGCACGCCGACATGCGCGGGGAACGAGTAGCAGCCGAGCACGGCGAAGGGGTCGTCGGTCGTCGGCCCGACGACGGCGATCCGGCGGGGAGCGGCGAGCGGAAGGATCCCGTCATTGCTCACCAGCACGATGGATTGCTCGGCGATCTCGCGGGCGACCGCCCGATTGCCGGCGTTGTCCAGGTCGATGGTGCCGCGGATGCCGTCCGCCGTGTCCACGTCGACGTCCCGCAACGCTTCGGGGGTCGCATCCCAGTCCGGATCGAGCAGCCCCAGTTCGACCTTCTGGCGCAGCACGCGCCGGAGCGCGCGATCGACGACCGACTCGGGCAGCTCGCCCGACCGGACCGCTTCAGCCAGCGGTGCGCCGAAAGTCTTCACGGTCGGCAATTCGACGTCAACGCCCGCAGTGAGCGCGAGAGCGGCGGCCTCGCCCCACGACCCTGCGACGCCGTGCAGCATTTTCAGGAAGGCGATCCCGAAGTAGTCGGCCACGACCGTGCCGTCGAAACCCCAGGCGTCGCGCAGGACTCCGGTGAGCAGCGACTCGTCCGCCGCCGATGGCACACCGTCCATGTCGGTATAGGAGTGCATGACCGAACGCGGCTTGCCCTCCCTCATGACCATCTCGAACGGGACGAGCAGGACATCGGCGAGTTCACGCGGCCCGACCGACACCGGCGCGAGATTGCGGCCGGCCTTCGACGCCGAGTATCCGACGAAGTGCTTGAGCGTTGCGACGATCCCTGCGGACTCCAGGCCACGGACGTACGCCGTTCCCATGGTGCCGATGAGGTACGGGTCCTCCCCGATCGTCTCCTCCACGCGACCCCAACGGGCATCCCGCACGACGTCGAGCACCGGGGCGAGGCCCTGGTGGATGCCGACCGAGCGCATGTCGGAACCGATGCGGCGCGACATCCGCTCGATGAGCCCCGGGTTGAACGAGGCCCCCCAGGCGAGGGGCACCGGATAGGCGGTCGCCCCCCAGGTGGCGAAGCCGGCGAGGCACTCTTCGTGCGCGACAGCCGGGATGCCGAACCGGTTGGATGCTGCGATCCGACGCTGGCTGCGGAGGAGGGACAGCGCTCCGAGTGCCGGGTCGACCGGAGCCGAGCCGAATGGCCGAGTCAACTGGCCGAGCCCGTTCGGCAGGAGAGCGTCGAGGTCGATGACGTCGTCCATGTCGTTCTGATGGGGTGCAACGTCTCCGCCCTCGGTGGACGCTCCGACCCAGACGCCGAACAACTGGGCGATCTTCTCCTCGAGCGTGAGCTCGGTCAGGAGTGCTTCGGCACGGTCGGAAGCAGATGCGGTCACGTCGTGCCATGCCGGCATGGTCGTCGTGGATGTCGTGGTGCTCAAGGGGGTCCTAACCTTTGACGGCGCCGGTAAGTCCGCCGACGATGCGACGCTCGAACAGCGTGAAGAATATGAGTGCCGGAATCATGGACAGGGAGGTGAAGGCGAGAACCTTCGCCGTGTCCACCGAATACTGCGACGCGAACGCCTGGACGCCGAGCGGCAGGGTGTACGTCGCCTGGTCACCGAGGATGAACAGCGGCAGGAGATAGCTGTTCCAGCTCGCTACGAACGCAAGGATGCCCGTCGTCACCACGCCCGGCAGCGACAGGGGAACGACCATCCGGAAGAAGAAGCCCAGCCGGCTGGTCCCGTCGATCGACGCCGCCTCTTCGATCTCATCGGGGATGGCCTTGAGGAACGGCACCAGGATGATGATCGTCACCGGCAAGCCGAAGGCGATCTGCGGGAGTATCACGCCGGCGAGGCTGTTCATCAGGCCCAGTTCCCTGACGAGGATGTAGAGCGGCGTGATCGCCACGGTCATCGGGAACATGAGCCCGGCAGCGAACAGTGAGTACATGGCCCCGCGGCCGGCGAACCTGTACCGCGCGAGGACAAAGCTCGCCATCAGGCCGAGCACCACCACACCGATGGTCGTAGCGAGACCGGCAATCGCCGAGTTGCCGACCTGCTGCCAGAAAGTCCGGCTCGCGAGCACCTCCGCATAGTTGTCGAAATTCCACGGATCCGGGAACCCGGCGGGCGAATTGGTGATCTGCGAGTTGTCACGGAACCCACCGAGGATGATGTAGACGACAGGTCCGAGACAGAGTGCGATGAAGACGAAGGCGATGAAATAGGTCGCCGGGCTCCCCCACTCCTGGCGGTCACTCGGCGGACGCTTCTTGTGCAGGCGTGGTGGAGCTTCGAGAACAGCCATCACTTCTTTCCTTCTGTGAGGGCACCGGCAGTGTCGCGTGAAAGGACGAACCGCTGGTAGATCAGTGCGATGACGAGGGAGATCAGGAACATGACGACGGCGACAGCACTGCCGTAGCCGAAGTTGCCGGACGTGCGTCCGTTGGCGACCATGTAGGTGGCCATGGTCGAGGTCCCAGCAGTGGAGGCGACGTACTGGCCCCAGATGATGAAGACCAGGTCGAACAACTGCAGCGAGCCGATGATCGACAGGAACGCCCAGATCCGCAGGGTCGGCCCGAGGAGCGGCAGCGTGATAGTGCGCTGGATCTGCCAGTAGCTGGCTCCGTCGATCGCGGCCGCCTCGAACAATTCGTCGGGGATGCTCTGCAAGCCGGCGAGGAAGAGGATGACGGCGAAGCCGATGTACTTCCACGAGATGATCACCATCAGTGACCAGATGGCGATACTCGGATCGGAGAGCCAGTCCTTCTGGAAAGCTCCCAATCCGATGCTGTCGAGCAGGCCATTGACCGAACCGGAGGTCTGCAGCATGAGACCCCAGCCGATCCCGACGATGACCTCGGAGATGATGTACGGGACGAAGATGAGCACCCGGATGATCGAGCGGCCCCGGATCTTCTGGTTGAGCAAGAGCGCGAGGACGATCGCGATCGGTCCCTGGATGACCAGCGAGAGCACCAGGATGAACCCGTTGTGGCGCAGCACGTCGTGGAACGCGCTGTCCTGAAGGATGATCAGGTAATTCTCGAAACCGACGAAGTCGGTGGCCGGACCAAAGCCCTTCCAGCGGAAGAAACCGTAGTAGCCGGCGAGGACGACCGGGAAGATCACGAAGCTGACAAACACGAGGATCGCCGGCCCGGCCAGAAGGATGATCTCGAGGCGCTTGCGCCAGTCGGTTGCACGCCGTCTGGGTCGCGGTGCGGCAGGGGATGCCGCATGAGCGCCATCCCCTGCCTCAACCGTGCCCCGCGGCGGCTGCTGGTCCGTCATCGACGGAGCACCCCCTGCAGGTTGGATCATGATCTGCTGCTAGCCCTTGGCCGCTGCGTCGCTCATACCGGCGACGATGTCCTCGGCGGTACCCTGACCGGCGAACATGTCGACGGCGCCCGTGTTCAGCGCATTTCCGACGTTCTGTCCGAAGAGGGTGTCGAGCCACACGGTGACGTACGGTGCTTCGTTGTACGCCTCGAGGATCGACTGGAGCGCCGGATCAGTGACAGCCGCCTGGGCGTCCTGGTTGGCGGGGATCGTCTGGAACGCCGCTGCGTAGCCTTCCTGCTGCTCCTGCTGCATGAAGAAGTTCAGGAAAGCGGTGCACTCTTCCTGGGGTGCCTGAGCGGAGCAGGTGAATCCGTCGACACCGCCCATCATGGCGCCAGGCTCCCCGTCGCCGCCGTCGACCTCCGGGAACGGGAACCACCCCAGGTCCGGCAGAGGCTTCTCGTCAGGAGTCAGCGAAGCGATGACACCGGGGTTCCACGCTCCCATGAGCTCCATGGCTGCCTTCTTGTTGGCGAGGAGTCCGGCAGAGCTACCCGCGCCCTGCTGCGCCGAGGTGGTGAGGAATCCGTTGTTGAACGGCTCCGTGTCGACAAATGCCTGCAGGTTGTCACCGGCCTCCAGCCAGCACGGGTCATCGAACTCCATGGTGTCGGCGGCCGTGTTGATGGCGTCCTGCGAGCAGGCTCGAACCGCGAAGAAGTAGTACCAGTGAGCAGCAGGCCAGGCATCCTTCGCGCCGACCGCGATGGGATCGATGCCCGCGCCCTTGAGACCGTCGACGGCTGAACCGAGCTCGTCGATGGTGGTCGGTGTTCCTTCGACGCCCGCTTCGGTGAGGAGGTCCTGGCTGTAGTAGATGCCACCGGGCAGCAGGGCTGTCGGCATGCCGTAGATCTTGCCGTCGACCGCGAAGGCGTTCAGCACGCTCTCGGGCACAGCGGCTTTGGTGGCGTCGTCGATGGAGTCCGTGATGTCCATGGCCTGCCCGGCCGCGACGACATCTGCGAGCTTGCCGCCGCCGCGCGCCATGAAGATGTCGGGTGCATCGCCGGAGTTCAGCGCCGTCTGGAGCTTCCCGTCCATCTCTTCGTTCTGGATCGACTGGATCTCGATCGTGACACCCGGGTTCGCCTCCTCGAATGCTGCGGCGGTTTCCTCCCAGTACGCCTTGCCGGCGCCGGTGGTCGAGTTGTGCCAGAAGGTCATGGTGACATCGCCACCGTCTTCCGCTGCTCCATCGCCGGATCCACACGCCGACAGCCCGCCGAGGGCGAGAGCTGATACCGCCCCGACGGTCAGCAGCTTCCTCATGTTGTGCTTGTTCATCTTTGAACACCTCTCGAAAGTTTCGACATTTTCGTCGAAGACACCTAGTGTGTGGTGAGCGTAACAGTGATGGCCGGGTGTGACGCAAGTGTTTGCCGCAAGAGGTTGGATTGGATCCCGATGATCGACTCAGGCCGCAAGGTCAAGCTCAATGAATTGGCTGCGGAGGCCGGTGTTTCGCTCTCCACGGTCTCCAAGGTCCTCAACGGCCGTTCGGACGTGTCCGCGCGGACGAGAACGAAAGTCGAGGATCTTCTCGGTAAGCACGGGTACCAACGACGCCCCGGCTTGCCCAACAGGGACACCTTGATCGAGCTCGTCTTTCCCGAACTCGAAACGGCGTGGGCCATGGAGATCATTCGAGGAGTCGAAAATGTCGCTCGTACCAACGATTTGAGCGTCGTCCTCACGGAGTCGGGCGACCGCCACTCCCCGTCGCCGGCCTGGCTCACCGGGGTGCTCCGCAGGCGCCCCGTCGGGGTGGTGCTCGTCTTCGCCGATCTCGCAGCTGAAGCCAAGGCAACTCTCCAATCGCGTGCCATCCCGTTCGTGATCATCGATCCGGCCGGAGATCCGGCCTCGGACGTCCCCGCGATCGGGTCGGCGAACTGGTCCGGCGGCCTCGTCGCCACCCGCCATCTCATCGAACTGGGCCACACCCGGATCGCCGCGATCACCGGTCGCGACGACATGATGTGCTCCTTTGCCCGCCTCGACGGATACCGGTCCGCCATGAACACCGCCGGCATCGAGATAGATGACCGCTTCGTGCGATTCGGTAACTTCCGGGTCGATGGTGGCCGCAGTATCGCTCGTGAACTTCTGACGATGCCCGACCGCCCCACAGCCATCTTTGCGGGGAGCGACCTCCAGGCGCTCGGCGTCATCGAGGCTGCGAGGACCCTCGGCCTGCGTGTGCCCGTTGATCTGTCGATCGTCGGGTACGACGATCTTCAGCTTGCCCAGTGGTCCAGCCCTGCGCTCACGACCGTGCATCAGCCTCTGACTGCGATGGCTGAGGAAGCGGCGCGGCTCGTGATCCGCATGAGTGAAAGCACCCTCAGAACCATCCCGCGGATGGACCTCGCAACGCGGCTCGTCCTCCGTGACAGTACGGCCGCGCCGATTGCGGGCTGACGAGACGGGGTTGATACGACCCGAGATCGACCGCGGATCGTCTCAATGACCCGACAGCGAACCCTTCGTCGATGGTGACGGGAACAACGAGGTCGACGGAGGCACAGGACAGCCTGTGCCTCCGTCGACCGCAGCCCAGCTCTTACTCATTCCGGTCCCTCAGCGGCGTATCGTCAGGGACCGTACAACAGGCGGGTTCCATGAATTATCAGGAGACAACCATGCAGGGCTTGAAAGTATTGTTCATCGGCGGGAGTGGAGTGATCAGCACCTCCTGCACGAGACAGGCAGTCGACGCAGGGATGGACGTCTATCTCCTCAACCGAGGAAGGAACACCCTGCGTCCGGTTCCCGAGGGCGTCACCACGTTGATCGCCGACTCCCGGGACAAGCAGGCGGTCCTCGATGCCACAGCCGGTCACATTTTCGACTGTGTGGTCAGCTGGGTCAATTTCACTCCCGAGCAGGTGAAGCAGGACATCGAGATCTTCGCCGGACGTACCCGACAGTACGTCTTCATCAGCTCGGCCTCTGCCTATCAGACACCGCCGACGCACATGCCCGTACTGGAATCGACTCCTTTGAGGAATCCCTTCTGGGAGTATTCGCGCAACAAGATTGCCTGTGAGGACCTGCTCACCACGGCTTATCGCGCGGAAGGATTTCCCGTCACGATGGTGCGACCCTCTCATACCTACGATGAGACACTGGTCCCGTTCGACGGAGGATGGACCGTTGTCGACCGCATGCGCGCCGGGCGGCCCGTCATCGTGCCCGGAGACGGAACCTCCTTGTGGACGATCACCCACAGCCGCGATTTTGCGAGGGGCTTCGTCGGTCTGCTCGGAAATACCTGCGCGATCGGTGAAGCTGTGCACATCACCAGCCAGGAGGCCCCTTCGTGGAACCAGATCTATGCCCAGATCGCGGAAGCTGCCGGCGTCCCCGACCCCGTCCTGGTCCACGTGGCCTCGGAATCCATTGCCGAAGCCGACCCCGAGTGGGGCGCAGGTCTACTGGGCGACAAATCGCACACGATGATTTTCGACAACTCGAAAATCCGCTCGTTCGTCCCCGGATTCGCGGCCAGGATTCCGTTCAGCCAGGGCGCTCGAGAGATGATCGCCTGGCATGACGCGGACCCGGGACGCCGAATAGTCGACCCCCGGATGGATGCCCTGATGGATCGGCTCGCTGACGTCTACGCACCGCGTCCTCTCTGATGGACGAATGATGTCCTGCACCTCGCCGGGGCAACCTCTCCATTGCTGATACGAGGATCACGTCGTCGACCTCGGTGTATGTCCGGGCACTTCCTGGAGCGGGTATCTCGTGCCCGGACAGCACCCGCCCTGGGGCAGGCCGAAGCCCCGATCGGGCAGCTTCGGTGCGACGGGCATCGATCATCGCCCGCGGCATCATCCACGGTTCACCGTCCGTCATTCGCACCCTGGTGGACACTGGTGCCATGACCGACTTCTCCGGAACAGACATCGCCGCCGAACTCCGACAGGTGACCAGGCACTGGACCCCGCGCGTCGTGGGGCAGGTGAATGATCAGTACATCAAGGTGGCCAAGCTCCTCGGGGAACTCGTCTGGCACGCCCACGAGCACGAGGACGAGATGTTCCTCGTGGTCTCGGGGCACCTGCGGATCGAGATCGACGGACAAGCGACCGTGGAACTGGCACCCGGGCAGTTCTACGTCGTACCGCGCGGCGTGCGGCACAATCCCGTCGCCGAGGAGGAAGTGCACATCGTCCTCGTCGAGACGGTCACGACCTCCCACACCGGCGATGTCGCGGTTGCGGGCTCGGTTCCGATCGCCGACCAGACGAGTCACCTGGCCTGAGGCCCGCAGCGCCGTCCGTCCCGGCCCGGGGGCCGGGGTGATCCCCGGGCTCGTCGCCCTCCGGGTGGAACGACGCTACGCCCTCGCCGACATCGCCGACGCGCACCGGCGGGCAGCAGAAGGTCACACAGTCGGCAAGCTGGTCGTCACCCCCTGACCGGGCAGGACCGTCCGCTGCCGGCACGGGGGACCGTGCCGGCAGCGGACGACCGGTGGGCGCCCCGTCATCCTGCGCACCCTCCACCTCCCCGGGGTAGGATGGCGGCGCAGGGTTGCGCTTTACATGGGCGGAAAGTCGCGTGTCCTCGCACCCGACGACGTACCCGAAGCACCACCGAGGGTCGTCGCCGACTCCGCCCGACACCATCGACTCCGCGCAGGCGGGATGGTGTACCGACCCTCCCGAAAGCCACTCCGTGCACCCTTCCCCCGCCATGGCCCGGCTGGCCTCCCTGCAGGCCCTCCTCTTCGACCTCGACGGCGTACTGACCCCGACCGCCGAGGTGCACATGCGTGCCTGGGCCCGCCTCTTCTCCGAATACCTTGCGGGCCGGGGAATCGACCGCCCCTACACAGACGAGGACTACTTCACGCACATCGACGGACGCCCGCGATACGACGGCGTCAGGGCCCTGCTCGCCTCCCGCGGCATCACCCTGCCCGAAGGTTCACCCGAGGACGCGCCGACGCTGGACACGGTGTGCGGCCTCGGCAACCGGAAGAACCGGACCTTCAACGAGACCCTCGAGGAACAGGGTGTCGCGGCCTACCCCGGCTCCCTCGCACTGCTCGACGCCGCGCGGACGGCCGGCCTCCGGACGGCCGTCGTCACCAGTTCACGGAACGGCACAGCGGTGCTCGCGGCGGCCGGCCTCACCGCACGTTTCGGCACCGTGGTCGACGGCCTGCTGGCGGCGGAGCTCGGCATCGCGGGTAAGCCGGCCCCCGACACGTATCTCCACGCGGCGGAACTGCTCGGCCTTCCGGCCTCGGCCTGCGCCGTCGTCGAGGACGCCCCCTCCGGGGTGGCCGCCGGTCGTGCCGGTGATTTCGGGCTCGTGATCGGCGTCGATCGCGGCGTGGGTGTTGCGACACTCCTGGGCGACGGGGCGGACGTCGTCGTGGACGATCTCGCCGAACTGATCCCCTTCCTCGCCGCCGGCTGACGCCGCCGCTGCCTGCCCGCTTCCGCTCACCCAGTACAGGAACCCCATGATCTTCCCCCCAGCAGACCCCGTGGACCGCAACCACTTCCCGGTGGACGAGTGGGCCCTCGTCGAGACCGAGTTCGACGGCGCCCATGCGGGCCGCAACGAGACCCTCTTCACCGTCGGCAACGGCTATCTCGGGATGCGCGGCAACCTCGATGAGGGGAGGGACGGCTACGACGCCGGCACCTTCATCAACGGATTCCACGAGACTTGGCCCATCCAGCACGCCGAGGAGGCCTTCGGATTCGCCCGCGTGGGCCAGACGATCGTCAACGTGCCGGATGCCAAGATCATCCGGCTGTACGTCGACGACGAGCCCTTCGTCCTCACGCGCGCCGACATCCTCCGGCACACCAGGCGTCTCTCCTTCCTCGACGGCGTCCTCACCCGCGAGATCGAGTGGCGGACGCCGTCGGGCAAGCGTGTCCTCATCCGCTCGCGCCGCCTGGTCTCCTTCACCGACCGGCACCTCGCCCTCATCGACTACGAGGTGGAGATGCTCGACGCCGACGCCTCCATCCTCATCTCCAGCCAGATCCTCAACCGGCAGGACGGCCTGGACGAGTACCACGTCAGCGCCCCGGTCGACGGGGAGTCCTTCGACCCCCGCAAGGCGGAATCGTTCCGCGACCGCGTGCTGCAGCCGCGGCTGAAGCGCTCCGACGGTCCGCGCTACCTGCTCGGCTACAGCACCACCAACTCGCGCATGACCATCGCCTGCGCCATGGAGCACGAACTGCTCACGGACAACGAATGGGACCAGAGCTCGCACATCGAGGACGACCTCGCGAAGCACGTCTACCGCGTCCGCGCGAGGCCCGGCCATCCCGTCCGCCTCCTGAAGACCATCAGCTACCACACATCCCGCAGCGTGCCCGCCCGAGAGCTCGCCGACCGCTGCGGGCGCACCCTCGACCGCGCCCGCGAGACGACGGTGGAGGAGCATTTCGGCAAGCAGAAGGACTGGCTCGCCGACTTCTGGACCCGCTCCGACGTCGAGATCGAGGGCCAGCCCACCGTTCAGCAGGCGGTCCGCTGGAACATCTTCCAGCTCGCGCAGTCCACCGCCAGGACCGACGGCGGCGGTATCGCGGCGAAGGGCGTCTCGGGCTCCGGGTACGGCGGGCACTACTTCTGGGACACCGAGGTGTACGTCCTGCCGTTCCTGAGCTACACCGCGCCCACCGTCGCGCGGAACGCACTGCGCTTCCGGCAGTCGATGCTCGACTCCGCCCGTGCGCGCGCCGGCGAACTGAACCAGCGCGGCGCCCTCTTCCCCTGGCGCACCATCAACGGCCAGGAGTCCTCCGCCTACTACGCAGCGAGCACCGCGCAGTACCACATCGACGCCGACATCTCCCACGCCATGATGCAGTACGTGGCGGCGACGGGCGACGACGACTTCCTCCACCGCGGCGCCGTCGACGTCCTCGTCGAGACAGCGAGGATGTGGGCCGATCTCGGGTTCTGGCGGAGCAACGGGGATGACAACTTCCACATCCACGGCGTCACCGGACCCGACGAGTACACGACGGTGGTCAACGACAACCTCTACACGAACGTGATGGCGCGGGCTAACCTCCGCTCCGCGGTGCGCGCCGTCGAATCACTCGCCGACGTGGATCCCGCCGCGCACGCCCGGATGGTCGCGCGGCTGGACCTCCAGGAGGACGAACTCTGGGAATGGACACATGCCGCCGAGAGCATGCACATCCCGTTCGACGAACGCGCCGGCATCCACCCCCAGGACGCCGCGTTCCTCGAGAAGGAGCTCTGGGACCTCGAGAACACTCCCCCGGACAAGCGCCCCCTCCTGCTCCACTACCACCCTCTGGTGATCTACCGCTTCCAGGTCCTCAAGCAGGCCGACGTCGTCCTCGCGCTGCTCCTGCAGGGACACGAGTTCACGATGCAGCAGAAGCGATCCGACTTCGAGTACTACGAGGCGCTCACCACAGGGGACTCCACGCTCTCCGCCGTGGTGCAGTCGATCATCGCCGCCGAGGTCGGCTACCACGACCTCGCGCTGAGGTACTTCATGTCCTCGCTCTTCGTGGACCTCGCCGACCTGCACCGGAACACGTCCGACGGCATCCACGTGGCCTCGACCGGCGGCGTGTGGAGCGCCCTGGTGTACGGCTTCGGGGGCATGCGCGACCACGGGGGCCGCATCACCTTCGAGCCGAGGTTGCCGGTCGCGTGGACGCGCGTGACCTTCCGGGTCACCCTGCGGGGGACGCGACTGCGCGTCGAGGTGACGCAGCAGGCCATCACGTTCACGGTCGAGACCGGTGACACCGCGACCGTCTGGGTCCACGGCCGGCCGGTGACGGTGACGGCGTCCGGTCCGGTCACCGTGGCGCTCGAGGACCAGGGCCCACGCCTCACCGGGACGCCGACCACGAGCGACATCGAGGGGAGCAGGCGTGCCGACGGCTCCCTGGTCACGGCCTCGATCCCCCGGATCTCCGTCGACCCCTGAATCGGCACTCCCTGTCCCTGCGGACGGAACGAATCAGTGTCTGGCGGCAAAGGCGACGATCCCGGCAGGACCGGCCCTCGAGGGACCCGACAGGACCGGCCTCGATGGACCGCGAGACGCGAGGCCGTGCGGGACGTCCGGCTCCGGGCCGGGACAACCCCGCCACTGCCCTACAGCTGGTCCTCGAGGTGGAAGACTTCCTCGAGGCGCAGGAACCCCTCGTCCGGGCGCCCCTCCAGCGCGACGAAGAACGGCGCCATCTCCGCCTGCCACCGCCCGTTGACCTCCGTGGCAGCCATGGCGGCCTGGGACGCGGCGAAGTCCTCGCACTCCATGTAGCCGATCAGCATCCCGTCCGGCCGCAGGAACAGGGAGTAGTTGTCCCACCCCGTGTCCTTCAGCGCCCGCGCCATCTCCGGCCAGATGGCTGCATGCCGCTCCCGGTACTCGGGGATGCTCTCGGGGCGGATCTGCAACTGGAAGCAGACGCGTTCCATGGGTTCTCCTTGATGTCTCGATGATCTGTGGTCGGTCCGTGGTCGGTCTGTGGTCGATCTGGGGGTGGGCTGTCAGAGGGTGACGTGGCGGTGCTCGACACCGAGGAGGGACGCGGCCGCCTTCACATCGGCCGCACGGTGCCCCACGCACAGTGCCCAGTGGTGGCCGATGCCGGTCTGGCTCCACGCGTCGACCCACAGTCCGGGGTCACCGCCGAAGTCCACGCGCGACGTCGTATTGCCGATCGCCAGGAGAGGCCCGGGTACCACGGTGCCCTCGGACGTGACGAAGACGTAGGAGCCGTCCGGATCCTGGCCGATCCCGAAGGTGGTGACCGGCCCGTGGCGCACGTCGAACTCGACCGAGACGCCCCACCCGCGCTTGCCGTGGAAGACGCCGAGCCCGCGCAGGAGCGGGTCCGCGGCGCTGACGGCAAGATGGGCCGGCCCGTCATGGCCCATCTCCACCACGCCGTCGAAGAAGTTGAGGGCCTGGATCTCCGTGAAGGATCCGCCCGCGCCCATGGCCTGGGCGGCGAGCATCGCGATCGAGGTCCGCAGTTCGTACTCGCCCGCCATGGGGACGCCGCGGGCCGTGAGGATCGAAGCCCCGAGGATCATCCCCGCTCCGAGCCGCTCGTGCTGCTCGCCGGCGAGGCCCCGGTGGTAGTAGGCGAGCGAATCGAGGTCGAACTCGGCGACCAGCCGATCGAGTCCCACCGACACCTGCGCGCCCCAGGCGAAATCGCCGTCGTCCACGGACTCGTCGACGCTGAAGAGGCTACGCGCCAGCGCCAGGCGCTCACGCACCTGCTCGTCGGTCACCTCGGCGACGAGCTCGCGGAGGTCGTCGAACTCGAGGACCTCCACGTGGGAGCCGAAGGTCGTCGACACCGAGGTCAGGTCCGTCGAGACGTCGAGCATGCCCGGATAGACGTGGCCCATGAGTCCGTGGCGGGCGTGGCGCAGCCGGCCGCGGACCCCGGCGGCGTGGACCCAATGGTCGATCCGCGCCCAGGCGGACTCCTGCGTGAGGTAGCCGGACACGGAACGGAAGGGTATACCGGCACGCTTGAACACGTTCGCCACCTCCGGCACGGGGCACTGGCCGCAGTACGCGAGCCATGTCCCCGTGTCGACGTTCGCGTGGTCCATGGCCTCGGTGGGCTGCAGGTCGATCACCAGGACGGGCGTCTTCGCGCGCTGGGCGATCGGCAGCACCATCGAGGACGTCAGGTAGGTGGTGAGGAAGATGACGATCAGGTCGCAGTCCGCGCGGCGCAGCTCTTCGGCCGCCACGGCAGCCTCACGGGGATCGGACACGAAGCCGACGTCGGTGACCTCGGCGTCGAGGGCGGTGAAGCGCTCCGTCACGTACCGTGCCGACTCCCTGAGCTGCGGGAGCAGGTCCGGGAACTGGGGCCAGTAGGCGCCGAGCCCTCCGGACACCAGGCCCAGGCGGGTCGGCCGGCGTCGGACCGGTTCGAGCAGTCCTGACAGGGCGGGCGATGCGGAGGGCGCACCCGTGGAATCGGTGGTCATGGTGGCTCCTCGACGGGAAGCGGAACGGCGGGCGGGGGCGCGGAAGGACAGGGGGTGCGGAAGGACAGGGGGTGCGGAACGACGAAGGGGTGCGGAAGGAAGGGGTGCGGAAGGGCGGGGCGCCGTGGTGGGCGCCCCGCCCCGCTCGTGCGGCTAGAAGTCGTAGTCGTCGATGTTCTCCGCGTTGAACTGCGTGGGCGGGCCGACCAGGACGATCCCGCCCTCGCCGATCTCACGCTCGCCGAGCTCGCCGGCCTCGAAGGTGTCGCCGGGCTCGCCGGTGATGTCGCCGTCGGCCAGTGCCTTGCCCGCGAAGGCGGCGACGTAGCCGAGCTGTGCCGGATCCCAGAGCGCGAACTCCGTCACGGTGCCGTCCTTGACGAAGGGGCGCATCTCGTTCGGCAGCCCCAGCCCTGTCAGCGCGACCTTGCCCTTGTACTCCGACGTGGAGAGGTAGCGGCCGGTGGCGGCGATCCCGACCGTGGTGGGCGAGATGATGCCCTTGAGGTCCGGGTACGCCTGCAGCAGGCCCTGCGCCTCCTGGAAGGACTTCGTGTCGTCGTCGTCGCCGTAGACCTTCGCCACGAGCTCGATACCCGCGTAGTCGGGGTTGGCGGCCAACTCCTCCTCCATGTACTTGATCCACTCGTTCTGGTTGGTGGCGTTCGCCGTGGCCGAGAGGATGGCGATCTCGCCCTCGCCGCCGATCTGCTCGGAGATGAGCTCGAGCTGGATGAGTGCCACGTCCTTCGCGTCGACCTGGCTGACGAAGACGTCGCGGTAGTCGGGGTTGGTGTCGGAGTCGAACGCCACGATCTTGGCTCCGGCGGTGCGGGCCTCCTCGAGGGCGGGGCCGACGGCGTCGGGGTCGTTCGCGGCGATCACGATCACGTTGGTGCCGCGCTGCGTCTCCGCGTTGATGAAGGAGACCTGGCTGGACGCGCTGGCATCCAGCGGCCCCACGACCTCCGAGGAGGCGAACCCGGCCTCCGATGCGCCGTCCTCCCCGCCCCCGAGCACCACGTCGGTGTAGGGGTTGTTGAGCTGCTTGGGGATGAAGGTGACGGTCTGCTCGCCGTCGGACCCGCTGCCGCCCTCGGAACCGCCGCCCTCGGACGCTGCTCCACCGCCGCAGGCGCTGAGGACCAGCGCGGTGCTCGTCGCCAGGGCAGCGAAAGCCGCCCGGCGTCGGGTGGTTCCTGAATGGATGAACCTCATTGTTTCTTCCTTTCGATGGGCGCTGGGGACCAGTCGCCGGGTGCGAACCTAGGGGGACGGCCTAGGAAAGTGGTGCGGAGCGGACACGCCGCGCATGGCGGGCCCGCCGGAGGGCGTCGGTGATGGTGGGGGCCACGACCGAGAGGATGAGGAGGGAACCGGTCACGATGATGAGGACCACCTCGGAGACGCGATCCAGTTTCAGTGCGTAGTTGATGGTGCCGATCAGCAGAACCCCGGCGAGGACCCCCGGGATGGAGCCCTTGCCGCCGAAGATGGACACGCCGCCGAGCAGCACCGCCGCGATGACCGCCAGCTCCAGGCCGCTGGCGTTGTCGCTGCGGGCACTCGAGTAGCGCAGCGTCCAGTAGATGCCCGCCAGGGCGGACACCGTCCCGGTCGCGAGGTACAGCAGGAACTTCGAGCGGGCCACGTCGATACCGACGAAGGTCGCGGCCTCCTTGCTGTAGCCGAGGGCGAAGAGCCCGCGGCCGAACGGCGTGAAGTGCAGGACGACGGCGAAGGCGAGGATCAGCAGGACGACGCCGATCATGACCGTGGGGATGCCCGTACCGCCGATCTTCGAGGTGAAGAACGCCGTGAGCGCGGGAGGGAAGTTCGCCACCGCGTTGTCGCCGATCACCACGAGCGCGAGCCCGCGGAACAGGGCGAGCGTACCGATGGTCACCGCAAGGGAGGGCAATCCCAGGTAGGCGATCAGCACCCCGTTGAAGGCCCCGGCAGCGAGACCGGCGAGGAGGCAGATCACCAGGACCAGGGCGATCGGTACGCCCGCCTGCCACAGGACACCCATCAGCGCACTGGTCAGCCCCGCGATGCTCGCCACCGAGAGATCGATCTCCCCGGAGATGATGACCAGCGTCATCGGCAGCGCGATCAGCAGCGTGGGGATCACGTCCAGGAGGAGGAACCCGACGGTCACGGGCGAGGCGAACCGGGGGATGACGAGGCACGCGTAGATCACGACGACGAGGAGCACGTAGATCATCACCGCGTCACGGCCGAGCAGCAGCCGTGCGGCGCCCGTCCGGCCCTTGGGGACGGCGAGGACCTTCGCGGTGCCGACCGTGTGCTGCACGGCACCGCCCGCAGCGACCGGCTCGGACGTCCTGGTGTCTGGGGCGGCCATGCGCCTGCCTTCCGCTGAGTCTTGCCCTGTGTGCTGCCCTGTGTGCTGCCCTGTGTGCTGCCCTGTGTGCTGCCCTGCGTCCCGGAGCCCGTCCTCCGCCGGGGCCTGCGCCCCCACGCCGCCCGGGACGGCTGCCGCCTGCGGGCCGGGCCGGCCGGCGAGGCGGTCAGACATTGCGGGCCTCGGCGATCCTGAGCTTGCGGGCGGCACGCACTCCGGCGATGCGGTCGATCACGACGGCGGCGAGGATGAGGATGCCGACGATCGCCTGCTGCCAGAACTTGTCGACGCGGAGGGCGGTCAGGGCGCTGGTGATCGTGGTCAGGAGCAGTGCACCGATCGCCGCGCCGACGACCGTGCCGCTGCCACCGAAGATCGCCACCCCTCCGACCACCGCCGCGGCGACGACGTCGAGCTCGAGTCCGGATCCCGTCGTCGCGCCCACGGAGTTGAAGCGGCTCGCGTAGAGGACGCCGGCCAGTCCGGCCAGCGCGCCGTTGACCACGAAGGCCAGCAGGACGCGGCGGGTCACGGGGATGCCGAAGAGCTTCGCGGCCTCCGGTTCCGAGCCGATGGCGTACAGGTCACGGCCGGGCCGTGTGCCGAGCATGTAGACCGCCACGATCGCGACCACGACGACGGCGATCAGCGTGATCACGGGGAACCCCAGAACGGTGTCGACGGACAGGTTGCCGAAGGCCTCGGGCCGATCGCCGGCGAAGTACTGGGTGCCCCCGGCCCAGGCGTTGTTGATGCCCCGGAAGATGTAGAGGGTCCCGAGCGTGATCACCAGGGCCGGCACCTTCGCGATGGTGATCAGGAGTCCGTTCACCGCTCCCAGGACCGCCCCGAAGGCGATCCCGATGAGGAAGACCAGGATGATCGGCAGGCCGGGCGCGGCCACGAAGACGCTGCCCGTCCCGAAGGCGACCAGGCCGAGGATGGACCCGACCGACAGGTCGATGTTCCGGGTGATGATGACGAGGGTCTGGCCGACCGCGAGGATCATGAGGATCGTCGCGTTGAGCAGCAGGTCCTTGACCCCCTGCTCGCTGAGGAACAGCGGGTTGATGGCCGCCGTGACGGCGACGAGGAGCACGAGCGCCAGGATGACGGGCAGCTCGCGGAGCCTGAGGAACGAGCCGAGGGGGGAGGACGTCGGGTGCGCGGCCGGCTGCGCGGGCGCCGCGTGTCTGCTGTCGAGGCTCATCGGGAGGACTCCAGGGCTGCGGTCGCGGCGTGCATGACGGTTTCGGAGGTGGCCTCTGAGCGGTCCAGCCGGCCGGTGATCCTGCCCTCCCGCATGACCAGCACGCGGTCGGCCATGCCGAGCACCTCGGGCAGTTCCGAGGAGATCATGAGGATCGCGATGCCCCTGCCCGCGAGTTCGGAGATGAGGCGGTGCACCTCGCTCTTGGTCCCCACGTCGATCCCGCGGGTCGGCTCGTCGATGATCAGCAGCTTCGGGTCCGTGGCGAGCCATTTGGCGAGGACCACCTTCTGCTGGTTCCCGCCGGACAGTGTCGAGACGGCGTGCTCGGGTGAACCGGACTTGACCTGGAGGCGCTTCCCCCAGGTCGCGGCGGCCTCGCGTTCCGCCTTCCCGCTGATCAGCCCGAAGCGGGCGAGCGAGTGCCGGAGCGTCAGGGCGGCGTTGCGTTCGACCGAGAGCTCCATGACCAGGCCCTGCTTGCGCCGGTCCTCCGGCACGAAGCCGATCCCGGCGTCGATCGCCGCCCTCGGGTCCTTGCCCCGGAGCGTCCGGCCGAGCATCTCCACGCTGCCGGACTCGTAGCGGTCGATGCCGAAAACCGCACGGGCCACCTCCGTGCGGCCTGCACCGACCAGTCCGGACAGCGCCACGATCTCGCCGGCACGCACCTCGAAGTCGATGTCGTGGAACACCCCGGGCCGCGTCAGGCCGCTCACCCGCAGGACGACGTCCCCCGCTTCCGTCTCGGTCTTGGGGAACAGGGCGTCGATGTCGCGGCCCACCATCTCGCGGACCACCGCCTCGACCGTCGTCGCGCCGGTCTCGTGCGTGGCGATGTAGGCGCCGTCCCGCATGACCGTGATGCGGTCGCAGAGGCCGAAGACCTCGTCGAAGCGGTGGGAGATGAACAGGATGCCACTGCCGGCGTCGCGGAGGCGCCGGGCGACGGCGAAGAGGCGCTCCACCTCGATACCGCTGAGTGCGGCCGTCGGCTCGTCCATGACGAGGATGCGCGCGTCCAGGGAGATCGCTTTGGCGATCTCGATGATCTGCTGGTCGGCGATCGAGAGACCCTCCGCCACACGGTCCGGATCGATGGGGACGCCCAGCTGCCCGAAGAGCTCCCTGGCCTGGCGGCGCATCTCACCGCGACTGATGAGTCCGAAGCGGCCCTTGGGCTGGCGGCCGATGAAGATGTTCTCCGCCACCGTGAGGTCCGGGAAGAGGGTGGGCTCCTGATAGATGACCGAGATGCCGGCCGCCTTGCTGTCGGCGACGGTCCGGAAGCTGACCTCCTGCCCGGCGACGGTGAACTCCCCTGCGTCCGGCTGGTGCACGCCGGCGAGGATCTTGACGAGCGTGGACTTGCCGGCGCCGTTCTCGCCGACGAGGGCGTGGATCTCACCCGGTGCGAGGTCGATGGTGCCGTCGGCGAGGGCGACGACCGGCCCGAAGGTCTTGAGTGCCCCCCGCAGGGTCAGCACGCTCTCCCGTCGGCCGCCGGCTGGTGCGGCCCGGTCCGCGGCGTCACTGCCACGACCATCAAAGTGCGTCAATGCAACTCCTCGAGGAAGAATGAATCGTTTCAGAGCAACGGTCCACCTCGAATAGTAGGCGTGACCCAGATCACCGTCAACAGCCCCGGATCGAGCTTCGGCTCGGGCCCGCAAACCGCCGCCGGGCGCTCAGCCCGCGGCCCGGACCGCCGCCGTCGTGCTGCCGCGCTCCACCAGTTCGGGATCGAAGATCACCTGGCGGCGCCGCGAGGACGGGCCCTCGATCTCCTCGAGGAGCAGCTCCACCGCCGTGCGCCCCATGAGTTCGGTCGGCTTGCGGACGCTCGAGAGGGGCACGACGGCGGAGGCGGAGAAGTCGATGTCGTCGTACCCGATCAGTGCCAGGTCCTCGGGGATGCGGAGGCCACGGATCAGGAGCACGGCCTGCATGACCCCGATGGCCAGGAGGTCGTTGGCGCAGAAGATCCCGTCCGGCAGACGGCCCGCCGGCCGACGGGCGATCACGCCGCCCACGTCCCGCCCGGCGAGGACCGTCATGGCGTCCGCCTCCACGACCTCGAGGACCGCGCCCTCCTGCTCGCCCACGGCCTGGCGGGCGCCGGCCAGGCGATCGGCCACCTGTCGGAAGGAGGCCTTCGTCCCCACGAACACGATGCGGCGGCGCCCCGCTTCGAGGAGGTGGCGCACGGCCATGTAGCCGCCTGCGACGTCGTCCACCGACACCGAGCTGCAGCGTCGCTGCGCATCGACGCGGTCCACCAGCACCACGGGCATGCCGCGTTTCCGGAGGGCCTCGACGCGCGGTCCGACGTCCCCCACGGGCGAGATGAGCAGGCCCTGCACGCGCTGCTGCTCGAAGACGTCGATGTAGCGGGCCTCGCGCTCGGTGTCCTGCCCACTGTCCCCCAGCACCACCGTGCTCCCGTTCTCCGCGGCGCAGTCCTCCGCGGCACGCGCGAGCGAGGAGAAGAACGGGTTGCCGACGTCGAGCACGATCAACCCGATGGTTCGGCTCTGGCCCGCACGGAGTTGCCGGGCGGCGTCGTTGCGCACGAAACCGAGGTGGTCGATCGCGGCCTGGACGCGCTCGCGCGTGGCGGACGAGACCCGCGCGGGATGATTCAGTACGTTGGACACCGTCCCCACGGCCACCCCCGCGCGGTCGGCGACGTCCTTGATGCTGACGGGTCGGCTCTCCATCGATACCTCGGGTTCCTCGGCGCTCGGACCCCGCGGGACGGTCGGCCGGCGGGACTGTTGACACTCGGTCTGCAGCAAGGATAGCTTTGAAACGTGCTAATGAAACGATTCAACGGCACGGCACTTCTGCTTCTCCTCCCGAGCCGTCCCCGGGCGTGGAAGATCCCCGAGAAATCGCTGTCCGGTCTGTGATGGAGCAGCCGGCCGCCACACGCTGGAGAGAGTACATGACTGTCATCGACGACATCACCGCGGAGCTGGACCAGCTCGCGATCGAGGTCCCGTCCTGGGCCTACGGAAACTCAGGGACGCGTTTCAGGGTCTTCGCGACCCCCGGGACGCCGCGCACGGTGCAGGAGAAGATCGCCGACGCGGGCACGGTCCACCGGCTCACGGGCCTGGCGCCCAGCGTCGCCCTGCACATCCCCTGGGACAGGGTGGACGACTACGGCGTCCTCGCCTCCTACGCGGCCGATCACGGCATGCGCCTCGGCACCATCAACAGCAACACCTTCCAGGACGACGACTACAAGTTCGGCAGCCTCACGCACAGCGACGCGGCGGTGCGGAACAAGGCGATCGACCACATGTACGAGTGCATCGAGGTCATGGACGTCACCGGCTCCCGCGACCTGAAGATCTGGCTCGCGGACGGCTCCAACTACCCCGGCCAGGCCGACATGCGCTCCCGGCAGGACTGGCTGCAGGACTCGCTGCGGAAGGTCTACGACCGGCTCGGCGAGGACCAGCGCCTGGTCCTCGAGTACAAGTTCTTCGAGCCGGCGTTCTATCACACGGACGTCCCCGACTGGGGCACCTCCTACGCCCACTGCCTGCAGCTCGGAGAGAAGGCCCTCGTCTGCCTCGATACCGGCCACCACGCTCCCGGGACCAACATCGAGTTCATCGTCGCCCAGCTCATCCGGCTCGGGAAGCTCGGCTCCTTCGACTTCAACTCGCGCTTCTATGCGGACGACGACCTGATCGTGGGAGCCGCGGACCCGTTCCAGCTGTTCCGCATCATGGCCGAGGTGGTCCGCGGCGGCGGCCTCTCGCCCGAGAGCGGGATCGCCCTCATGCTCGACCAGTGCCACAACCTGGAGGAGAAGATCCCCGGCCAGATCCGCTCCGTGCTCAACGTGCAGGAGATGACGGCGCGTGCCCTGCTGATCGACCGCGCCGCGCTGACCGCCGCGCAGGAATCCGGCGACGTGCTGGGTGCCAACGCCATCCTGATGGATGCCTTCTACACCGATGTCCGGCCCGGACTCGCGCAGTGGCGTGCGTCGAAGGGCCTTCCGGCCGACCCGATGGAGGCCTACCGCACCAGCGGCTACCAGGACCGGATCAACAGCGAGCGACAGGGCGGCCAGCAGGCCGGATGGGGAGCATGACAGTGACGACGACGACAGGACCCGCGACCGACGCCACCACGAACCCGACGGTCAATCGGACCGTGCAGGAGCTCATCGAGCGCTCCAACCGCCTGGGCTCGGACAAGCGCACCACGAACTACGCCGGCGGCAACACCTCGGCGAAAGGTGTGGGCACCGACCCCGTGACGGGCGAGGACGTCGAGCTGCTCTGGGTCAAGGGCTCCGGCGGTGACCTGGGGACGCTGAAGGAGGCCGGCCTCGCCGTCCTCCGCCTCGATCGGATGCGCGCGCTGCAGGGGGTCTATCCCGGCGTCGAGCGCGAGGACGAGATGGTGGCGGCCTTCGACTACACCCTCCACGGCAAGGGCGGTGCGGCGCCGTCCATCGACACCGCCATGCACGGCCTCGTGGATGCGGCGCACGTGGACCACCTGCACCCCGATGCGGGGATCGCGATCGCGACGTCGGCGGACGGCGAGGCCCTGACCACCGCGATCTTCGGACCGAAGGTCCTCTGGGTCCCCTGGCGCCGTCCCGGCTTCCAGCTCGGGCTCGACATCGCCGCCATCAAGGACGCCCACCCCGAGGCGATCGGCACCATCCTCGGGGGCCACGGCATCACGGCCTGGGGAGACACCTCCGCCGAGGCCGAGGCGAACTCCCTGTGGATCATCGAGACCGCCGAGCGGTACATCGCCGAGCACGGGACCCCCGAGCCCTTCGGGCCTGCCCTGGAGGGTTACGGCCCGCTGCCGGAGGACGAGCGCCGGGCCAGGGCCGCCGCCCTCGCCCCGACCATCCGCGGCCTCGCCTCCACCGACAGGGCGCAGGTCGGCCACTTCACGGATGATCCGCGGGTGCTGGAATTCCTCGCCTCCAGCGGGCACCCGCGCCTCGGCGCACTCGGCACCAGTTGCCCCGACCACTTCCTGCGCACCAAGGTCAAGCCGCTCGTCCTCGACCTCCCGGCCGACGCCGACGTCGAGAGCTGCCTGCTGCGCCTGCGTGAACTGCACACCGAGTACCGGACCGACTACGCCGCGTACTACGACCGGCACGCGACGCCGGACTCACCCGCCATGCGCGGGGCCGATCCGGCGATCGTGCTCGTCCCCGGCGTCGGCATGTTCTCCTTCGGCGCCAACAAGCAGACCGCCCGCGTCGCAGGGGAGTTCTACCTCAACGCCATCAACGTGATGCGTGGCGCCGAGGCCGTGTCCACCTACGCGCCCATCGAGGAGAGCGAGAAGTTCCGGATCGAGTACTGGTCGCTCGAGGAGGCCAAGCTCGCGCGGATGCCGAAGCCGAAGTCCCACGCCGGGCGCATCGCCCTGGTGACGGGAGCGGCGTCGGGCATCGGCAAGGCCATCGCCACCCGTCTGGCGGCCGAGGGCGCGTGCGTGGTCATCGCGGACCTGAACATCGACAGCGCGAGCAGTGTCGCCCAGGATCTCGGTGGGCCGGACGTCGCCATCGGCGTCCGGGCCGACGTCACCGACCCCGCCCAGGTGCTCCGTGCCGTGCAGGCCGCCGTGCTGGCCTTCGGCGGGCTGGACCTCGTGGTCAACAACGCCGGGCTGTCCATCTCCAAGCCGCTCCTGGAGACCACCGAGAAGGACTGGGACCTGCAGCACGACGTCATGGCGAAGGGCTCGTTCCTCATGTCGCAGGCGGCCGCGAAGGTGCTGATCGAGCAGGACATGGGCGGGGACATCATCTACATCTCCTCCAAGAACTCCGTGTTCGCGGGCCCCAACAACATCGCCTACAGCGCGACGAAGGCAGACCAGGCGCACCAGGTACGCCTCCTCGCCGCCGAACTCGGCGAGTACGGCGTGCGCGTCAACGGCATCAACCCCGACGGGGTGGTCCGTGGCTCCGGGATCTTCGCCGGCGGCTGGGGCGCCAAGCGCGCCGCGGTGTACGGCGTGGACGAGGAGAAGCTCGGCGAGTACTACGCCCAGCGCACCCTCCTCAAGCGCGAGGTGCTGCCCGAGAACGTCGCGAACGCCGTCGCCGTCCTGACCTCCGACGAGCTCTCGCACACCACCGGGTTGCACATCCCCGTTGACGCGGGCGTCGCCGCCGCCTTCCTGCGCTGACATGGGCGCCCCTCCAGCACCCGTGTTCGCTGCGGTCGACATCGGGGCCTCCTCCGGCCGCGTGATCCTCGGCAGCGTCTCCGGGGGCAGCCCCCGCCTCACGACGGTCCACCGCTTCCCCAACGGCGCGCAGTTCCTCGGCGGCGCGCTGCGGTGGGACATCGATGCCCTCTTCGCCGAGGTGGTGGTGGGGCTGCGCCTGGCGGCCTCCGCCGCAGCGGAGTCGGGTCTGCGGATCGCCGGCATCGGCATCGACACCTGGGCCGTGGACTACGGCTTGGTCGACGACGGCGGGATCCTGCGGCACCTGCCCTTCAGCTACCGCGACACGCGGACCCGGGCGACCGTCGACGTCGTCCATCGCACGCTTCCACCCGAGACCCTCTACGACCGGACCGGGCTGCAGTTCCTGCCCTTCACCACGGTCTACCAGCTCGCCGCCGAGCGGTCGCTCGACGGCGTGCAGGCCCTCCTGATCCCGGACCTGCTCGCCTACCGGCTCACCGGCGAGCGCCGCACCGAGGCGACCAACGCGTCCACCACGGGCCTGCTCGATGCGCGGACGGGTACCTGGGCCGAGGATCTCCTCGACGCGCTCGGTCTCCCCGGTGACCTGTTCCCCCCGCTCGTGGAACCCGGAGCCGTCATCGGGCAACTGCTGCCCGAGGTCGCTCGCGCCACCGGACTGCCCGAGGAGACGGCCGTCGTCGCCGTCGGCTCCCATGACACCGCCTCCGCGGTCGCCGCCGTCCCTGCCACCGGGCCGGGCTTCGCCTACATCTCCTCCGGCACCTGGTCGCTCGTGGGCGTCGAACTCGACGCGCCGATCCTCACGGCCGCGAGCCGCGCCGCGAACTTCACCAACGAGCGGGGTGTGGACGGGACCATCCGCTACCTCCGCAACACGGGCGGGCTGTGGCTCCTCCAGGAGTGCCTGCGGGAGTGGGCCGTCGAAGGGCCGGCCCCCGATCTGCCGACCCTGCTCTCGGCTGCCGCGACGCTCCCGGCGGGCGGGCCCATGATCGACGCCGAGTCCACGGATTTCCTCGCGCCGGACGGGATGCCCGGCCGCATCCGCCGTGCGGCCGGCGATCTCCCGACCCGGGAGTCGGTGGTGCGGTGCATCATGGACAGCCTCGCCGACGCCTACGCGCGCACCCTCCGGGACGCGGCACGCCTCTCAGGACACACCATCGACGTCATCCACGTGGTCGGCGGCGGATCGCAGAACGCCCTCCTCTGCCAACTGACGGCGGACCGCACGGGCCTGCCGGTCCTCGCCGGTCCCGTGGAGGCGACAGCCCTCGGGAACATCCTGGTCCAGGCGCGGGCGGCCGGCCTCCTGGAGAGCGGCCCCGGTCTCGGAAGCATCCGGCGAGCGGCGTACGCCGCGGCGGACACGGTCCGGTACGAGCCTGCACGCAGCGGGGCACGGACGACCGTGCCCCAGCAGGCCTGAGGTCCGCGGGCGAACGCCCTGACGACGTCTGTGCGGCCGGTCCGGACGATGGATAGTCCGGGCGACGGCACGTCTTGGCGTGGAGCACCGACGATGGCGGGACACCTGCCCGCAGTGCGGCGCGATCAGCGGGGTCGGCGCAGTGTGACGGGGCCCTTCGCCGTCGAGGGATCGACAACGACGCCGCGCTGCACCATCTCCGCGAGTCCGCGGGCGGCGAGCCTGCGGGCGGCGTTCCGCGCCGGCTCGTGCAGCGACGCACCATGTCCGCCGAGGGCCGCTGCGGCGTCGGCCGGGTCGACCCCCGAGCCGCGTGCTCCGGCGCCGAGCCGCCCGAGCAGCCACTCCTCCAGCGCCGTGTCGATGGCGCGGACCTTGCGGGACCGGCAGGCGTCGCTGCAGTAGGCGACGTCCTCCCAGTTCCGCTCCCACTTCTTCCGCCACTCGATGCGGCGTCCGCAGGAGCGGCAGGACCTGGGCTCGTGTGCCGGCCCTGCCGACCTCACCATTGCCGCACCACGCCCGTCACATGCGCCCGAAGACGGAGCGGATCACGGCGAACGCGCCGTAGCAGATGAGGCCCAGGGCGACGGCGGTCAGGACGTACGTACCGAGCGGGTGGTGCTGCAGGGCCTTGAGGCTGCCGTCCAGCCCCGTCGACTCCTGGGCATCGCGGACCAGGCCGGCGATCACGAACAGGGCGCCCACCAGGAGGAGCGCGAGGCCCTTGGCGACGTGCCCCACGACCCCGACCACCTCGATGATGCGGCCGTGGGCGGTGTCCTCGAAGGTCCTGAGTTCCGGGCGGAAGTTCCTGCGCACCCCCTTCACCACGAAGTGGACGCCGATGCCGAGGATGATGCCCGCGGTCAGGAACACGAGCAGCACACCGAACGCCGAGGCCAGCAGGGCCCTGGTGAAGTCGACCGTGGACTCGGAGGAGTCCGGCCCGTCGCCGAGGGCGAACCGCGCGAAGGTCGCCGCCATCGACCCGTAGATGATGACGAGCGACCCGGACGAGATGAGCTTGCCGAGGCGCTGCTTCCGCGGGAGGTGGCGTGCGCGGAGGGTTGCTTCGCTGAACTGCCAGAGCGCCAGGCCCGCGCAGCCGACGGCACAGATCCACATCAGCGCCGTCCCTGCGGGCCCTTCCGCGACCTCCTCCAGCGCACCCGTCGGTTCGGCCTCCCCGTTTCCCCCGAAGGCGATCCGCAGGGCGATCAGGCCGATCAGGATGTGCACGACCGCGAGCGCTCCGAATCCGAGCCGCGCCGCCACGTCGAGGACACGCGTGTCGGAGACGTGCTCGACGGCGTCGGCCGCGCGGCTCGCACGGCCCCGCAGGCCCGCGCTGCTGTCCGTCGTCGCCACCGTGCCCTCCCGCATCTGCCCCAGCCGTCCCTTCCGCCGGTCGGCGGGGACGCTCCGGACGTCTCCCCTCCAGCATAGGAGGAGCGGCACCCCCTTGAGGCTGTCGCTCCGAGGCGGCACACTGGTGGTGCCGGTTGCATCGGCACGCCAGCGCACACCCCGGTCTCACCCCAGCAGTACGTCGGACAGCGCTGTCTCGACCACTGGGAGTGCACATGCTGAATGAGGACGTCGTGACGGAGAGCGGCTCGCTGCGCCTCGCGCAGGAGCGGGACCTCATCGTGGGGCTGGAGGCGGTGGAGATTAGCACCGACCTGCCGCAGGCGATGATCGACGCGGCCGCGATCAAGGCGGCCGCGGAGGAGTTCGGCCGCACCGACGTCGCCCTGTGGGCCGAGGTCACCGCACTCGACGCCCTGACCCGGACCGAGGGCGCGCGCGACGCCCGGGCTCGGGGTGCGCGCATCCTCGGCTGGGCGACCGAGCAGGGCGACACCCGGCTCGCCAGCCGCTGTCATGCCCTCCTCGCGATGACGGACCTCATGGCTGGCCTCTCGGGCGCCGGCGCCGAGCACGCCACGATCGCCGTAACGCTGCTCGACGGGACCGAGCTGCCACGCCTCCGCGCGAAGCTGCTCACCCGCCAGGCGGTCGGCCTGTTCGCCGCGGGCCTGCCGCAGCACGGCTTCGACGTGACCCGGCGAGCCCTGGTGCTCGCGGAGCGGCTGGCCGACCACGAGCTGAAGGCCCAGCTCGCCTCCAACGCGTTCCACGCCGCCATGGACGAGGCGCTGCCGGAAGAGGCATCCCTGTGGACCGAGATCCTCGACGAGGTGGTCGCCGCCGCACCGCACCTCGAGAGCGAGTTCAGCGATGTCCTCATCCGCGGTCACCTCGCGGCCGGCCGGCCGGAGGACGCGTCGGTGGTGCTCGAGCGGTACGGCATGGACGTCACCCCGGGATCGCAGCCTGAGCTCCGCGCGAGCCGGAGGCTCCTCCTCGCGCAGATCCACCACGGGCTCGGGGAGCTGGACCTCGCTGTCCGCGCCCTCGACGAGGCAGAGGCCCTCACGACCCTGCACGAGCTCGAGGAGATCGCGGCGTCCGTCCTCGAGGAACGCGCCGCCGTCGCGGCGACCCAGGGTGACTTCACACTCGCCTACGAACTCCACCGTGCGTTCCACAGCGCCTCCCGGACCCGCTGGCTCGAGGCCCGGCGCTCCCAGGTGGACCACCTGTTCGCGGCCCAGAACCTCACCGAGGCGATCGTCAGGGCGGAACAGGCAGAAGCCGCCGTCGCCGTCGATCCCCTCACCAAGGTGCGCAACCGGCGCTGGGTCGAGGACTCCCTGTCCGACGTCGTGCGGTCATGGCAGACCGGCGGCGCCTGGACCGGGTCCCTGGCCATCGTGGACCTCGACCACTTCAAACAGGTCAACGACCGCTTCGGCCACGCTGCCGGGGACGACGTCCTCGTGTCGGTCGCCGAGTGCCTGCAGGAATGCCACGGCGTCCGGGACGTCGCGCGCATCGGCGGCGAGGAGTTCCTGCTGGTCCTCAAGCAGCACGCGGACCCGCAGGATGTGGCGGACGCCGTCCTGTCCGCTGTCCGCCATCTGCGATGGCCCCACATCCACCGCGGGCTCCACCTCACCGCGAGCCTCGGCTTCGCGGGGTGCGTACCGGGCACGACGTCGTCCGCCCTCCTCCGGGAAGCGGACCTCAACCTCTACCGTGCCAAGCGCACGGGACGGGACCGGGCCGTCGGACCCTGGTAGCCACCCCTGGATCCACAGAGGATGCACGCCGTGCAGGGCCGGCCGGGTACGGGCCGCACGGGCCGATCGGGCGGTCCGGCCGGGCGGGTGCGGACCGTGCGGGCCGGTCTCAGGGCCGGCGTGCCAGCCATGCCTCCAGCGACGCCCGGACGAACTCGGCGCCGCCCGGTCCGCCGTAGTTCGCGGCGAAGCGCGGGTCGGCGACGTACATCTCGCCGAGCCCGAGGAGATAGTCGGAGGACAACCGGCCCTCGTCATCGCGGGGGACGCCCGGCACGGTCGAGAGCCAGGCGATGTGCCGGTCGGCCAGCCGGCCGGCCTCCGCGCTGCCGGCCGACACCCCCGTCGACGCGGCGGCCGTCCAGGCGGCGTTGAGGTCCGCCACCTCGTCCTGGAAGGCGCGCCGTTCCTCCTCGCTCCTGCCCCGCCACCAGGAGTCGCCCTGCGCGTAGGCGTCCTCGCCCCATCGCTCCGTCACCTCCCGTTCGTGGCGGGTGTGGTCGAATCCGTCGAACATGGTCTCGGGCATCGGTTCTTCTCCTCGTTCGAGGGCCTCCACCGTGGTGAGGACCGCGTTGATCTGCTGGTCGAGCCGGCGCTGCTCGCTGCGGAGATGATCGAGGTGTGCGCGCAGGGCCGATGCCGGACTGCCGCCCGATTCGTCGTCGACGATGGTGCGGATCGCCGGCAGGGACAGCCCCAGGGTGCGCAGCAGCAGGATGCGCTGGAGCCGCAACAGGGCAGCGGAGTCGTAGTACCGGTACCCGTTCGCCCCGATGCGTGTCGCCTCGAGCAGGCCCACCTCGCCGTAGTGGCGCAGCGTCCTGCTGGTGGTGCCCGCCAGCCGCGCGACGACCGTGATGGGGTAGTCCATGCCGCTCCTTCCTCGTACCTCCGGCGCTCAGGGGCACCGGTGGGTACAACGGTAGGAGTTGACGCAGAGGCAGGGTCAAATAAGGCGTGTCGGCCACGGCGCGCAGATAGTGGACAGGAGCCGTGGGTCTCCGGTCGGGCCGGTCAGCCCGACCGGACAGCGGTGCACTGCGGAAGCGTCAGCTGTACCAGAACCACTGGGGCGGGCGCCACGACGTCGGCACCGTATGGGCGTTGAAAGTACCGCACTCTGAGCAGCTGTAGCTGGCACTCGCCGGAAGCAGGTCCGTGGAGTGGTCGGCCTGCCGAGCCGGGACGAACTCCTCGAAGATCAGGTAGTCGTCGGTGTGGCACCGGGGGCAGGAGGGTGATTCGCCCGTGTCGAGGAGATGAGAGGTGGGGCCGCTGGTGCGCAGGCTCCGCCCGTGATCGATGATTGTCATGAGATTCACCTTTTTCGTCTTGCCTCCGGCACTGGAAACAAGTAGTAAGGGTACTTATACCTAGAATATAGACTCCCGCTCCGCCGTGCGGAAGCAGGGATTTCTCGGCGCCGGGGCGGGGTCCGGATGCCGCGACGCCGGCTGGCACAATGGGCTCCATGACTTCCAGGGCCCCGAGATCGTCACCAGCCCTCCCGCCGGAACTGGCGGGTCCGCTCCGCCGGGCCCTCGACTCCAGCCGCGACGTCACCGTCTTCGTGGACGGCACGGCGCACCGCCTTCCCGCGGAGGCCCAGGCCGCCGTCGTCGACCTCCTCGCCCGCCTGTCCGACGGCGATGCCGTGCAGGTGACGTCGGTCGCCGAGTTGCTCACCACGTCGCAGGCGGCGGAGCTCGCCGGGATCTCGCACAGCTACCTCCGGAAGCTCACGGATGCGGGAACCCTCCCGGTCGAGTACCGGGGCTCGCACCGGCGCCTCCGCAGGGCGGACGTCGAGGAGTGGCTCCGTGGCCAGCTCGAGCGCAGGGATCCGGCCGGGGCACCGCACGGGGCGGACGCGGCCGGGTCCCGCTGACGGCCCGGATCAGCTCGGTGGGACGCGGTCAGTCGCGCTCGAAACGGGGCCGTGACCGCCAGCGCTGGGCCTTGAGGGCCAGGTGCAGTTCGAGGCGCACCAGCCCCGCCAGCGGATCGACGCCGATGATGGAACGAATGCGCGCCAGCCTGTTGTAGACACTGCTGCGGTGGAGATGGAGCTGGGCTGCGACGTCCTGCACCGACCCGTTCTTGTCGTAGAGCAGTTCGAGGACCGGAAGGAGTTCCTCCACACGGTCGGCCTCGCTCAGCTCCGCGAAGTGGACGCTGCCCGGCGCGGGAGCCTGCCAGCCGGCGGCGCCGAGGAACTGGTAGGCCCCGATGTCCGCATAGGCGCAGGTCTCGCCGAGCTGCGGATCCACTGCGGCGGCCTGGACGGCATGCTGCGCCTCCAGCATGGCCTCCATCAGGTCCCGTGGATCGGCCGCGGTCTCGCTCAACCCGAGGATGAAGCGGCCGGCCGACCGGCCTGCGCGCTTCTCCACCTCGCGGGTGTACCTGTCCAGCACCTGCGCCAGCGCCGTGCGGCCCACGTCCGCCGCGCACAGGAGGACCGAGACGTCCGAGGACCCGGCGCTGAACAGGACGGGTGCGACGCCGACCGTCGCCTGCAGCGCGAGGGTGCGCTGCAGCAGCGCGGCCTCGTTCGGGTCGCCCCCCTCCCTCGGTGCGGTCGGATGGGGGACCTCGTACACCATGGCGATGCGCCAGGGGCCGTGGCCACCGAGCTCCCGCCAGCCCCGCAGCTCCTCGACGGCGGTGGCGACGCCGCGGCAGGCCGCCAGGAACGTCCCTTCACGCCGGGTCCGGCGCTCGGAGGATGCCGTGTCGGTCTCGAGGAGCAGTTCGGCCAGCCGGTCGATGGTCGGCCGGACGGCCGGGAGCGCAGCCAGGATCCCGGCGGCGGGGTCATCGCTCGACTGCTGCTGCACCCACAGGTAGCCGACCCGGAAGCCCCGAACGAGGAGGGGAACGCAGACACGTCCGAGCATCCCGAGACCCTCGTTCGCCGGAACGGCGACGGCGCGCACGGCCTGGGTGATGCCGTGCCGCTGCTGCCACTCGCTGACGTCGGCGGGGACCCGCTTGCTGAGGAGGAAGTTGACGCGGACGCGGTCGGCCGAGGTCTGGTGGCTGCTGTAGGCGAGGAGCACGCCGTCGGGATCCTCGAGCGAGAGCCCGCGTCCGAGGCGCTGCGCGATGGACTCGACGACGTCCTCGATGGCCTGGTTCTGCACAGACCAACAGTAGGGCGACCGGTCGTCGCGGGCGACATCTGCCGCGCCCGGACTCGACATCTGTCGATGGCGGCATCGACGTCGCCGTGCTAGTGGTGCGCGTCACAGAGCCACGGTTCCGCGGCGGGGCGCTGTTCCGCCCCGCCGGGCGGGCCGGCCGGCGATGCTCCACGGTGACGTTGATCCGGGACCCCCGATCGGGCCGCCCGGCACGGGCCTATCGTGGAGTCACCCCGTCCGCCCCGATCGCAGCCTGGAGAATCCCATGATCATCGGCGTCCCCAAAGAAGTGAAGAACAACGAGTTCCGGGTGGCGATCACCGCGTCCGGCGTCCATGAGTTCCGCGCCCACGGACACACCGTCCTGGTCGAGCGCGGTGCCGGGACCGGATCCAGCATCACCGATGCAGAGTACGAGGCGGCGGGAGCCGAACTCGTGGACGAGGCCGACGACGTGTGGGCCCGCGCGGACATGGTCATGAAGGTGAAGGAACCGGTCGCGGCGGAGTACCACCGCTTCCGCGAAGGGCTCATCCTGTTCACGTACCTCCACCTGGCTGCCGAGCCGGAGCTGACCCGTGCCCTGCTCGACGCCGGCGTCACCGCCATCGCCTACGAGACGGTGCAGGACGGCCGCTCGCTCCCCCTCCTCGCTCCCATGTCCGAGGTCGCCGGCCGCCTGTCCGTCCAGGTCGGCGCGCAGGTGATGACGGCGCCCGCCGGCGGCCCGGGCCTGCTGCTCGGCGGGGTGGCAGGAGTGCGCCCCGCCAAGGTGGTGGTTCTCGGCGCGGGCGTCGCGGGGACCAATGCGACGGCGATGGCGGTCGGGACGGGTGCGGAGGTCACCATCCTCGACATCGACATCGCCCGGCTGCGCGAGATCGACGCGCTCTACGCGGGCCGCGTCAAGACCGTCGCCTCCAACTCGCTGGAGATCGAGACCTCCGTCCTCGAGGCGGACCTCGTGATCGGCTCCGTCCTCATCCCGGGCGCGCGCGCCCCGAAGCTCGTCACGAATGCCCTCGTCGCGCGGATGAAGCCCGGCAGCGTCCTCGTCGACATCGCCGTGGACCAGGGCGGGTGCTTCGAGGATTCGCGCGTCACCACCCACGAGGACCCGACCTTCCGGGTCCACGGGTCCCTCTTCTACTGCGTGGGCAACATGCCCGGCGCCGTCCCGAACACCTCGACCTACGCGCTGACGAATGTGACCCTTCGCTACGCCGTCGCCCTCGCGGACAAGGGCGTGCAGGGAGCCTTCGCCGCCGATCCGGCGCTGGCCCGCGGACTCAACGTCGCCGCGGGCCGGGTGGCACACCACTCCGTGTCGGCGGCGCACGGCCTCGAGCTCGCCGAGGACTGGGCCGCGCTGGTCGGGTGACCCCTGTCCGCCGGCCGCGCGCTCAGCGCGGGCCGCGCCGGACGGGGAACGCCGCGTGGACCCGCTCGATGAGCCGGACGACGGCGAGGGCCTCCTCCACCGATACGGGAGGGGGTCCCTCCCCGTCGATCGCCGCGGCGAGGCCGGCGTAGAACGCCGGGTAGTCGCCCGGTCCCACGGGGAAGGGCTCCGCGGTCCCGCCCGCGCCGAGCACACCGCGGCTCGCGCCCGGCAGGCCGGCAGCGGCTGCGGCGACTCCGGCCGGAGGGACACCCCGGTCCAGCAGCGCCTCCTGCGGGTCCGTCCCGGTGATGACGAGCGAACCGGCGCTGCCGGTCACGCGGAACCGTGGGCGGGCCAGCGGCTCGAGCGTGCCGGCGCGCACATGGCTCGTCACGCCCGACGCGTGCTCGATGACGACGAACGCCGTGTCCTCCGCGGAGGTGTCCTCCCGGTTCCGGTGCAGCTGCGCGAAGACGGCCTCCCCCGGGCCGAAGAGCACCAGCGCCTGGTCGATCAGGTGGGTCCCGAGGTCGTGGAGGACGCCGCCGCCCGCAGCGGGCGCCGCCTCGCGCTTCCAGGCCTTGCCGACGGTCGGCTTCCAGGACTCGATAGCGGACTCGACGCTCCGCACGGACCCGAGCCTGCCGGCGTCCACCGCTGCCCGCACGGCCAGGACGTCACCGTCCCAGCGGCGGTTGTGGAAGGGGACGAGGAGCCGGCCGGCCTGCAGGGCGGCGTGGCGCAGCCGTTCGCCCTGCTCGGCGTCGACGACGAGCGGCTTGTCGACCACCACGTGCAGGCCGGCCGCCAGGGCCGCGGTGGCCAGCGGACCGTGCGTCGCGTTGGGCGTCGTGATCACCGCGAGTTCGAGGGCCGGCACCGCGCGGAGTGCGTCGCCGAGGGTGCCGACGACGACGGCATCCGGATGTTCCGTCCGTGCCGCGTCCTGCCGGGCCTCGCTGCGCGTGACCACGGCGGCGACATCGAAGCGCGGGTCATGCCGGAGCAGCGGGGCGTGGAAGACGCGGCCGCCGTGGCCGAAGCCGACCAGGACCGTGCTGATCGGACGGTCGGGAGATGCTGACACGGGCGCGCGGAAGGATCAGGACGGGTCGAAGTGCGCGCGGGGCACGGAGCCGTTGAGGCCGGCGACCATCCCCGCCGCCAGGACGCGCAGCTTGACGTTGCGGGAGTTCGACGCCCGGCGGAGCTTGTCGAACGCGTCCTTCTGCGAGCAGTTGTCCTGCCCCATGATGATGCCGACGGCGAGATCGATCTCGGTACGGGTCTGGAGGACTGCGTGCAGGTCCTCCGCGGTCGCCGTGTGCTGCGCCACCCTCACCGCAAGCTTGAGTGCCTGCGACGCCTGGACGGTGAAGGCCCGTGCCACCCGGCGGTACTCGTCGCTGAAGACCGAGCTGTCCTCTGCGTACAGGTTCAGGGCCGCGCGGGCGGACCCCTCGAGGTCCAGGGGGAGGCAGAACATGGCGCCGACGTCGTTGCGGGCGATGTGCCGCATGAAGTCCGGCCAGCGGTCCTCGGAGACGACATCGGCGATGAAGACCTCGTCGTGGACGCGGAGGGCGTGCAGGCACGGGCCGTCGTTATGGTCGTACTGCACCTCGTCCATCGCACGGGCCTTCTCGCCACTGCTCGCGACGGTGAGCTGCTCGCTCGGAGACCGCTGCAGGGTGATCCCGCAGTAGGTGTCCCCCTGCGTCCCCAGCGTCTCGGCCGTGAAGTCCGCGAGCTCCTGGAGGAAGGACCGGACGTCCGGATGGTCGACGAGCAGGTCCTGGAGTCGCGCGGCGGCCTCCGCGGGCGGCAGGACCTCCACCTCGTCGGCGACCATGTGGAGGATGCGCGAGGACGGGTCGTCGCCGGCGGATGTCGCCCGGGCATCGGCCTGCGCCTCGGGTAGCTCCTCCATACCGACTCCAACCTCGACTCGCCCGCCGGCAGGCTGCCGGCGCTTTTTCCACAGTGTACAAGGGGTCGGCGATCACCCCGGACCGACATCGGACCGCCTACCGGGGCCCTGAGCGGCGGAGCCGGCGGCGCGCCGTCAGGCGGCGAGAGCAGTGACGAGGGCGGCCCACGAGGCGGTCAGCCGCTCTCCGGACATCCCCCGATCGTCCTGCAGGTGGAGCAGCAGACCGGCGTTGAGGACGGCGGCCAGGTGGTAGGCGCCCACCTCGGGATCGGATACCCCGATCCCCCGCAGCAGCATCGCGAGGTGCAGGCGGACCAACCGCTGCGTCGGGTGCTCGAGATCGGGTCCGCCCTGCTGTTCCGTGGCCCGGAGGATCTGTCCGTCCAGGCGCATCCTGGCGATGCTCGCCTCTCCGAAGGCGATGAGCCGCTCCAGCGGCGGGGCGCCCGGGCCGAGCGGCGGCGGACCGCTCATGAAGGCCTGCTGGAATTCCCGTCCGGCCTCGTCGGCGAGTGCGTGCATGAGACCCGCCCGGCTTCCGAACCGGCGGAAGACGGTTCCCTTGCCCACCCCCGCCCTGCGCGCCACCGCATCGGTGGTCAGCCGTTCCGCACCGCAGGTCGCCACGATCTCGGCCGCGGCGTCGAGCAGGAGCCGGCGGTTCCGCGCCGCATCCATGCGTTCTCCGTCGTCGCCGGTGACCCGGAGCAAGCCCTCCCCCTGCATGGGGCAAGCATAGACCCGGAATAAAACGGACCGTGGTCCGCTTGACCCTGAGCAGACGCGGTTCGATACGTCCGCACCAGCCCCGGCCGCGAGGTCACTAGCAACGGAGATTTCATGACCACCACGATCCTGACACTCGTCGGCAGCCTCCGCGAAGGCTCCATCAACCGCCAGCTCGCAGAGGCCGCGAAGGAGCACGCGCCCGACGCCGTGACCGTGGTGACGTTCGATCGCCTGAGTGAGGTCCCGTTCTACAACGAGGACATCGACAACGACGCCGACCGCCCGAAGTCGGCCGACGACCTCCGCGCCGCGGCCGCCGACGCGGATGCCCTCCTCCTCGTCTCGCCCGAGTACAACGGCACCATGCCCGCCGTCCTGAAGAACGCGATCGACTGGCTGTCCCGCCCCTACGGCGCCGGCGCCATCTCGAGCAAGCCGGCCGCCGTCATCGGGTCCGCCTTCGGCCAGTACGGCGGAGTCTGGGCCCACGACGAGGCCCGCCGCGCCCTCGGCGTCGCCGGAGCGTCGGTCGTGGACGACACCAAGCTGTCCATCGGCGGATCGATCACCCGCTTCGCCGAGGTCCACCCGAAGGACGACGCCGAGGTCGCCGGCCAGGTGTCGGACGTCCTCTCGGCCCTGGCGGGAGCTGCGTCACCCGTCGCAGCCTGAGGCTCCTACCCTCGGCCGGGCATACCCGGATCGGAACACGACGACGCCGGCGCAGGGATGCGCCGGCGTCGTCGTGCGTGCACCGGAGCGTTCCGGTGACCGGGTGTCAGTGCCAGAGGCTGTCCGCCCAGGCCGCGTCCCTGAGGTAGTCCCGCGCAGGTCCGATCTCCCACAGCTGACCCTGCGATTCGAGCACGCCGTCGTTCTGCATGGACTGGACCGCCTCGGAGGAGCAGCCGAGCGCCTCGGAGAGATCGTCCTGGTCCATGGCGAGCACGATGGTGTTCCTGGCATTCATGGTGCAGTCCTTCGCTCGATGGGTCCTGGGCGGCCGTGACCGTCAGGGCTGTCGCGGTGCAATGAGGTCCACCTGCGGCTTCCAGCTCCGCGCGTAGAGACCGAGGGCGGCCTCCTCGCGGGGGACGAATCCGAGGCGGTTGAGCGTCATGTGCGCCTGGTAGACCGTGAGGTGCTGGGCGCTGCGGCTGACCCGCACCTTGTCGGCGCGGTAGAGGTAGGTGTCGAGCGCCCGGTACCAGCGCCGTCGCCAGTTGTGCACCGCGGACTCGGATGCCGTCGCCGCCATCAGGGCATGGAAGCCGGTCGCCTTCGAGGAAACCTGCGCCGCCATGGCGTCGCGGACTGCCGGAGCGCGCGGCCCGACGTCGGCGGTGCAGGTCCGCAGGTGGCTGTCCCAGTAGAAGTCCCAGGTCAGGCGGCGGCGATCCTGCCAGCCGGCCGAGCGCGGCCCTCGCATCATGCTCTGGGCGGCGTCGAACAGGACCAGGGCGCCGAGCGCCGAACGGCTCTGCATGCGGGGGAATCGCTGGTTGCCCCAGATCGCCAGCTCGGAGCTGAGTTCGAAGACCTCCTCGGCCAGGTGGAGTCCCTCCACACCGCCGTACTTCACGAGGTTCGCCTCGAGCTGGGGGTCGGCCACCTCCTGGCCGCCCGAGTAGTAGGTGTTGCTCGCGGGAGCCGTGTAGTGCTGCCGGACCGCCAGCAGCGGCAGGGCCCGCGCACTGCGGGCCTGGAGCGCCCGCTGGAAGGTGCGGAGCCTCTCGAGGACCCGGGGGTGCGCGTGGATGCTGAGCCTGATCTGGCTGACCACTCCGGTGGATGCGTCCTCGCACCGCGTGAAGTACCAGCGTTTGGCGCCGAGCGCCTGCGCCTGCGCCACCAGCGGGGTGACCAGCTCTTCGATGATGCCGTCCGCTACATCGAAGCCACCCGTCGAGAGGGAGAGATGCCACCACTGAGTGCTGACGACCGTCCGTGAGGCGGTTCGCACGGCTGTCAGCTGACTCATGGCTCTCTCCTTCAGGGTCTGTGATCACCCCCGCTGGGGCGGGCTATGGGAGCGGCGCCCGGGCTCTAGTCCGGCGCCGCCGTGTTCCTACTTGGGCCAGTCCCAGCTGCTGGCCGAGACCGAGGCCTTGGGCCAGTCCCAGCTTGCCGCGCTGACGGTCTGACCTGCCGGCACAACGGCTCCGACCAGGATCATCAGGCCTGCAGTTGCGCCGAGTACCTTCTTCATGGCGATCCTTCCTTGCCCGTTCCCCGGGAGGTCGAACTGGTCCGCACTGCGGATGCGCAGTGCCCGTATCCATCGGCATCCCGGTCAGGACCCCGGTGAACCGGCTCCATCAGAATGTCGGTGCGCAGAGGGTAGTGTCCAGCAGTACGGGTGGCCGTTTGCGGACATGACGCCAACCGGACGCCGAGCGGATGCGGACACCACGCCCAGGCGTGCTCACAGGGATCGCGGGGACGGCGGATCCGCGGAACGACGCGGATTCGCGGCTCGGACGGGGCCGGTGGATTGCCAGCCCGACAGATGTGTCATTAACTGGACATGTCATGTTTTTCGCACCGTGCTGAATGCTCATGACCGGGGACGACAGGGAGGGTTCATGCTGGATGCCACGGCGCTGGAGGTCTATCGCTATGCGGTGGGTCATCCCGGCTGGACCCGTGCCGAGGTGTCGGAGCAGCTGGGCCTGACACTGCGCCGGATCGACGAGGCCATCGGCGAGCTGTCCCGGCGCCGGCTGCTCAGCCCTCAGGCTGGCAGCGACGACGGCCTCGTCGCGGTGTCCCCCGATGTCGCCCTCGCCGATCTGGTCGACGCCGACGAGCGCACCCTGCAGGACCTGAAGGCACGCATCAGCAGCCAGCGGCGCGAACTCTCGAGCCTCCTCCCCACCTTCCTCGATGCGCGCAAGCACGTCCTCGCGAGCACCTCGGTGGAGACACTCGAGGACCCGCACCTCATCCACCGCGTGCTCATCGACTACGGCCGGGATGTCACGGAGAAGGTCTACATCGCGCAGCCGGGACAGGGCTCGACGGCGGACGTCCACGAGGAGAGCGTGCGGAAGGACCTCGAACTCCTGGAGAAGGGCGTACGCCGCCGCACCCTGTACGACACGAGCACGAGGGACCACGTCCCGACACGGAAGGCTGTCGAGGCCATCGCCGCCGGCGGGGGCGAGTTCGGAGTCCTCCCGTTCATCCCGCTGCGCATGCTGATCTTCGACGAGAAGCTGGCGCTGGTGGGCCGTCAGCTGACGCGCGACGACAAGGCGGCGCTGGTGATCCGGGACCACAGCCTCATCAACATCTTCACGCAGCTGTTCGAGATCGCCTGGGAGATCAGCCAGGCGTTCCTGGCACCCGAGGAGGTGGAGTCCCCGCTCAGCAGCCTGCAGCGCTCGATCATCCAGGGACTCGCCAGCGGACTCTCCGACGAGTCGATCGCACGGCGGCTGGACATCAACGTCCGGACGTGCAGGCGGCACATCGCCTGGATGCTCGAGACCCTGCGCGCGGACAGCCGTTTCCAGGCCGCCCTGAAGGCCCGCGACGCCGGCTGGATCTGACAGCCTACGCTCCGCTGGTCAACACCTGTTGCCTGATGGTCAACACGCGCCTAGACTCTGGGCGTGACGTCCTCCAGCGAAGCCTCCGCCGACCTCCTGCCCGCCGAGACGGAAGCAGCCCTCGAACGCGCCGTCGACTCCGCAGCACGGCACGATCCGCTCTTCTCCGTGCGCGCGGCGAACATCAAGCAGTCGGCCGTCCGCGACGTCTTCGACATCTCGATCCGCCCCGGCCTCGTCTCCCTGGCCGGCGGCAGCCCCTACCTGAAGTCCCTCCCCCTCGAGGACCTCGGCCGTACGGCCCAGAAGATCATCGCCGAGCACGGCCTGGAGGCGCTGCAGTACGGCGGCGGGCAGGGCATGGCGGAACTGCGCTCTCTCGTCTGCGACGTCATGGCCGCCGAGGGGATCGTGGGCGCCAGCCCCGACGACATCGTCATCACCACCGGATCGCAATCCGCCCAGGACGTCGCCGCCAAGGTCTTCTGCGATCCCGGAGACGTGATCCTCTGCGAGGACCCCACGTACGTCGGCGCCCTGAACACCTTCGAGGCCTACGAGGTGGATGTCGTCACCGTCCCGATGGACGAGGACGGACTGATCCCCGACGAACTCGAGCGCATCATCGGCGAGCTCGAGGCGGAGGGGCGCACCATCAAGCTGCTCTACACGATCCCCAGCTTCAACAACCCGAGCGGCATCACCCTGGCCGCCGACCGCCGCCAGCGCGTCGTCGACATCTGCCGCGCGCACACGATCCTGGTCCTCGAGGACAACCCCTACGGCATGCTCCGCTTCGACGGCGAGCCCCTCGAACCCCTGCGCGCGGCCAACCCCGAGGACGTCATCTACCTCGGCTCGTTCTCCAAGATCTTCGCGCCCGGTGTGCGCCTGGGCTGGGCGCTGGTGCCCAGGCACCTCTACCGCCGGTTCTACCTGGCCTGCGAGGCGGTGGTGCTCTGTCCGTCGCCGCTCACGCAGATGCTCGTCACCGCCTATCTCACGGAGTACGACTGGCGCGGCCACCTGCAGTCCATGCGCGGCCTCTACCGCGAACGGTGCGAGGCCATGCTCGGCGCCCTCGCCGCCGAGCTGCCGGACGGCGTGCACTGGACCACGCCCGACGGCGGCTTCTTCGTCTGGGTCACCCTGCCCGAGGGGACCGACACCTATCCCCTGCTCTACACCGCCATCGACGCCGGCGTCGTCTTCATCCCGGGTGCCGCCTTCACGCCGTCGGACGAGCCGTCGAACAAGCTGCGCCTGGCGTTCAGCGCCGTGTCCCCCGAGGACATCGTCGAGGGCGTCCGGCGTCTCGCGCCGATCCTCCGCGATGCCATCACCGGTCTCCGGACGCCCTAGGGGTCAGCGCGGTGGGCGCCTCTGCTGGCGGAACGTCACCGTGATCGAGATCAGCGCGGCGACGATCACCAGGATGGACAGGCGGGCGATCGTGTCCAGCCCCGGGAAGGCGAGTTGCAGGAGGCTCGAGGCGATGAAGCCGACGACCACGACCAGCAGCAGCCTGCTCAGCGGGTACCGGGCGCGCGGTCGACGGCCGGGATCCTGCCCCGGCAACTCCTGGTTCATGCGCCAACCCTAGTCGAGGAGCAGCGCGGGTTCCTCGAGGATCGAGGCGACGTCCGCCATGAAGCGGGCACTGAGATCCCCGTCCACCACGCGGTGGTCGAAGGACCCCCCGAGGGTCGTGATCCACCGGGGGATCACCTCGCCGTCGAGCACCCAGGGTTTCTGCTTGATGGTGCCGAAGGCCACGATCGCCACTTCCCCCGGATTGATGATGGGCGTTCCCGTGTCGATGCCGAGGGCGCCGATGTTCGTGACGGTCAGCGTGCCGCCCTGCATCTGGGCAGGCTGCGTCCTGCCCGCCCGCGCCGTCGTCGCCAGCTCGTTGAGGGCCAGTGCGAGTTCCTTCAGGGAGAGATCCTGCGCATCCTTGATGTTCGGCACCATGAGGCCCCGTGGCGTGGCGGCGGCGATCCCGAGGTTCATGAAGTGCTTGACGAGGATCTCGTCATCGGACCAGGTCGCGTTGACGGAGGGGTTCCGTGCAGCAGCCCAAATGACCGCCTTGGCGAGGATCAGCAGGGGCGAGACCTTGATGCCCTCGAAGTCCCGGCTGGCCTTGAGTCGCTTCACGAACTCCATGGTGCGCGATGCGTCGACGTCCACGAAGATGCTGACGTGCGGCGCGGTGAAGGCGCTCTGGACCATCGCCCTCGCGGTGGCCTTGCGGACGCCCTTGACCGGGATGCGCTCGATGCGGTCGCCCCCGAGGAGCTTGCGCTCCGACCAGAAGGAGTCGGCGCCGTCCTGCTCCGCGTCACGCTGCGACTGGTAGCTCATGAGGTCCTGCTTCGTGACCTCGCCGGCGGATCCGGTGGCCGGGACGTCGGCGAGGTTGATGCCGAGGTCCCGCGCCGCCTTCCGGACCGGTGGCTTCGCCAGGACGCGATTGATGAGCTGGTTGAGCGGGTTCACCCGGCCCTGCGCGCTGCCGCTGCCGGACGGCACCGGCGTCGCGCTGGGCGCCTGCTGTCGATCTGCCGCCCCCGGGCCGGCTGAGGCCGGCGGTGCGGGCGCGACCGTCACGGTGGACTGCCCGTCGGCGGGCTGCTGGGAGCTTCCCGCCGCCCGGTCATCGCTCCTGCCCGGATGGCCGGCCGCCGACGCGGCGGACACGGCCCGGGCCGGGCCGGACGGTGACTTACGGGGGCGGCGTTTGACGGCGTCGGCCTTCGGGCCCGTCCCGACGAGGGGGCCGGGCACCGGATCCGCGGAACCCGATCCTGCTGCCCTGTCCCCTCGCGTTGCTGCGGGGCCTGCGCCGGACGCGGCATCACCGCCGGCCGCGGAGTGACCTCCGGTGACCGGTGCGGAGCCATCGCCGCGAAGGGCTCCTGCCTGCGGGCCTGCCAGTTCTCCCGGCATCTCCGGCACGGGGACCTGGCCCTCGGTCGCGGTGGCCGGGCGTGCCTCGCTCCCGGCGGGCTCGTCTGCCGGTACCTGCGCGTCGCGGCCGTCCGAACCGTCGGGCCGAGGCGCCGCCCCGGACGTCGGCGCAGTCACGGCGGAGCCGCCACTGCCGCCACTGTTGCCGCTGCCGGACGGTCCGGTGCCGTCCTCCACGGAGATGATCGGCGTCCCGACCTCGATCGTCTCGCCCTCCGGCACCAGCAACTCGGAGACCGTGCCCTCGTAGGGCGAGGAGAGCTCGACGAGGGACTTCGCGGTCTCGATCTCGCAGATGATGTCGTTGACGGACACGGCTGCGCCCGGCGCCACCCTCCACTGCACGATCTCCGCCTCGGTGAGGCCTTCACCGACGTCGGGCAGGTTGAACGTCTTCAGCGTCATGGTGGTCCTTCAGTATGCGAAGGCACGGTCGAGTGCCTCGAGGATGCGGTCGATGTCGGGCAGGTACTGCTCCTCCACACGGGCGACCGGATAGGGCATGTGGAACCCGCCCACACGGATGACGGGCGCCTCGAGGGACAGGAACGCGCGCTCGGAGATACGCGCGGCGATCTCGCCGCCGATCCCGCCGAAGGTCGGGGCCTCGTGCGCGACGATCAGCCGCCCGGTGCGGGTCACGGACTCGGTGACGGTGTCGAAATCGATCGGCGAGATGGACCTGAGGTCGATGACCTCGACGCTCCGCCCGTCCTCCTCGGCAGCGGCGGCCGCCGCCAGCGCCACGGGCACCAGCGGACCGTAGGCGACCACCGTCGCATCGGTGCCACGGCGCAGGACGTGCGCGGTGAACGGATCACCGACGGGTGCCCCCGTGTCCACCTCGCCCTTGAGCCAGTACCGCCGTTTGGGCTCGAAGACGATCACCGGGTCCTCGCAGCTGACGGCCTGCTGGATCATCCAGTAGGCGTCCTGGGGATTCGAGGGCGTGATGATCCGCAGGCCGGCGGTGTGGGCGAACAGCGCCTCCGGCGACTCCGAATGGTGCTCCACGCTGCCGATGCCACCGCCGTAGGGGATGCGGATGACCACGGGGGCACTCAGCATCCCGTCGCTGCGGGTGCGCAGCTTGGCGAGCTGGGTGGTGATCTGGTTGAATCCCGGGAACACGAAACCGTCGAACTGGATCTCGCAGATGGGCCGGTAGCCGCGGAGGGCGAGGCCGATCGCGGTGCCGATGATCCCTGACTCGGCGAGCGGGGAGTCGACCACGCGCATCGCGCCGAAGTCCTTCTTCAGTCCGTCCGTGACCCGGTACACGCCTCCGAGCTCACCGATGTCCTCCCCCATGAGCAGGGTCTTCGGATCGTTCGCGAGGGACGCGCGAAGCCCCTCGTTGATCGCCCTGGCGATGGTCATGGTCGCCATCAGGCGTGCTTCCCTTCGTCGGCGAAACCGGACTCGTACTGCTGGAAGAACCGCTGTTCCTCCTGCACGAGTGGGTGCGGCTCGGCGTACACGGCCGCGAAGCGGCTTTCCAGATCCGGCGCGGTCATCGACAGCACGGCCGCCCGGAGGTCCGAGGCCATGACCCGGGCCTCGTCCGCGAGCCCCTCGAAGAAGGCGTCGTCGGCGAGTCCGGCGGAGCGCAGATAGGTCTCGAGGCGGGCCAGCGGGTCCCGGGTCCGCCACTCCTGCTCGTCACCGGACAGCCGGTACTTGGTCGGGTCATCCGCGGTGGTGTGCGCACTCATGCGGTAGGTGTACGCCTCGATCAGTACCGGCCCCCTGCCGGTCCGCGCGTGCTCAAGGGCCCAGCGGGTGACGGCCTCGACCGCGAGGACGTCGTTGCCGTCCACGCGGACGCCCGGGAAACCGTACCCCTCGGCCCGCTTCGCCAGCGGCACGCGCGTCTGCACCGTCGAGGGCACGGAGATGGCCCACTGGTTGTTCTGGCAGAAGAACACGACGGGTGCATCGAAGGACGCCGCGAACACCATGGACTCGTGGATGTCGCCCTCGGAGCTGGCTCCGTCGCCGAAGTAGGCGACGGATGCCGCCTGCGGCAGGGAAGGATCGGCGAGCTGGTCCCGCTGGATCCCCATCGCGTAGCCCACGGCGTGCAGGGACTGCGCGGCGAGCACCAGCGTGTAGAGGTGGAAGTTCCGCTCCCGGGGATCCCAGCCGCCGTTGGTCACGCCGCGGAAGAGACGCAGGATCTCGGACAGCTCGACGCCGCGGGTCAGCGCGACGCCGTGCTCGCGATAGGTCGGGAAGGCGTAGTCCTGGGCCTCCATGGCGCGGCCCGACCCGATCTGGGCGGCCTCCTGACCGGTGAGGGGGACCCAGAGGGCCAGCTGCCCCTGCCGCTGCAGGGCGGTGGACTCCTGGTCGAAGCGGCGGACCAGGTACATGTCCCGGTAGAGCGAGAGCAGGTGCGGTGCGTCCGACGTCGAGAGGTAGGGGGCGAAGTCGACGAGCTCACCGGCGATCCCGGCCGTCATCCCGTCGGCCAGCCGGCCCTCCGGATCGAGGATCCGGAGCATGTCCGGCTCGGCCTGACGGTCCTGCCCGAGTTCCGCCGTGCGCGCCGCGCGCTCGACCTCCTCGACCTCGAACTCCGCTGTCGGCAATCGACCGCCGTTCATCCCTAGCTCCTCATCCGACCTGCACATTCCATGTGGGGAATGTATGCCATCAGTCATACACCGGAGAACATATCTTCCGGTGACATCCTGACCAAGACTAGTCAGCGCGGGCCGACGGGCCTATTTAAGACGGCGTCAGCCTTCCGCTGGACGGTGCGGGAAGTCTCTGCACAGCGCGAGGAAACGGGTGTTCGCGGCCTCCTCGCCGATCGAGACCCGAACCCCCTCGGACCCGAAGGCACGGACGGACAGGGCATGCTCGCCGGCCCGGACGGCGAAGTCCTGGGTGTGCTCGCCCAGGGCGAGCCAGACGAAGTTCCCCTCGGCCTCCGGGATGGTCCACCCCAGGTCCCGAAGGCCCGCGACCACCCGGATGCGCTCGTCGACGATGCTCTGCACGCGCACCTCGACCTCGTCGATGTGGCGCAGGGACGTCACGGCCGCGTGTTCGGCGATCTGGGAGACCGCGAAGGGAACGGCGCTGACTCGGAGGTGGTCGGTCAGGGCCGGCTGGGACACGGAGTATCCGACGCGCAGCCCGGCCAGCCCGTGCGCCTTGGAGAAGGTCCGGAGCACGATCACGTTCTCGTACTCTCGATAGAGCTCGATGCCGTCGACGGCATCGGACCTGCGGACGAACTCCTGGTACGCCTCGTCGATGACGACGACGATGTGGGCGGGTACCTTCTCGAGGAAGCCGACGACGTCGTTCCGGGTGAGGACCGGCCCGGTCGGATTGTTGGGCGTGCAGAGCATGACCACCCGGGTGCGGTCGGTGATCGCGGCCGCCATTGCGTCCAGATCGTGGGTGCCGTCCGGGCGGACCGGCACCTGCACTCCCGCGGCGCCGGCGAGCCCGACGCTGATGGGATAGGCCTCGAAGGAACGCCACGCGTACACGACCTCGTCGGGGGCGTCGAAATCGTTCTGGCCCGCGAAGGTCGCCAGGATCTGGTTCAGCGCGCCGAGGCTGCCGGCCCCGGTGACGATGTCGGTCGCAGGGACGCCGAGGTAACCCGCGAGCTCGGTCCGGAGGGCCGTGGTCATCGGGTCGGGGTACCGGTTGACCGAGGTCTCGGAGGCGATCGCCTCCAGCACGGCCGGGAGGGGCGGAAGGGGGTTCTCGTTGGAGGACAGCTTGAAGCTCTCCAGGCCCTCCACCACCACGGGCGGCTTGCCCGCGGCATATCGCGGGAGCTTCCCGAAGACGCCGCGTGGGCGCAGGCCCTGGTTCGTGCTGCCCGCGGTGTCCCGCCCGGAGGTGGACGGTGCCGGGGAGTCGTCGATCGAAGTCATGGCCATAGCCTAGACCCGCCCTCCGCGCACGGGCGTCCGGGCCCGATCCGGCATTCCACACCGAGCCCCCGCGTCGCGCCCGGGAGGGCGTATCGCGAACGCCCCGGCAGGGACTATAGTTCCTGCAACCGTGATCGTTGCTGGGGTGGCACCTATCGCAGGGAAGGCTGACATGACCCGTCCGCAGCGTCCGCACTCGTTGGCCCGCACCACCTGGTTACAGGCATCGATACTGGGAGCATTACTGGCAGCAGGGCTGCCGGCCCTCATGAGCGACGCGGCGGCCGCCGAGACCACGCTCCCCGCTGAGGGCTGGAACTGCTCCGCAGGATTCGTTGCCGTGACGTTCGACGACGGTCCGGACATCTCCGCCCGCGATCGGACATCCTGGATCCTGGATACGCTCGGCGCCTACGGTGCCCATGCCACGTTCTTCGATCTCGGCGAACGGATCAACGATCCGAATCAACGGACGCGCCCCGACCTCGTCCTCCTTGAAGAGGCGGAAGGCCATGTGGTGGGTAACCACTCATGGGACCATCCCAACCTCACGACGGTAAGCAGCGCTGAAGTACAGTCACAGCTCGTGCGGGCGAATGAGGCCATCACTGGAGCCGGGGTGTCGCAGCCTGCACTGTTCCGTCCTCCCTACGGCAGCACGAATGCGGGAATCGCCTCGATCGGAGAGTCCTTGGGACTCCGCGAAGTGCTATGGGACGTGAACAAGGGCGACACAGCCGCGACGAGTCCCGCTGCGGTGTCGGAGCCCGTGCTCGCCGCGATCCGGTCCGGCAGTGTCATCGTCCTGCATGACTGGGCCCCCTATACCGCAGAGGCGCTGCCGGCGATTTTGGACGGGATGAAGGCCCGGAAGCTGTGCCCCGGCCTGCTGGCACCGTCGGACACCTACAACGCACAGATCCGCAGCTACGCCAAGGTCGTCGTCGATCCCAAGGGCCCCGGTGAATCCACGCCGGAGGAGTGCCCCTGCTCCATCTTCGATCCGACCCAGGTTCCGTCCGTCCTGGCGGCATCCGCCACGGGACCTACCGAAGTGGGCGTCCGCTTCGCAACGGACGTGCCAGGTGTCATCACCGCCGTCCGCTTCTACAAGGCGTCGTCGAATACCGGCGCGCATCCCGTCCGTCTCTGGTCCAACGGAGGGTCCCTCCTCGCTTCAGTGACGACCGGCACAGAAACGGAGTCGGGCTGGCAGCAGGTCGAGATACCCGGTGGTGTGCGTGTCCGGGCCGACACCCCATACGTGGCGTCGTACTCCGCGCCGGTCGGCCGGTACTCGCAGTCCGTGAACTACTTCACGGCAGCGGTCGGGTCATCGCCCCTGAAAGGCCTGGCCAGCACCACCGGCGCCGGTAACGGCTTGTATGCGACGGCGATCGGCGCATTTCCCACCCGTACGTACAACGCCAGCAACTACTGGGTTGATGTCGTGTTCGTCCCCGACAGTGCCCCTCCTATGACGGAACCGATCGTCGCCCGGGACGACTCGGCGTCGACCTCCTTCCAGACGACGTTCTCAGCGACGACGCCGGGTGTGCTGTCGAATGACACCGGCAGTGGTCTGTCGATAGCGCGGTGGACGCAACCCGCGAACGGCTCGGCCTCCATGAGCCCGACCGGCGGCTATACCTACACACCCGCCTCCGGATTCAGCGGGTCCGACTCCTTCACCTACACGGTCAGCGACTCCGCCGGATCGGTCGGGACCGCTACTGTCAGGATCGACGTTGCTGGACCGGCGACGGTGGTTGCACAGGATACGTTCACGAGGAGGGTCAACAGCGGATGGGGAACTGCTGATCTGGGCGGTTCCTGGACGCCGGGCAGCTCAGTTCTGAGCGTCGATGGCCAGCAGGGACTGATCGCCATCATTCCTGGCCGGACTCGGCAGGCATTCCTCACTGGGGCGGGTGCGCGCGACACCAACACCACGGCGACCGTCCAGCTCGACGGCGCACCAGGCGGAAGTGGAGCGTACGCGAGCATCAGCAGTCGTCGTGTCGCAGAATCCGTCGAGTACCGGGGCACGGCCCGGATTTTGGCGAACGGCTCCGTCAGCGCGCTGATCTACCGCATGAACGGCTCTGCCTCCGAGACGGTCCTCGGTCAGGAAGTCACGGTTCCCGGCCTGACTACCGCACCCGGGTCGGCGCTTTCCCTGCGGTTCACGACCACGGGTACCAGCCCGACGAAGATGGCCCTTACCGTGTGGCGGAGCGGGACCGCTGAGCCCTTACCGCTGATCACGACGACGGACAGCGCAGCAGCCCTCCAGGTGGCTGGGCAGACAGGACTGACGGCTGCACTGTCCTCCAAGAGCACAACGGGGGTGACCTTCCGCTTCGACAACGCGCTGGTGTCCACCAGTCAGTGATGGCCGCTCTCATAGCTCAACGATCAGGTGGACCCGGCAACGGATCCGGTCTCCGGACCGCGGTGAAGGAGGACCGTCGGGCCGAGCCGCGCGTAGCGGCCGAAGCGAGGAGTGACGTGGCGGGACCCAGCGACGGCGCCGTGCTGGCGTCGACCAGACGTGCCCCCGCTGCGTAGTTCCCGAGCTTGTGCGCCGGACCCAGCCCCCAGGGTTCGACCGACCCGTCCGCCTCCCGTCCCAGCGGCGGTACCTGGTGGGTCAGGGTGATGGTGGTCCGGTGGGGATCGTCGGGGTTGGGGATCGCGTCGAGGAGGGGGACCGGGTCCACCGCATGCTCGAGGTGCAGGTACTCGGTGTCGGCCGTCGTGTGCCAGCCCGTGGGCGAGCCGACCGTCACGACCAGCTGCACGTCGTACGACGCACCGAGACCGGCCTCGCGCGCGAGGTTGACGGCATGGATCCCGCCCTGGCTGTACCCCGCCAGGATGAGTGCGTCCCCCGCCTGTGCCCCCGCCCGACGCAGCGCTTCGCGCACTGCGGCCTCCGTGTGGCGGCTGTCCACCGCGAGCGCCTCGGCGACGCCCCCGGCGTCGAAGGGATTGCTGCCGCGCGCGTCGCCGACCAGCCCGGACTGCGTTCCGGGCAGCACCACCAGATGGACCGGCTGCATCTGCGTACCCAGCCGCAGCACCTCGAACACGCCGGGCCCCTCCGCCTCCACGGCGGAGATCCGGGCGACGACGCCCTCGATCGACCCGTCGAAGGCGACGATGTCCGAGGCCGTCCCGGAGACCCCGCCGGGTGCCTCCAGCAGGTCGATGGGCCCGACGTCCAGCGCGCCGCGATGGATGGCCTCACGGGCGAGGGCCCGCGCCGTCACCACCGATGCGCGGCGCGCCGACTCGGTCGCTGCACGGGCCGCATCATCCGCCCAGGCATAGGCGTCCACGGCAGATCTCAACCTCCCGGCCGTCCCGGCGAGGGACGCCGCGCCCCCCATGGTCGAGTACAGGGAGGCGCCGACCTGCCCGCGTGCCTCCTCGTAGATCGCTCCGGCGCCCACGCCCGGCGGCAGGAGCTGCACCTGACGCCACGGCAGCTCGGCGACCTCCGCATCGAGCTGGGCGAGCGCCGTGGCGACCGCGGCGGTGTCCGATGCGAGCAGGGACAGGACGCTCGCGGCGTGGTCCAGTTCCTCCCACTGGAAGCGGATCCCGCCCACACCTCCGCGGATCAGCAGCGAGCCGTCGCCGGGATCCGCGGGCCCGAGCAGCCGCGTCACAGCCCTGCCCCGCGCTGCAGCTCCTCCGCCGCGCGGAGGAGGCGGCCGTACTCGCCCAGGAGACGGGCTGCGGAGTGGAGCAGCTCGATGGTGCCCGAGAGCTCGCTGCACCGCTCTACCAGGTACGTGCGGAAGGCGCCGCCCGCGGGCGAGTCCCAGGAGAGGAGGGAGACGGACAGCGCGTGGCGCCGCACATCGGTCAGGCTCTCCGCATGACGGGTCAGGGCTGCCTGGATCGCCAGCGCGTCGTCGCCCGCGCCGCTCCCCGGACCGCGCGTGCCGCCCTCCCCGCCACTGTCCATGATTCGTCCCCCTCTCCCGCCCTGTACGTCCACGCTAGGAGCCCGGCAGACAGGCCACCGGAGGGCGGCCGGGTATGTGGACAGGCCGTGAGGAACCGCCCCCGCTCCATGGAAGGATGGAGCCATGGCTGACTCCGCACTCTCCCGGGTTGAATTCGCTGCTCTGTCCCGAGGGGAGGGAACGTCGCTGACCCTCGGCCCCCTCGACGGCCGGTACCGTGACGCCGTGGCGCCCCTCGTCGACTTCCTGTCGGAGGCGGCCCTCAACCGCGATCGCGTGCACGTCGAGGTGGAGTGGCTCATCCACCTCACGCGTCACTCCGTCCTGCCCGGTACCGAGCCACTCACCGCGGACCAGGAGGAACGGCTCCGCGCCGTGGTCACCTCGTTCGACGCCGCCTCGGTCGCGGAGCTCGCGGAGATCGAAGCCGTCACGGTGCACGACGTCAAGGCGGTGGAGTACTTCATCGGACGGCGCCTGGACGGGATCGGCATCGGACACCTGAAACCGCTCGTCCACTTCGGCTGCACCTCCGAGGACATCAACAACCTCTCCTACGCGCTCGGGATCAAGGGCGCCGTCACCGAGGTCTGGCTGCCGGCAGCGCGCTCACTCGTCGCCTCGATCGCCGATCTGGCACGCTCGTCCCGCGAGACCCCGATGCTCTCCCGGACCCACGGCCAGCCGGCGACACCGACCACGCTCGGCAAGGAGATGGCCGTCGTCGCCCACCGCCTGACGCGCCAGCTGGACCGCATCACGGCCACGGGGTTCCTCGGCAAGATCAACGGCGCCACCGGAACCTATGCGGCCCACTACGCCTCCGTCCCGGACGCCGACTGGGAGGGCGTGGCCCGGACCTTCGTCGAGGGCCTCGGCCTGACCTGGAACCCGCTGACCACGCAGATCGAATCCCATGACTGGCAGGCCGAGCTCTACTCCGACGTGGCCCGCTTCAACCGGATCCTGCACAACTTCTGCACGGACGTGTGGAGCTACATCTCCATCGGCTATTTCGCGCAGGTCCCGGTGGCCGGCGCCACCGGGTCCTCGACGATGCCGCACAAGGTGAACCCGATCCGCTTCGAGAACGCCGAGGCGAACCTGGAGATCTCCTCCGGCCTGCTGGACGTGCTGTCCTCGACGCTCGTCACCTCCCGCTGGCAACGCGACCTCACCGATTCCTCCAGCCAGCGCAACATCGGTGTCGCCCTCGGCCACTCCCTCCTCGCCGTCTCCAACGTGGCCAAGGGGCTCGCGAGGCTCGATGTCGCGGAGGACGTGCTGGCAGCAGACCTCGACGGCAATTGGGAGGTGCTCGGCGAGGCGGTGCAGATGGTCATGCGAGCCGAGGCGATCGCGGGCGTGCCGGGACTGGACGACCCCTATGAACGCCTCAAGGACCTGACCCGCGGCCGGCGGGTTGACGCGGCCCGGATGCGCGAGTTCGCGAGCGGGCTCGGGCTGAGTGCGGAGGCCGAGCAGAGGCTGCTCGCGCTGACGCCCGCCGGCTACACCGGTATCGCGGCTCGGCTCGTGGACCATCTCGGCTGACCGCGTACCGGCGCTCCGCCGGGCAGCAGTCACGATCCCCGTGCCGCACCGGAAAGGCTCCATGCCACGAACACCACCTGCCCCGCCGCTCATCAGGGCCGGCAGGAGCTCCCTGCACGTCATGACCTTCAACATCCGCTACGACCGTCCTGCCGCCCGGCCCGGGGACATCGACTACTGGCCGGACCGCATCCCGCCGCTGCAGGACGTGCTGCGGCGCGAGGTGCCCACGGTCCTCGGCGTACAGGAGGCACTCCACCACCAGCTCGTGGTCGTCGAGGCCGCTCTCCCCCCGCGGTACCGCATGATCGGGGCCGGGCGTGACGGTGGGAGCCGGGGTGAGTACTCCGCGATCTTCTACGACGCGCGCCGCCTGCAGCTCATCGAGTGGGACCAGTTCTGGCTGTCCGACACCCCGAAGCTGATCGGCTCCTCGACGTGGGGTAACGGCGTGCCGCGGATCGCGACGTGGGGCCGCTTCCGGGACACCTCGACCGACCGCGAGATCCTGCTCGTCAACACGCACTTCGACCACGAGTCGGATCTCGCGCGGATCCGGAGCGCCGCCGCCGTGCTCGACCTCGTCACGTTCTTCCGCCCCCGGCTGCCCACCATCGTCATGGGTGACTTCAACTCCGACGCCGGCACCTCGTCCGCCTATCGGAGCTTCCTGGACTCGGGCGTGCTCGGCGACGCCTGGGTCCGCGCGGACGAACACCTGACGCCGGACCTCGGCACCTTCCCGCGCTATGAACGGCCGGTCGACGGCGGGCGCCGCATCGACTGGATCCTCACGACGCCGGACGTCCTCGTGCGGCAGGCCGCCGTCAACACCTCCACCCTCGACGGCCGCTGGGCCAGCGACCACGCGCCCGTGCAGGCCCTCGTCGAGATCCCCGCAGGGGGTCGGGCGCCGCCTACCCCGTGACGCCGCGCTAGCAGACACGCCCGCTGCTCGGGACGCCGATGTCCTGTTGACCCCGGCGTCGGGCGGACCGGACCCTTGACGGCATGGAGTGGGTGACCGGGGTCCTTGCCGCGGAGGACTACGAGGTGGGCCGGCAGATCGTGCAGCGCGGGGTCGCTGCGGTCTACCTGATCGCCTTCACCTCGGCGCTGAACCAGTTCCCCGCCCTCCTCGGGGAGCGGGGACTGCTGCCCGTGCCCGAGTACCTCCGGCGGGCGGGCGACCGCGTGGGTCCCACGCTCTTCCGCCGCGGATACACCGATGACCGGCTCCGTGCCGTGGCCTGGACCGGCATCGTCCTCTCGGCGCTCCTGGTCCTCGGGCTGCCGCAGGCAGGCCCGCCCTGGCTGCTCCTCGTCGCCTTCCTGGTGCTGTGGGGGCTCTACACGTCGATCGTGAACGTGGGGCAGGTGTTCTACGGGTTCGGGTGGGAGAGCCTGTTGCTGGAGGCCGGGTTCATCGTCGCGTTCCTCGGGTCGGACGAGGTGGCACCGCCGTTCCTCGTCCTGATCATGGTCCGCTGGCTCGTCTTCCGTCTCGAGTTCGGCGCGGGCATGATCAAGATGCGCGGCGACCGCTCATGGCGTGACCTCACCGCCCTGGACTACCACCACGAGACGCAGCCGATGCCGAACCCGGCCAGCCGGTTCTTCCACCTCCTGCCGAAGCCCCTGCACCGCGTCGAGGTGGCCGGCGACCACGTCACGCAGCTCGCGGTGCCGTGGCTGCTGTTCGCTCCCCAGCCCCTCGCGGGGATCGCCGCCCTGGTGATGATCCTGACGCAGGGCTGGCTCGTGGTCTCGGGCAACTTCGCCTGGCTCAACACGCTCACCATCATCCTGGCCTTCGCGGCCGTACCCGACTCGTTCTACGCCGCGGTGGTCTCCGCCGTCGATCCCGGCGGCTCCTACCAGCCGACCCCGCTGTGGTTCACGATCGTCGTCGTGCTCGCCGTGCTCGTGCTCGCTTACCTGAGCCGCCCGGCCCTCGTGAACCTCTTCGCCCGGCACCAGTTGATGAATGCCGGCTTCAACAGGTGGCACCTCGGCAACGCGTACGGGGCGTTCGGCAGCGTCACGAAGGTGCGCTACGAGGTGGTCGTGGAGGGCACGCTCGACGACGCCGGTCCGGACGCGCACTGGCGGGAGTACGGGTTCAAGGGCAAACCCGGCGACCCGGCGCGCAGGCCACGGCAGTTCGCGCCGTACCACCTGCGCCTGGACTGGATGATGTGGTTCCTCGCGCTCGGATCCGAGCGCGGATGGTTCACGCCGTTCCTGGTCAAGCTCCTGCAGGCCGATCCGCAGACCCTGGGACTCCTCGCGGAGGACCCGTTCGACGGCGCCCGTCCGCGGTACGTGCGGGCGCGGATCTTCCTCTACCGTTTCGGCAGCCGACGCGAGAAGCGGGAGACGGGCCTGTGGTGGATCCGGGAGCCCCAGGGGGTTCTCGTCCGGCCCGCCTCACTGCGCGCCGAGTCACCCTGACGCCTGAGGAGCTCCTCCGCCGCCGAGCAGGATCAGGCGCTTCTCCTTGGCATCCCACCGCCGCACGATCCCGGCTGCAAGCCGGACCGGAGGGCTGTCCCTGAGCAGCTCGAGCGCTGTGCCCAGCTGCTCGGCGGTCAGGCCGTGACCGAGCGTGATGTGGGGCGTCCAGGCTCCGCTGACGGTGGTCGGCACGGTCTCCTGGACGCCGTCGAGCGCGCACCAGATGCGCCGGTGCAGGCCGGTCAGTGCCGTGCCCGCGACGATCTGCCGCGCCAGGACGAACTTCCGGCGCGTGGGGAACACCAGGAAACCGGCGGTCCTCAGGTCGGGGGCGGGTCCGCCTGACGCAGCGGCGAGGTCGGCGTCGTACCGGTCGTCGATGCGCGCGGCCGCGGCGAGCGTGATGTGCGGGGCATTGCTGAAGGACTGGTGCCGCGACTGGTTCGGCAGGCCCGCGTCCTCGAGCGCGGCCCAATCCTCGAGGACGCGGAGGTCGGAGGTCGGGTCCAGCAGTAGTTCGATGCTATCGGCCATGCCGCGCACCCCCTCCCGCCGGTCCCGTCACGGCCGGGCTCATTCCTGCCCGGCCCCCCTGCCCGACGTCATCGCCGAACTCCCCGACCCGACACGCGCCGGTGGTTCGGCGCACGCCGGGTCAGCGCGGCCGGCGGAAGTCGCCGACCCCGGCCGAGCCGTCCACCTCGGTGGCACCCGTGCGCGGGTTGCGCTGCGGACGCTGATACGAGAGCTCGCCACCGTTGCGTCCGCCGAAGGGCCTTCCGTGGTCGGCGTACTCCTCGCGGAAGAACGCGAGCGCCCACTCCCCGAGCTGGATGCGGGCACCCGTTCGGAGGATGGACTGCTCCTTGCCGTTGACGCTCCCCGTGATGACTCCGTGCGGCACCAGGACGTACTCGTCGTCCTCGGTGTGGATGACCTCCGCGTGCAGCTCGTCGAGGCCCGTGAGGCGGAGCGTCGCGTCCTCGCCGCTGCCGATCGTGGTGCGGTCACCGAGGAGTTCGACCTCCCGCGGCACCTGCCCGTCCCACGTCTCGGAGTTCTGCACGAAGATGAGCCGTGGACGCCCGCTCCCGTGCAGGTAGTGCGTCGTCGTGATGGTCCGCTTGATCCTCCGGTTCACGGTCGGCACGAGGGGGAACGGCGTGCCCGGAGGGAGGATCGACGGCGTGTCACCCTTCTCCAGGGCACGCCGGCCGATGCCGAGCAGCGGCGCGAGCGTACCGGGCGAACCGAGGCGGATGTGCGGCGAGCGCGTGATGAGGCGCTGCGCCATCGAGGACTGTACCGCGCCGAGACTCACCAGCAGGCCCTTGGGCCCGCTGACCGAGATGGCGAGGCCGCGATCCGCGAGTTCCTTCGCGATGGAACGCACCTGACCGAGCCCCGGCAGGTTGTTGCCGCGAAAGGAGGCCGGGTCGTCCACGAAGACGTCCACGGTGCTCCCGGCGGCCTTCACGGTGCCGGAGAGGCGCGCTTCCGGCTTGCCGTCGACCGCGGGCTCGCCCAGCGAGAAATCGATGTCAATGTCGAGCCTGAGTGTCGAGGCCATCGTGGTCCGGCGGATCAGCTCGCGTGGGGGTCGGAACCGCTGGCGGCGTTGTCACTCGTGGTGATCCGCAGGGTGCCGTTGAACTTCCAGGTCGCACGCGGGGCATCGGGGCCGATGTCCCGCGGGACCTCGATGGTCATGTCCTGGAGGGTGTAGTTGATGGCTGCGCCCCGTCCGGTCAGGTAGGACCACATCTCCTCCGCGAGATCCGTCCAGTCGCGGATGGTGTGGGACTCGCCGGTGCCAGCGCTTGAGGTGTTTTCAGTCATGTCGATTCCTTCGTCGGTGATCCAACAATGACAGACGTCCTCTAACTCCGTCTGACCTGGTGCTCCCCACCCTAGCGGAGGGTCAGGCCGACCGGAACCCGCCCGCGCAGGGGCCGGCGGATCCTGGTCCGGCGGCTACCACTTCGGGTGGACCGTGGCCCTGAAATGGCGGTCGTAGATGGCAGCGACGGCGTCGTCCATGCCGGCGGCGACACCGGCGGACCCGGCGGCCGCCGCGTTGGCGCGCGCCTGCTCCGGGGTGCGAGCGCCGGGGATGACCGTGCTGACGCCGTCCTGCGCGATGATCCACGCGAGCGCGGCCTGCGCCGTCGTGACGCCCTCCGGGACCAGCTCCGCGAACTCGCGGGCGGCCTGCAGGCCCGTCTCGTAGTCGACGCCCGAGAAGGTCTCCCCGACGTCGAAGGCGGCGCCGTTCCGGTTGTAGTTGCGGTGGTCGTTCTCGGCGAAGGCGGTGCCCTTCGTGTACTTCCCGGACAGCAGACCCGAGGCGAGCGGCACGCGGGCGATGATGCCGACCCCGGCCGCCTTCGCCGCGGGCAGCACCTCGTCGAGGGGCTTCAGCCGGAAGGCGTTGAGGATGATCTGCACGCTCGCGGTGTTCCCCCGGGCGATGGCGGCCAGGGCCTCGTCGGCCCGCTCGACGCTCACGCCGTAGTTCCTGATGACGCCGTCGGCCACGAGGGTGTCCAGCGCGTCGTAGACCTCGTCGGAACTGTAGACGGCGGTGGGCGGGCAGTGCAGTTGCACGAGATCGAGGGCATCGACGCCGAGGTTGGTCCTCGACCGGTCGATCCACTGGCGGAAGTTCGAGAGCGTGTAGTTCTCCGGCGTCTGGTCCACCCGGCGGCCCATCTTGGTGCCGACGAGGATGTCGAGGTCCGGGTTGTGCCTGAGGAAGCCGCCGATCGTCGACTCGCTCCTGCCGTCGCCGTAGACGTCCGCCGTGTCGAAGAAGGTCACGCCGGCCTCGACCGCGGCATCGAGCACCGCGACGGCGTCCTTGTCCGCCACCTCGCCCCAGTCCGCGCCGAGCTGCCAGGTGCCGAGGCCGATGACGGAGACGGGACGGCCGGTTCTTCCGAGAATTCTCTGTTCCATGCTCGAAGACTATAGGCCGGGCAACGTGGCCTCCGTCATCGACGTCGCCTGCGCCATCCGACGCTCGACAGCGGACCGCTCCCCGGACGACGGTTCCTCCTCGAGGGGTGCGCGCGCCTTCGTGGGCGTCCGGGCCGGCTGCGTCCCGGCGTCGTTCCCCGCCCCGCCGACGCCGTCCTCCGCGGTCGGTCCCGATCCTCTGCCGGGGATCCAGCGGGCGGCCTCGCCGCGCAGGGACACGCGCCGTTCGGTGTCCATCTTGTCCAGCAGGTTCACGCTCATCCGCGAGCGCGGGTTGCGGGCGAAGAGCTCCCGATGGTCGGCCACGAACTCCCAGTACAGGGCATCCCAGCTGAACCGCCAGGGGCCCTCGCCGAAGTCGCTCATCGTCCGGATGTAGTTGCTGCCGCTGACGTAGGGCTTCGTGGTGATCATGGCGCCGGCCGCGTACTGGCTCATGGCGTAGACGTTGGGCACCATCACCCAGTCGTACGCATCGATGAACATCTCCATGAACCACTCGTAGACGGCGTCGGGCTTGGCGCGCATCAGCAGCGCCGCGTTGCCGAGGATCATGAGGCGCTCGATATGGTGCGCGTAGGCCGTGTCGAGGATGCGCGTGATGACGGAGTCGACCGGTTCGAGCCCGGTGTCACCGGTCCACCAGCGCTCGTCCAGATCCGCGGTGAACCCGAGGGTGTTCCCGGCGCGCATCTCCCTGCCCCGCAGCACGTAGGAGGCCCGGATGTACTCCCGCCAGCCGATGACCTGCCGGACGAAACCCTCCACGCTCGCGATGGGCGTGCCGTGGCGCCCGGCGAAATCGAGCGCGAGGTCCACGACCTCCACGGGGTTGAGGAGTCCGGTGTTCATGCTGGAACTCAGGGCGGAGTGGAACAGGTAGGTCTGCCCGACGGCGATCGAGTCCTCGTACGGACCGAACAGCTCGAACCGCTCCGCGAGGAAGGACTCGAGGGCGTCGAAGGCCTGCCGATGGGTCACGGGCCAGTTGAAGGACTCCGCGTTCCCGGGATTGTCGGGGAACTCTGCGGCGACCCAGGCGATGGCGTCCCGGACCTCCGGCGGGCGGTCGAATTCCGGCAGGTCCGGCAGCTCGATCTTCTTCGGCAGCTTCTTGCGGTTCTCCGTGTCGTAACTCCACCGCCCGCCCTCCGGGGACCCGTCGGGGCCCACCATGATGCCGAGCCGCTTGCGCTGCCACTCGTAGAACGTCTGCATCCGCCAGGTGTGCGAGGAGAAGTAGGTGCCGAGGACCTCGCGGTCGGTGATGAACTGCGGCGTCTCGAGCACGCGGACCTCGACGCCGGCATCGGCGAGCGTCTGCGTCAGCCGCCGGTCGAGCCAGTCGTCGACGACGTCGTAGTAGGTCACGACGGTCGCTCCGCACCCGGCCAGGGCGGCGGCGAGACGCTCCTGGCTCGGGGTGTCCGCCGAGGTGTCCACATAGTGCACCTCGTACCCGGCGGCTTCCGCGCGCCGCGCGAAGATGGTCATCCCCGCGCGGTGCAGGACGAGTTTCTGCTGGTGGAATCGGAGGCTGCGGAACAGGAGGTCATCCTCGAGGAACACGAAGAGCGTGCCCTCGGGTGCATCGAGGTGTTCCTCGAAGAGCTGGTGGGGAAGGACGAGACGGACGTGCACAGGGCCTGCCTTCCTGGTGCGGGCGGTCATGGGACGCCATGCTAGTGCCCTCCTCCGACAGGCCTTCCGATGCTTGACTGTAAGCATGCTGAGTGGTTCGGTGGAGGCACCGGACGACTCCCGAAGGGAAGCCCATGAGATCGCTCTGGCTCGACACCGCGCCGCCCATCCCGTCGGATGCGCTGCAGGAGGGAAGCGCGTTCGATGCGGTGGTGGTGGGCGCGGGCCTCACCGGCCTCACGACGGCGCTGCTGCTGGCCCGCGCAGGGCATCGCGTCGCCGTCCTCGAGGCACGGACCACCGGGGCAGTCACCACGGGCAACACCACGGCCAAGCTCTCGCTGCTGCAGGACACCAGCATGTCGACCATCCTGCAGCACCACGACGCCGAGCTGGCGCGCGCCTACGTCACCGGTAACCGCGAGGGCCAGAGCTGGCTCCTGCGGTTCTGCGACGAGCACGGCATCGCCTACGAGACCCGCGACGCCGTCGACTACGCCACTACGGACACCGGAGCACGGAGACTCGTCGCCGAACACGAGGCGTGCACGACCGCCGGCCTCGCGACCGGGCTCGGCAACTCCGCCACCCTCCCCTTCCCCGTGCGGAAGACCCTCCGGCTCAAGGACCAGGCGCAGTTCCACCCCCTGGAGGTCCTCGCCGGCCTGGCCGCCGAGTTCAGGCGGCACGGCGGCGTACTGGTGGAGGGCGTCCGGGTCCGGGGGGTCGTGAAGAGCGACTCGCCGGACGTGGAACTGGCCACGAGCGCGGGCCCGGTCACGGTCACGGCGTCGAACGTGGTGCTGGCCACCGGGATCCCCATCCTGGACCGCGGCGGGTACTTCGCCGTCCTGCAGCCCATGCGTTCCTACTGTGTTGCGCTGACGGTCGAGGACGACGTCCCCGAGGACATGTACCTGAGCGCCGACTCCCCGACCCGGTCGCTGCGGACCGCCCTGGTGGACGGGACGAGATATCTGATCGTCGGCGGGAACGGCCACAAGGTGGGCCACAGTTCGAACACCCAAGCCAAGGTGGACGGTCTCACGCGCTGGGCCAAGGAGTACTTCCCCACGGCCAGGCGCGCCTACGCCTGGTCGGCGCAGGACTATACGCCCGCGGCGTCCGTCCCGTATGTCGGGAAGGTCCCGGCGGGCGGCGGACACATCTATGCCGCGACGGGCTACAACAAGTGGGGCATGACCAACGCGGTCGCCGCCTCCCTCGCCCTCGCCGGGGAGATCCTGGGCGGCAACATGCCCTGGGCGGCGACGCTCTACCGGACGAAGGTCAGCCCGGCGGATGCCCTCCAGACCGCGCAGGCGAACGCCGTGGTCGGTCTGGAACTGGTCGCCGGATGGCTGTCCGGCCTCGCGAAGACCGGCACCTCCACCCCGGGCGAGGGAGAGGGAAGGGTGATCCGCGAGGGCGCGCGACCGATCGGCATCTGCACCGTCGACGGCGTGCAGCACCGCGTCTCGGCCGTCTGCCCGCACCTGAAAGGGATCCTGTCCTGGAACGACGCCGAACGATCCTGGGACTGCCCGCTGCACGGCTCGCGCTTCACCGCGGACGGCACACTGCTCGAGGGACCGTCCACCTCGGACCTGGCGACCACCCGGCGCTGAGCCGGGGATACGACACTCAGGGCTTGCCGGCCGCCCTTCCGGCCCGACCGTCGAGCAGCGAGCCGAGGGGTGGAAGGCTCCGGCTGACGAGGATGACGAGGGCGCCGAACGCCGCGAACGTCAGGGCGATCGCCACGACATACAGCAGCACGGAGGCGTACCCCGTGGCCGGATCGAGGAACGGGTAGGGCACCCATCCGTCCGTGGCCCCACGGATCAGCACCACGACGGCCCAGACGAGCGGATACACGAGGATCAGCCGGATGACCCGATAGGAGAGCGGCCGGCGATCGGTGGTGCACAACCAGTCGAGTACCGCGTAGATCGGGAACGCCACGTGCAGCACCCAGTTGGCCCAGGCGAGTTCCACGCCGCCGGCCAGGCCCGCGAGCAACAGGTTGTACACCACACCCACGACGAACATGTACGTGGTGATGGCCGCCCGGACGGGGACGAGCCACTCCGGACCCGGAGTCATCCGCAGCTGCAGGACTGCGGCCAGCAGGAGGATCACCGCCGCCATGATGTTGCTCTGCATCGTGAAGAAGCCGAAGAAGTTGAACGGGTTGATCGTCGTCCTGGACGCCGTGTCGAGGAAGGTCGAGACGACGGCCAGCACGACCACCGCGACGACGCCGATCCGGACGGTTGCCCGCAGCGGCACGCTTCCGCGGGCGGCACCCCCCTCCGTGTCGCCACTCATGGCCGCGCGTCCCTCGCCGACATCTCCTTGAGGAGGTCCCGCATCTCGGTCAGGAGAGCGATGTCCACGGGAGTGGGCTCCTCCTCCGGTTCCTGCGGGGCCGAGAGGGAGCGCAACCGGGCGTTCGCACGGTTCATCGGCACCACGAAGAGGAAGTAGACGACGGCCGCGGTGATCAGGAACGTGATGATCGCGGTGACGACGGCGCCGACGTCCACGAAGGTGGCGTCGTTGCCCGGTCGGATCGGGAAGCCCCAGCCGGCGGCGTCGACCCCGCCCGCCGAGGCGATGACCGGGTTGATGATGTTCGCCGTGAACGCCCCGACCAGGGCGGTGAAGGCGCTCCCGATCACCACGGCGATCGCCAGCTCGATGACGTTGCCCCGCAGGATGAAATCCCGGAATCCCTTGATCATGTGATGCGTCCCCTTGTGCTCGGTGTGCGTGCGTGATGTGCCTGCTGGACGTGCCGGTGGAGGGCGTCCGCCGGACCTGCCGGCGGATCATGTGCGGGCGCGGCCTGCGGGACCTGCCCGGGACGTACATGCAGGGCCAACTGTAGTGAGGCACCGCGGTTGCGGACAGTAGCCGGAGTCACGGGCGAGGCGTCAGCCCGTGGCTGCGCCCGCGCTGCGCCTCGACACGATGAGGTCGACGACGTCGAGGAGATCCCGGATCTCCCGCTCGCTCGTGCGACCTGATCCTGCCGACGCGAAGAACGCCGCGTCGTAGTAGAGGCCGTCGCCGAGCAGTTTGACCGCCCGGGCCGTGGTGCGGTCGCCGAGCTGGGCCTCGAGGGCGTCGAGCCACCGCTCCTGGATCTCGGCGAGGGACACCTTGGCCGTCGGGTGGCCCTGCTGGGCCAGTCGGGCCATGGAGACGAGGGCACGATCCAAGGCGCTGTCCTCGAACACGGAGGTTCGCACGTAGTATCGCGCGGCGCCGTCCGGGGCTGCGGTCATGGCATCGCGGTCACGATCGGCGAGAGCCCGGAGTCGGTGCGCGAGGCCCTCGACGAGCGCTTCCTTCGACGGGAAGTGATAGAGGAGTCCGCCCTTCGACACCTCCGCAGCGGCGGCGACGGCCTCCATGGTGGCAGCCCTCTCACCGTCGCGGATCAGCGCGTCCTCGAAGCTGTCGAGGATGCGCTCGCGGGAACTGGACACTCCCTCATGATACCCGTCACGTTTGTTGTACTGTACCGGCTGGACGGTATAGCTTGGACCGATGATCACCACTCCGTCCTCCTCCGCACGTCCGACCGGGGTGAACCCGCGTGCCGTTCACACCCCGTCCCCTTCCCTGGCCCCCACCGCCGACCGTCGCGCCTGGTTCGCCCTGGCCGTGCTGATGCTGCCGGTGCTGCTGGTCTCCGTCGACAACACCGTCCTGAGCTTCGCCCTGCCCGAGATCTCGCGTCACTTCGCGACCAGCGGGACGATGCTGCTGTGGATCGTCGACAGCTATCCGCTGGTCCTGGCGGGACTCCTCGTGGCGATGGGCAGTTTCGGCGACCGCTTCGGCCGTCGCCGGCTCCTGATGATCGGAGCCGCGGGCTTCGCCCTGTTCTCGGTGGCAGCAGCCTTCGCACCCACGGCGGAGTTCCTGCTGGCCTCCCGTGTGGGGCTCGGTGTCTTCGGCGCGATGCTCATGCCCTCCACGCTGTCGCTGATCCGCAACATCTTCACCGACCGCAACCAGCGGCGCATCGCCATCGCGGTGTGGGCTGCGGGCTTCTCCGCCGGGGCGGCCCTCGGACCGCTGCTGGGCGGACTGCTCCTCGAGCATTTCTGGTGGGGCTCCGTCTTCCTGCTCGCCGTGCCCGTCCTGCTGCTGATGCTCGCCCTGACGCCCGCCGTCGTGCCCGAATCGAGGGATGCGAACCCGGGACGCGTGGACTACGCCGGGATCGTGCTCTCGATCGCCACCATGCTCCCCGTGGTCTACGCCATCAAGAATCTCGCCAAGGGCGGTCCGTTGCTGGTGTCCGTCACGGCGGCGTTCATCGGGATCGCAGCCGGCACCGCGTTCGTGGTGCGCCAGCTCCAGCGACGGGATCCGATGCTGGACGTGAGGCTGTTCACCATCCGCGCGTTCTCCGGCGCGGTGCTGGTCAACCTCCTGGCGATCTTCTCGCTCGTCGGGTTCCTGTTCTTCGTCTCGCAGCACCTGCAGCTCGTGCTCGGGTACACCCCGCTCGACGCCGGCCTCGTCCTGCTGCCGGGGCTCCTCGTGACCATCGTCGCGGGCCTCGCCGTCGTACCCGTGGCCCGGCGCCTGCCGCCGCACGTCGTCGTCTCGGTCTCCCTCCTGTTCTCCGCGCTCGCCTACGCCATGCTGGCCCTGCTCGGCGAAGGCGGTTCTGCCGGCTTCCTCATGATCGCCTTCGTGGTCCTCGGCATCGGCGTGGGCGCCTCCGAGACCGTCTCGAACGACCTCATTCTCTCGACCGTCCCTGCGGCGAAGGCGGGGGCGGCGTCGGCCGTGTCGGAGACCGCGTACGAGGTCGGCTCGGTGCTCGGGACGGCCGTGCTCGGCAGCATCCTGCTCGCTTCCTACCAACGGAACCTGCTGCTGCCCGCGGGCCTCACCTCGGCCCAGGCGGACTCGGCGACCGAGACGCTCGGTGGCGCCGTCGAGGTCGCGTCGCAGCTCGGCACGGGCAACGCGTCGCTGCTGCGTGACTCGGCGTTCCACGCCTTCGACAGCGGGGTGACGGTCACCTCGGGGATCGCAGCCCTGCTGATGATCGGCGCATCGGTCCTCGCGGCCTGGAGCCTGCGTGGCGGCGCACCGGTAGCGACAGGGCGGACGACGACGGAGCACTGAAGCCTCGGTGCACCCGGCTCGGCGGCGCCACCGTAGCAGGGGGACCGCGCACTGCCGAGCCGGGCACTCGTGGAGCGGCCGTGCCTCATCCCGCGGTATGAGCCGCGGCCGGCGAACCCCGGTCCCTGTGCTGATTCGCGCGGCCCCGAAGCTCCCTAGCGTAGGAGGATGACCACGTCCACGAATACCCCTGTGAATCCGCCCGGCGCCGTCGGCACCCCCGACACCGTCGACGTCCCGAGAGGCAGCGCCGTCGCCGCACGCGGCGTGTCCAAGAGCTACGGCCGCGGCGAGACGGCGGTGCACGCGCTCCGCGATGTCTCCCTCGACTTCGAGCGGGGGCGCTTCACCGCGATCATGGGCCCGTCCGGCTCGGGGAAGTCGACGCTCATGCACTGCCTCGCCGGCCTGGACTCGGTGGACGCCGGGCGGCTGTGGATCGGCGGGACGGACATCACGGACCTTCCCGACGCCGATCTCACGCGCCTGCGCCGGGACCACGTCGGGTTCGTCTTCCAGGCCTTCAACCTCGTCCCCACGCTCACCGCGGAACAGAACATCACCCTGCCGGTGGCCCTTGCCGGCGGTCGCGTCGACTCCACCTGGCTGCAGCAGATCGCCTCGACGCTCGGCCTCACCGACCGCCTGTCCCATCGCCCCCACGAACTGTCCGGCGGCCAGCAGCAGCGCGTCGCCGTCGCCCGCGCGCTGCTCACGCGGCCCGACGTGATCTTCGGCGACGAACCGACCGGGAACCTCGATTCCGCGACCGGCGCCGAGGTCCTGTCCCTGCTCCGGCGCAGCTGCCGCGAGATGGGACAGAGCATCATCATGGTCACGCACGACCCCATGGCGGCGTCCTACGCCGATCGCGTGGTCCTCATGAAGGACGGCGCGCTCGTGGGCGAACTGCAGCAGTCGACCCCGGACGCCATTCTCGGCGCACTCGCGAAGCTGGGTGCCTGACGTGCTGCAGGTAGCCCTCGCGCAGGTCCGCATGCACGCGCGCCGCTTCGTGGCCGTCGGCCTCGCCGTGGTGCTCGGCGTCGCCTTCCTCTCCGCGACCCTCATGGTGAACGCGACTACCAACGCCAGCCTCCGGGAGAGCATCGGCGCCTCCTACGCCAGGGCGGACCTCGTGGTCACGGGGCTGGACGGCGCGCCCGTCCCCGCCGATGCCGTGGCGCCCCTCGCCGGGCTCGACGGCGTCGAGGCGGCGTACGGCCAGGAACGCACCTACGCCCAGCTGGCCACGGGCGCCCAGACGTCGCTGGCCGCGCTCACCACGACCGCGCCGGCGGCCCTCGAGAACTCGACGGTCTCCAGCGGATCCTCTCCTCAGGCTCCGGAGGAGGTCCTGCTCGACGAGGTCTCCGCCGAGCGGCTCGGCATCACCCCGGGGGACACCGTGGTGCTCGACGGTGTCCCCGACGCGCAGGGGTCGCCGACGGCCGGGCCGCTCAGGGTCACGGGCCTCTACGCCCCGAGCCCCGATCCCAGCCTGTCCGGCGTCGTCCAGGTCCTCGCCTCACCGGAGGTGGTGCGCGGGAGCAACGGCGGAACCGCGTCCGTCCGCAACGTGCAGCTCGCCCTCCTGCCCGGCGCGGACGAGCAGGCGGTGACGGCTGCGGCCCTGTCCGTGCTGGACGAGGCCGCGGCCGCCGCGACCGCGACCGCGGACGAGGGTCCCGCGGGATCGGACCCGGGGACGTTCACGGTCCGCACGGCCCTCGAGCAGACGACGGCGGACGTCGCCCAGCTCTCGAGCGGAGGGGACATCCTCACCGGCATCCTCCTCGCCTTCGCTGCGGTGGCCGTGATCGTCGCGGCCCTCGTCATCTCGAACACCTTCTCCGTCCTCGTCGCCCAGCGCACACGGGAGCTGGCCCTCCTGCGCTGCATCGGGGCCGAACGGCGGCAGGTACGCACCTCGGTGCTGGTCGAGGCAGCCGTCGTGGGCCTGGTGGCGTCCGTACTCGGTGTGCTGCTGGCCGTCGGGGTCATGGCCGCCCTCGTCGGCCTCGCGGGGCGGACCTCCTTCGGATCCTTCGCGGTGCTGGCGGTACCGCCCTCCGCCGTCGTCATCGGCATCGGCGTCGGAGTCCTGATGACGGTCCTCGCCGCGCTCGTCCCCGCCCGGGCCGCGACGAGGGTGGCACCCCTCGCCGCACTGCGTCCCGCCGAACCGCCGGCGGCCGGCAGCAGGAGCGGCCGGACCCGGCTCGCCCTCGGTCTCGTGGCACTGCTCCTCGGCGGCGCGCTCCTCGCCTTCGGCGCAGTGGCCGTGGCCCTCGTGCCGGCACTCGTCGGTGGCGCCCTCTCCTTCCTCGGCGTCATCCTCCTCGCGCCGTTCTTCGTCCCGGCGAGCGTCGCGGCGATCGGCCGCCTCGCCCGTCCACTCGGGGTCCCGGGGTCTCTCGCCTCGGTCAACGCCGTGCGCAACCCCGCGCGGACCACGGCGTCCTCCGCGGCACTGATGGTCGGCGTCACGCTCGTGACGACGATGATGGTCGGCGCCCAGACGGCACGCACGTCCTTCGACCGCGAACTCGAGGCGAACTATGCCGTGGACCTCCAGGTCACCGGGCCGGGAAGCGCGACGGCGACCCCTGCGGAAGCCGGGCGGATCACCGTCGACGCACGGACCCTTCTCGCGGTCGACGGCGTGCTCGATGCCGTCGAGGTCACTCCCGTCATGCTCACCAGCGCCGAGGACGGCGAACTGCTCGTCTACTCCGCCGATCCGGCCGACGTGGCGGGCGTGCTGCGCGCCGATGGCCTGGAGCTGATGGACGGCGAGGTGCTCGCTCCGCAGTCCTGGGAGCAGGACGAGGTCACGCTCGACGGCGGGAACGGCTCCGCGACGCTGCCGGTCACGTCGACGGATGCCGCGTTCTTCCTCCCGCTCATCACGACGGCGACGGCCGAGCAGCTTGGAGGGACCCCACCGGACGCCCTCGCCACGCTCCTCGGGCCGAGCCTCGACCCGGCGTCCGCGCCACCGGAGGCCCTGCGGGACGGGACTCTCGCCGAGTACATCGGCGCCACGTTCTGGCTCAGGCTCGTCGACGGGCTCGACGGTACGGCCGCGGCCGACCTGCAGTCGGAGATCGTGACCGCGACGGGGGTCTCGGAGTACAACGTGTCCGGGGCGGTGATCGAGCGCCTGGCGTACAACCAGATCATCGACGTCATGCTGCTGATCGTGACGGCCCTGCTGGCCGTCGCCGTGCTGATCGCGCTCATCGGCGTCGCCAACACGCTGTCCCTGTCCGTCCTGGAGCGGCGCCGCGAGAACTCGCTGCTGCGCGCACTCGGGCTGACGCGCGGGCAGCTGCGCGGCATGCTCGCGGTCGAGGCCGTCCTCATCGCGGGCGTCGCCGCGCTGCTGGGATCCGGCCTCGGCATCCTGTACGGGTGGTTGGGCACGCAGTCGGCCCTCGGCGGCATCACGGCGGTCGCTCCCGCGGTGCCGATCGGACAGATCGGCGCGGTCCTGGCCGTCGCCGTCGCGGCCGGGCTCCTGGCCTCGGTGCTGCCGGCCCGCCGCGCTGCGCGGCTGTCACCCGTCGCGGGGCTCGCGGCCGACTGAGCGGACCACCGCTCTGCGCGGCTGTCACCCGTCGCGGGGCTCGCGGCCGACTGAGCGGACCACCGCTCTGCGCGGCCGGCACCCGTCGCGGGGCTCGCGGCCAGACCACGGACGCCCGACCCGGCGGCACCCTCCGGTCGCGGGGCGGAGCGCCGATCAGGCCTTCCGCGCCGTGACCGGTGGGAGATCCCGCCACGGCCGCGCCACAGCCCGCGCGCCGCGCGTCACCGGGTCCGGCACTTCCTCCCGGGGCGCCCGGCGCCGCAGCATCGCAGCCCGGCGGCACCGGTCGATCAGCGCAGCGAACGGAACGTCGCGCGGATGTCGTCGACGAGCAGCTCCGGCTGCTCGAGCACGGCGAAGTGGCCGCCGTCCGCCACCTCGGAGAAGTGCACGAGGTTCGTGTACCGCCGCTCGGCCCAGCGCCGGGACCGGCGGACGTACTCGCCCGGCATGATGCTCAGTCCCACGGGCAGGGTCAGCGGGTCCTCGAGCGTCCCAGGAGTCGCCCAGCCGTTCCTGCCGGACTCCCAGTAGAAGCGCGCTGCCGACGCCGCGGTGTTCGGGAGCCAGTAGAGCATGATGTCGTCGAGCATCTCGTCGAGGGTGAAGATCGCCTCCGCATCCCCGTGCCGTCCGTGCGCACCGCCCACGTCCTGGAACATCGCATAGATCCAGGCCGCCAGGCCGACGGGCGAGTCGGCGAGCGGATAGCCGATCGTCTGGGGCCGTGTAGCCATCTGCTGCGAGTAGGCGGAGAGGGTCTGCCAGTAGTACCCGCCCTCCTGCAACATCGCCTGCTCCTCTTCCGACGCCGCCCGCATCTCCTCCTCGGACGGCATGAAGAGCGCCATGTTCAGGTGGATGCCGGCCAGGCCGATGCCCTCGGACTGCTCCAGAGCGGCGAGTTCGGTCGTGACGGACGCCCCGAGGTCACCGCCCTGCGCGAACCAGCGGGCGTAGCCGAGCCGCTCCATCAGCACGGCCCAGGCCCTGGCCGTTCGCTGTGCGTCCCAGCCGGCTCCGGTGGGCCGGCCCGAGAAGCCGAAGCCGGGCAGGCTCGGGATGATGACGTCGAAGGCGTCCGCTGCGTCGCCGCCATGGGCTTCGGGATCCGTCAGGGGCCCGACGGCGTGCCGGAACTCCAGGACGGACCCGGGCCAGCCGTGGGTCAGCAGAAGGGCGCGGGCGCCGGGGATGCCGGAGCGGACGTGCACGAAGTGGATGTCGAGGCCGTCGATGATGGTGGTGAACTGGCCCCAGGCATTGAGCACCCCCTCGGTCCGGCGCCAGTCGTAGGCGGATGCCCAGTGGTCCGCCAGGGCCTGGAGCTTCTCCAGCCGTGGCCCCTGCGTCGTGTCCGGCACCGTCTCGCGGTCCGGCCAGCGCGTGGCCAGGATGCGCCGCCGGAGATCGTCGAGGTCCGCCTCCGGGATGTCGAGGATGAACGGCGTGACGGCGGGATGGTCATCGCGCCTGAGGGCTGAGGTCGGGTGTTCAGTCGTCGAGGAGGGCTGTGCGTCGGGCATGGGATCCTTCTGATGGTGGTCGGGTCTCCGACCGGCGGGCGTCAGATCATCCTAGCCGCAGATCGTCTCGCTTGAAGATCATCTTTCATTGCTACGATTGACGGTATGACCGCTTCACCCTTCCCTGATTCGCCTCCCGAGCCCTCCGCCCCGCCGCGCGGCGGCGACATCGACTGGGATGCGGGGGGCATCGAGACCGAGCTGGGCTGGTCGGTGCAGGCGATGTCGCAGGGCTTCTCGCGCATCGCCACGGGTGCGGTCGCCGACGTGCCCGGCGGGCCGCGCGGGTACCAGGTCCTCGTGGCCATCACCACCGAGGACCCGGCCTCGCAGCTCGTCCTCGCGCAGCGCCTCGGCATCGATAAGACCGCGATGACCTATGTCATCGACGCACTGGAGGAGGCGTCGCTGGTCGAGCGCCGACCCGACCCGCGGGACCGCCGCATCCGCCGGGTCCTCCCCACGGATCAGGGCCGGGCGGTCCTCACCTCGGCCCGAGCAGCGCTCCGCGCCGTGGAGGGAACCCTCCTGCGAGCCCTCGGCAGCGAGGAACAGACGCAGCTGCGCCGCCTCCTAGCCCGCGTCGCCCTCGATGCCGGTGCCGTCGAGTCCTGCCTCGGGCCCGTCCCAGGCGCAGGCCAACCCGCCGCCGCACCCCACCTCTCGGCCCGCGGGCGTCCCGCCGGTGCCCGAGCAACCGCCCCCACAGAGAAGAGCACCTCACCATGACCACCCTCCTCGTCGCCGGCGCCACCGGCGACCTCGGCCGCCGGATCGTCCGCGAACTGCTCACCGCCCGGCCCGACGCCGTCGTCCACGTGCTGACCCGCCCGGGCAGCGGCACCGCACAGTCCCTGTACGGCGAGCAGGACCGCGTCGAGATCAGGGTGGCCGCCTACGCGGACCACGCGGCCCTGGTCGCCGCGCTATCGGGTGCCGATGTCGTCGTCTCCGCGGTGAGCGGCGCACGGGCCGTGATCCTCGATGCCCAGCGGGCGCTGCTCGCCGCGGCCGTCGAGGCCGGAGTCCCACGCTTCATCCCGTCCGACTACTCGGCCGACTACCGTCGCGTCAGCCCGGGCACCAACCGGAACTTCGAACTGCGCCGCGAGTTCGCCGCCGACCTGGACGCCGCACCGGTGCGCGCCACCGCTGTGCTGAACGGCGCCTTCGCGGACATGCTCACCGGCCAGGCGCCGATGATCCTCTTCGCGCGGAAGAAGGTGCTCTACTGGTCCTCGCCGGACCAGGTGCTCGATTTCACGACCAAGGACGACGTCGCCCGCACCGTTGCGCACGTGGCGCTCGACGACGCCGCACCCCGCGTCGTCGAGGTCGCGGGGGACCGGGTCACGGCGCGCAGCATCGCCCGGATGATGGGCGAGCTCACCGGCACGCCGTTCGGCACGCAGTGGGCCGGCACCACGGCGATGCTCTCCGGTGCCGCACGGATCGGTCGCCGCCTGTCCAGGGACGAGGAGGCGACCTTCCCGGCGTGGCAGGGCATGCAGTACTTCGTCAGCATGTTCAGCGGCCAGGCGGAACTGCAGCATGTGGCGAACCACCGCTACGGGCAGCAGGACTGGACATCCGTGCGCGATGTCCTGGCGAAGCACCTGCAGGTCGACGCCGCAGGCTGACCGGGCTGCTCAGCCCGGCCCGGAGCCGAACCAGACCCGCACCGTGAGCCCGCCGCCGGGCGTCCGGTCGAACGCCAGGTGTCCGTCGTGGGCCTGCGCGATCCGCACGCAGGTCGCCAGGCCAATCCCCGTACCCGCCGGATCACCCTCGCGCTCCAGTCGGACGAGGGGCTCGAGCACGCGGTCGTAGTCCTCCTCCGGGATGCCCTTCCCGTTGTCGGCGACGTCGAGACGCCAGAACGCGGGGCTGCCGGAGCCGGTGATGTGCACGCTCGGCGGCAATCCGGGCCGCGCGTACGCGACGGCATTCGCCACCAGGTTCTGGATCAGCACCCGGAGCTGCTCGCGGTCCGCGTGGCCGGTGAAGTCGTCCACGGTGACGCGCACGCCGTCGACATGGTGCCCGAGGTCGTCGACGGCCGCGGACACGACCTCGGCGAGGGACACGGGGTCCCTCCGCGTGGCGCCCCCCACCCGGGAGTAGCCGAGGAGGTTCTCCACCATCGCGGACATGCGGAGCGCACTCGCGCCGATGCGCTTGAAGTAGGTGCCGGCGGTCCCCTCCTGCAGTGCCGGCTCGTCCTCGGCGAGCTCAGCCAGCCCCACGACGTTGGTCAGCGGGCCGCGCAGGTCATGGCTGATGCGCCCGGCGAACTCGCCCAGCAGCTCGTTGCTGCGGCGGAGTTCCGAGACGGTGGCGTCGAGCTGGCGCGTCCGGAGCTGCAGGTCGAGGACGTCGACCACCTGGGCCGCGAGCGTCTCGAGTCCTGCGGCCTGCTGCTCCGTGAGTTCGCCCGGGTGTTCGTCGAAGATGCAGAGCGTTCCCAGCGGGACACCCTCCGTGGTGAGCAGCGGCGTCGTCGCATAGAAACGCACGGCCCCGAAGCGTCCGTCGACGAAGGGGTTGGCGCGGAAGCGGGCATCCTCGGTGCAGTCCGCCACGACCACGGTGTGCCCGTACCTGAACACCTGCCCGCACAGCGAGTCCTCCCGTGCGCACATGAGCGGCTCGAGGCCGAGGGCGGCGATCTGGTGGAACTCGTCCTCCGTGATGACATTGATCGCGCCGTACTGGGCATTGCAGAGCTGGACCGCGAGAGATACGAGGTTCTGGAGGGCGGCGGGTGCGCCCGAAGGTGCGGCGGGCTGGGGCATGGACCCGACCGGCAATACCTCGCCGAGGGCCACGCCGAGTCCGTACTGCGCGAGCAGATCGGCATGGACCGACCCCCTGGCCGGACGTCGTTCCGATACCTGATCGGTCATGCGATCACGTCCTCCCGGTAGCCGCACGCCATGATCTGCCTCCAAGGGTAGTCCCCGGTACCCACGCGCACAGCGAACACCGGCAGCACCCCGACGGGCCGCACCGCGCGATCGGGGACAATGGAAGCGTGGCCCTGCTTACCGAATCCCCCGTCCTCGACGCCGATGCCGTCCGCCGTGAGGCCGGACGCCGTCGTACCTTCGCCGTCATCTCGCACCCCGACGCCGGCAAGTCGACGCTGACCGAGGCCCTCGCCCTGCTGGCCCGCGCCATCCAGGACGCCGGCGTGACGCACGGGAAGTCCAGCCGCCATGCCACGGTGTCCGACTGGATGGGCATCGAACAGGAGCGCGGGATCTCCATCAGCTCCGCCGCCCTCCAGCTGACCTACCGCGACACCATCCTCAACGTGGTGGACACCCCTGGGCACGCGGACTTCTCGGAGGACACCTACCGGGTCCTCGCCGCCGTGGACTCCGCCGTCATGCTGATCGACGCCGCGAAGGGCTTCGAGCCGCAGACCGTGAAGCTGCTGGCTGTCTGCAAGGCACGGAACATCCCGATCATCACGGTCATCAACAAATGGGACCGGCCGGGCCTGGACGCCCTGGGCCTGATCGACGACGTCGGCGAGCGCACCGGGATGACACCCGTGCCGCTCACGTGGCCGGCCGGCATCGCGGGCCACTTCCAGGGACTGCTGGATCTCCGCGCCGAGCGGGCCATCGCCCTCGAGGCGGTCGAGGCCGGTGCGCAGGCGGCCGAAGAGACGGACATCGACATCGACGCCCTCGATCCGCGTGACGCCGGACCCTGGCTCGAAGCGCGGGAGGAATCCGGACTCGTCGAGTCCTCCAACGGCTCGTTCGACCGCGAGGAGTTCGAGGCGGCCCGCCAGACGCCTGTCCTCTTCGCCGCGGCGGCCAAGAACTTCGGGGTGTCGCAGCTGCTCGACATCCTCGTGGACGTCGCGCCCTCCCCGACGCCCCGCCCCTCCCGCGACGACGAGCCGCGCCCCATCGACGCACCGATGTCCGGCTTCGTCTTCAAGGTGCAGGCCGGCCAGGACAGCGCCCACCGCGACCACATCGCCTACCTGCGCATCTGCTCGGGCACCTTCGAGCGCGGCATGGTCATCACCAATCAGCGCACCGGCAAGCCCTTCGCCACCAAGTACGCGCACCGCGTCCTCGGCCGCAGCCGCGAGGTCGTGGACACGGCCTGGCCAGGCGACGTCGTCGGGCTGGTGAACGCGACGAGCCTCCGCGTCGGTGACAGCCTCTTCGCCGAGGAGCCCGTGCAGTTCCCGGACATCCCCCGCTTCTCCCCCGAGCTGTTCGCCGTGGCGCGCGCCAAGGATCCGGGGCGGTACAAGCAGTTCCGTCGCGGGATCGAGCAGCTCGAGCACGAGGGCGTGGTCCAGGTGCTGCGCTCCGACCTCCGCGGTGACCAGGCACCGGTGCTCGCCGCTGTCGGGGCGCTGCAGTTCGAGGTCGCTGCCCAGCGCCTCGGCACCGAGTTCAACGCCCCCACCTCGCTCGACAACCTCTCCTACACCCTCGCCATGCGCGTGGCCCCCGAGAGCCAGGGCGTCCCCGAGACCTTCCGCGGCGGCGAGATCCTGTCACGGTCCGACGGCGAGAAGGTCGCCGTGTTCGGGGACAAGTGGAAGGTGGGCCACTTCACGAAGGACTACCCGGACGTCGTCCTCGAGCCCATCGGCGCGTCCGCCGACCTGTAGCGGTTGAAGGCGACGGTGGGCGCCTGCCCGACTGCCGACCTCGCTCACCTCCCTCCGGCTGCTCCGGCAGTCGTCCTTCCTCCGAAGCTGGGCGCCTGCTCCCCGCCGACTGGGAGTCAGCCCGGAATCCGGTGAAGGGTTGGTTGCAGTGCTGTCCCAGCGGTGTCCCCTCTCGATGATCGGACCTACGGTCGAAGAGACCGCCCGATCACCGACACCGCAGAGGACCGGACCATGCGACTCCCCCGACACCAGCGAAGGCAGCCGGAACGACAGCTACGGAGCGGCGGAATCCGTCGTCGTGCGCGGCCTGCCCTGCTGGGTGCCCAGGTAAGCGGCACGGTGGCCCTTCTCGTCGCCCTCTCGTCCTGTGCGACCGGGGGCGAGGACAACTGGAACTCCACCGCTGTCGGAGACGACAAGAGCATCGGAGCGCTCGACCTGCGCAGCGTCCTTCTCGTCACCGACGCCGAGGGCGCGCCTGCGAGGATCCTCGGAACATTCGAGAACACCACCAGCCAGCCGATCGAGTTGACGATCAGCGACGATGACGAGGAAATACGTCTCACCGTCGCCGAGCAGGGAAGTATTGCGCTCGACACGACGGAGACGCTGCTCCGGACCTCCGGTGATGCGCCAGGCGCCCGGACGACCCTGGTGGCGACCACAGCCGAAGGATCCGTGGACCTGCTTGTGCCCGTCGTCGACGGAACGCTGGACCCCTACCGGCCTTATCTTCCGGACTGAGCACCGACGGCAAGCCGGCTTCCGCCCTCAGCGTCCGCTGCGGCATGGCGGGTCGCCGGCGGCGAAGGCGGTCGACCCGCAGTGCCCCGGCCATCCCCCACCGGTTGACCTGACGGTCGACAGCGACCGCCAATCGACGTTCGAAGGAAACAGACCATGACTTCGCAGGCCGAACTCGAACTCGTCCGGGACACTCTCGTGGACAACCTCCTGACGATCTTAGGAGCGGCTGCACCTGTATCCCGACAGACATCTGTCCGTACTTCTCCCGGGACCCGCCAAGTCCTTCTGTGTGCAGCTGTCGCGGATCTCGAAGCGATCGACCACCACCTTCATTCGACCCGGAGTGATCTGCGAGGGAAATGCTAGTGCGGGCGGTTCTCGTCTCATTGAAGCTGGCAGTTGCCCTCGTCGTGCATCGCGCCAGGGTCATCCGCACAACTACTCCCGGCCCAAGCCGCCACATTGCTCCGTAGAACGCCTCGGAAAGGAAGGGCGCATGGACAACTACTGGACCATTCACGTCATCTCGACCATCGTCTGGGCCGCACTGAACGCCTACCTGGCCGGACGCAACAACCGCTCCCGCCCGGCCTGGTTCGTGATCTCCCTCCCCCTGGGCGTGATCGCGACCCTGCTCATCGTCATCCTGAGACCCCTGCCGGCAGGACGGTCCACCACGACAGCCGCTCGCCCGCGCTCGAGCCGTCCCCGGCCCAGCGACACCACATGATGCGGAGTTCGTGCTTCACGAAGGAGCCAGCAGCTTCCCGATGATGTCGGCGCCAGCGTGCGGCGATCTATCGGCCGATGACCCCTGCTGGATGGGCAGCTCCGAGAGGTGACCTTGATCGAGAGCCCCCCGGGTCGCCTGGTCCACCCGGCCGGAAGCAGCAGCGGCGCCGTCGGCCCACGGTGTCGTAGGGTCCGGACCAGTGGCACCCAGCGCATTTCCGAGTGCGCTGTCACGGAGCACTGGCTCCCCTGACTGGTCGGTGTCAGGTTGCAGGAGGGGAGTGTCCGAGTCGACTGCTCGCGCTCGCCGCAGCCTGAGCCACAACGGGTCCCAGGCGGGGGACATCCTCATCGCCGATCCGTTGTGTCGGGAAACCGAGACCGAGCGCTGCTACCAAGCGTCCGGAGTGGTCGAACACGGGAGCGCTGATCGACCCGACGTCTTCGTGGCGTTCGCCGAAAGCAGCAAAATAGCCCTGAGCGCGGCCCTCGTCGGCCTGCGCCCTCAGCCGGTCGAGGCTTTCAGGAGTGGATGCAGTGAAGCGTTCCAGTTGATGGGCGCTCCCGTCACCCAGCTCGTCCCACGCTTCGTCATCGTAGGCAAGAAAGATCTTTCCCGGAGCCCCCGCGTGGAGGGGCATCACCATACCGACCATAAAGGGCCGCATCACGACGTGCCTCGTCTCGGCCACTGCAACGATCGTTCGGTACGCGCCGTCGCGGATGTACAGGGAAGCAGTTTCCCCGGTCTGATCACGGAGTTCCTGGAGAACCGGCTTGATCAAGCGCACGATGTCCAGGCCGACCGTACCCGGCGTCGCCCAGCGCACGAGGCCGATGCCGATGCGGTAGCGGTCTCCTTCACGGTCGAGGAAACCCTCATGCACCATGCTCTGCACCAGACGCTGGCACGTACTCGAAGGAAGTCTCGTCGCTCGAATGATCTCCTGGAGTGTCGGTTCGGGTCGCTCGATCGAGAAACAGTCAAGGATGGTCGTGACCTTGCCGAGGACGAGAAGCGGCGACGCTCCCTGCGGTTTCTGAATCACCACCACACTCCTTTGGATCTGCTGAATCGGCGCGCCTAACTGTACCTTCCGCCGGAGCGCGCCCTTCCGTCCGGCTGATGCGTGATGGTTGACACAGCATGTTGAGACCCACACTATGGGTTGTACGCCCACATCGTGGGTTGCACACATCACAACGAGGTGGAGTAGATCATGAGCATTTCGCACGTCACAGCGGAGACCGAAACCGAGCCGAAGCGTCCGGGGTCATCCCGCGTAGGCCTGATCGTGCCGAGTTCGAACACCACGATGGAGACGGAACTCCCAGAACTGTTCCGTCGGCAATCGGAGGCCACGGGCCACAGGTACACCTTCCATTCGGCTCGGGCCGGGATGAAGAACGTCAACCGCGAAGAACTGCTCGCCATGGTCGGTAAGGCTGCTGGGTGCGCCGAAGCGGTGTCGGACGCCGACGTCGACGTCATCGCCTACGCCTGTCTGGTGGCAGTCATGGCGCAGGGTCCCGAGGCGCACCTGGAATCCGAGCGGGTGATCGGCGATGCAGCGGCGGGAAACGGCCACCCGGCTCCGGTGACCAGCAGTGCCGGCGCCCTCGTTCGGACTCTGCAGGAGATCGGCGCCACGAAGGTTGCCATGATCACGCCCTACATGAAGCCCCTCACCGGGATGGTCGTCGACTACATCCAGGGCTCGGGGATCACCGTCCTCGACGCTACGAGCCTCGAGGTCGACGACAACCTCGCCGTAGGCGCTCTCGACCCCGAGAACCTGCCTGACATCGCGCGTCAGCTCAAGCGCGAGGGCGCCGACGCGATCGTCCTGTCCGCCTGTGTCCAGATGCCCTCCCTTCCCGCCGTCCAGGCTGTCGAGGACGAGCTCGGTTTGCCGGTGATCACCGCAGCGACGGCGACCACGTACGAGATCCTCAAGGCTCTGGGACATGAACCGGCCATCGCCGGCGCTGGCCGCCTGCTCGCGGGAAGCCTCATCATTGCCTCTTCGACGGTCTAGGCGTTCCCATGTCGATGTCCCTCATCGCTTTCGCAGTCCTCATCGTCGCCTTCGCCGTCGGGTCCTTCACACGGATCAATGCGGGCCTCATCGCGACCGTTGCCGCATTCGGGGTCGGAACCCTCCTCGCCGGGCTACCCATCGCCGACGTCATCGCTCAATTCCCCTCCGGACTGTTCTTCATCCTGGTAGGGGCGACCCTGCTCTTCGCCATCGTTCGGATCAACGGCACCATCGATCTGCTGGCGTATTGGGCTGAGCGCCTCGCCGGCGATCGTAGAGTTCTCGTGCCGATTCTGATGTTCCTTCTGACCGCCCTCCTCGCGTCGGCAGGAGCCTTCACGCCGGCAGCCATCGCCATCGTGGCCCCCGTGGCTCTCGCCCTCGGCACGCGCTTCGGTATCAGCACCCTCGCCATGGGGCTCGTCGTCGTTCAGGGCGCCAATGCCGGCGCTTTCTCACCCGTGAATCCCTTCGGTGTTCTGGCGAACGTGATGCTCGACGATGCCGGCGCCTCCGCTGATTCCCTCAAGCTCTACCTCTACTGCTTCGTCTTCAACGCCGTACTCGCCGCTCTTGCCTACATCCTTGTGCAAGCAATCATGCGACGCCGCGAGCTGAGGAAGAACGACCACGAAACCCTCCGCACCGACGTCGACGCAGCAGCAGCGGACTCGGCCGGGCCGGGTGGCCCATCAGTGGGCGCCGACACCGAGTTCGAGTCCGCTGGTACACGAGTACGAAGTGATACAGCGCTGGCCGTGCCGGAAGAACCTGTCGCCACCGGGCCGATCAAGGTCGCCGTCACCCCTATGCGCGTCCTGACCCTGCTCGGGATCGTCGCACTCCTGGTCCTCACCACTGTCGCGGGCCTCGACGTCGGCGTAGCCTCGCTCATCGTGGCCCTGGCCTTGATCTGCATCGACCCAGGAGTACAGAAACCAGCGGTCGAGAACATGCCCTGGTCCGCGATCGTCCTCGTCACCGGCATCGTCACCTACGTCGGGATGCTGGAGGAGATGGGCGCCCTCGAGGAACTCCAGTCCGGGATCGCCAGCCTCGGCAACAGCTCGGCTGCAGCACTCATCACGAGCTACGTCGTTGCCATCGTCTCCGCCTTCGCCTCCACCACCGGCACACTCGGAGTCATCAGCCCCATCGTGACCCCCATCGCCATAGACCCTCTCCTGACACCCATCGGCGTCGTCACGGCGATCGCCATCAGCTCGTCGGTCGTGGATGTCAGCCCCATGTCGACCAGCGGGGCACTCCTCATGGCAAGCGCCCAACCCAAGGACGAGCGGCTCTTCTTCCGAGCACTACTCCTCTGGGCCATCGCCATGATCGCCATCGTTCCCGTCCTCGTCTGGTTCGTCTTCGTCCACCTCGGGCTGGGCTAGACACCTCGGGACGAGAGGTCCTTCACCCCACCTGTACTCGGCGAGCCCAAAGGCAGGCCTCAGTGGATGGAAGAACGCCAGAAGCCTCGACCTGGGACCGGGTCGGGGCTTCTGGCATGAGTGGCCCCCCGTCGCGACCGAGGTGCAACCGTGCATCCGACCGCCGTCGGCGACCCTCGCGGAGGACGAAGCTCCCTGAGAAGGAGAACAGGCCGGCCGACACGCCAGTTTCTACGACTTGTAGAGAAGGTTACGATGATCGCAGGAGGAGGACCGATGAACGGCCATCAGAACATGACACCTACCTCGCGTCTCGTGCGGGGTTGGCTCAGTGCTGCCATGGCCACCTTCCTCGCTGCCGCCTCCCATGCCGCCGCCGGAGGCACCGTTCCCCTGGTCGCCGTCGTGGTGTCCCTCGTGGCAGGGGGGCTCGTCTGTGTGATCCTCGCCGGACGCCGGTTGACCCTCCCGCGCGTCGTCGTGGGGGTAGCAGCCAGCCAGCTGGTCTTCCACGGGCTCTTCGGCATGTTCGCCACATCCGGCGGGAATCCGGATGGCGCCGTCGCTGCGCCGCATCATCTGCACGGCGCAAGCACACTCATGGCCTCGCCGGGTCTGGCGCACACCCCGGATGCGAGTGGGATGAGCGCCCTGATGCTACTCTCGCACCTCCTCGCGGGCGTCGCCGGCGTCGCGCTGATCCGCCACGCAGATCACCTGTGGTGGGCGTTGCTCGCCATCCTCTGCGCGACCATCGACGCGATCATGGTCGCCGCCCGCCACGTTCCCATCGCCGACGCCCGGCGCCTGATGGCGTTCGGTGACGGCTCGCCCTTTCTCTACGACCTCCTGCACTGCGACACGCGTCGTCGGCTGAGGGGCCCTCCCCTGCTCGGGATCGCCGTCCCCTGACCACGCGGCCGATCGATGCCCCTGGGCCTCGATCGGAACGTCCTCCTCTCCCACATACCGAGTGGGCGGGGTCATCCTGGGCGGCGCTCCGCGGACCATCGAACCGGTCTTCGGCGCGGACTTCGTGGACGTCGGTACAGCAGGCATCGTCATGGACCAGTCATCGGTGCACCGAGGTGCAGGAGAACCAGGCCTTACCGGCGCCACGCTGACGCAACCACTCGACGACCTGGCCGACGGCCCGTTCATCGTGCACCGCGGGTCCTGTCCCGGACCGACGTCGATGGCCGGTTCCCGTCCGACAACACCCCGACGAGCTCGAGCCGCTGCCCGAGTGGACCACGCACCGTGGCTCCCCGGTTCTCGCCACCCTTCCCGGCGGCCGGAACGGCAGCCTCATCCGGGGCACCCCTCTTCATCGCCTGATGGTCAGCGCCGGGCCCACCCGCGCCGACCCCGTCACCAAGGACCACCATGAATCGTTCATCAGCAGCATCATCATCGGCACGGCAGACCGCTCAGCGCGTACGCCTCGACCACGAACGGGGGGCGAAACGCTCCCGCCTGCTCCTGCGCTGGGGCATCGTCGGAGGCCTCGCAGCCCTTCTGGCAGTCGTCGCCGTCGTCATCGTCGCCACGAGCCGGGCGGGCATCCCGACCGCCGGCCCCGCACCGGCCTACGGCAATCAGCACGGGGGCATCACCCTCACGTCTCCCACCCAGCTCATACCCGGGGAGGACCGCGACGTCGACGCCGAGACCGTCGCCCTGCCTGACGGGACCAGCGCGGCGACCATCACGCCGGGCGGGGTCACGGACCCCGGAGGACAGGGACCGGTCCCCGTCATCGCCTGGGTCGACGTCAACTGCGTGCACTGCGCGGACTTCGAGAGCGCCTACGCGGAGCAGATCCGGTCGTGGCTGCAGAACGGCGACATCACCATGGAGTACCGCACCGTCGCCTTCCTCGACCGGAATTCGACCACCGCCTACTCCTCCAGGGCAGCCAACGCGCTCTCCTGCACAGCCGAAACCTCTCCCCAGGCGTACCTGCCGTTCCTGGCAGCCCTGTTCGCGAACTTCCCGAACGGAGAACTGGACAACAGCGACCTCGCCTCCCACGCGGAGGATACGGGGGCCGAGGACATCACAGCCTGCCTGGAGGAGGACACCTTCCGTCCGTGGGTGAGCTTCGTCAGCAAGAGCGCATCAGCCGATGGGATCACCGGCACCCCCACGGTGTACGTGGACGGCAAGGAACTCGCCTCCCCCGCCGACTTCGAATCAGCAGTCACCACCGCCATCGCGGCCCGCAATGACTGAGCCGGGATCCCAGCGGCAGGAACAAGGGCCCGCGGCAGAGCCGGCGGAGCCGGCTAAAGGACAGGTGCCGGTCGAGCGGACCGTCGTCGTGGCCGCAGGGGGGACCGGGACGAAGGGCCGGCGCCCAGCACCGGAACGGGCGGTCCTGCAGGTCGTCCTGGGTATCGCGCTTCCCCTGGGACTGGGGGCGACGATCCTGGCCATGTACGTCACGGAAGCCCTGACCACCTATCGGACGACGATCCTCGATCCCGGTGATTTCGTCGTCCACGCCCGCCCCCTGGCCCGCGTGCTGCAGGACTTCAGCGCAGCGTTCACCATCGGCTTGCTCCTGCTGTGCTCGGTCGCCCTGCCCGGCGCCGAAGCGAACAGGGCCATCATCGGGTTCGCCCAGTGGAAGGCCCTGAACTGGGCGTGGCTCTCCTCAGGTGTCTGGTTCGTCTCGTCGGTCGCATCCCTGGTGTTCATCGCGGCGGACACGGCAGGCCAACCGATCAACACCGAGGAATTCTTCCCGCTCTTCATGTTCTTCATCACCGAACTCGATCTCGGCGAGATCCTCCTGGTCGCCCTGCTGGCCGTCTTCCTGCTCGTGACGTTCCTGCCCATGGTGCGCTCGAGCACCGGGGCCGGCATCATGCTGGCCGTAGCCGTGATGGGGGTTCTCCCGCTGGCGTGGGCCGGACACGCGGCGGGCTCCGACGATCACGGCAACGCGGTCAACTCCCTCGCCCTGCACCTGGTCGGGGTCTGCGTGTGGGTGGGCGGTCTGGCCGCGATCCTGCTGCTCGGCTTCCGGCTCGGCACGGACACAGGTCGGGTCCTGCGCCGGTACTCGACCCTGGCCCTCCTGTCCTTCACCGCGGTCGCGTACTCAGGGATCATCAACGCCCGCCTGCGCATCGGCCCCTGGGAGAACCTCGCCACACCTTACGGGCAGCTGATCGTCGTCAAGATCCTGGCCCTGGGGGTACTCGGACTCGCCGGCTGGTACCAGCGCCGTCGCATCCTCCCCCGCCTCGACGAGAACCCGGAGGATCGCCGCGCCCTGACTCTGTTCGGGGCATCCGAGGCCGCGCTGATGATCCTGACCATCGGGATCTCCGTGGGCCTCGCCGCCAGTCCCCCACCTGTACCCCAGGGATCGATCGCCGACGTCGACCTGCGGCGGTCCCTCCTGGGCTATCTCTGGCCCGAGCCGCTGACCATTCCCCATTTCCTCGGAGCCTGGCACCCGGACTGGGTGGTCAACCTCTTCATCGTCGCGGCCGCCATCGCCTACATCCGTGCCGTGATCATCCTGCGCCGCAGGGGAGATCTGTGGTCGCTGCCTCGGACCGCCGCGTTCCTCGCGGGATGCGCCCTCCTCATCTGGCTCACCAGCGGCGGCCCGGCCGTGTACGGGAAGACGAGCTTCTCCGGGCACATGATCCAGCACATGGGCCTCATGATGTATGCGCCGATCCTCCTCGTCATCGGTGCGCCGATCCTCCTCCTGCTCCGTGCCACCCCTGCACGCACGGACGGCAGCAGGGGCCTGCGTGAATGGACGCTGTGGATCTTCACCTCCCGCTACAGCCACTTCCTCACCAGACCTCCCGTGGCAGGCTTGCTGTTCATCGGGAGCCTCATCGGGTTCTACTATTCGCCGGCCTTCGAGTTGTCCCTGTCCACCCACCTCGGGCACGTGCTGATGTGCATCCACTTCATCCTCACCGGATACCTCTTCGCCTGGGTACTCATCGGGACAGACCCCGGCCCGGCGCGTGCACCGTTCCCGTTCCGCCTCATCATCCTGCTGGCCACCATGGCGTTCCATGCCTTCTTCGGGCTGTCCCTGCTCAACGGCACGGAGATCCTCGCACCCGGGTGGTGGGCGGATCTGCAACTGACGAATCAGGAAGCGCTCCTCGCCGACCAGCAACGAGGAGGAGCCATTGCCTGGGGTGTCGGCGAGCTGCCCACGCTGCTCCTCGCACTGGCGGTCGCCGTCGCGTGGAGGAAGGACGACCAACGCCGCGCACTCCGCGAGGACCGCGCCGCGGACAGGAACGGTGACGCCGCCCTCCGCGCCTACAACGACCATCTTCACCAGCTGCACACGGGAGCTCCCCCAGCACCACCGGAACACCCCTGACGGGTCGTCGCCCGGGTATCGGTGCCTCCGCAGGCCGGCCGGCGCCTCCACGGGATCGGTCACCCGACGCTCCCCGCCCCCGCCCCGAGGCGGGGGCGGGGGGCGGGGGTGCGATCGGCTAGGACAGGGCAGGGGTCGTGCAGGACGACGGCAGGACGACGGCGTCGTCCGTCCGGACGTCGGGGACGGAGCCGGCCCACGCATTCATCGCTTCGAGGACTGCTCGCAGGTCGTAGCCGATCGGGGTGAGCTCGTACTCGACCCGTGGTGGGATCTCGGGGTAGACCGTGCGGGTGACGATCCCGTAGGTCTCGAACCGGCGCAGCCGGTTGGTCAGCGTGTGCGCACTGATACCCGGTAACGCGTTCTTCAGATCCGTGAAGCGCAACGGTCCGTTCAAGAGTTCCCGCACGACGAGAGTTGCCCATGGGCCATCAAGCAGTGTCAGGAACCGGGCTATCCCGCACTCGGGCCACACCTCCGGCGTAAACGACATGGATGGTCTCCTTCCAGTGCAGTTGACGTAACCAATGCATCATATGCACTAATGGGCGCATGACCTTCATCATCCACGGAGCGACCGGCGCCCAGGGCGCTCCCGTCGCTACCGCACTCCTTCAGGCAGGCCGCTCCGTGACCGCCGCCGTCCGCAACCCCCAGACCTACCAGCAGGGCCCCGCCGTCGCCATCGACCTCTCCGATGCCGCAGCACTCGCCGACGCGTACACCGGCGTCGACGGGGTCTTCGTCCACCTGCCCCTCGGCTCGCCCGGGCAGCAGCTCGAACTGGCCCGGACGATCATCGCCGCCGTGGACGAAGCCCGGCCGGCCCGTGTCGTCTTCTCCACCAGCGGGTACGACCTCGGGGAGGGCGAGGACAGCCCGCACGGTGTCCTGATGCGCGGCCTGCTCGATACCGGCGTGTCGACCGCGATCATCGCCCCGCGCCTCTACCTCGAGAACCTGCTGCTGCCACCGGTGATCGCCGCCGCCCGTGAGCACGGCGTCCTGCCCTATCCGATCCGGGCCGATTATCGCGTCTCCTGGAGCTCGCATCTCGACGTCGCCGACGTCGCCGCGCAGCTGTTCGACCGGGTGGACATCACCGGCACCATAGCCGTCGGGGCACGTCCCGGGCTTCTCGGTGATGACCTCGCCGCGGGCTTCGCCGCCTACCTGGGACACCCCGTCCGTTTCGAGTCACAGACGCCGGATGCCTTCGGCGACTCACTGATCCCGGCCTTCGGGGCCGACGCCATGACCCCCGTCATCGACTCGTACCGTGCGCGGTCCACCCAGCAGGATGACGTCATCGACGCGAGCCGCAGTGCGCAGACACTCCTCGGGCGTCATCCGCGCTCCGTCGAGACATGGCTCCGCGACACGAACGCCTGACCCTCACGGCCCGGATTCCACCCAGCCGATGCAGCGCACGACGCCCACGCCCGGTCGACCTCCCGAGCGGCGGGTTCGCCCGCCCTCAGGCGTCGAAGTGTGTCTCGGGGAGTTGCTGGCCGATCGATGCGACCACGGCGGCCGCGATCTCGGCCAGTTTCACATTGCGCCCGCTCGAGGCCGCCTTGAGGATGGTCATCGCGGTGTCGTGGCTGCAGCGGTTCTGGCCCATGATGACGCCGGCCGCCACGTCGATGGTGGTCCGGGAGCTCATGGCGTCCCGGAGCTGCTTCCCGGTGTCGGAGAGGTGGGCCACGCGCACGGCCAGGCGCAGCGACTGCGATGCCTCCCGCGCCAGATCGCTCACCGCGGTGATCATCGCGTCATCGAAGGCTCCGGGCTGCGGGGAGTACAGGTTGAGGCCGGCCGCCGCGAAGCCGTCGAGGGGGATCGGCACACCGAGGGCGGATCTCAACCCGTGTCCGGCGACCGCCGTCGGGTACTCGCCGAAGCGTGATTCCTCGCGGAAGTCCGTGACCACGTAGACCTGACCCTCCCGGGCGGCGCGGATGCAGGGGCCGTCGTCGAACTGGTACTGGATCTCGTCCATCAGCCGAGCCTGCTCGCTGCTGCTCGCCACCGTGCCCTTGGACCGAGGCCTCAGCAGGGTGATCCCACACAGCATCTCGGCACCCTCGGAGGAGAGCCTGTCGGCGGCGAGCCCGGCCAGGCCATCGAGGAACTGGTGGATGTCGGGGCTCTCGAGCACCATGTCCTGCAGCATCCGCGGCAGGCTGACCTCACCAAGGATCCTGTCGTCAGTCATCACAGCGCCTTCCCTCACCTTCGGGCCACGTCCGCGCGGTCCGCTGAGGTCACGCTACCGGGCCGGGTCGCCCGGATGGAAGGCTGGGATTTCCGCCCCGGACACGTGGGCGCGCTGTACGACGGCGACGGCGCGCCCGCCCTGGACCGGGCGGGCACGTGCGCGGTACGACGACGGCGCGCCCACTGCGGACGGACCCGGGACCGGTCCGACTAGGAGGCGCGACCCGCCGGCGTGAGGCCCCCCGAGCAGGCGGCGCCGGGCTCGCGGGTCTGCTCACCCTGGATGTACTTGTCGAGGAAGGTGGCGAGACGGGCATCGTCCGCGGAGTCGACCTTGAGCTGGAGGCCCCAGGCGCTGGCCGCGATCGGGGTGTCCAGGTCGGGGTACGGGCTGAGCAGCACGTAGGACCGGGTCCCCACGAGCTCCGTGAGCTTGTCGATCTCGGCCTGCCCGATCTCCGGGTCGTACGTGATCCAGACAGCGCCGTGCTCCATCGAGTGGACGGAGTTCACGTTCGGCACGGGCTCGGTGTACACACCGCAGTTCGTCCAGATGGGATTGTGGTCCCCACCGACGGGTGGGGCCTGGTCGTACTCGACCTCACCCTCGACGTGGTTGAAGGTCACGTCCGGGTACTCCTGGATGCCTTCGATGGGCTGGGACGCCGCCGCCTCGCGCTCCTGGTTGACCTGGACCTGGTTCACGATCACCAGGGTCACGGCGATGATGACGGCCAGGATCACGGCACCGATCCCGCCGAAGATGAGGGCGTTGCGCTTGCGCTCACCGGCCCGCTGCTCGGCCTGGATGGCGGCCAGGCGCGCTTGGCGGTCCTGGTTCTCCTGTGATCGCTTCTTGTTCAACGGTCGTCCTTCAGTGCTGGGGGTCTGCGGCAACGGCCGCGGATCGGGTGGCGCCGGAACCCAATGTACCGGCGGGTGCTGCCAGCCCTCGAACCGGCGGGCGCGCGGGTCGGGTCGACGGTTCGGTCAGAGCTTGTCGAGCAGGGACTCCATCAGCGTGATCTCCGACTGCTGCCCCGACTGGATCTTCGATGCGAGGTCGCGGACCTGGTCGGTGGTCCCCAGCTCTGCCCCTGCCTTCGCCATGTCGACGCCTGCGACGTGGTGGGTGATCATGAGCTGCAGGTAGAGCCGCGCGGCGTCGTCCCCGGATGCGGACCTCAGCTCGTCGAGTTGCTGCTCGGTCGCCATGCCGGGCATCCGGCCGTCCGCTTCGAGCATCGAGCCGGACCCGTCCGACTGCCCCATCTGCATCCCGCCGTGATCGCCGGAGGCGCCGGCCATCCACTCCATCCGGGGTTGGGTGCTGCTCTGCGACAGGCCCCACTCCTCCAGCCACGCGTACATCTGGCCCGCCTGCTGCTGCTGCGTGGTGGCGATGTCGTAGGCGACCGCCCGCAGCGTCTCGTCGTCCATCTCGTCCCGGACGATCATGGACATCTCGACCGCCTGGTGGTGATGGACCTGCATGTCGCGGGCGAAACCGGCATCGGCACTGGTGGTGCCCGGATGGGTGGGCGCGGCGGACAGGCGACCTGCCGAGAAGGCGAGGGCGAAGAGCGCGACGACGGCGAGCGCGGACAGGGCGAGGAGAACGCGTTTCTGCCAGCCCGACAGCGAGATGTTCATGGTGTCCTTGGATCGGTGGGGTGCCGGTTGACCACCGTACGGCATGCTGCTGGACGTTCCCGCAGAACGGCCGTCGAAGCAGCGGAATGAAATCGCCACTGGTCCGGTTATACCCCCCGAGGGTATAGTCGAGAGCATGCGAGGACCACGATGACCACGAGGACCCGTGCTGAGAACAGCGCACCCCACGGCTACACCGCCGACAAGGAGGCCTACCTCAAACGCCTGCGCCGGATCGAGGGCCAGGTGCGCGGTATCGCCCGGATGGTCGACGAGGACAAGTACTGCATCGACATCCTGACGCAGGTCGCCGCGGTCAACAAGGCGCTGCATGCGGTCTCCATGGGCCTGCTCGAGGAACACATCTCGCACTGTGTCGTCGGCGCGGCACAGGAGGCGCAGTCCTCCGGTGACGACACCGCCGTCCAGGACAAGGTCCAGGAAGCGACGGCCGCCATCGGCCGTCTCCTCCGCTGACACCCCACCCGCCGGAAGAACCCGGCACCCCACCCGACTCAAGGAGAACACCATGACAACGACCACCATCGGCATCACCGGGATGACCTGCGGCCACTGCGTCAGTGCCGTGAAGAGCGAACTCGGGGGGCTCCCCGGCGTCGAGACCGTCGACGTGGACCTCGTCAACGGCGGTACGTCCACCGCCACCATCTCCTCCTCAGCACCACTCGGTGCCGACTCGATCGACGCCGCCGTCGCCGAAGCCGGCTACACCGTGGTGCCGTCGGAGGCCTGAGATGGCCGCGCAGCAGGCCCCGCTCCGGAACCCGGGATCGGGAGGGGCGGGCATCGCCGGGGAACAGCGCGTCGTCGAACTCTCCATCCAGGGCATGACCTGCGCCTCCTGCGTGGGCCGCGTCGAGCGCAAGCTGGGCAAGCTCGACGGCGTCGAGGCGAGCGTCAACCTGCCGCTCGAATCCGCCGTCGTCCGGGTCCCCCCGAGCGTCAGCGACCAGGACCTGATCAACACGGTGGTCGCCACCGGGTACGGCGCCCACGTGGTGCGGCCCGAGCACGACGGCGAGGGCGGTCACGACCACGACCACACGCCGTCGCTGCTGGGCGCCCGCCTGACCCTCGCGGCCGTGCTCTCCGTGCCCGTCCTGCTGATCTCGATGGTGCCCGCACTGCAGTTCGCGAACTGGGGCTGGGTGGTGTTCGCCCTCTCCCTGCCCGTCGTGACGTGGTCGGCGTGGCCGTTCCACCGTGCGGCCGCCGTGAACGCGCGCCACTTCGCCTCCACGATGGACACGCTCGTGTCCATCGGCGTCACCGCCGCATTCCTCTTCTCCGCCTGGCAGCTCCTCGCCGACCCGACGCTGACGCAGCACGCCGGCATGGCCGGTATGGACATGACGGAACACTCGCTCTACTTCGAGGTGGCCGCCGTCGTCGTGACCTTCCTGCTGCTCGGCCGCTTCCTCGAGGCGTCCGCCAAGCAGCGGGCCGGGAACGCCCTGAAGTCACTGCTGAGCCTCGGCGCCAAGGAAGCACACGTGCTCCGCACGGTGGACGGCGAGCGCACCGAGGTCACGCTTCCCGTCCACGCGCTGATTCCCGGGGACGAGTTCGTGGTCCGCCCGGGCGAGAAGATCGCGACCGACGGCGTGGTGGCCGAGGGCCACAGTGCCGTGGACACCGCACTCCTGACGGGCGAGAGCATCCCGGTGGAGGTGGCTCCCGGTGATGCGGTCACGGGCGCGACGATCAACACGTCCGGCAGGCTCGTGGTCCGCGCCACGCGCGTCGGCTCGGACACCGCGCTGTCCCACATGGGCCGCCTGGTCAGCCAGGCGCAGAGCGGCAAGGCGCGGATCGCCCGCCTCGCGGACCGCATCAGCGCCGTCTTCGTGCCCGTGGTGCTCGTGATCGCCGTCCTCACCTTCGTTCTGTGGCTCGTGCTCACCGGGGACCTGGATGCGGCCTTCACCGCGTCCGTGACCGTGCTCGTCATCGCCTGCCCGTGCGCCCTCGGACTCGCGACCCCGACGGCGCTCCTCACCGGCACGGGGCGCGGCGCCCAGCTCGGTATCCTCATCCGCGGCCCCCAGGTCCTCGAGGAAACCCGCACCGTGGACACCATCGTGCTCGACAAGACCGGTACCGTCACCACGGGAACCATGGCCGTGGACGACGTCGTCGTGCTGGCGGACCTGCCCGCGGCCGCCCTGCTCGGGCTCGCCGGAGCGGTCGAGGCGCAGAGCGAGCATCCGATCGCCCAGGCGATAGCCCGGCACGCAGCCCGGGCAAGCCGGCTCCCCGAGGCCACGGCCTTCGCGAGCGCACCCGGTGGCGGCGTGCGCGGGACGGTCGACGGCGTGACCGTCACCGCCGGGCGCGCCTCGTGGCTGGAGCACAACGGCATCCGCCCGACCGCCGGCCACCTCGCAGCGTTCGCCGCGGCTGAAGGGACCGGCACGACGGCGGTGTGGGTCGCCGTCGACGACGCCGTGGCCGGATTCATCGCCCTGTCCGACACGGTGAAGGACGGCTCCGCTGCCGCGATCCGGCGGCTGCGGGACCTCGGGCTGCGCCCGGTCCTGCTGACGGGTGACAACCGCGCCGTCGCGCTCCAGGTCGCAGCGGCCGTGGGAATCGACGCCGCCGACGTCCACGCCGGCGTCACGCCGGAAGGCAAGGTGGACGTGGTTCGGGATCTTCAGGCGGCAGGGGCCACGGTCGCGATGGCCGGTGACGGCGTGAACGACGCCGCGGCCCTGGCGCAGGCCGACCTGGGTATCGCGATGGGTTCCGGCACCGACGTCGCCATCGAGGCCGCCGACCTCACGGTGATGGGGAACAGCCTCGAGCAGGTGGCTCAGGCCATCGAACTCTCACGGCGCACGCTCGGCACCATCAAGGGGAACCTCTTCTGGGCGTTCTTCTACAACGCGGTCGGCATCCCCGTGGCGGCGTTCGGCCTGCTGAATCCCATGCTCGCCGGGGGCGCGATGGCTGCCAGTTCCGTCCTCGTGGTCCTCAACTCGCTCAGGCTCCGCCGCTTCGGGCGGTAGACCGCGGCGCGGCCTCCCGGTGGCTGCTCCGGGCGGCAGGCCCCGAGCGGGGCGGGCAGGCGTGGGGTATCGGCTCTTATGCAGGGCGCAGCATCTGCCGGCTCGTCACGGACGGGGACCATGCCGACAGGCGACCGGGTCGCGGTGCATCCGTCAGACGCGCGGCAGTGGCTCCACCGGGTTGGGAACGCCGGGTCGGCCGCTCGTCTCGTCCACTGTCTCGTCCACTGTCCCGTCGACTGTCTCGTCCACGGCTGCGGACCGGAGTTCGTCGAGGCGCACGCACACGACGCCGGCGACGATCAGCAGTCCGCCGAGCAGCTGCACGGCAGCGGGGAGCTCGCCGAGGATGAGCCACGCCGCGACGACGGCGAACATCACCTCGGTCAGGGCCACGAAGCTCGCCACCTTCGACCCGAGACGCCGGGCGGCGAGGATGCCCGTCACATAGGCCGCGACCGTCGCGACGAGCACGAGGACCGCCACCGGGACCAGCCAGCTGTAGGTCTGCCCGGCCAGCTGGACATCGGAGAAGACGAAGCGGAAGGGCATGATGTTCGTCAGTCCGAGGACGAGGATCACGCCGGAGGCGACGACCATCCCGCCGCCGGCCATGACGATCGGCGGCAGGGACTCGTCCACCCGGGCCGACATCAGGAAGAACACCACGAGGCAGACGGCGGCCGCGAGCCCGAAGAGGATCCCCACCGGGTCGAGGCGCGTGTCCCCGGCGAGGTCCAGCACGAGGAGCAGTCCCAGGATCGCCGTGACGGAGCCGATGATGGTGAGCGCCCGGGGCGCCTTCCGCGAGGTCAGCCAGAGGAACCCGACGAGGAGCACGGGCGCGAGGTACTCCAGGAGCAGCGACACCCCGACGGACATGCGCTGCACGGCGTTGAAGTAGAAGAGCTGGCAGAGGGCGATCGCCGTCGCGCCGTAGATCGCGATGGTGAGGGCGTTGCCGCGCACCGTCGACCAGCGGCCGTGCAAGGCGATCAGTGCCGGGACGAGGAGCACGACGGCGGCCCCGCCGATGCGGAGGCCGACGGCGGCGCCGGGGCTCCAGCCGATCTCGAGGAGGGACTTGGCGAAGGGCCCGGAGACGCCGAACGTCGCAGCCGAGACGAGGGCTATCCAGAGGCCGGCGGCGGGTCGCAGGGTCACGTCCGCTCCCTTCGGGTCGATGATTGGTGTCAGGACTGACAAGTGGTTATGGTCGTGACATTAGAGGTGCACGCTGTCAGGAGTCAACATGTCTTTCACCTATGACACGGAGGTGGCGCTCTCCTCCGCCGCCGCGCTCATCAACACCGGGAAGGATGACGCGGATCCCCTCGCCACCCTCGAGGGCCTCGACCGGTTCCTGGCGGAGCAGCGGTTCACCGGCTCGCGCACCCATACCGATGCCGAACTCGCCTCGGTGCGGACCCTGCGCGCCGAGTTGGAGGTGATCTGGTTCGCGGAGGAGGACGACGCCGTCGCCCTGGTGAACGCGATCCTCCGCCGTGCGAAAGCGCTCCCCCAGCTCGTGCGGCACGACGAGTGGGACTGGCACCTGCACGCCACCGCACCGGAAGCCCCGCTGGAGGAGCGCATGGCGACCGAGGCGGCCATGGCCCTCGCCGACGTCATCCGCGGACACGAACTCGACCGCCTGCGATCCTGCGCGGCGGAGGACTGCGACGGCGTGGTGCTCGATCTCAGCCGCAACCGTTCGAAGCGGTTCTGCGACACCGGCAACTGCGCGAACCGCACCCACGTGAAGGCGTACCGGGCCCGGCGGGCGCGCTCCGCCTGAGCCCCGGCCCCATCTCAGTTGCATAACGATCGCCATCGGCCTTGATGTAACGCGCATCACTGGATATGTTGTCTTCGCCTACATATTGTCGACATCCCATCGACGGGGCGCTACAGCGTTGTACCAGCTCGATCCGCCCGGACAGCGGACCGCCTGCCGCCATCAAGGCCGCACCCGGTCCGCCGACGCCCGGATCCCTTTCGAAGGCTCGACCATGACCACGATCAAGAAAGTTTCCGCCGCCCTGCTGGCCGTCGGCGTAGCAGCAGGCCTGTCGGCCTGCGCGCCCGCCGGATCCACGCCGGCCGCCGACGGCGATTCCGCCGCCACCTGCAATGTCGGTATCTCCATGCCCACCCGCAGCCTCGAGCGCTGGATCAACGACGGTGAGGGACTCAAGGAGAAGCTCGAGGCCGCGGACTGCACCGTGGATCTCCAGTACGCGGATAACAAGACGGACCAGCAGATCAGCCAGATCCAGAACCAGGTGGCCGGCGGGGCGAAGATCCTCGTCGTCGCGGCCATCGACGGACAGACCCTCGGACCCGCCCTCGAGGACGCTGCGTCCCAGGACGTCAAGGTCATCGCCTACGACCGACTGATCAACGGCACCGAGGCCGTGGACTACTACGCCACGTTCGACAACTACAAGGTGGGCCAGCTCCAGGGCCAGTTCATCGAGGAGCAGCTCGGCCTGGCCGACGGCAAGGGCCCCTTCAACCTCGAGCCCTTCGCCGGCAGCCCGGACGACAACAACGCGGCCTTCTTCTTCGCCGGCGCCTGGGACGTCCTCCTGCCTTACGTCGAGTCCGGCCAGTTGGTCGTCCCCTCCGGGAAGTCGCCGGCGGACAATGACGGCTGGAAGGCCATCGGCATCCTCGGCTGGGGCTCCGACGACGCCCAGGCCGAGATGGACAACCGCCTGCAGTCGTTCTATACCGGCGGTGACAAGGTCGACGTCGTGCTCTCGCCCAACGACAGCCTGGCGCTCGGCATCGAGGCGTCCCTGGACGCCGCCGGCTACAAGCCGGGTACGGACTGGCCGCTCATCACGGGGCAGGACGCCGACGTCGCCAACGTCAAGGCGATCCTGGCCGACCAGCAGTCGATGACCGTGTGGAAGGACACCCGCGAGCTCGGCGGCCAGGTCGAGTCGATGATCCAGGCGATCGTCGCCGGCGAGGAGGTCGAGGTCAACGACACCGAGACGTACGACAACGGCACCAAGGTGGTCCCCTCCTACCTCCTCGATCCCGTGGTCGTGGCGAAGGACGACGTCGAACCGACGCTCGTGGAGTCCGGCTTCGTGAAGGCAGCAGACATCGGTCTCTGACCACCGGGTGGCAGCACGGGGCGCGGCGACGAGCCGCGCCCCGTGCTGCCCTACAGCGAAGCGAGAACAGCATGAGCAACGTCATCCTCGAGATGAACGGCATCGTGAAGGAGTTCAACGGCATCCGGGCCCTCGACGGCGTCTCGGTGAGCGTGGAGCGCGGCGAGGTGCATGCCATCTGCGGTGAGAACGGCGCCGGGAAATCCACCCTGATGAAGGTGCTCAGCGGCGTGTACGCGCACGGCAGCTTCGATGGCACGATCACGATCGACGGCGAGCCGGTGGCGTACGGCTCCATCAACGACAGCGAGCGTGACGGCGTCGTCATCATCCATCAGGAGCTGGCGCTCAGTCCGTACCTGTCGATCGCGGAGAACATCTTCCTCGGCAACGAGGTCCAGCGGGGCGGGGTGATCGACTGGAACAGGACGAACCTGCAGGCCACCGAGCTGCTCGCACGCGTGGGCCTGCAGGAGAACGCCGCCACGAGGGTGCTCGAACTGGGCGTGGGCAAGCAGCAGCTCGTGGAGATCGCGAAGGCCCTGTCGAAGGAAGTGCGGATCCTCATCCTGGACGAGCCGACGGCGGCGCTCAACGACGACGACTCCGCCCACCTGCTGGGCCTCATCGACCAGCTGCGGAACCAGGGCATCACCTCGATCATCATCTCCCACAAGCTCAAGGAGATCCGGGCGATCGCCGACACCGTCACCGTCATCCGTGACGGACAGACGATCGAGTCCTTCCCGGTGAAGGACAGCGATGACATCGAAACCCGGATCATCCGGGCGATGGTGGGGCGCCCCCTCGACCACCAGTTCCCCCCGAGGACACCGGAGATCGGCGAGGAGAAGTTCCGGGTCGAGGACTGGTCGGTGCATCACCCCATCGACGTGGAACGCGTCGTCGTGGACCGGGCGTCCTTCCACGTCCGGGCCGGCGAGATCGTCGGTTTCGCAGGCCTGATGGGTGCGGGTCGCACGGAACTGGCCATGAGCATCTTCGGCCGGTCCTACGGGACCGGCATCTCCGGACGGGTCTACAAGGACGGCAGGGAGATCCAGACACGGACCGTGGGGGAGGCGATCCGGAACGGGATCGCCTATGTCACGGAGGACCGCAAGCGCTACGGCCTGAACCTGATTGGCAGCATCACGGTCAACGTCTCGGCGGCAGCCCTCGGCAAGCTCGCCCGGCTGGGGATCATCGACCGGAACAGGGAGTACGCCGTCGCGGACGAGTACCGCAAGCAGATGAACATCAAGACGCCGAGCGTCTCCTCCGTCGTCGGGAACCTGTCAGGCGGGAACCAGCAGAAGGTCGTGCTCAGCAAGTGGATCTATTCAGGACCGGACGTTCTCATCCTGGATGAGCCCACGCGCGGGATCGACGTCGGCGCCAAGTACGAGATCTACGGGATCATCAACGAGATGGCGGCCCAGGGGAAGGCGGTCATCGTCATCTCCAGTGAGCTGCCCGAGCTGATCGGCCTCTCGGACCGCATCTACACCATCGCGGAAGGCAAGCTCACCGGCGAGCTGGATCGCGCCCATGCCACCCAGGAGGAGCTCATGCGCTACATGACCGCCGCCAGGAACGAAGGAGCACAGGCCTCATGACCACCGCCACTCCCGAGCAGGCCACTGCTCCCGTCCCACCGCGCCCGGATCCGGTGAGGAAGAAACGGCGACGGGTCGACATGCGCCAGTACGGCATCCTCGCCGCGCTCGCCGTCATCATCGTGCTGTTCCAGGTCCTCACCGGTGGCCGTCTCCTGTACCCCGGGAACGTCAGCAACCTCATCCAGCAGAACGCCTACGTGCTCATCCTCGCGATCGGGATGGTGATCGTCATCATCGCCGGCCATATCGACCTGTCCGTAGGGTCGATCGTGGCGACCGTCGGTGCAGTGGCAGCGCTCTCGATGAACAGCTGGGGCCTGCCCTGGGGCGCGGCGGTCGCCCTGTCACTGCTCGTCGGAGCACTCATCGGTGCGTGGCAGGGGTTCTGGGTCGCCTTCGTGGGGATACCCGCCTTCATCGTGACGCTCGCCGGCATGCTCGTGTTCCGCGGCGTCGCCCTCGTGCTCCTCACGGGCGGCACCATCAGCGGCCTGCCCCGGGCCTTCAACTCCATCGGCTCCGGCACGCTCCCGTCCACCGGCACTCCGGATCTCATCACCCTCGGCATCGGGGCCCTCGCCTCGCTCGCCCTGGTCGTCCAGCAGCTCAAGGGCCGCGCTGACCTCCGCCGCCTCAACCTCCCCCGGGAGCGGACGCTGTCCTTCGTCCTGAAGACCGCCATCGCCGTGGTCGCCATCATGTACCTCTGCTACCTGCTGGCGTACAACCGGGGCACACCGATCATCCTCATCATCCTGGCCACGCTCGTCCTCCTCTATTCGTTCCTGCTCTCGCGCACGGTGTTCGGACGACACGTCTATGCCATGGGAGGGAACCTCTACGCGGCCATGATGTCCGGCGTGAAGACGAAGTGGGTCAACTTCTTCATCTTCGTGAACATGGGTTTCCTCGCCGGTCTCGCCGGGGTGGTCAGCACCGCCCGCGCAGGCAGCGCCGTCGCCTCCGCGGGCGGCAGCTTCGAGCTCGACGCGATCGCGGCGGTCTTCATCGGCGGCGCCGCTGTCCAGGGTGGAGTCGGGACGGTGATCGGTGCCGTGATCGGTGGCCTGGTGATGGGCGTCCTCAACCAGGGACTGTCGATCCTCTCGGTGGACGCAGCCTGGCAGCAGGTCATCAAGGGCCTCGTCCTCCTGCTCGCGGTGGCGTTCGACGTGTATAGCAAGCGCAGGACCGGTCGCTGAGCCCGCCCGGCGGTTCCATGATCGACGACGTCCTTCCTGGGCGTCCTGCCTCGGGCGGAGACGGGCGGTGGCCCGTCCCCGCCCGAGGCATGAGCCCGAGCACCGTCGACCGCGTGCGGGAGCGGGTCAGCCGGTCGTGCGCGGCCCCGCGTCAGGCGGCGCGTCCTCCCTCGATTCCGACGGCGGCACCACGGCGTCGACGCCCTCACCCGGGAAGCCGTCCTCGGAGTACCCGCCGTCGGCGAACCCCGGCCGGCCCGTGAAGACCTGCCCGGTCGTGGCCGGCATCGGCGTGTAGCTGCCGGCAGACCTGAGATGACCCGGTCCCGCGGGGAACGATGGATCGGGATACGATCCTCCGGGTCCGGGGTCACCCTCCCCGCCGGGCCCGCCGCTGCCGAGCAGGCTCCTCGTCAGGGCGGCTCCGTCCGACATGAGTTCCTCGACCGCGGCGAGGAGGTGCCCGTCCGTGACGGGACCTCCCTGCAGGGCAGCCGCGAGGACGGTCCTGCGGACGAGCTCGCGGGTGAAGGACGCCGTCGTACCCTCGGTCCGGCCGGCTGCCACCCCGATCCCCGCCCCCGTCAGCGGCAGTCCGGCCGCGTACAGGCGCAGCAGCGCCGCCCGTTCGGTCTCGGCAGGCAGGGGTACCTCGACCGCGAGGTCCACGCGGCCCGGCCGCTGGGCGAGCGCCCGCTCGAGCATGTCCACACGGTTGGTGGTGAGGACGAAGGTGACGTCGGCGTCGGCGTCGAGCCCGTCCATGGCATCGAGGACCTCGAAGAGCAGGGGCTGCGGCCCGTGGCCGAAACTGCGGTCCTCGGCGATGAGGTCGCAGTCCTCGAGCACCACGATCGAAGGCTGCAGCGCGCGCGCCATCCTCGCGGCCTCGCCCACGTGGGCGAGCGTGCCGCCGGACAGGAGGATCGCCGTCGTCCCCTCGCTCGCGGCGAGCAGGAAGCGGACCGTGTGGGTCTTGCCCGTCCCGGGCGGTCCGTAGAGCAGGATCCCCCGCTTGAGATGCTGGCCCGCGGCCACGAGCGCCTCCCGATGGGCGGCGATGCCCAGCGCATGTTCCGTGACCCTGGCCAGCAGGCCTTCGAGCAGGATGACGTCCGCTGCGGTGATCCGGGGCCGGTGGTGGAAGGTGACGCCGGCGGTCTGCTGGCCGAAGTCGTCGCCTGCGAGCGAGAGGACCTGGCCCTTCAGGACGCTCTCGGTCTGCATGCGCCGGCGGAACTCCGCGAGGAGCGCGGCCGTCACGCCCGGCTCCGCGCAGAGCACCTCGAGCGTGGCCGTCTGGCGGCCGAAGCGCGGCTCCGCCCTGCGCTGGAGGAGGGCGACGGCGACGCCCCCACGCTCGAAGAGCCGGAGTCCGAAGGCCACGGTCTGGCGCTGCTCGTCCGGGCCGATCGGGAGGTTCGCGTAGTCCGGCTGGGCGAGGGGGAAGTTCGGGTACATCTGGGACTGCTGGAGCATGTCGCTGAGCGACATGTGGTTGCGCTGGTCCCCGCCCCCGATGCCCACGAGGCGCGCGTCCCCACCCATGAGGCCGGTGAGGACGATGTCCGCATCCACGAACCGGTGCGCACTGACGTCCTCGAGGACCACGGCCACGCCACCGGCATCCGTGCCGAGATGGGCCGTCAGCGTGTCGAGCAGTTCCCTCCCGCGCGCCGACTGCGGCTGGGCCTCCTGGACCAGGCGCACCATGGTGCCGAAGTCCGTGACGAACCGCGCTGTGTCATCCCCCATGGGGGGAGGTTAGCAGCGCCGTCAAGGGGCGGTGCCGGCACTGGCCGGAGCTAGGTGTCCTGCCGGGGGAGCCGTTCGCCGTACCGGGGTTCGCCGTCCGGCTCCGGGGCGGTGGCGGGACGGGCCGCGCCCGGCTTCGGGTCCGGCTTCGCGGAGGAACGGTTGACGCCCGAGCCCTTGCTGAGGTGCTCGGCGTTCGGCGTCTCGGCCATCATGAGCATGGCGCAGATGACCAGCGAGGCGATGAACGCGATACCGGCCGCGGTGAAACCGAGATCCACCCGCAGCACCCTGGTCCCGCCGCCGGTGGCGAAGATCGACGTCGCCGTCCCGGCCACCACGGCCAGCACGGCTGAGAACACGAGCGGAGCCTTGATGCCGTGGCGGAACCGCCCCTGCGTGGGTTTCCCCGGTCGGCGCTTGGCCACGGGCACTCCTTCCGGTGATGCGTTGTCTTCTACGAGCCGTAGAGCTTCTAGTTTACGGGGTCCGCTCCGCCGTGGGCGCCCGAAGTGCCCGGTGCGCTCAGCGCTGAATCGTGCCGGTAGCTGAGGGCCGCGATCGCGAGGACGACGGCGGACAGCAGCGCCCCTCCCCCGGTCACGCCGAGGAGGGCATGGGCGCCCAGTCGCTCGACGAACGGCAGGAGGGCACCGGTGGCGATGGACACGATGCCGACGATCACGAGGTCCCGGGCTGCGGGATGGCTTCCGAGGCCGAGACCGCGGATCAGTTCCGCGAGCCCTGCGACCACGAGGGCGACCGCCCCGGCGAAGGCGAAGGTGCGATCATCGACGAACGCGATGCTCGCGATCCCGGCGCCCAGCAGCAGCCCCCCGCCGATGTCCGTCAGGAGGGACGTTGAGCCCCAGTGCGCCTGGCGGTGCGTCCACAGGTATACGGCGCCGCCGAGCAGGAGGTAGAGGCCTCCGGCAATGGCCATGACGAGTGTGGACGGCTCGCGCCAGAAGATGGTGACGAGCCCGAACACGGCGCCGACCACGGCGCGCGCGAGGAACGGCTTCCACGCGGTCGGCGCAGCTGTGTCGGGGCCGAGACCGGAGGCGGTCGGTGCAGCAGCCATCAGGGGCCTCTCGGGAGGAGAACGGTGGCCGGGCGGTCTCCGGCCAGTCCAGTTTAGTCCTGCCGGCGGCGCCCCTCATCGCCGGTGTCGGAGCCCGCGAAGAGCGCTCCTCGCAGTGCCTCCGCCTGCGCGCGCCAGAAGTCGCGGGACACCGGCTTGCGCGCGAACAGGGTGTCGAATCCATGGAAGGCTCCCTCGACCAGCAGGAGATCGCACGGGACTCCCGCTGCCTGGAGCCGCTGCGCGTACGTCGTGTCCTCGTCGAGGAAGAGATCCAGCGTCCCGACGCCGATCCAGGCGGGAGGAAGTCCACGCAGGTCCTGGCGCCGGGCCGGAGCCTTGTAGGCGGAGACGTCGGCGCCTCCCGGCGGCTCCCCCAGGTAGGCACTCCAGCCGAAGCGGTTGCTGCCCGGCGTCCAGACGCGGACGTTCCGGGTGTCCAGGTCCGTGCGCGTGACGGTGCGGTCGTCGATCATCGGGTAGACGAGGAGCTGGAACGCGGGACGCACTGCACCGCGGTCATGGGCCATCAGCACCAACCCGGCCGCCAGGCCCCCGCCCGCGCTCTGCCCGCCGACGGCGATCCTGTGGGGGTCGATGCCCAGCTCCTCGGCGTGGGCAGCCGACCAGGTCAGGGCGGCGAAGGCGTCCTCGAGGGCCGCCGGCGCCGGATGATGCGGCGAGAGGCGGTACCCGACGGACACGACGGTGATGCCGAGCGTCCTGGTGAAGGCGATGTTGGTGGCGTCGTCCTGGCTGTTGTCCCCCAGGATCATGCCGCCGCCGTGGAGCCACAGCAGCGCGGGGGCTGCACCCCGCACAGACCGCGGACGGATGATGCGCAGCGGCACCCCGGCCGCACCGTCAGGCCCGGGCACGACGACGTCGTCGATGGTGAGATCCTCCGGCACCTCCCGCCGTCGGCTTCGTGGCCGGTTCGCAATCGCCGCGAGGCGCGGTCCGAAGGAGAACGGAGGGATCCAGCGGCCGAGGGCGAGGTCTGGATGGAACACGGTCATGGCGGAGGTCCTTCGAACGGAGGCGGTCGCGTAACCCTACGCTCCGGTGGTCCGGTCCGGGCCGCCAGGACCTCAGCCCCTGGGGCGACGCCGTCGGCCGCGTGGGTCAGCGGTCCTGCGCGATGTCGTCCGCGGTGGTCCAGGCCGCGCCGGTTGCTCGAGTCCTGACGTCAGGACTCCCTGCGTCCCACCATCTCCCGGATCCACACGGGAGCGAACGGGGACGTGCAGTTCGGCGGCGTCGGGTAGTCCTTGAGGACCTCCAACCGCTCGCCGATGTCCAGTGCACGAGCCCGACGGTCGGCGTCCTCGATGCCGATGAAGGCCAGGGTGTGGTTCATGGCCCACTGCAGTCGCTCCGGCGCCGTCTTCATCTCCGCCTCGACGGTGTCGAGCAACGCGTCCAGGTCCAGCCCCTCGGGGCCCTTCGCCACACGGTCCGACGTGAGCGCCCAGCCCGCCGAGGCCACCACCGGGTCCGCGTCCGCCAGCCAACGGACCCTCAGCTCCTCCGCGTGACGGCCCTTCTTCACCACGTAGTTCACGAGCCAGTCGTGCACCTTGGGCGAGCGCGCCTCCCGTAGCATCGCGTCCAGGTCCTCAGCCCCGAAGTCCCTGGGCCGGCAGATCAGCAGGGCGAGGAGTTGCGCGGCGGTGTCGTCCGCCCCCCACAGGCTGGGCGCCAGGTCCTGCTGGGTCTTCAACCGTCTGGCCAGTGCCCGGAGCGCGCCGAGGTTCACCCCGTGGTCGTCGCCGTGCCTCTCGTTGACCGCACGCATGCGCGGATCCTCGAGTGCGGCGAGTTCGGCGAGTACCTCGTCGACCGTCATCGGTTCCTTCCCTCCACGCTCTCGCCCGCCCGGGTGGCGCACCCCCCGGCCGGGCCTACTGTGCGGCGGAGGTGGGCAACGTCAGGATCTCCGCGCCGGTCTCCGTGATCGCGATCGTATGCTCACTGTGCGCCGTCCGGCTACCCGTTGCACTGCGGAGGGTCCAGCCGTCCGGATCGGTCACGAGCGTCGCGGTGTCCGCCATGATCCATGGTTCCAGGGCGAGCAGCAGGCCCGGCCGCAGCGTGTAGCCGCGTCCCGGGCGCCCCGTGTTCGTGATGTGCGGATCCTGGTGCATCGTGGAGCCGATGCCGTGCCCGCCGAAATCGGTGTTGATCGGATAGCCGGCAGCGCTCAGGACCGACCCGATGGCGTGTGAGAGGTCCCCGATGCGGGCTCCGGGACGCGCCGCGGCGATACCCGCGCGGAGGGCACGCTCGGTCGTCGCGATCATCTCGGCATCCTTCGGGGACGGCGCCTGCCCGACGGTGAAGCTGATGGCCGAGTCCGCTGCGATCCCGCCCTTGAGGACGGCGAGGTCCAGCGTCAGCAGATCGCCGTCCGCCAGCGCGTAGTCGTGCGGCAGGCCGTGCAGCACGGCGTCGTTCACCGCGGTGCAGATGTAGTGGCCGAACGGTCCCCGCCCGAAGGACGGGGCGTAGTCGACGTAGCAGGACTGGGCGCCGGCGGCCACGATCATCTCCTGCGCCCACCGGTCGATCTGCAACAGGTTCGTCCCGACCACGGCGCACTGCCGCAGCGACTGCAGGATGTCGGCGACGAGCCTGCCCGTCACGCGCGCCCGGTCCAGTTCGGCGGGTGTCAGGATCTCGATCATGGGGTGCCTTCCGACTGCTTCCAATAACTATCCCGGTAATACTATCCCGGGCTATCATCGGGGGCATGGTCAGATTGCCACTCACGCCCGCCGACGTCGAACGCGGCCAGCGCCTCGGCGCCCTCCTGCGTGCTGCCCGCGGGGAGCGGTCCGTGCTGGAGACAGCCCTCGACGCGGGCGTCTCGCCGGAGACGCTCCGGAAGATCGAATCGGGCCGCGTCGCGACGCCGGCCTTCCCCACGATCGCAGCCGTCGCCGTCGTCGTCGGGCTGTCCCTCGACGCCGTGTGGGCTGAGATCAGTGCGGCCGGTCCCTGCACGGTGGCGCCCCGAGGCGATCGGGCTCGGGAGCCCCTGGCCTCCTGAGCGCTACGCGGTCCCGCCGCGTGTGGCACCCGTGACCATCCAGCGGTCGTCCCGTACGCGCCAGCCGAGGGTCGCGGCCCGCGCCAGCATGTAGCCGACGCCGAAGGCGAGCCACAACCAGACGATCCCGGTTCCACCGGTGAGGTCGGCCCGGGCCACGAGGACCAGCAGCGGCACGTAGACCACGAGGTTCACGACGCCCGCGAGCGCGAGGTAGCGGGCATCCCCCGCACCGATGAGGACGCCGTCGAGCACGAACACGAAGCCGCAGACGGGCTGCGACGCGGCGAGGACCCAGAGCCCGGCCGCGAAGGCGGCCTGCACGGCGGGATCGGTGGTGAAGATCCAGCCGACGAAAGGCGCGACGGCGGCGAGCAGCGTACCGGTGACGACGCCGAAGCCCACGCCCCAGACGAGCATGCGCCGCGTCAGGGCACGGGCGAGGGGTGCATTCCCGGAGCCGAGTTCCTTGCCGATCAGCGCCTGTGCGGCGATGGCCAGGGCGTCGAGGGCGAAGGCCAGGAACGTGAAGACCGTCATGACCAGCTGGTGGGACGCGAGACCCAACGGACCCTGCGCGGTCGCGACGAAGACCGTGGCCAGGATGGCCGTGCGCAAAGAGAGCGTGCGGAGCATGAGCCAGGAGCCCACGCCCGCGGTTCCACGGATGCCGCGCAGCGTGGGGCGGAGCGTCACCTGCTCCCGCCGCGTGGACCGGACGATCATCACCAGGTACACCGCGGCCATGCCCCACTGGGCGATGCTCGTCCCGAGCGCCGAACCCGCCACCGACATCCCGGCGCCGTACACCAGCAGGTAGTTGAGCACGACGTTGGCGCCGAACCCCGCGCCGGCCACCACGAGCGGGGTCCGCGTGTCCTGCAGCCCGCGCAGCACGCCGGTCGCGGCGAGCACCACGAGCATGGCGGTGAGGCCCGGCATGGACCAGCGGAGGTAGTCGACGGCGAAGACGTGGACGGCACCCTCGGCGCCCAGCAGGGACGCGAGCTGCGGCGCCGTGGCCCAGCCGGCTGCGGACAGCACCACACCGAAGAGCACCGCGAGCCCCACGCCGTCCCGCCCCGCTGCCAGCGCCTCGGGCAGCCGACCGGCGCCGAGGAGGCGGGCGACGGCGGGCGTGGTCGAGTAGGCGAGGAACACCATCAGCCCGACGGCGGTCTGCAGCACGGTGGAGGCGAGCCCGACGCCGGCGAGCTCGTCCACGCCGAGGTGGCCGACGATCGCCGAGTCGGCGAGCAGGAACAGCGGCTCCGCGATGAGGGCCCCGAGGGCGGGCACCGCGAGGCGGAGGATACTGCGGCTGAGCCGGCGGTTGCTGGGCAGGGTCTCGTGCACCCGACCAGCGTAGGCGTGTGGGCGGCACGGCCTAAGCTGGGAAGGAACCGTGACGGGTCCGTCCCGGTCGCGACGACGCCCAGGGGAGTCATGAAGCTCGGCATCAAGCAGTACCTGGCAGGACTCGTCCTGCTGTTCGTCAGTACCCTCTTCGTCCCGCAGGCCGTCTCCGACTTCGCACGGGCCGAGTCCACGGACACCCCGATACCCGCCGAGGCACCTCTTCTCCTGGCGATCGGCCTCCTCATCATCCTCGCCGCCGCCGCGTGCATCGGCTGGGGTTACTGGCTCACCCACCGCGTTGGCGGCGCCCGTAAGGTGAACCCGGAGGACGATCCGGACGAGCCACTCCTGCGCCCCGGCTACGGGCCGGACCCGTCGGAGGAGGCGTCCTGGCGGGAGAATCCGCTACGCCGCCGCGACCCCGACGGACGGGCCTGAGGACCGCGGCTCCCTCACCGGGCAGGTCGCGACGAAGAGACCGGGACGTTCCGGCTACGCGGAGTCGACGGTGACTCCGCCGCTGTGCACAGGCCGGACCTCGACACCTCCGGTGGCCGTGCGGACGGCGGGATTGAGGCGGGCGAGCGCCACCGCGGCGTCGAGGTCGGGGGCGTCGAGGACGTAGAAGCCCGCGACGAACTGATCGGCCTGCAGGAACGGTCCCTCGGTGGTGCCGTCCCGGCGGATGGAGACGGCCGCCGCCCGGGGCGTGAGGGCATAGGCCAGGGTCAGCGACCCCGAATCCTGCAGGTCGCCTGCGTGCCGGTCGTTCTCCGCCAGCTCGGCGTCGGCAGCATCCAGGGCATGGAGGGATTCGTCGGCGTAGATGAGAACGGCGAAGTGCGGCATCGGAGCTCCATCGTCGAGTCGGTGGACCTGAGCGCGGCCCGCTGGATCCTCCGACGATGATGCGCCCTTCTCCTCCGATCGGCCCGGCGCCACGCCCTGTCCTCCGCCGCCTGTCCACGTCTGTCCACATCCGTGACCCTCCGCGTCGCCGCTTGTTGCGCGGCCGGGCCCGATCGTATCGTCGAAGGGAAAGCGTGCCGGCGAGTCCGCCGGTGACACCGACGATCCGCCTGGCCACGAGGAGCGCCCGCCCATGACGTCCACCACCCGCCGTCCCCTCCGAGCGACCACGGTCGCTCTCGCCCTGCTGCTCGCCGTGCCGGGGTGCACCGCCACCGGGGTCTCCGTGCCCACGGCGAGCGCTCCCGCCCAGGCGCAGGAGGGTTCGGCGTCCGCCACCGCCCCTCCCGGGTCGTCCGGCGGCGGGACGGGCTCTGCGCAGGACGCGGACGCGACCATGAGCATTCCCGAGATCGTCGAGGCCGTCGAGCCGTCGGTGGTCACCATCTTCACCGAGGAGGGTCTGGGCAGCGGGGTCATCTACACGGAGGATGGCCTGATCCTCACGAACGAGCACGTCATCCGCGGCAACGAGGACGTCGAGGTGGCCTTCGCCGACGGCCAGCGCGTCTCCGGCACCGTAGAGGCATCCGACGCCGTCTCCGACCTCGCACTGGTCCGCGCGGACCGGACCGACCTCCCGGCAGCCACCTTCCAGTCCGGGCTGCCGCGCATCGGCGAACTCGCCGTCGTCCTGGGTTCCCCGCTCGGGTTCGAGAACACCGCGACGTCCGGCATCATCTCCGGCCTGCACCGGGAGATCCCGGGCTCGGCGGCATCGAGCCAATCGCTCGTGGACCTCATCCAGACCGACGCCGCCATCAGCCCGGGCAACTCCGGCGGCGCGGTGGTCAATGGCCGCGGGGAGATCATCGGCATCAGCGAGGCCTACATCCCGCCCGCGCAGGGAGCCGTCGCGCTCGGGTTCGCCATCCCGGCCCCCACGGCGGTGGAGGTGGCGGAGGAACTGCGGGAGGACGGTACCGCCGAGCACGCGTTCATGGGGCTGGCGCCCGGCGCCATCACGCCGCAGATCGCGGAGCAGCTGAACCTCCAGGACACGGCGGGCGTCGCCGTCCTCTCGGTGTCCGAGGGCGGACCCGCCGACGACGCCGGGATCCGGCCCGGTGACATCATCACGCGCATCGAGGACGAGGATCTCGCGGCCCCGGAAGACCTGCTCGCGGCACTGCGGCAGCGTGACCCGGGGCAGACCGTCTCGGTCGAGCTCCGTCGAGGGTCCCAGACCCGGACCGTCGATGTCGGACTCGAGGACCGGCCCGCCGCCGACCGCTGACCGCCGGGTCTACGGCCGCCCGCTGACGCGAGGTCTGCCACCCGCGACCGACGACGGGACCGAAACTCCTCCGCCGACGTCGTCCCAGGCAGCCGTCAGACCGTGCCGGCCCGCTCGGACCCCGTCGCCGCCGAACTTCCGAGATCACTGCCCTGCAATGTCTCGCCCGCCTCGAGGGCCGCGATCCACTGATCCGTCTCCGCGACGGCGGCCCAGTTCGAGTTCAGCAGGGCCATCAGCGTGGTGTGGACCGTCTTGGCGTCGGCGAAGCCGGCACTGTTGGCGAGGTTGATGGCGCCGGTGGCGTCGGAGAGGACCTCCGTGGAGAACCCGATGGCCTCCGCCTCCACGGCCGAGGCGAGGATGCAGTTGTTGGTCATGTAGCCCACGAGGGTGATGGTGTCGACGTCGTGCTCCCGCAGCCATGCGGTGAGGTCGGTACCGGCGTAGACGGAGCCGTACTGCTTCGTGATGACCTTCCAGGCGTCGGTCCGTCGGCTCTCGATCTCCGGGTGGAGCTCGAACTCCGGGGTGCCGGGCGCGAAGACGGGCGCGCCCTCACCGGACGAGTGCTGGAAGGCAGCGACGGGGATCCCCGCGGCGGTCGCGGCGTCGATGGCGGCCGTGATCCGGCCGAGCGACCGGGTGTGGGGCGGGAACTGGATCTCGAGGAGTCCGCCGAAGTACTGCTGCTGGACGTCGACGAGGACGAGGGCGCGGCGAGGGGTGCTCATGATGTGGCTGCTCCTGGGAGGTAGGGGACCGCTCGATGCGGCATCACGTCCATCCTCCCGGTCCCCGTGCCGACCCACCAGTGGCCCGGAGGTCGGTATACGATGGATTCGGGCCAACGGAAGGTACCCGATGCGTATTGCGGTCTACGCGTTCGATGACGCGACCCTGTTCCACCTCGCCGTCCCGCAGATGGTCTTCGACGAGGTGCGACGCCAGGGCCTCGCGGACTGGACGACGGTACTCTTCGGCGACCGTCCCGGCTCGGTCCGCACGGCGGAAGGCTACCGGCTCGCGGGGGTCGAGGGACCCGAGGCCGGCTCCTCGGCCGACATCCTGGTCATCCCCTCATGGTTCGACGACGGGCGGGCGCTCGGCGACGGCCTCCTCGGCGCGCTCCGTGACGCGCACGCCCGGAAGGCGACCGTCCTCGGCCTGTGCCTCGGCGCGATCGCCGTCGCGGACGCGGGGCTGCTCGCCGGGAGGAAGGCGGTCACGCACTGGCAGGCCTTCGACACGCTCACTTCACGGCACCCCGACATCCCGATCGACCAATCCGTGCTGTACATCGACCACGGAGACGTCCTGACCAGTGCGGGAACTGCCTCCGGGCTCGATGCCTGCCTCCATGTGGTGCGCGCGCGGCTGGGCGCGGATGCGGCGAACCGGGTGGCACGCAGCCTGGTCGTCGCCCCGCACCGGGACGGCGGGCAGGCCCAGTACATCGAGTACCCGGTACCCGAGGGTTCCGGCGACGACCCCGTCGCACACCTGCTCGAATGGGCGCTCGGGCGCCTCGACGAGCCGCTGGGCATCGACCGGCTCGCCGCGCAGGCACACCTGAGCCGCAGGACGTTCGTCCGCGCCTTCCGCGCGACGACCGGGACGACGCCGTCGGCCTGGGTGCGCTCCCGACGTCTCGACGCGGCCCGGCGGCTGCTCGAGACGACCGACCTGCCCATCGACCGCATCGCGTCCGACTGCGGCTTCGGCAACGCTGTCACCCTCCGGCAGAACTTCGCGGCGTCGCTCGGCACCACGCCGACCGCGTACCGGAGGCGGTTCACCACCCGTCCAGCAACCGGTGCGCACAGGCCTCCCGCCGCATGACGGCCCTCGCGCCGGCGGGCCCTGAGGCTCAGGGGTGCGCGACGGCCGCCAGGATCGCCGGGACCTCGGTGCGCCGCGTGTAGTCCGTCTGGACGTCGACGAAGCGGACCGTCCCGCCGGCGTCGACGACGAGGACCGTCGGGAAGGGGATTGCCGCCGTACCGTCCGCATTGCTGTCCGACACCTCGAAACCCAGCTGCGTATGCGCACGCCGTGCAGCCGTGCTCGGTTGGGTGACGATGCCGAGCGCTCCCGCAAGCGTGTTCGAAGGATCGGACAGGACGTCGAAGCCCAGCTCGGCGCCCTCGGCCGTCGCACCGCTCCGCTCCGGGTGCTGCGGGCTGATGGCGACGAGCACGATCCCCTGCCCGGCGAGGTGCGGCAGGAGCTCGCGCTGGTAGGTCCGCAGCGTGATGTTGCAGTAGGGGCACCACGCGCCGCGGTAGAAGACGAGCACCGCGGGGGCACCGCCCAGCACCGCGGACAGCCGGACCGCGTCGCCGTGGGCGGTGAGCAGCGCGGCGTCGGGCAGTGCATCACCCGGCCGCACCACGCCGCTCGGAGTGCCCACCGAACGGAGGTCGGCCTGCTCCTGCGCGAAGGTGCCCGCCAGGTCCGGGCCGATCTGCAGCTCGAAGCCCTCGTTGAAGCGGGCTACCTCGGACTCGATGCTGGTCTGCGCCATGGCGTGCTCCTCGACGTGTCGCTCGATGTGCTGCCGGCCCGGGCGGGCCGTAGCTCAGAGGATAGGTGGGTCACCCGACCGGCTCTCCCCGGTGCGTCACACGCGGACACAGACGTGCTGAGTCCACCGGTCAGAGCAGGCGCCAGGCCTTCCAGCCCGGGTACACCTCCCGCTGCATGTCCTGCGCCAGTTCCTCGAGGTCCTCGAGATCCTCGTCGCTGAACGCGCGTGGCGAGGTGGACATCACGCAGAGCGACCCGACCAGCCATCCGCCCGGCCCGCGCAGCGGACACCCGGAGTAGAAACGGACGTACGGCGCACCGGACACGAAGGTGTGCCCGCGGAAGCGTTCGTCCTGCAGCGTGTCCGTCAGGACGAGGGGACTCACCGCGCGGATGGTCTCGTTGCGGAAAGCCTGCGTCCGCTCGAGATCCTGGTCGGCCTCGCCCACGGCGGACTTGATGAACTGCCGGTGCTCGGCGATCAGGGCGAGCGTCGCCAGTTCGCACCGGAATCGCTCGGCCGCCCGCCGGGTGATCCTGTCGAACCGCTCCTCCGGGGGCGTGTCCAGGAGGTTCAACCGATCGAGGGAGTGCAGGCGCTCGCGCTCGGCGGACGCTTCGTCGAGCAGCGCCGCCCCTGCAGCGCCCAGCGGCCGCAGGGCCTCCTGCTGATCGTGCGGGCTCCCGCCCGGACGACTGAGGACGACCCCGCCCCCAGCCGGCATCCTCTCCCCCGCCGCTTCCTGCACGACCTCGGCGAGGAGATCCGACTCGACCGCGGGCAGGTCGCCGAGCCCCTCGAGGTAGGCAGCCACCCGGGCCTCCGACAGGGTGCCGCCCTGCGCGAAGTAGCCGATCCAGGCCTGGGTGACGGACAACCCGGACCGCCGCATCCCCGCGGCCAGGTGCCGGCGCCGGCCGTGCTCGTTCGAGTGCTCCATGATCGCCGGCCGTGCTGCTACTCGAAGTGCGTGCTGGCCGGACCCTGGCCCAGCGACTGGAGCACGGACGCGGCGACCTCCCGCAGCTTGACGTTGCGGGTACTGGAGGCCGCCTTCAGGATGGCCATGGCGGCGTCCTGGGAGCAGCGGTTCTGCCCCATGATCACCCCGACCGCGAGGTCGATCGTGGTGCGGCTCTCCATCGCAGCCCGCATGTCGGCACTCGACTCCGTGAGCTTCCCGATCCGGACTGCCAGGCGGAGCGAGGCCGAGACCTCCGCGGCGAATCCCTCCGCCGCCTCGACGGCCTCGGCGCTGAACGCGTCCACGAGGGGCGAATAGAAGTTGAGCGCCGCCGTCGCATCGCCTTCGAGGGGGATGGGCACACCCAGCGCGGACTTGATGCCGTGGTCCGCGATCGCCCGGCTGTACTCGGGGAAACGCTCCTCCGCATCGAAGTCGCTGACATAGTGGACGACTCCCAGGCGGGCGGCCCTCAGGCACGGCCCGTCGTTGAACTCGTACTGCACCTCGTCCATCTTCTGGGCGTCGGGACTGTTGCTCGCGACGGTCGTCTTCGTGCGTGCCCTCAGCAGCGTCACGCCGCACAGCACCTCGTCATCCTCGTGCGACAGGCTGTGGCCGGCGACGGTGACCAGCTTCGTCAGGAACTCCTCGACGTCGTCGCTGTCGAGGACGAGGTCCTGGAGGAGGCCCGAGACAGCCGGGCCCTTGTCAAAAGGATGTTCGGACAACAGGTGAACCTTTGCATCCGCCCCTGGCCGACCACGCGAGATGCTGGGCAAGGAGAAGGTGAGGAGCCGCCTGCTGCTAAACGACCTAGGAGATATTACCCAATTCTGCCGCCGGGTGGAGACGTCCGCCGACGGTGATCGTCCGGGCGGCCACGCTCGTTCGATGGGAGAATCTCCGCGGTTCGCGGAGCGGGTCTAGGGGACCACCGGCCGCAGGCCATCCCTTCGGCCTCACCACGCCGTGACCTACCGACCCGCGGGGTCGTCCTGCCACGTCGTCCTGTCAAGCTGAGCGGATCTTGACCCGCGTCACTGCGCACCTTGAGCAGCGGGGCGCACACTGGGGACACGCAACGACGGCCCGGACCTGTCCGCGGACCGACGATGAATACATCGATGTGCTTGCACGGGCATGGGGTGTCGGTCAGGGGTCAAGCAGCCGGCTCCTGACCGACGCTTGGCCGTCGTCCTGCCCGAGCAGGCCCGCCGCCTCGTGGTGTCCGCGGTAGATTGCGGTTCGCAGTTCGATCGCGTAGGCCTCAAGAGCGGGCATCCCCAGCGCGGCAGCGAGGGCGATCTCCGCTTCGATGTCGTACGCGACCCGCACGAACTGGATGCCGAACGGGGCCGAGCGGTCGCCGTCGGGCTCACCCTCGAGGATCACGTAGGACGCGTGCGGCTCGTCGAGCGGGTTGCCGACGCTGCCCACGTTGACGAGCGTCCTGCTCCTACGGGTGGAGATGAAGGCGTCGTGGATGTCTCCGTAGCAGACGACGTCGGGCAGCGGTCCGTCACCCGTGAGCTCCGTCGCCGCGAACATGCCCGCGAACTCCTCGTCCGTGTGCTGCGCGTGCACCCGGTGGTACACACTCCTCGCGGACGCATGGAACAGCCGGATGCGGCGGCCGCTGAGGGTGATGTCGTGCGAGAGCGGGAGGGACTGCAGCCACGCGCGGTCCTCCGGGCTGAGCTCGCCGTGCCACCACCAGCCGGCATCGTCACGCCGCGCGGGCGTCTCGCTCGGCAGGAAGTCGTCCCAGTTGCCGCGCACCGTCACCGCGCAGTGCAGGCGGCTGAGCCGGACGCACTCCGACCCGCGTGGGCCCTTGCCGGCGACGTCGCCCAGGTTGATGATCGTGGAGACGTCCCGGTGTCCGAGGTCCGCCAGGACCGCCTCGAAGGCGGTGGCGTTACCGTGCAGGTCCGAGATCACCGCCACGCGTTGCATCTCCTCAGGCTATCCCGGAGCCGCGGCCCGCCGGACATGAACGCCGCCGCGGCCCGCTGGACATGGACGCCGCCGACGCGCAACCCGCTACGCGTCCTTCGTCACCGTTGCCGGCGCCCGCCGCCGGTTCCTAGCGTAGGAGGGGACATCCGGGCCGGATCGATCCGGATCGATACAGGAGGGTGGAGGCACATGAGGCACTGGATCCGGGACCACGGCCTGCTGCTCGTGAACGGGGCCCTCTTCGTCATCTCCTTCGCGGGCATGGTGCTGAGCGGAGCCTCGAGCTACGCCGCAGACCAGCAGGCCCACGGGGAAACGACCGTGGGTGTCCTCGGCTTCCTCGGGACCGGCGAGTTCGTCGAGGCGACGTTCGAGAACTGGGAGTCCGAGTTCCTCCAGATGGGCATGTACGTGGTGCTGACGGCGTACCTGTTCCAGCGGGGATCCTCGGAATCGAAGCTGCCCGGCCGGCACGAACCGCAGGACGACGATCCCCGCGACGCGTCCGGCACCAGCGACGCTCCGTGGCCGGTGCGCCGCGGGGGCGTGATCCTGCGACTGTACGAACATTCGCTGTCGATCATGTTCTTCGTCCTCTTCGCCGCGTCCTTCCTCCTGCATGCGGTGGGTGGCAGTGCAGCCTACAGCGAGGAGCAGGCGGCTCACGGCCTCCCGGGTGCCACGGTCCTGGAGTACCTGGGCACGTCCCGGTTCTGGTTCGAGTCCTTCCAGAACTGGCAGAGCGAATTCATGGTGATCGCGCTGATGATCGGCGCCTCGGTCTATCTCCGGGAGCGGGGGAGCGTGGAATCGAAGCCGGTGGCCATGGCGCACGGATCCACCGACACCTGATCACCGCTATTCTCGTGGTGCCAGGCCTCCCCCGCCGAAGGGCCGTCCCATGCCGCACCGTCAGCACCCCGTCGACTCCGCCCGGCCCAACGAGGCCGCGATGACCGCACGACTGCGCGCCGCCGGATGCGTCTTCGCCGAGGACGAGGCGCGACTCCTCGCGGCGAGCGGGGCCGGCGACGAACGCCTGCTGGAGATGCTGGAGCAGCGGGTGGTGGGCCTGCCGCTCGAGCACATCCTCGGCTGGGTGGACTTCTGCGGACTCCGACTCCTCGTCGGACCAGGTGTCTTCGTGCCGCGGCAGCGGTCCGCCCTCCTGGTCACGGCCGCGGCCGACGTGACGGCGCCGGGTGCCACGGTGCTGGATCTCTGCTGCGGGTGCGGAGCGCTCGCTGCGGGCCTCGCACACCTGGTCCCGGGTCTCCGCCTCCACGCGACCGACATCTCCGGCGCCGCCGTCGCGCTCGCGCACCGGAACCTCAGCCGACACGGCGCCCGCTGCTACGAGGGCGATCTCTTCGCGCCGCTGCCCGCTGAGCTCCGCGGCACCGTCGACACCCTGCTCTGCAACACCCCGTACGTGCCGAGCGCCCAGGTGGGGAACCTGCCGCCGGAAGCCAGGCTCCACGAGCCGCGGGCCACCCTCGACGGCGGCGCCGACGGCCTGGAGGTCCAGCGGCGCGTGGTGCAGGAGGCCCGGGAGTGGCTGGCGCCCGGGGGCCATCTGCTCGTGGAGATCGGCGAGGACCAGGAAGCGGCCTGTCTCGACCTCCTCGCGGCCGGGGGTTTGCGCGCGTGGACGCGGAGGGACGACGACGTCGGAGCCCTCGTCGCCATCGGCCAGGCACCCCGCGTGCGCCGTGAGCACGGCAGGTCGGGGTCCGCTCCCAGTGCTGCGCACAGCAAGATGGTGCCCGAGCAGCCGTAGCCGGGCGCGGGCACCATCAGGGGGTTTGCTGTGTCAGCCGCTCCTTGACCAACCAGTAAGCCCACTTACTAGTTCACCATGCCGTGTCCAGCCCGGAGTACCGCGAGCGCATCCGGAGGCGCGCCGAGGGGACGGAGACGGGGCGGAGCCAGGGCAGGGACGGGTAGCACGCGGGGCGGCCGAGGCTCCGGCACGCCCGGTGTCACGCGTTCAGCTGGGCCTGCACCTCGAGGGCCATGGCGTGGAAGTCCGCCTCGTCTTCGGCATCGAAGATGCGTGGCTCCTGGTCGATCACGCAGAGGGTCCCGACCGCCCATCCGTCGGGACTCCTGAGCGGGTGCCCCGCGTAGAACCTGATGAAGGGATCGCCGAGCACGAGGGGGTTCCACCGGAAGCGGGGATCGTCGAAGGCGTCCTCCACGATCACGGGGACGGACTCGCGGATGGTGGTGTCGCAGAAGGACCGTGTCCGGGGCATGTTCTGCTCGACGGGCCCGATCGCGGACTTCAGGAACTGCCGGTGCTCGTCGAGGAGCGTCACGATCACCGAACTGCTCCTGAAGCGCTCCTGCGCCCTCCGGGTGATGGCGTCGAAGCGTTCCTCCGGCTCCGTGTCCAGCAGGCTCGTCCGGCGGACCGCCTCCAGCCGCTCCTGCTCCTGCTCCTCGTCGGTGAGCAGGAAGGCCGCATCCGCACCGAGGTCGCCGATGCCGCCCGGTCCCTCCGGTGCGTCCTCGGCCATGGGAGGTATCGCCACTTCCATCCCTGCCCCGCGCAGCAGGATGTTCACGGCTGCGGCGAGGACGTCACTCTCGGGGGCCCGGAGATCGAGGCGCTGGTGGAGGTACTCCCTGACGTCCGGCAGGGACAGGGTCCCTCCGAGCAGCAGACCCGTCCGCCACACATCCTCCGGAGCCAGGCCCGCACTGCCGACGGCGGCGATCATGAGCGCCCGCTGGGGCCGTCCGTCGGTCATCCGCCCTGCCGTCCTGTCGTCGTCGTTCCCGTGGTTCCCGCACGATCGGGAGACCCCTCGGGCTCCATCCATTAGACCCCAGGGCCGCAATCCCCTGCGCATCCGTCTGCCGTCCGGACCGGCGATGCCGCGGGAGGCTGGACCGGAGGGGTGGTACGGGTTAGATTCAGGACACAGGGCCGCGCCCTGTGTCCTCAGGAGGGCCGGACTGCCGCTGGTGGCACGCCGGCCCGACGACTCCCGCACCCGCGGTGGGGATGGTTCTGCCCCGGTCTCAGCCAGAAAGCTCCACCATCGCCTCCTTCCCCCAGGCGGTCGCCTCCCCTCCCCCCGCGACCGCCGCTCCCCGGGTCCATCCCGCCCCATCCGACGACGACGGGCAGGACCCACCCGGGCCCGACCTCGTGGAGTTGCTGACGTCCGCCGGATCGAAGGACGAGGCGGCTTTCCGCGACCTGTACACCGCGTGCTCGCGCCGGGTCTTCGGGCAAGCCCGCCGGATCCTCCTCGACCCGGACATCAGCGCGGAGGTCACGCAGGAGGTCTTCCTGCTCGTCTGGGAGCAGGGCGATCGCTACCGGCCCGAGCTCGGCCACCCGCTGACGTGGCTGAAGACCCTGACGCACCGCCGCGCGATCGACCGCCTGCGCTCGGAGGTCTCCCGGGGCGCGCGGGACGAGAAGTGGGGACGCCGGAACCAGTCGAGCGCCTTCGACGAAGTGTCGGAGGCCGTCGTCGGGCGGGACGAGGCGTCGCGCGTGCACGCCGGGATGGCCGTCCTGTCCGCAGTGCAGCGCGAGGCCATCACCCTGGCCTACTTCTCGCACCTCACCTACGCTGAGGTCGCTGTACGCCTCGGCATCCCCGTCCCGACGGCGAAGACACGCATCCGGGACGGCCTCCGGAAGATGCGTTCGGTTCTGGAGACTCGTCCGAACGAGTGAGCCGTGCCTCCCCCACGGGGACGAGTCACGCCTCGCGGCCCACTTCTCCATCAGGGCGCGGCCGCGACTCGTCGGCGAGGCAGGACAGACGGTCCTAGTCTCCGAGCGAGGTCAGTCCCTGCAGGACAGGTACCCGGTCACCGTTCCCGGCGCACGGCTCGACGGACGGGTTGCAGCGGCGATGGCCGTGGCGCTCGACGCGCTGCAGCCCCGGTGGGCGCGGCCTCCGCCATCCCGTCCGCGGCCGGATGCGGTCCGGCGGCCGGGCAGGCCCGGAACAGCGTGCGCGGTCCGGCTGGTCCGCTCGCTCCCGTTCGGCTGTACGGGGCGCGGCAGCAGGACAGCAGGCCCACACGCGCCTGGTCGTCGAGCAATTCGTTGACGGCCTGGGTCACGCAGTCGCCGTCGTCGGCGGGCAGGGTGATCACGCCGTGGAGATAGCCGTCCACCTCGAGATGGTCGATGCATCCGCCCATGTTGAGGAAATGCTCCCAGACCGTCGCGAGGGAGAGGCCCGCGTGCTGCATCGCGAGACGCGTGTGGTGTCCTTGCATGCGGCGGTGTCCTCCGGCGATCCTCTGCGGAAGCCGGATGGGGCCGCCGCCATCGGGCAGCCGAGCGCGCACCTCCCGCAGCCGGCTTCGTGACCACGAGCGGCCACCCGGGTACCGGGCCGTCGCACTGCCATCATTCTGGCACCCGCGAGCGCCGGACGGAGCGCTCGATTCAGCACTGGCGCTCGGGCCCGGATGCTGCATGCAGCGCTGCGACGACCACTGGACTGTCATCCATCGGCCCGAGGCGCGGGAATCGGGTCCGCCGTCGTGCTTCCGAGGGCACCGTGAACCGCCCGGTGGGACTCCCCGATGGAGCCGAGTCCCCGCCACGAGCGACGAACGTGCTCAGGTGGCGGGCCGGAGCGCCGACTGCACGACGACGACGTCGGGCCCGTACTCGGCGTCCATCCGCGTCTGGAAGGAGCCGTCGTCGTACACCACCGTGAGGCTGACGAAGCCGCGGTCCACGCCGGCGGTCACGGCGTAGCCCTCGTGGCCGGCGTAGACCTCGGTGAGGATGCGGTCGAGCTCCTGCTGGTCGGTGGTGCCCTGGCGTCCGGCGAGGGGATCCTCGAACGGCAGGGCATCGTAGAGCGAGAGCGGGACGGGGATCCCCGTGCGGGTGAAGGCACTCCCGTCCCACGTCCCCGTGACCGCGTAGGCGCCCCAGGTCACGCCCGACGCCCTCTCGGCCTGCTGCGCGAGCCCCCAGTCCCAGCCCGCCACTTCGGGACCCGAGCACTGCGGCGGGTAGGACTCGGCGACACCACCGAGGCAGAGCTGCGGCGGCGCGTCCCCGATCTGGAGGACGGTGCCCTGGCCGGCCACGGGCCCTTCGGCGGGCGGAGGTGCGAAGTCTCCGGGTGCGGGGACCGGGGGCGTCGCGGGGTCGGCGGTATCCGGTGGACCGGCGGTGGCGCCCGGCGACGTGGCCGGACCACCGACGACTGCACCGGCGCTGCCATCCGTCCCACACCCGCTGAGCAGCACCGCTGCGAGGACCAGGATTCCGACGTGCACCGACCGTGTCATGCACCCATGATCGACGGCCCGCACCCTCCCGGCCATGGCCCGCCCCGCATCAGCGCCGATCCGTGACCACGCGTCCGGCGGCACCGCGCGCACCGCGGTCCCTCCGCCCCTCCGCCCGGCGCCGTCTGGGGGGCGGCGAACCCACCGTGGTCCACCCGGAGGACCGCCCCGAGAACCCGCACGGCGCCCACGACCGCGCGCCCGGCACCGGGTCCTACGGCCGACGTCCCCCGGCCGCACGGCGCTGTGCGCTGGTGGGCCGAACGGCCTATCCTGTGGAGACGTGCCTCGGTTCGGCTGGTCTCACGGCGTTCGCGCCGGGTCCGCGCCACGGCGTCCCGCCCATCACTGCTGCCGGAGATGCATGAGACCCGCCTACACCTTCGAGACCACGTACGAGATCAGCCGGTTGGAGCGGTGCGCGGTGACCGTCCGCGCCCGGGAACCGGTCTCCGTGACGGAGGTCGATGCGCTCATGATGCTGCGCCGGGGATTCGAGCTCACCGACCACCGACCGTACGTGGTGTTCGTCGACCTGAACGACGTCGTCGAGATCCTCCCCGGGGCCCGCCGCGTCCTCGCTTCCGCACGGCACGTCCTGGCCGCGTCGATGCTCGGCAGCACGCCCGTGGACCGCATGACGGCCGCCGGGTACGCGCACGCCGCCTACCCTGCCGAGTACTTCGAGGACAGGGCGGCCGCGTTCCAGTGGCTGGCCGTGATGCACGACCTGCTGTGCGCCGACCCTGTTCCCCACACCATGAGCCTCACCGTCGATCTCGATCCCTTCGACCGGCCCCGTTACCAGCCGACGCGCGGCTGACCCCCACGCGGGCCCGTGGCGGGATCGGTGATCGAGCCCCCGCGACTCCGGAGGCTGTCAAGGTGACCCGACTGCGGGGACAGCGCTTGTGGAACCTCGCAGCCCGTCCCTAGCGTGAGGGCCATCGACGGCCACGCCCCCGCAGTTCGGCAGAAGGAGTACGGACCATGAAAGCTCTCGTCTGGCACGGTGAAGGTGACATCCGCCTCGACACCGTCGACGATCCCGCCATCCTCGACCCGAACGACGCGATCGTGCGCATCACGCGCAGCGCGATCTGCGGGACCGATCTCCACTTCATCCGGGGCACCATGTCCGGCATGAAGGAAGGCACCATCCTCGGCCACGAGGCGGTCGGCGAGGTCACGGCGGTCGGTGCCGCCGTGCGCCGCTTCGCCCCCGGTGACCGCGTCGTCGTGTCCTCGACCATGTCCTGTGGCGTGTGCTGGCAGTGCCGCGCCGGGCACACCGCGCAGTGCGACACCGCCAATCCCAACGGTCCCCAGGCCGGGACCTGCTTCTTCGGTGGCCCGCAGACCACCGGTCCTGTGAACGGACTGCAGGCCGAGTACGCCCGCATCCCCTACGCCTCCAACACGCTGACCGCGCTCCCCGACACCGTCAGCGACGAGCAGGCGATCCTGCTGTCGGACATCTTCCCCACCGCCTGGTTCGGAGCGGAACTTGCCGGGGTCCGGCGCGGTGACACCGTCGCCGTGTACGGAGCGGGCGTCGTCGGGCAGTTCGCGATCGCCTCCGCCTTCCGCCAGGGAGCCTCGCGCGTCTTCGCGATCGACGGCGTCGAGACCCGCCTCGTCCAGGCCCTCGACCAGAACGCCGACGTCGTCGACTTCAACCGCGAGGACCCGGTGCAGGCCCTGATGGACGCGACCCTCGGTATCGGGGTGGACGCCGTGATCGACGCCGTCGGCGTCGACGCGCAGCGCCCTTCCTCCGGACCGGCGGCCGCCGACGGCGAACAGCAGGCCGGCGAGTTCGCGCGTGAGGTCGCGCAGGTGGCCCCCTCGACCAACGTGCAGGGCGAGAACTGGGTCCCGGGGAACGCGCCCTCCCAGGTATCCCGGTGGAGCGTCGAGACGGTGCGGAAGTACGGCCGGATTGGCATCATCGGCGTGTACAGCCCGCAGATGATGTTCTACCCGATCGGACAGGCCATGAACAAGAACCTGACCGTCCGGATGGGCAACTGCGACCATCGCTCGGTCACGCCACCCCTTCTGGACCTCGTGGCCTCCGGCGTGTTCGACCCCACCCGGTTCATCACCCAGCACGAGCCGATCTCGGACGTCGTCGACGCCTACCTGACCTTCGACCGCCGCGAGGAAGGCTGGCTGAAGACCGTCCTCACGACGTCATGACCCTTCGCCTCGCCGACAGGCCCGCACAAGTCCGCGGCCGGTCCCGAGCTGTCCGCGGGGACGTGATCAGGCCGCAGGGTCCTCATCGGAGGGTTCGTCCGCGGGGATGACGAGGATCTCGGCGATGCGTCGACGATCCATCCCCGTGACCTGGAGGGTCGCGCCCTCCACCTCGACGACGTCACCCTGGCGGGCGAGCCGGCCCAGGCGTTCGAGGACGAACCCGGCGACGGTGTCCCAGGTGCCGCGGGGAAGCTCGATGCCGGTGGCCTCCTCGAAGTCCTGCAGGTTGAGCCGGCCATCGACCACCCCTCCGCCTTCCGCCATCTTCGCCGGCGCGGCATCGGTGTCGTACTCGTCGAAGATCTCGCCGACGACCTCCTCCACGAGGTCCTCGAGGGTGACGATGCCGTCCGTGCCGCCGTACTCGTCGATGACCACGGCGATGTGCGTGTTGCGGGCGCGCAGCATGGTCAGCGTCGGCAGGACGCGGGCCGTCGCCGGCAGGTAGGGGATGGAGCGGATGACCTCCGTGACCGGTGTGCCCGGATCCAGCGCCGCGGCCTCGTAGAGATCGCGCACATGAACGAACCCCGTGATGTCGTCGATCGACTGGTCCACGACGGGGTACCGGGAGAACGGCAGGCCCGCGATCTGCGCCACCGCATCGCCGACGGATTCGGCGCCGGTGATGGCGACGACCTCGGGGCGAGGTCGCATGACCTCGCTGATCTGCCGGTCGCGGAGGGACAGGACGTCGTCGAGGATACGGCGTTCGTCCTCGGGCAGTCCCTCATGGCTCGTGACGATGTCGCGGAGTTCCTCTTCCGTCATGCTCTCGCTCGTGCGGGTCGGGTCCCCGCCGAGGAGGCGCACCACCGCATTGGTGGACACGGACAGCAGCCAGATCACGGGCCGCATCACCCGGGCGAAGTTGTTGAGAACGGGCGCCACGGCGTAGGCGAACTGCGCGTTGCGCTGGATCGCGAGCCGTTTGGGCGCCAGCTCACCGAGGACGAGCGACAGGTAGGCGACCACCAGCGTGAGCAGGATCGTCGCGAGCGTCAGCGCGGCCTGCTCCCCCAGCCCGAAGGTGACCAGCAGCGGAGCTACGGACGGGGCGATCGACGATGCTCCGTAGGCTGCGGAGGCGAAGCCGGCCACGGTCACACCGATCTGCACTGCGGACAGGAACGTGTTCGGGTTGCGCGCGAGCGCGGCGACCTTCTCGCCCCGCCTGCCGCGCTGGGCGATGGCGTTCACCTGGCTGTCGCGCAGGGTCACCAGGGCCATCTCCGTGGCGGCGAACACCCCGCCGATCAGGACGAAGACGATGACCAGCGCGATGTTGAGGATCAGCTCCCCGTTCATCGCTGCCTCAGGTCGGCGGGTTGACCCGGCACCTGCCGGGTGCCGGGTCTGTCGGAGTCGGACGAGGTCTCGGGTGATCGGGGCATGCCTCCACTCTAGGAGAACGCGCGGTCGACCGCTGCTCCACGCTCCGCCGCCCGCTCGCGGTCAGCCGGGCGGCCGGAGTTCGCGTCGCAGGTTGTCGAGAGCGCGCTCACCCCAGCGTTCCCGGCCCGCCGTCGTGCGGAACAGCGGATCGAGGGCGATCAGCCGCGTCAGCACCGCCCGACGCCCCTCCATGAAGGCCGCATCGGGGACATGGGCGTACTCCTCGCGGACCGCCGCGGTGTACCGCGCGTACTCCGCCTCGGAGCCGCCCAGGACCGCCAGGTCCGCATCGCACAGCAGGTGTCCGGCGCGGTCGTCCTCCGCCGGATCGTGGCCCGCCGTCAGGAGCACGAGCCGCTCCACCTCGCGCACCTCGGCCGGCGGGAGCCGCCCGGTCAGGCGTTCGACGGCGAGGTCCGCCGATGCCCGCTCGTCGCCGCCCGCCACTGCCTCGTACACGGCGTCGTGGAACCAGGCCGCGAGGACCACCGGTCGGCGCAGGGCGTCATCGGTGCCCTCCAGCAGGAGGTCGAGAGCCTCCAGGACGGCGAGGAGGTGCGTCCGGGTGTGATAGCGCCGGTGCTGCTCCCCCCAGCGGTCGAGGAGTTCCGCGCCCAGGTCAGGATCGGACGGGAGCACCGAGGACCAGCGGGAACCGAGAGCCGCGCGGAGCTTCGGGCCCCGCCGTCGGGCAGGGATCCGCAGACCGCTCGCGATCAGGGCGCGCACCAACTCGGCGCCACCGACCTCCTCCGCTCCGCGCTCGACCAGCTCGCCGTACCGCCGCACCGGCACGTCGTAGTGGTCCTCGTCGAAGGCGCGGCGCGGTATGCCTGCGGCCTCGGCGAAGGCGTGCAGCTCCCGCAGGGACGACGTCGACACCAGGTGGGAGAAGACCGTACCGTGCGCCGGCCAGGACGGAGGATCGATGAGGACGGCCATGGGCAGCAGTCTAGGTGCGGCCCATGACCGTCCGTCACGGAGTGGGCCGCGTCGCCGCCCCGTCGAGCCACAGCTCGGTGGAGGCGTCACGGTGCACCCCGCCGGTACCGACATGCGTATCGCTGATCGTGGCGCCGTTCCTGATCACCTGGACGAGGGCCATGGCGTGACCGCGCCCGAGCTCGTGGTCCTCCTTGAGCCAGGCGACGATCTCGCCCGCCTTCACGCCCGGCCCGTCGAACCCCCGTTCCTTCGCCTGCGCCACGAGCTCGCGTGGGGTGAGCCCTGTCTTCGACTCGATCGCATCGAGATATGCCTGAAAGGACATATCTACTCCCCGACCGATCCGGCACGAAGACCGTATGACGCGAGGACGTTGCCACGGCTCGTCGTCGTGACCTCCTGCAGCTCCAGTCTCGTGACGGGGTCCGCCGCCTCGAACAGGTGGCGGCCCGCGCCCGCCACCACCGGGTGGATCATCAGGGTCAGGGAGTCGAGCAGCCCGGCGAACATGAGCCGGCGGACCAGGGAGATGCTGGCGCACACGGCGATGTCCCCGCCCTCCGTCTGCTTCAGCGCGCGGACGAAGTCCTCGAGCGGCCGGTCCATGAGGGACGCATTCGTCCAGCCGAGCGGACCGGACAGGGAGCGGGACGCGACGAACTTCTCGACGGGATTGATGAAGGCGCCGAAGGGGTCCGCGGCTTCCGCCGCGGGCCAGTACTGCGCCCACTCCTCGTACCCGCGGCGGCCGAGGAGCACGGTGTCCACCCTGCTGATCATGACTCCCATCCCGGCTCCGAGTTCGTCGTCGAAACTGTCGAGCTGCCAGAGATGGGGGTCCTCCACCACCCCGTCCACCGAGGAGAAGAGGCCTGCTGTGAGTCTGCGCATGGGGTGCTCCGGTCTGTGTCGAATGCTGTTGTCCCCCAGTAGACGTCACCGAGGGCCCGGAATCATCGACCCTCGCCCACTTTTCAGGCCCTGTTTCCCCCGAAGGTCCCCCGCCCTCGCTACGCTCGAGGCATGCAGCCCGCCACCGCCGCGTCGCATCCGGACGCCACGTCCGGCCCCGTCCGGCCCGACGCCTCCTTCGACCACCTCCTGGAGGCCTCACGCCGGGAGCTCACCGGCTACTGCTACCGCATGCTCGGGGCAGCCTCGGAGGCCGAGGACGCCGTGCAGGAGACGATGATCAAGGCGTGGTCCCGCAGGGACACCTTCGCCGGCCAGTCCTCCCTGCGGACGTGGCTGTTCCGCATAGCGCACAACGTCTGCGTCGACATGCTGCGCAGTCCCCAGCGACGCGCGCGGCCGATGGACCTGGGCCCCTCCACGCGGACGGCGGACGCCGTGCTGGGCGCTCCCCTCACCGAGGGGACCTTCGTGCAGCCCATCCGGGACGATCGGGTGATCGACACATCGGGGGACCCCGCCGTCGTCGCCGAGGCACGTGACACGATCAGGCTCGCCTTCATCGCCGCCCTGCAGCACCTGCCACCCCTGCAGCGCAGTGCCCTGATCCTCTGCGAGGTGCTCCGCTGGTCCGCCGCTGAGGTGGCCGACCTGCTCGATGCGACTACGGCGTCGATCAACAGCGCGCTGCAGCGGGCGCGCAAGACCATGGCCGGGCACGAGCAGAGCACCAGCATGCCGCTCGAGGACCCCGCGCACAGGGACCTCCTCGCCAAGTACCTGCGCGCCTTCGAGTCCTACGACATGGACCTGCTCGTCTCACTGCTGCGCGACGACGTCGTGCTGTCGATGCCGCCGTTCGACCTGTGGCTCAGCGGTCCGGACGACGTCATCGCCTGGTTCGTCGGCAAAGGCAGCGTCTGCGAGGGCGGCCGCCTCCTCCCGCTCGGCGTCAACGGTGCCGGCGGCTTCGCCAACTACCACCTCGTGGAGCCGGGCCTCTGGAAGCCCTGGGCCATCCAGGTCATCGAGACCGCCGGGGGCCGGATCATCGGGCACCACAACTTCCTGTACCCCGAACTGTTCGACGCCTTCGGGCTCCCACCGGTCATCGACGAACGGCAGGCCGCCGTCCCGGCGGACGCGGATCGTGCCGGAACCGCGGACGAGAGCAGGTAGGCGGATGATCACCGTGCACCTGCGCTATGAGATCGATCCGGACAGGATCGCCGACTTCGAGGAGTACGGGCGGCGCTGGATCCGGCTCGTGGGGAAGCTCGGCGGCAACCATCACGGGTACTTCCTGCCGGGCGAGGGCGACAGCGACATCGCCTACGCACTCTTCACCTTCCCCTCGCTCGCGGACTACGAGCGCTACCGCACGGAGTCCCGGACGGATCAGGAGTGCATCGAGGCGTACCGCCTCGCGCGGGACAGCGGCTGCATCCGCCGCTACGAGCGCCGCTTCCTCACGCCGATGTTCGGCTAACCGTCCCGCCCGCCCAGTGCCCATTCCTGCGCCGCCCGCGGGCATTCGAAGTACCGCGTCTCGGACAGCCCCTGGTCGAGGAACGCCGCGATGACCTGGTCCACGGGCCCGGTGCCGACGTAGGCGATGCGCGAGGAGAGGGAACTCTCGAGGATGAGGGTCCGTGCCGCCGCGGCGATGCCGACCATGCCCTGCAGGTGCACCACGAGCGGGAGGCGGTAGCCGTCGGACACGTCGCGGATGACCTCGGCGGCGCCGGCCACGTCCGCGAGGCCGAGCACGGAGCCGGTCGCCCACCAGAGGGAGAGGAGACGCGGTTCGACCCGCACGCAGAACGAACCGGAGCAGAACCGGCAGGGCGGAGCGGGCAGGGCCGGGAAGACGGTCGAGGCAGCCGGGCAGGATCGCAGCGGTGCTGGACTTCCGAGGACGATCTGACTCACGCGGTGCCTCCAGGGGTGGATAGGTCCGCGCCCCAGCGTCCGGATGAACCCACTCTGGCACGACGCAGCGGGCCCTGTCGCCATTCCGGACAGAAGCGGGTAGTCGGCCCTGTACAAAACGAGTGGCGGGTGGCATCGTCCCAAGTGATCCGCACCAGGAGACGGCCCGACAGCCGCCAGGACGCCAACGGGGGCAGCCATGTCAGCAGCACGGAAGACCGTTCTTCTCGCCATCGGGACGAAGAAGGGGTTGTGGCTCGCGACGAGCACGGATCGTGAGACCTGGACGCTCTCCGACCCCCTCTTCCTGATGGAGGAGATCCCGAGCGTCGGCATCGACACCAGGGGCGGCACCACGCGTCTGTTCGCAGGACGCATGTCCTGGCACTTCGGCCCCTGCATCGCGCGCTCGGACGATCTGGGGACCACCTGGACCGAGCCGCAGGAGGGGAGCATCCGCTTCGCGCCCGAGGACGGGGCCGCCCTCGAACATGTCTGGCAGATCCAGCCCGACGCCGAGAACCGCCCCGGTGTGGTCTGGGCGGGCTGCCAGCCCATCTCGGTGTGGAAGTCCACGGACCACGGCGAGACCTTCGAGCTGAACCGGGGTCTCTGGGACCACCCTCATCGCAGCGAGTGGGGCGCGGGCTTCGGCGGCGCGGCGGCGCACACCGTCCTGCCGAGCCGACGGACGAGACCCTCCATGTCGCCATGAGCACCGGAGGCGTGTACCGCTCCGACGACGGCGGAGCCTCCTGGCGGCCGAGGAACAAGGGCATCAGCGCCTACTTCATGCCGGACCCGGATCCGGAGTTCGGTCAGTGCGTCCACAAACTGGCACGCGACGCCGTCGACCCCGACCGCCTCTTCGCCCAGAACCACCACGGCGTCTACGCGACGACGGACCGGGGCGACTCCTGGCAGTCCATCGCTGACGGCCTGCCGGCGGACTTCGGTTTCGTGATGCTCTCGCACCCGCACCGCAGCGGCACGGCCTGGGTGATCCCGCTCAAGGCCGACGGCGAGCGCATCCCGCCCGACGGGCACCTCGCCGTGCACCGGACGGACGACGGCGGCGCAACGTGGCAGGCGTCCGACGCCGGACTGCCGCGCGGCGAGTACAACGCGGTGCTGCGCGACGCCGCCTGCGTGGACGACGATGCCGTGGCGGGCGTGTATTTCGGGACGCGTGGCGGGAGCGTCTACGCGAGCGCCGACGAGGGCCGCACGTTCCGGGAAGTGGCCAGCCACCTGCCGGACGTCCTCTCGGTCCGGGCCGCCGTCGTCCCCGCCTGAGCGGGTGCACCCGATGGAGACCCTGCCAGGGGCCGCAGCCGGTGACGTCACCGTCCTGATCCCCACGCTGCTGCGACCGTACGTGGAGGGACGCACCGAGGTCGGTCTGACCGTGCCCGAGGACGGCGACGTCGCGGCCCTGCTGGACCGGCTCGGCGAAGGGCGCCCCCTGCTCGAGCAGCGGATCCGCGAGGAGACGGGGGCGCTGCGGCGGTACGTCAACATCTACGTGGATGGTGAGGACGTGCGCCGCCTCGACGGCCTCGCGACGCCCGTGCCTCCCGGGGTGACCGTCATGATCATCCAGTCCGTGGCCGGCGGCTAGGGACCGGGCGCGGCGTAACACAGAGTTAACGGCGGCCGCCGGGGGCGGAAACGTGGCGCTGTCTACCATGGCTCAGCGCGGCGTGCCCTCCCGGTTTCGTACCCCACCCCCTGTGCGGGAACCGGCCCTGTCCCCTCCGGCACGCAGGAGCGCTGTCACGGAAATGGACTCCCATGGATTCTGGAAACGTCGCTTGGATTCTCGCCAGTTCTGCGCTCGTCTGTCTGATGATCCCGGCCCTGGCCCTGTTCTACGGAGGGATGGTCGGTTCCCGGCGCATCCTGAACATGATGATGATGTGCTTCGGCGGGGCGAGCCTCGTGGCGGTGCTGTGGGCGCTCTTCGGCTACTCGATGGCGTTCGGCGACTCGGTGGGCGGGCTCGGCCTGATCGGTGACGTCGCCGAGTACGCCGGCATGGGCCAGCTGCTCGCGGAGGACCCCGCGGCCTCCATCCCGCCGATCCTCTTCGCCGCCTTCCAGCTGTTCTTCGCCTGCGTCACCACGGCACTGGTGGCCGGGGCCGCGGCCGGGCGCATGAAGTTCGGTGCCTGGATGATTTTCGCGGGGGTCTGGGCCACCCTCGTCTACTTCCCGATCGCGCACTGGGTCTTCGCCTTCAGTTCGGAGGACGGCTCCGTGGTGGGCGGCTGGATCGCGAACGACCTCGGGGCGATCGACTTCGCCGGAGGCCTCGCCGTTCACATGAACGCCGGGATCGCGGCCCTGGCCCTGTCGCTCGTGCTCGGCCGCAGCCACGGCTGGCCGACGGTCGACCATGCCAAGCCCCACAGCCGTCCCCTGGTCCTCGTCGGCGCAGGCCTGCTGTGGATCGGCTGGTTCGGCTTCAACGCCGGATCGGCGCTCTCCGCCGGCCAGTCCGCCTCGGTGGTGTTCCTCAACACGGCCGTGGCGGCCTCCGCCGGCCTTCTGGCCTGGGCCCTCGTGGAGCGGATCCGGAACGGTGCCGCCACCAGCCTCGGTGCGGCGTCGGGCCTGATCGCCGCCCTGGTGGCGATCACCCCCGCCTGCGGTGCGGTGAGTCCCATGGGCGCCCTCGCCATCGGCGCCATCGCCGGTGCCGTCTGCTCGCTCGCCGTGGAGCTCAAGTTCCGCCTCGGCTTCGACGACTCGCTCGACGTCGTGGCGGTGCACCTGGTCGGTGGCATCCTCGGCACCCTGCTCATCGGGTTGTTCGCCACCGAGGACGCGCCGAACGGCGTGGCGGGGCTCTTCTACGGAGGGGGCTTCGAGCTGCTGGGGATCCAGTCCCTCGCGACCGTGGCCGTCCTCGCCTACTCCTTCGTGGTCACCTGGGTGATCGCGCAGGTCCTGCAGCGGACCATCGGGCTCCGGATCGAGCAGGAGGACGAGATCCGTGGCATCGACATCGCGGCCCATTCCGAGTTCGCCTATCTGACGGACGAGGATCCGGTGGACCTCGGAGCACCCCGTCCGTAACCCTTGCGCGGATTGTTGAACAATCTGTAGACTCCCGTTCGAGGCGTGACGCCCGTCACGCCGCCTGCTGAACCGATGACGGGAACCCCATGGCCGACAGGGCAGCGAAGAAGAGGACACCGGTGGCAGTGCGCCCCGAACGGGGCGCACTGCTGGGAGCCATGTTCCTCATGGCCACCAGCGCGGTGGGGCCCGGCTTCATCACGCAGACCAGCACGTTCACCGTGGCTCTCGGGGCCGCCTTCGCCTTCGCGATCCTCGTCTCCATCCTGGTGGACATCGCCGTGCAGCTGAACGTGTGGCGCGTCATCGGCGTGACGGGTCGCCGGGCCCAGGAGCTCGGGAACCTGGTGCTGCCGGGCGTGGGCTGGTTCCTCGCGGCCCTGATCTTCCTCGGCGGCATGGTGTTCAACATCGGCAACACCGCCGGCGCCGGGCTCGGCCTGAACGCGATGCTCGGGGTGGATGCGAAGATCGGCGGAGTGGTCAGCGCGGTGATCGCCATCGCGGTGTTCCTCATCAAGCGCGCAGGCGCGGCACTGGACCGGATCGTCGTCGTCCTCGGTGCCCTGATGATCCTGCTGACCGGGTACGTGGCCGTCGTGTCGCAGCCACCCGTGGGGCTCGCGATCAGGAACGCCGTCATCCCGGACCAGATCGACTTCCTCGTGATCACCACCCTGATCGGCGGGACGATCGGCGGCTACATCACATATGCGGGAGCACACCGCATGCTCGACTCCGGCGTCGTCGGGCCGGCGAACGTCCGCCAGATCACCCAGAGCTCCGTGCTCGGCATCATCGTGACGGGCGTCATCCGCGTACTCCTGTTCCTGGCCATCCTCGGCGTCGTCGCGGGCGGTGCGGAGCTCGCCGGCCAGAACCAGGCCGCGGAGGCGTTCCAGATCGCGGCGGGCGAGGTGGGACTCCGGCTGTTCGGCATCATCCTGTGGGCCGCTTCCATCACGTCCGTCATCGGAGCGGCCTACACGTCGATCTCCTTCATCACCTCCTCCGCCACCGCGCCCCGCCGCCGGAACCTCTACACCTGCGTCTTCATCGCCGTCTCCGCCGTGATCTACCTGCTCGTGGGACAGGCGCCGACGACGCTGCTCATCGCCGCGGGCGCCGTGAACGGGCTGATCCTGCCCGTCGGCTTCGCCGTGATCCTGTGGGTGGCCTGGCGCCGCAGGGACCTCCTCGCCGGGTACGTGTACCCGAGGTGGCTCCTGGTGGTCGGGGTCCTCGCCTGGCTCCTGACCCTCTTCCTCGGCTACCAGTCGCTCAGCGGTCTCGCGAAGCTGTGGGCATGACCGTCGCAGGGGTACCGGCCCCATCCGATGCGTCGCGGCTCACCGCCGGCGAGGCGCGCGCCCTGTTCCGCGGCGGCACGGTGGCGCCCAGCGCGGGCTGGGCGGACGGCTACACGCAGGCCAACCTGCTGATCGTCCCCGCGGACCTCGCCTACGACGTCCTGCTCTTCGCGCAGCGCAACCCGAAGGCCTGCCCCGTCCTCGACGTCCTCGACGCTGGACAGGTCACCGGGCGCCTCCTGCGTGACGGCGACATCCGCACCGATGCCGCGCGGTACGTGGTCTACCGCGACGGAGTCCCCGTGGAACGGCCCACCGACCTGCTGGAGGTCTGGCAGGAAGACCTCGTGACCTTCATCATCGGGTGCAGCTTCACCTTCGAGTCGGCCCTGCAGGCCGGCGGCATCCCGATCGCGCACATCGACCAGGGCGTGAACGTGCCCATGTTCCGGACCGATCGCCGGTGCCGGCCGGCCGGGAGTCTCGCCGGACCGCTCGTCGTCTCCATGCGGCCGGTCAGCCCGGACCGGATCGCCGACGCCGTCCGGATCACCTCGCGCTACCCGGCCGTGCACGGCGCTCCCGTCCACGTGGGAGACCCGGCAGCCCTCGGTATCGCCGACCTCGGCTCACCCGATTTCGGCGATCCCGTGGACCTGCCCCGCGGCACCGTCCCGGTGTTCTGGGCCTGCGGCGTCACGCCCCAGGCCGCGGTGATGGAGTCCCGGCCGGGCCTGGCCATCGGCCACGCACCCGGCCACATGCTGGTCACCGACGCGCGCGACAGCGACTATCTCGTCCCCTGACGCATCGCGGTCAGAGCCGCAGGGCATCAAGTCCGGCCAGTGCCCCGTCCGGCCCGACGGAGGCGATGCCGTGCACGCGCGCCCAGGAGGTCAGCTCCTCCGTGATGGCCCGCGCGATCCCCGACCACCGGGCGTAGGGCACGACATAGACGTCGGTCACCTCGGCAGCGGCGCCGATCAGGCGGAGTCCACCGCACCCGACGGGCTGTCCCGACGCCAGCTCGTACGCGATGAGGAACACCGCGATGTCCGAGCCGTCGTCGGGTGCGACAGGGACGGGGGGCACGTGCCCGCTCCCGGACTCCGCACGGAGCGCTTCCCGCAGCCCCCTACCCACGGGGTTGGTCCAGGGGACCTGTCGAACCCTCAGCGTCTGCACGGCAGCCTCCTGTGAACGGGGTGTTCTCCCTCACGCTACGGACCGGCGGTTTCAACCGCGTTTCCGGCCGCGAACATCCCTGTGCCGGGAATCCCACGGCCACGCGGCCCGTCCCGATATGACGACGAGGCCCACCGACGGGACGTCGAGCATCCGCGCGTGGGCGTCCGGCAACGACCTCTGTCAGTCCGGGGCCCGGGGTCCCCCCGCCCGTCGGGCGGCGCGCAGCGCCGAAGGACCCGTCAGCTCCGGCGCACCGCCGCGAGGAGTTGGGACTCCGCCTGGTCCAGATAGGCGCGCATGCCCTCCGCTGCCTCGTCCGCCCGGTCCGCCCGCAGCAGCGCTGCGATGTCCCCGTTGGCCTCCACATAGGGCGCGTGGAACGCAGGATCGTCACCCATGCCGTGGAACACCAGGCGCATCTCGGCCAGTACCTCGGACATGATGGCGTCGAACCGCGCACTGCCCGCCCGCGCCACCACCGCCTTGTGGAACTCCTGGTTGGCACCGGCCATGGCGGCGACGTCGCCTGCGTCCCGCGCTGAGCGAGCCCGGGCGATGACGGCGTCGAGCTCGGCCGTCGCCACCCTTGAGCCGGCACCGCCCCAGCGCAGCGCCGCTGGCTCCAGGTACCGGCGGACGCGATAGATCTCCGCGATGTCCTCGGCCGTGGGGCGGGCGACGAAGACCCCCCGGTTGGGGACCCGCGTGACGATGTTCTCCGCGGCGAGGATGCCGAAGGCCTCCCGCAACGTGTTCCGCGAGACCCCGAGCGCGGACCCGAGCGCCTCCTCGAGGAGCTTCGTCCCGGGCGGCAGGTCACCCTCGGCGATGCGGGTCCTCAGCGCACCCGCGACCCACTGCCCCGTATGGGCGTGGCGCGCTCCGCTGGAGAGCCGGCGCATGGCCGCCAGGGCGTCGTCGAACGTCATGATCCCACCCTAACCGGGCCCGCCCGCCCGGTATCCGGTCCGATCAGGGGTCTGCGACGAGGAATCGCACGGTGGAGCCGGGCGGCAGCTGGGCCGCACGGTCCAGGTCGGCGGAGACCACGACGGCGATGACAGGGTACCCGCCGGTCACCGGATGGTCGGCGAGGAACAGCACCGGGAGGCCCGACGGCGGCACCTGGAGGGCGCCGCCCACCGTGCCCTCGCTCGGCAGCTCCCCCTCCCGGGTGCGTTGCAGGGCGGGCCCGTCGAGGCGGAGCCCGATCCGGTTCGACTGGGCGCTGACCGTCCAGTCGGAGGAGCAGAGGCGCTCGAGACCCTCGGCACCGAACCAGTCGTCCCGGGGGCCCGTCCGGATGCGGAGGACCTCCGGCGAGGCGGCGCGCCGGAGGGATTCGGGCTCGCCGACCGGGGACGCGGGCGCCTGCAGCGCCACGGTGAGCGGCGCGCCCGTGACGAGCGGTCGGGGCCCCAGCCCGGACATCGAATCGGTGGAGCGACTGCCGAGGACCTCCTCCGCAGCGAACCCGCCGCGCACTGCCGTGTAGGACCGGAGACCCGTCGCCGGGGCCGACTGCCGCAGCACCTCGCCGGCGCGCAGGAGGAACGGCGCGCAGACGAGCGGTTCCCGCTCGCGGCCGTCGGGCATCGCGATGGTCAGGCCGACGTCGGCACCCGTCACGGCGAGCACCTGGTCCGTCCCGGCCTCCAGGGCCAGCCCGCCGTTGAGGCTCTCGATGACCGCTGAACCCGCTGCGTTGCCCACGAGCCGGTTGGCCTGGCGGGCGGCGGACCGGTCCAGCGCGCCCGCCTCCGCGACCCCGAGGGACATGAGCCCAGGCCGGCCGAGATCCTGCAGCGTGCTGGAGAGGCCGGGGTGCACCACCATGAGGTGGTGCGGCTCCATCGCGGGCGCCGCACCGCGTTCTGCCGGGCGTACGGGCGCTTCCCCGCCGGTGGCCGCCACACCGGGTACGCCGCGCCCGGCCGGCTCCGCGGGCGCTGCACGGCGTTCGGCCGCTTCCCCGGGTCCGGCCGCTTCCCCCGGCGCGCCGACCTGGACGCGGTGCCGTACCGGAACGAACCGGACGCGGTTCCCGGGTCGGATGAGCGCCGGCTGCTCGCGGTGCGTGTCCCACAGGAGGGCGTCGGTGTGCCCGATCAGCTGCCATCCGCCGGGCGACTCCCGCGGATACACCGCCGAGAAGGCTCCAGCGAGGGCCACGGACCCGGCGGGTACGGCGGTGCGGGGTGAGTCGCGCCGTGGCACCTCGAGGCGGGGATCACCGCCGGTGAGGTAGGCGAAGCCCGGCGCGAACCCGCCGAAGGAGGCGGTCCAGGGACGGGAGGAATGGGCGGTGACGACGGCGTCCTCGCTGAGACCCGTCCGCCGCGCCACCTCCGCGAGGTCCTCGCCGTCGTACTGCACCTCGATGGTGACGAGCGTGTCCTCGACCTCCACGGGAAGCGTCGGATCGGTGCTGCGCAGGCGCTCCGCGAGCGCCTCGAGGTGCACCGCGTTGCGCACGGTCACGAGCACGGTGCAGGCCGCCGCGACGACGTCCACCTGTCCGTCGGCCGGCCTGGCCTGCAGCTGGGACTGGATGCTGAGCACCTCTGGCAGGCCCGGCAGTTCGACGAGCAGTCCGCGGTCCCCGACGGCTCGGAGTGTCATCCCGGTCCTACCCGCCGGGCCGGGCCGCTCAGGCGAAGGCACCGATCCCCACACCCGCGGCGGTGAGGGCCCGGCGAACCGCCGCAGCCATGGCGACGGCGCCGGGTGTGTCCCCGTGGACGCAGATGCTCTCGGCCTCGATGCGGATCCGCGAGCCGTCGACGGCCAGCACCTCGCCCTCCGTCGCCATCCGCAGGACGTGCTCGACGACGTCGGTCTCGCTGTGCAGCACGGCGCCGGGTTCACGCCGGGAGACCAGGGCGCCGTCGGGCGTGTAGGCCCGGTCCGCGAATGCCTCGACCACCGTGCGCAGGCCTGCGTTGCGAGCCTCCGACTCGATGACGGTGTTCGGCAGCACGAGCACCGGAAGGGTTGCGTCGACCTCCCGGACGGCCTGGACCACCGCCCGGGCCTGCCGCTCGTGCACCGCGATCGTGTTGTACAGGGCACCGTGCGGCTTGACGTACCGCACCGTGGTTCCGGCGGCCCGGGCGAGCGCCTGGAGCGCCCCGATCTGGTAGACGACGTCGTTCGTCAGTTCGGCGGGCTCGATATCGATGAAACGACGGCCGAAGCCCGCGAGATCGCGATATGCGGGGTGGGCGCCGACACTGACGCCGGCGGCAGCCGCGGCGGCGCAGGTGGCCCGGATGCCGGTGGGGTCCCCCGCGTGGAAGCCGCAGGCGACGTTCACGCTCGAGACGGACTCGATGATCCGCGCGTCGTCGCCGAACGTCCAGGCGCCGAAGGACTCGCCGACGTCGCTGTTCAGGTCGATCGTCAAGTGTGACCTCCATCTCAGTGTTCCTCCCAGCATGCATCAGCCAGGTGAATTGTTCAACAATCCACGTGTTCCCGTCCGCTACTGGTAGGTCACCAGCCAGGGTCGGGGAGCGACGAGCGAGTAGGTCTGCTCGGGGGTCAGCATCGGCCGGTCCTCGTCGTAGAAGTTCTTCCAGGACGGCCACACCCCTGCGGGCATGGCGTCCTGCAGGACCGCCCAGGTCTCCAGCTTCTCCCCCGGTGTCCCGTGCCCGTCCGCGTGCAGGGTGACGGCGAGCTCGCTGCGTGAGGTGTCCAGCGTGTCGCGGTCGCTGATCATGTCCAGCCTGAACTGGTGCACCATGAACAGTTTCTGTGGGAGGGCCCTGTCCCGCGTCAGGTCCGCCAGCCACCGGGACGAGGCATTGATCTCGCCGGCACCGACGGTCCCGATCTGCTCGAGCGGCCGCTGACCCGGCGCGAGCCGCCACTCGGGATCGAGGGCCAGCCCGACGGTCGGGCGCGCCAGCAGCTCCTCGTACCGCGTCACCTGGGAGAGGAAATCGGTGCGGCCCGACTGGAAGTCGAGCACCACGTACACTCCCGCCTTCTCCGCGGCATGCACCCAGGGCAGCAGGACCTCGACCGGTGTCTCACCGGAGTAGTCACCGTCGGGCCCGGGCTCGCCACTGGCCACCGTGGCGATCAGATCCAGCGCGGGGATCACCGGCTCGTCGCTGAACGGCTGGTACTGCGCGGCGAGCTGCTTCACGCGGTCCATCGTCGCGTCGATGCCCTGTTCCCCGAGTGCCCCCAGGTAGGGACCGCTCGGATGCCCGTACAGGGCCACCATGCGCCGGCCGGGGAACACCGTCTGCCCACCGCCGGGGAGTTCCACGCCCGTGGCCGCGACCTCGACGTGGGCTGCGAAGTCCGCTGCGCCACCGAAGTCGGCGCCGATTCCGTAGACGGGCCCGTCCGCGTGCGCGTGCACGGCCGAGACGCCCGCCGGCGTCGACCTCGGGTCTCCGTCTGCGAGGATCGCCACGTCCGCCCGTGCCGCCCGCGCCGTGGCGACAGCTGCGGCGGGCGAGGCCTCGGTGACCAGGACGAGGGCGTCCGTACGTCCCTCCGGAGCCGTGATCGGCGGCAGTGCGTCCGTGGTCGCGATCCCCTCGAGTCCGGCTCCGCCCTCCGGTCCGGTCGACGGGGCCGGCGTACTCCCGCTCACGGGGTCCGGTGGCGCGTCGACGGTCACGAGCGTGAGCCGGGCCGGATCGAGGGCGCCGATGGCGGCCACCAGTTCTGCTGCCGGCACCGTCTGCTCGGAAGCCCGGAGACCCAGGCCGGAGGAGAACCCGTCCGCCGACACCGGACCGGTGAGGAGCTCCCGGTCCGCGCCGAGGCCCGCCCAGTCGGCCGTGGGATCACCGTAGGCGATGATCGTCCCGACGCCGAGGCGGTCCAGCTCCTCGATCACGGGCCCGGGTACCGGCACCTGCGGATCGACGGTCAGGAGGGGCACGCCGAGGCCCACAGCGGCGGTCGCCGCCACGCCGAGCGCAGGTGCCGTCGCGTCGCCGGCGGCCGCGACCACCACCGCGACGGGGGACCGCTCGAAGAGGGAGCGGCTCGTCGCGAGGGACGCGTCGGAAGGCGGTCCGGCCAGCACCTCCCTGACGTCCGCGCCGCGATCCGCGAGGACCACGGCCGACTCCGGCCGGGCGGACCATGCCGAGGTTTCCGCGGCGGACGGGGGCCGTGACGCGGTGCAGCCTGTCAGGGCGAGCAGCAACCCGACGATCAGGGCGGTACTCCCCCGGATGGATCGACGACGGATGGGTATCGCCTTCTTCCTCGATCGATGATGTGCATCGAGCCTACCGACCGCGCGCAGCGGGACCCGCATCGCGATTTCAGCCCCGCGGCAGAAGGCGACGCATATCCTGTCTGGACGGGGGATCGCACGGTCACGGCTCCGAACGGAAACCTGTCAGCTTGTGCGACCCGTCGCAGTAGGGTTTCAGCACCGAAGCACCACACCGGCAGAGGGCGACCGTCCGGCGCGTGCGGGGCAACTCCTTGCCGTCCGCTCCCACCAGTCCGCCCCCCCCCCGATCAGGAGCGGCCCGTCGGGGCAGGCGACAACGGAGACCGGTGACGCGGCGCCGGAGTTCAGTGAGCGTTCGGGCCCCTCGGCCTCGCCCCGCCCATCGGGTCCGGGAACCACCTCCGGACTCACGAGGTCATCGCTTCCGAGCGGCGCAGCGAGGAGCGGCCACCCTCCCAGGCGTCCATGGTGTACCTCGTCATCAGTGTGTCGATGGCCAGCCCCGCAGCCGCGCCGAACAGCACGTCCGGCAGGAGGCGGGGGTCTTCCTCGACCAGGCCGCCTGCCATGTCCCGGCCCGCGATCTGCTCGTGGACGGCGTCGGCCGCGACGTGCTCGTCGACGTATTCCGTGGCGTTCTCCTCGGACGGGACGCCCGCCTTCCGGGTCCGTCGCTTCCACCGGACAGGAGGACGCGCGCAGGAAAGCTCCTACCAGGACATGACGACGCCGGGCCGGTGTCCCCCGAGGGGGACCGCCGACCCGGCGTCGTCGTGCCGGCATCCTGCCGGCGAGGCACAGCGGCCCGGAGACCGATCAGGCCCGGCGCGGGGTGGTGGTGCGGGCGCGGCGGCCGAGCGCCAGGGCGAGGCCGATCATGCCGACCGCGAGGAGGAGGTGCAGCCAGTTGTCCGCCGAGTTCAGCGGGACGAAGTTCGCGGCCGACTCCTGTCCGATGACCAGTCCGTAGATCCACAGGATCGCGTAGATGATCCCGCCACCGAGCAGGTACGACCGCGCACCGGAGACCGTCCTGGCCATGGCGAGGCCTGCCACACCGAACAGCAGGTGCACGATGTTGTGGAGGATCGAGACCTGGAAGATCCCGAGGAGCATGGCCTCCGACTGGTGGCCGGCGAACATCATGGTGTCGTAGTCCGACGTGATGCCGGGGATGAACCCCAGGATGCCGACGAGCAGGAAGACGACGCCTACCGCCTGCGCGGCACGCTGCAGGGTGGTCCGCCCACCCTCCACCGTGCGGTTGTTCGTGTTTGTCATGAGAATCTCCTTCTGGTCGATGAACTCGGCGGGCGGGGCCAGCGCCTACTCGCGGTTCAGTTTGTCCTGCACGGTTCCCGCCATCTTCTCGACGGTGTTCGGGATCTCGGTGGTCCCGTAGAACCGGGAGTCCGGGTGGGTGGCCGGCGGCATGGGAGCACTGGTCGTCGGGCCTTCGTGGTAGGTGAACTCGCCCTTGCCATCGGGTGAGGGACCGGACGCCCAGCTGCCCTCCGAGGCCGCCTTGCCGTCCGAGAAGTTGAGGTACTGGTAGGAGACCTCGCGCGCTTCCTTCTTGAGGGGGAAGTTGCTCGGCACGGGAAGCTCCTCCAGCTTGGCTTCCTGCAGCTCACGCGCGGCTGCGGTCCACTGGTTCTGGTGCATGGTGTCGCGGGCCAGCAGGAAGGACAGCATGTCCCGGATCCCGTGATCGTCGGTCATGTGGTAGAGCCGGGCGACCTGGAGGCGGCCCTGCATCTCGGCGTTGGCGTTGGCCGTGAAATCTGCCAGCAGATTACCGCTCGCCGTGACATAGCTGCCCTGCCAGGGGTTCCCCATGCTGTCGACGGGTCGTGCGCCCGCGCCCGCAACGATCGCGTGCTGCAGGTCGGTCCCCCCGATCACTGCGGCGATGGCCGGATCGGCCTGGACAGCGTCCTCCGTGATGCCGAGCGGAGCCTTCTCGAGCAGTTGCGCGATCATGGTCGCGAGCATCTCGACGTGGCCCATCTCCTCTGCGCCGATCCCGAAGAGCAGGTCTCGGTACTTGCCGGGGATGTGCGCGTTCCAGGCCTGGAAGCTGTACTGGAGGGCCACGGTGATCTCGCCGTACTGGCCGCCGAGCACCTCCTGCAGCTTCCGGGCGTAGATGGCGTCCGGCTTGTCGGGCGTCGACTTGTACTGAAGTTCTTGCTTGTGGAAGAACACGGGTGAATACCTCCCCACCTCGGGGCCTCCCCAGGGGTTCCGCTCCTTCTGGAAGCGGCCGGAGGAGGTCCTCTTGATTCGACGCTAACGGCGACCATAAGATTTTCGGAAGATGCTAAGGCTACTTATTTTGAGGTTGCGGGAAGTGGCGAAAGGGCTTGCAATCACAAACGTAAGCATGCTTAGCTTCAGTGATACGTCCAGCACGAGATGCCGGGCCAGCACATCGAGAACACGGTGGAGCGTCCGCTTCGAACGGCAAGATCAACGTTAGGAATGACCATGACTACGCAGAATTGGCCGCAGGATCCCCTGGTTCCCTCCACGACCGGCAACGAGTCGTCCACCGCCGACCTGGGCACGCACCAGCTCGGCACCGACGGCCACACCGACAGCAAGGCCTCCACCGCCAAGGACCAGGCCAAGCAGGTCGGCCAGGACGGCAAGGAAGCAGCGAAGAATGTCGCCGGCACGGCGACGTCCGAGGCGAAGAACGTCGCCGGGACCGCCGCGTCCGAGGCCAAGAGCGTCGCTGCGGAGGCCGGCACCCAGGCCAAGAACCTCCTCGGCACCGTGACCTCCGAGGTCAAGAGCCAGGCAGGCTCGCAGCAGCAGAAAATCACCGAAGGGATCCGCGGAATCTCCGACGAGCTGAAGTCGATGGCCGACAAGTCGGACAACCACATGGTGTCCAACCTCGTCCAGCAGGCCTCGCAGCGAACGGACTCCGTCGCCGGCTGGCTCGAAGGCCGCGATGCATCCGAGCTCCTCGAGGACGTCAAGAGCTTCGCGCGTCGGAACCCGGGAACGTTCCTGGCCATCGCCGCAGGCACCGGCCTCGTCGTCGGGCGCCTGACCCGGGGCCTGACCGGCAACCCGGGCTCCGCCGACAGCAGCACCTCCGGGCCGCAGGGCTCCGCACCCACGGGCACCAGCGGCACCACGACCGCCGGGTACACCGGGTACACCGGGTACACCGGGTACACCGAGGCGGACTCCGACCTCTACAGCGGTACGCCCGCCACGGGTGGCTTCGACGAGGCGACCCACGGGCAGCACGTCGCCGGATCCAATCCCGCCTTCGTCGACCCCACCGACGACTACCCCACCATCCCGCCGGGCACCCCCCCGGTCGGCACCCGCGCGAATGACGGGGGCCTGCGCTGATGAGTGAGGCATACACGGGCGGCGCCCACCAGGCTGCCGCACCCCTGCCGACGGAGGCCGAGCAGCGCTCGGCCAACGCGTCCGTCGGCGAGCTCCTCGGGGAGGTGACGAAGGACCTCTCCAAGCTCATGCGCCAGGAAGTGGCCCTGGCGAAGGCCGAGGCCACAGAGTCGGCCAAGAACGCAGGGAAGGGAGCCGGCATGTTCGCCGGCGCCGCCCTCGGCGGACACTTCGTTCTCCTCTTCCTCTCCATCGCCCTGATGTGGGGCCTCGGGGCCCTCATGCCCCTGGGGTGGGCCGCCCTGATCGTGGCCGTCCTCTGGGGCATCATCGCCGCAGTCCTCGCCGTCATGGGCAAGAAGGAAATGAAGCAGGTCAAGGGCCTCCCGCAAACAGCGGAGACCGTCAAAGAGATTCCGCAGACACTGAAACCAGGTGAGCAGACACGATGAGCCAGACACCAGATGAGATCCGCGCCGACATCGAACGCACGCGTCAGGAGCTCGGCACCGACGTCGACGCCGTGGCCGACAAGGTGAATCCCGCGAATATCGCGCACCGCCAGACCGAGAAGGTCAAGCACAGTTTCAGCAATGTGAAGGAGACCGTCATGGGCAAGGCCGAAGACGTCAAGGATTCAGTGCTCGGCAAGGCCGATGACGTGAAGGGCGCGGTCGCCGACAAGGCCGGACACGCCAAGGACCGGGCAGGGGATGGCATGGGTCATGCGCAGTCCACCACCGGTACCGCGAAGGACAAGCTGCACAGCGCGGGCCAGGCCGCCCAGGGCGCCCCGCACCAGCTGAGCAACAAGGCCGCCGGTAACCCGCTCGCCGCCGGGCTGATCGCCTTCGGCGCGGGCCTCCTCGTCGCGAGCCTCATTCCTGCCAGCGAGAAGGAGCAGCACGCCGCCTCGCAGCTCAAGGAGCAGGCTGCCCCCCTCAAGGAGAAGGTCACGGACGCCGCCAAGCAGGTCGCCTCCGAGGTCAGGGAACCTGCCCAGGACGCCATGCAGTCCGTGAAGGAGTCTGCGGCGGACTCCGTGCAGACCGTGAAGGACGAGGGACAGCACGCCGTCGGCGAGGTCAAGGGCGAGGGCCAGCAGGCTGCCAGTGACGTCAAGGGCAGCGCGCAGGACGCGAAGTCGAACGTCCAGCAGCACTGATCGGACCCTGAACAGTGAAGGAGGCCACCGGACACATCCGGCGGCCTCCTTCGTGTCCGCCCCCTTCGTCACCCCTATCGTCGAACGACGACCGGTGATCGGCCTGCTGATCGGTCCCGTGGTCCACACAGGAACCGACTCAACCCAACAGGTCCACGGCGGTGGCGAGGTCCACGATCGGCTGGCGGTATTCGTCGGACAGGATTTCCAGCATGGCTTCCGCATACCGCTCATTCGTACTGCCGATCGCGTCGATCACGTACGTGACCCGGAAGTCGGCGGCGAAGGCGTCAGCCCCCGTGTGCGCCACGCAGTTGTGCGTCGAGACGCCCGCGAGCACGAGGTCCTGCACTCCGAGGAGGCGTAGGCGCCCTGCGAGGTCGGTGCCGAAGAAAGCACTGTCGCGGGTCTTGATGACCGATTCCAGCCCCTCCACGTGCAGCCCCGTCACCGGCTCGGCCTGCGCCGTCCCGCGGAAGATGAAGCCCTGCTCATCATCGAGCATCGACAGCGTCCAGGTCGAGCGGTCCGTCTCGTGCTCCGTGCGCGCCACGAGGACGATCGAACCGCCTCGGGCGGCGGCGGCGATGAGCTCGTTGCAGGCGGTCACCAGGGAGGAGCGCGAGCGCTGGAGGACCTCGTCCTCGAAGAAGGCGTTCTGCATGTCGATGATCAGCAGTGCCGCGCGACCTGGCATGGCGTCCACCGCTCGTTCACCGGGCGGCATCCGGCTCCTTCCGCTGGTCACGGGGAGCGGGCGGGACAGAGGCTGTCGCATCAGCCAAGGGCTCCTCGGGCAGGAGGGACGGGCTCCGGGCCGCGGCTAGGTCGGGGAGCGGATAGCCCGCGAGGTAGGCCACCCCCGCCGGCGGCGCGACCGGGAGCGTCGGCTGCTCCGCGAGGCGGCGCACGTCCACCTCGGAGAGGCCGGCGGCTTCCGCGAGCTCGTGGTGGGTCAGGCCGGTGGCGAGGGCCTGACGGATCGCGTCGCCGCAGACGAGGGCCAGGGCGTCCCGTGTGAATTCGGCGTTCTCGAGATCTGCCGCGGCGATCATGACGTCGTGGATGGCAGCGGGGCGTGCAGCGTGCATGGGAACCCTTCCGGGGCTCGAAGACCCTGGCGTGCAGCAGGCGACCGGTCGGGAACCCGTCGGGCGACGCCGGAGACGATCCCCCACCGCTTGCGTGGAATCGTCTCCGGCGACACGGACGCCTGCGGGCGCCGGGTCGGAGGATGTCAGGCCGGTGGCTGGACCTACGGCCATCCTACGGACAGGGAGCAGCTCGAGGCGGGATTGCCCGAACCTCGGGCGCTCAGCCCGTCGAGGCATTTCGGGAAAAACGCTAAGCAGGCTTCCCATCAGGTACTAAGTGTGCTTACTCTAGGGGTCGGTGGTTAGCCGTGGACTCCGGTCAAGGCGAAGCCGAATCCCGAACCAGTGAGATGACTCAGAAGGAGAAGGACATGATTACTCAGGACCACATCGATACCCTGCTCGGCAACGGCGGCAACGTCCTCGGATCCGATGGGGAGAAGATCGGCTCGATCGGTCAGGTCTACCTCGACGACCAGACCGGCGAGCCCAGCTGGGTCACGGCGAAGACGGGCCTCTTCGGGACGTCGGAGTCCTTCGTCCCCCTTCAGGGTGCGGATGTCGAGGGCCACGACGTGCGCGTTCCCTACTCCAAGCACCAGGTGAAGGACGCCCCCCGCGTGGAGTCCGACGGCAACCTCAGCCCCGAGGAGGAGGACCGCCTGTACCGCCACTATGAGATCGGCGGCGGAACGGGCGGCTACACCGATACGCCCAACGCCACGGGTACGACGAGCGGAACGACGGGCACCACGGGTCACAGTGACCGCGATGTCGATATCGACACCACCTCGGGCCGCACGTCGGGCCTCACCGATACGGACACCTCACGCGACAGCGGCTTCGGTACGTCGGACCGCGACGCGGGCAACACGCACGGCACGGTCGGCCACGACACCTCGGGCCCCACGACCGATGATGCGATGACGCGCTCCGAGGAGCAGCTGCACGTCGGCACCGAGCAGCGCGAAGCCGGCCGCGCTCGCCTGCGCAAGTACGTGGTGACCGAGAATGTCACGCAGACCGTTCCGGTCAGCCACGAGGAGGTCCGGGTGGAGCGCGAGCCCATCACGGACGCCAACCGTGGCGACGCCTACGACGGCCCCGCCATCAGCGAGGAGGAGCACGAAGTGACCCTCCACGCCGAGCGTCCCGTCGTGGAGAAGGAAGCCGTTCCCGTGGAGCGCGTGCGCCTCGACAAGGAGACGGTCACGTCCAACGAGACGGTCAGCGGCGAGGTCCGCAAGGAAGAGATCGAGGTCGACGGCGCGGACGACACCCGTCGCGGCGACAACCGATAAACAGCATCACCGACTGAGCAGAGGGCCCGGGGCCGTGCCCCGGGCCCTCTGCTCGTTCTGGTTGACCAGCCGTAGCGCCCCAGGGGCGTCGGGTGATTTCTGCCCGCTGTGCAGAACTGATGCTAAGCCTGCTGTCTATTTCGGGCGAAGTTGTCTAGAGTAAGTAGTAGGGAACAGCGAATCCACCGCGTAGGACCGAGGGGAAGGACACGCTATCGTGCCGGAGTTGAACGATTGGTCGACCAGCCGCCTGCTAACGACCGCGGCCCGCATCGTCGAGCACTCATGGAACGAGAAGCTCCTGAGCATCGGCATCACCCACGCCGGGTTGACGACCCTCGGCGTCCTCGAGCGCGAAGGGACCCTCACCGGTGTGCGCCTCGCCCAGCTGGTGCACGTGCAGGCCCAGACGGTCGGCCGCACCCTGGACCGCCTCGAGAAGCGGGGACTCGTGACGAGGCTCCGGAACACCGCGGACCGCCGCAGCCAGCGAATCACCATCACCTCCGCCGGCCAGAAGGCCCTCGAGCGTGCCAAGAACATCGAACACGAGCTGATGGCCGAGGACGGCCTGGCATCGCAGGATCTGCGTGATCGCCTGGCGACCGTCATCAACGAACTCGGGCCGAAGAAGGACTAGTAGCCGCCGCCGTCCGCCGCCATGTTGTTGAAGCGCGAATAGTGGCCCTGGAAACCCACGACCAAGGTCTTCGTCGGACCGTTGCGGTGCTTCGCCACGATCACGTCAGCCTCTCCCGCCCGTGCGGACTCCTTGTCGTAGACATCGTCCCTATGCAGGAGGATGACCATGTCCGCGTCCTGCTCGATCGACCCCGACTCACGGAGATCGGAGACCTGGGGCCTCTTGTCCGTCCGCTGCTCCGAGCCACGATTCAGCTGTGACAGAGCGACCACCGGCACGTTGAGCTCCTTGGCCAGCAGCTTCAGTGCCCGTGAGAACTCCGACACCTCCTGCTGGCGGGATTCGACACGCTTGCCGGAGGACATGAGCTGCAGGTAGTCGAGGACCACGAGCTTGAGGTCGTGGCGCTGCTTCAGGCGCCGGCACTTGGCCCGGATCTCCATCAGCGACATGTTCGGGCTGTCGTCTATGAAGAGGGGCGCATCGTTCATGCGTCCCATGGTCGTCGCGATCTTCCCCCACTGCTCGTCCTTGATGGTCCCCTTGCGCAGGTCCTGCAGGCCGATCGTCGCCTCGGCGGAGAGCAGTCGCATGGCGATCTCGTTGCGCCCCATCTCGAGCGAGAAGAAGACCGTGGTCATGTTGTGCTTGATCGCCGCCGACCGAGCCCAATCCAGCGCGAAGGTCGACTTGCCCATGGCCGGCCGTGCGGCCACGACGATCATCTGTCCACCGTGGAGGCCCTGCGTGAGCTCGTCGAGCTCGTAGAAGCCGGTGGGGACGCCCGTCATCCCCTCGCCCTTGTGTCCCGCGGACTCGATCTCGTCCACGGTCCCCTCGATGATGTCCTTCAGCGCGACATAGTCCTCGGCCGTCCGCCGCTCGGCCACGGCGTACACCTCCGCCTGCGCGGCGTTGACGAGGTCGTCCACCTCGCCATCGTTGGAGTAGCCGAGCTGCACGATCTTCGTGCCGGCGTCGACCAGGCGGCGCAGGACCGCCCTCTCGCGCACGATCTCGGCATAGAACCCGGCATTCGCGGCCGTGGGGACGGACTGGATCAGCGTGTGCAGGTAGGCGGGACCACCGATGCGGGAGATCTCACCCCGTTTGGTGAGCTCATCCGACACGGTGACGGCGTCGGCCGGCTCACCGCGTCCGTAGAGGTCGATGATCGCCTCGTAGATGCTCTCGTGGGCCGGGCGGTAGAAGTCGATGCCCCGGAGCACTTCCACGCAGTCCGCGATGGCGTCCTTCGACAGCATCATGCCGCCGAGGACGGACTGCTCGGCGACGAGGTCCTGGGGCGGCGTGCGGGAGAATTCCGGTGACCGTGTGTCCGATGATGAATCTGCATGTGCCAGGGACACTGAAGGGCCTTTCTCCTACTGTCGAAGCGGCCGACGTCACGACGTCGACCGGACACCCGGGCCGGGTCCGACAGGACATACCTATCACCCGACACCCTCACTAGTGGGAATCTCCCGCTACCGTAGCCGTCGCCTCGCAAGGCACAAAGCGCTCCACCAACAGGGGGTGTGGGTAAGTGTGAATAACCTGTGGATTACACGGCGTGTCTTGTGCACAGGATGGGGAGAACCCTGTGGACAAAGAACGGGATTCCGGCTTGAGAGCCCTTTGACCTGCGGAAACGTTGTCCCCGCCCTGTGTACGAAAAGAATTTTCTGCCCGCATTCATCCACAGGGCCGCTGTTGACAACATCACCGGAAGTAGTTCGCTAGGCCCCCTAGCGGTCCTTGCACGCCGTCCCGTGCCGCATTGCCGAAGCGTGATGCGCGCCGCGCCGACCCGCACGTGGGAGTATGCCGATCGAGGCATAGTGGAGGGCGCAGTGTGCCGGAGGGATCACGAGGGGAGTACGTTCGACAGCGCGAGGATCCGGCCGCGGCGGTCGGCATGCAGCTTCCGGGGATGGCCCGATGGCGCCGACGAGGACCCACTCCCGCCGATGGCGGAGCGTTGCTGACGAACCGGGGCGACGAGCACCCGGTAGAATCCTTGCCGACCTCGCACCCCTCGCTGCACCCGCCCTTAAGCACGGGAAGCCCCCGCCGACGGCGGAGGCTTCCCGGACGAACAGGACGACTAGCTTGCGACGACGTCCAGGTCGATGACTGCTGCGACGTCCTCGTGGAGACGGACGTTGGCCTGGTAGGACCCGACCGACTTGATGTGGGCGGGCAGTTCGACCTTGCGCTTGTCGATCTTGCCGAGACCAGCGGCCTCGACGGCCTTGGCGACGTCGTCCGCCTTGACCGTGCCGAACAGGCGGCCGGAGCCACCCGCCTTGACGGTCAGGGTGACGGGCTTCGCCGACAGCGCGGCGGCCTGGCGCTGGGCGTCCTCGAGCGATGCGTGCTCGCGGGCGGAGCGGGCAGCCTTGATGGACTCGACCTGCTTCTCGCCACCCTTGCTCCACATCAAGGCGAAACCGCGGGGCAGAAGGTAGTTACGTGCGTAACCGTTCTTCACCTCGACGACATCGCCTGCTGCACCGAGACCGGTGACTTCCTGAGTGAGAATGAGCTTCGACATGATGTGTCCCTTTCCTAGCCGCGGCCGGCGCCGGAGTACGGCAGGAGGGCGACTTCGCGGGCGTTCTTGATGGCCTGAGCGATCTTGCGCTGCTCCTGCACCGTGACACCGGTGACGCGACGGGCACGGATCTTTCCGCGATCGGAAATGAACTTACGCAGCAGGGCTACGTCCTTGTAGTCGATGACGGTGACGTCAGCGGCCTTCAGGGGGTTGGACTTTGGTTTGGGCTTACGGAGTTCAGCCTTAGCCATCGTGGTGCTCCTTTTTCTGATGGAGCCCGCAGAACGATTCTGCGGGATGGGAGGTGCGAGTCACGGATCGTGACTTCGGCAGGGACCCGGGACCGGATCCCTGCCTGGAGAGCCTAGAAGGGCGGCTCGGAGTCGGCGCCGTTGCCCCAACCCTGGGAGTTGTTGCCGCCGGCGGGTGCGCCCCACGGATCATCCGCGGGCTGCTGGGCCTGCTGGCCGCCGCCCCAGCCCGAGCCCGCTTGCGGGTTCGACCCGGAGTTGCCCCCGCCTGAGTTGCCGCCGAAACCACCGCCGCCACCGTTCCCGCCGCCTGAGCGCTGGGTCCGGGAGACTTTCGCGGAGGCATAGCGCAGGGATGGACCGATCTCGTCCACCTCGAGCTCCATGACGGTGCGCTTCTCGCCCTCTTTGGTGTCGTACGAACGTGACTTGAGTCGGCCCTGGGCGACCACGCGGGTGCCCTTGGTCAGGGTCTCGGCGACGTTCTCCGCAGCCTCGCGCCAGACCGACGCGCGGAGGAACAGCGTTTCGCCGTCCTTCCAGTCGTTGGACTGGCGGTCGAACGTACGCGGAGTGGACGCGATGGTGAAGTTGGCAACCGCCGAACCCGACGGCGTGAACCGCAGCTCGGGGTCGTTCGTGAGGTTGCCGATCACCGTGATGACTGTCTCGCCTGCCATGGTGCCTCCTTGAGTCACTACCCGCCGGAGCGGGATGGATGGGTGAGGAATACGCCGAAACTACTCGGCGGAGACCTTCTGCTCCTCGGGACGGATGATCTTGGTACGCATGATCGTCTCGTTGAGGCTCAGCTGGCGGTCGAGTTCGGCAGCCACGGCCGGAGTCGCGGTGAAGTTGACGACGGCGTAGATGCCCTCGGTCTTCTTCTGGATCTCGTAGGCGAGGCGCCGACGTCCCCAGATGTCCACCTTGTCCACAGTGCCGCCGCCGTTGCGGACGACATTGAGGAACTTCTCGAGTGTCGGGTCGATGGAGCGTTCCTCGACGTCGGGGTCGATGATGACCATCAATTCATATGCACGCATGTGTGAACCCACCTCCTCTGGGCTGAACGGTCGCGGTCTTTCCGCAACAGGAGGTTCTTTAGCGTTGGTCCGGCCGCCGTCGACGATATGTACCGCCGCCTGGCTGTGGCACAGACGGATCAATAATACCGGACGAATGCAGAGCGACGAACTCCCGTGGACAACCGCTAGCGTCCGCCACGGAAGAAGGCTGTGGTCGCCGTCGCGAGGTGGCCGGGGTCAGCCACGCCGCACAGTTCGCGCGCCGAATGCATGGACAGCAGCGGGGTCCCGACGTCGACCGTCCTGATGCCGAGCCTCGTCGCCGTCAGGGGACCGATCGTCGAGCCGCACGGCATGACGTTGTTCGAGACGAACTCCTGGTACGGCACGCCGCTGTCCCGGCACAGGGCGGCCCAGAACGCGGCTCCGGGAGCGTCGGTGGTGTAGCGCTGGTTCGCGTTGATCTTGAGCAGCGGGCCGCCGTTCAGGACGGGAAGGTTGGCGGGATCATGCCGTTCGGCGTAGTTCGGGTGCACGGCGTGACCGGCATCCGCGGACACGCAGAACGACGACGCCAGCGCGCGCAGCCGTTCCTCCGCACCGGCACCCAGGCCCAGCGAGATGCGCAGGAGCATGTCCTCGAGGAAGGGACCACTGGCGCCTGAGCGGGAACCGCTGCCCACCTCCTCGTGGTCGAACGCGGCGAGCACCGCGATGGGACCGTCCGCCAGGGGGCGCCCGGCCGCATCGATGATGGCGGTGAGTCCGGCGTGCACGGAGGACAGGTTGTCGAGCCGTCCGGATGCGAAGAACTCGTCCTGTGCGCCGAACACACGGGGCTCCTGCGTATCCGCGACGACGACGTCGAACCCGCCGACGTCCCGCGGGTCGACCTCGGCCCGGGCGGCGAGCAGGCCCAGCAGATCGGCGTCCGCGGGGTCGCCGAGCCCCCAGACCGGGTTCATGTGGCGCTGCTTGTCGAGCGCCAGCCCATCGTTGACGGCGCGGTCCAGGTGGATCGCGAGTTGCGGGAAGCGCAGCAGCGGCCCCGTCGCCACCAGGTGCTCGGTGCCGTCATGCAGGGTCAGCCGGCCTGCGAGCGCCAGCTCCCGGTCGAGCCAGGAGTTCAGGAGCGGACCGCCGTACACCTCGACGCCGGCCTGCAGCCACCCGTACTTCCCCGTGGTGGGCTTCGACTTCAGCTTGAACGACGGCGAATCGGTGTGCGCTCCGAGGATGTGGAAGCCCGTCGTGGGTCCCGCCGTCGTCGGGACCGTCCAGGCGATGAGCGCTCCGTCACGGAGGACGAAGTAGCTGCCCGCCCCGCCCTCCCAGGCGTCCTGCTCCTCGAGGCGCCGGAATCCCGCCGCCGCGAGCCGCCTGCCGGCCTCGAAGACCGCGTGGAAGCTCGACGGCGACGCGGACACGTAGGCGCCGAGATCGGAGATGTGTGCGGGTGCAGGGCTCATCCCCCGATTCAACCAGATGCCGTGGAGGCGCGCGCTTCAGCCTGCCTTGACCTGGTGTTCGGTTTTGCGACCGGCTTCGGTTTTCCTTCGCCCGAGGTTCGCCCTGACCACACGGCACACTTCAGCCTGCTCGACCAGAGTTTCCACCAGAGGAACCGGGACCCACTGGGGGGACCGGAGACACCCACACCCGACACACTCAAGGAAAAAGGTCTCACCATGGCACGCACCGCTCGCTCCGCCCGCATCAGCATGAAGTCCACGTCCGGCAAGGTCCTCGCCTCCGTCGCACTGCTCGGCGTGGCAGCGTCGGTGGCCGGCCTCGGTACCTATGGTTCCTTCACCTCAACGACCTCCGCGAGCGAGACCGTCACCGCCGGCACCGTCGACGTCCAGCTCGGAGCAGCGGGCACCGCCGCGAACCGCCTGACCGTCGCCGCCACCGGCGTCGTCCCCGGGGACACCATCCAGCGCGCCGCGACCCTCACCAACGCCGGCAACCAGAACTTCGGCGGAGTCACGCTCAGCACCACGGCTGTGGGCACCGCGACCAAGCTCACCACCGACGCCGTCAACGGCCTCCAGGTGGCCGTCGACGCCTGCAGCGTCCCCTGGACCGAGGCCGGTACCGCCCCCGCCTACACGTACACCTGCGCCGGTACCGTCACCTCCGTCCTGGCGACCCGCCAGATCATCGGCACCGACGTCGTCCTCTCGAACCTGCAGTCGATCGCCAGCACCAAGGCCGACAACCTGCGCGTCACGGCCACCCTGCCCACCGCTGCGGACAACACGTTCCAGGGCCTCACGAGCACCGTCAACTTCGCCTTCACCGCCACCCAGCGCGCGGCAACCAGCCGCTGACCCTTCGTCCCGGCGCCCTGGTCCCCACGCCAGGACGCCGGGATCCCCGTACTCCCGCCGAGCGGCCCGCGGCCGCTCGGCGGATCACGCACCGACGGACGCCGACGCGGCACATCACCCATGACGCAGAGGAAGGACCACCATGAGCACCACCCGGACCGCCGTGCGCCGGATCCGCCTGCTCGTGCAGCTGGTCGTCGCCGTCGTCATCCTCACCTGGGTACCCACGATCGCGCAGGCTGCCTTCTCGGACGCGGCACGCGCCGACCTGAGTGTGGGCACCTACGCGATCCCGGCCCCCGCCGGCGTCACCGGAACCTTCAGCTGCACCTCGACGAAGCTCTCCATGACGGTCACCCTCACCGACTTCGGTGCCGTGGACCGCGCCACGGGCTACACCGTCACCCTGACCGCCCCGACCGGCCAGGTCACCACCAATGCGGTGCCGGCGAGCCCGCGGTCCACGACCATCACCCGCACGTCCACGACCGTGGGCACCTACACGTTGCGCGTCCGCGCGAACGTCGGCACCTGGACCGGTCAGAACCTCGAGCGCGTCCTCACCTGCCCCTGATCCGAGCGGTGGAGGTCAGGCCGGTCCGGGCACCACGATCCCGTTCTCGTAGGCGTACACCACGGCCTGCACGCGGTCCCGCAGGTCGAGCTTCGTGAGGATCCGCCGCACGTGCGTCTTGATGGTGGCCTCCGAGAGGAAGAACCGGCCCGCGAGTTCCGCGTTGGAGAGCCCTTCCGCGATCGCCTCCAGCACTTCACGCTCGCGTGGCGTCAGTTCGGTCAGGCGCCGGTCCGGCGTCCTCGTGGGGTGTGCGGGCGGCAGGGACCGCACATAGGTCTCGAGGAGGCGCTGCGTGACGCGGGGGGCGACGACGGCGTCACCGCTCGCGACCACCCGCACGGCGTGCACGAGTTCCTCCGGCGCCACGTCCTTCAGCAGGAACGCCGAAGCACCGGCCTGCAGGCCGGCGAACGCGTACTCGTCGAGGTCGAACGTCGTCAGGATGATGATGCGCGCGCCGGAGCCCGAGCCCGTGATCTGCCGGGTCGCCTCGATGCCGTCCCCGAGGGGCATCCGCACATCCATCAGCACGACATCGGGGGTGAGTTCCGTGGTCATCCGGACGGCCTCACCACCCGTGGAGGCCTCACCCACGATCTCGAGATCCGGCTCCCCCTCGAGGATGAGCCTGAAGCCCATGCGCAGGAGTGGCTGGTCGTCAGCGAGCAGAACCCTGATGGGCGTGCCCTCCGTGCTGTGCTGCGTCGTCATCCTTCTCTTTCCCCCGTTGATGCCCCGGACCGCCGTCGGCGTCGGGAACCGTCAGTTGCACCTCGACGACCCAGCCGCCCGAGGGTCTCGCCCCGACGTCGACCGATCCGCCGTAGATGGCTGCCCGCTCACGCATGCCCGCGATGCCCTGGCCGGAGCCGAGCGACACTGCGGGGTCCATCGCGCCCCGGCCGTCGTCGGCGACCCGCAGTGACACCAGGTGGCCCGTCCGGGCGATCGAGATGTCCACCAGCGTAACGCCCTTGCCGTACCGCAGGACGTTGGTCAGGGATTCCTGCAGGATCCGGTAGACCGTGAGCTGGAAGGCAGGGTCGTCCGGCAGTCTCGGACCGCTCGCGGTCACCCGCAGCGGCAGCCCGGCCGCCCGGAAGCCGTCGAGCAGGTGGGCGAGCGAACTCGACGCCGGCAGCGGCTGCAGGGATTCGCTCGCGGCTTCGGCCCGGAGGACCCCGAGGACGCGGCGCATGTCGGCGATGGCCGTCCGGCCCGTGCCGGACAGCTCCTTGAGCACGGCCGTGGCACGGTCCGGATCCCGTTTCATGACGACGGCTGCTCCGTCGGAGAGCGCCACCATGACGGTCAGGGAGTGGGCGACGACGTCGTGCATCTCCCGCGCGATCCTGTTCCGCTCCCCCGCCGAGGCGAGCTCCGCGTTGCGGGCAGCCCATTCGCGCAGCTCGCTCTCGTGCTCGCGGTCACGTCGGACGGTGACGCCGACCCCGACGGCGATCCCGAGGAAGATCACCACGAAACCGCTGATGACCCAGACCGCGCCCGGCGCTTCGGCGAACGCCTCGGCGGGGATGAGGAAGAGCGAGCCGACCGAGAGGATCGTCGCCGAGACCGCGGCGACGAGGGTGGTACGGAGCGGGTGGGCGACAGCGACGGCGTAGAGCGCGAACATCGCGGCGATTCCGCTGCTGCCCTCACCCATGGTCAGGATGCCGATGGGGACGTCGAGCACGGAGACGAAGGCGAGGACGACCAGGGGTCGGTCCCGCCGGAAGGCGAGCGCCGTCGCGGCGAGGACCAGCCCGGGCATCCCGAGCCATGACGCCTGGTCGACGATCAGGAAGAGCGCACTGGGCAGGGTGATCGCCACGAACACCAGGACCACGACGGCGTCCATGGCCCGCGGATACCTGCGGAAGAACCGCCGGACGGGACCCAGCCGGCGGGCATTGAGCTCGGTGAAGGAGACCGCGGCCGTTCGTTCCGCGGTCTCCCTCACCGAGGGGCTAGTGCTCATGACCGGGCGTCATGAGGTGGGACGGTCATCGTCCTAGATGTCCCGCTTCTTGGTCACCAGGAGGGACGCCGCCAGGAGGACGAGCGCCCAGCCGCCGAGGACCAGGGAGCCCTGCCACTGGTTCAGATCGCCGTCCTGGATGGTCGTGGCGACCATCTGCTCGCCACCCGAGCTGGGGAGGAACCGTGCCGCGTCAGCCACCCACTCGGTCCCGCCACCGAAGATGGCGACGAGGATGGGCAGGACGAGCAGCACGCCGATCGACGTGACCACACCGCCCGCGGTGTTGCGGATCAGTGTGCCGACGGACATGGCGAAGACCGATACGAGCGCGAGGACAGACCCTGTGTTGATGATGTGCAGCAGCGCACCGTCGGCGTCGAGGCTGAAGCCGAGTTCTGCGGTGTCCAGGATGGGCTGCGCGACGACGTACCCGATCAGGGCGGAACCTGCACCCACCAGGAACGAGACCGCGGCCATGATCAGCTGCTTGGCGAGCAGGGCGGACGTGCGGTTGGGCACGGCCACCATGGTGGACCGGATCATGCCGGTTCCCCATTCGGAGGCGATCAGCACGACCGCCAACGAGGCCATGAGCAGCTGACCGAAGATCAGTCCCGACCCGGGGATGTCACGGGAGATCTCCGCGGCATCCGGCGCCCCCTGCGCCTGCATCTGCGCAGCCATGTCGGGGTCGCTCTGGGCGTCGAACAGGAAGGTCGTCTGCCAGGCGAGGAGTGCTGCGATGCCCACCATGACGACGATCGTCGTCACGATCAGGATCACCGTCGAGGGCACCGTGGTGACCTTGATCCACTCGGACTTGAGGACACGGCCGAAAGTGACGCCGGGGAGCTGTTCCTGGCGCGGCCGCTGCCGGGCGGGAGCCTGTGGGGTCGATGTTGCCATGATCAGCGCCCTTCCATGTGCGTGGGGACCTGCTGCATGTCCGGCGTCGCCGGCGTGAGGGGCAGGTCGTGTGACTGGTATTCGACCTCGGTCTGGGTCAGTTGCATGTACGCGTCCTCGAGGGACACCTGCAGGGGCGTCAGTTCGTAGACGAGGACGCGTTCCCGGAGCGCGACCTCCGCGATGCGGCGGGGCTCGACGCCGGTGATCTCGACCAGCTCCGGTTCGAGGACCTGCGAGGTCACTCCTTCGCCGGCGAGGCTGCCGAGGAGGTCCTGCGGGCGATCGACCCGGACACGGACCCGGGCCTTGCCCTGCCCGTCGATGATCGACTGGATCGGGGCGTCCGCGATGATGCGGCCCCGCCCGATCACGATCAGGTGGTCCGCTGTCAGCGCCATCTCCGACATCAGGTGCGAGGAGAGGAAGACCGTGCGGCCCTCCGATGCCAGGCCCTTCGCCAGGTGGCGGACCCACTGCACGCCCTCGGGGTCGAGGCCGTTGACGGGCTCGTCGAGGATCACCGTGTGCGGATCGCCGAGGAGCGCAGCCGCGATACCGAGGCGCTGCCCCATGCCCAGGGAGAACCCGCCCACACGCTTCTTGGCGACGGATCCGAGCCCGGTGAGCTCGATGACCTCCCTGACCCTGCTGTCGGGGATGCCATGGGTGGCCGCCATCGCCCGGAGGTGGTTGTACGCGGAACGCTTGGTGTGGACGGCTTTCGCGTCGAGGAGGGCGCCGACCTCGCGCAGCGGCGCCCTGTGCTGGGCATAGGGCCGGCCGTTCACCGTCACCCGGCCACCGCTGGGGTTGTCCAGGCCCATGATCATGCGCATGGTGGTGGACTTGCCGGCACCGTTGGGGCCGAGGAAGCCCGTGACCTTTCCCGGATGCACGGTGAAGGAGACGGAATCCACGGCAGCCTTCGCTCCGTACCGCTTCGACAGGGCCTGTGCCTCGATCATGGTTCTTCCTTCGACTGGTGACGACACGGGAGCCGCAGACGCGGGCCCGGTACAACCAACAGTAGGCCTGGGGCCGGTGACGAATCACCGGCCCCAGGGATGATCACCGAGGAGTGCGCCGTACCCCTTTCGGACGACGGCGACGTGTCAGCGCGAGCTGATCGAGGCGAACTTCCGGATGCACAGGGGGACGAAGATCACGAGCATCAGGACGATCCCGACCATGACCGTGACCACGGCGTTCTGCATGGGCCACGCATCCGGCACCGGCACCGTCCCCGTGTTCCCGAACAGCTCGCGCACCGCCTGGACGAGCGCGGAGACGGGATTCCAGTTGGCGAAGGCTTCCAGGGGACCGGGCAGGGTGGAGGACAGGACGAACGCGTTGGAGATGAAGGTCAGCGGGAACAGGATCATGAAGGACGCGTTGTTGATGACCTCCGGCGATTTCACCGACATGCCGAGCAGCGCCATCACCCAGCTGAAGGCATAGGAGAACAGGAGGAGGAGCCCGATCCCGGCCAGTGCACTGCTCAGCGAGGTGTTCACCCGCCAGCCGACCAGCAGGCCCGTGCCCATCATGATGATCACCGAGAGCGCGTTGAGCACGAGGTCGCTGTTCGTGCGGCCGATCAGCACCGCCGACGAGCTCATCGGCAGCGTGCGGAAACGGTCGATGATGCCGTCCTTGAGGTCCTGCGCCATCGCCGATCCGGAGAACGTGGAGCCGAAGATCACCGTCTGCGCGAAGATGCCGGCCATGAGGTACTGCGTGTAGTCGCTGCCCTCCACCTCGATGGACCCGCCGTAGATCTGGCTGAACAGCAGCACGAACATGATGGGCTGCAGGATCGCGAAGACCAGCATGTCCGGGGACCGCTTGAGCTTGGTGAGATTGCGCTTCGTGACCGTCCAGCCGTCGGAGAACCACATGGCGAGCTCAGACGGCGGTTCCACGCCGGAACCGGAGGGTGAAGCCTGCTGGTGCTCGGGCTGCCGGCCCTCGGATGCCAGGACACTCATGCTGCCGTTTCCTTCTGGGTCGATGCGTCCTTGGTGTCCGAGGCCTCGGCGCGCCGACCGGTCAGCGTCAGGAAGACGTCGTCGAGGCTGGGCCGCCGCATGCCGGCGTCGTGCAGTTCGATACCGCTCTCGCCGAGGTCCGACAGGATGTACTGCAGCGCCCGCGGGCCGTCGCTCACGGCCACCTCGATGCTCCGTCCGTCGTCCCCGACGAGCGGCTCGCCGTCACCGTGCCGCCCGAGGATCTCACGGGCGGAGGCGGCGTCGGAGGAGTGGACCAGGGAGACCACGGCGCGGTGGCCGCCGATCTGCGCCTTCAGCTGGTCCGCCGTGCCCTCCGCGATCGCCTTTCCGCCGTCGATCACGGCGATGTCGTCCGAGAGCTGGTCCGCTTCCTCGAGGTACTGCGTGGTGAGCAGCAGCGTGGTGCCGTCCCGCACGAGGTCCTTGATGATCCCCCACAGGGAGAGGCGACTCCGGGGATCGAGCCCGGTGGTGGGCTCGTCCAGGAACAGGATCTTCGGGTTGATGACGAGCGCACCGGCCAGGTCGATCCTGCGACGCATGCCACCGGAGAACCCCTTGACCGGCCGGTTGCCGGCCTCGGTGAGCTCGAACTGCTCGATCAGCTCCTGTGCCCTGCGCTTCGATTCACGTGCACCCAAGTGGTAGAGCCGCCCCACCATCTCGAGGTTCTCGAAACCGGTGAGGTTCTCGTCGACCGCGGAGTACTGGCCGGAGACGCCGATGATGCGCCGTGCGGCCTTCGGCTCTCGCAGGACGTCGATGCCGTCGATGTGCGCTGTCCCCGCCGTCGGCTGGATGAGGGTGGTCAGGATCTTGACGACGGTGGTCTTGCCTGCGCCATTGGGGCCCAGCAGGGCCTTGACCGTCCCCTGGGGGACGGAGAGATTCATACCGTCGAGAGCATGGACGGGCCCGCTCTTCGACGAATAGGTCTTCTTCAGACCTTCTGCCTCGATGATTGCCATGCATGAAGGGTAGGGCGATGCCCGCCCTGTTCCTAGGGGTGCTGGTCAGAAGCTGTCCGCAATGCATCCTCGTCCTCGGGATCTCCGACGTCGGTGCCGCGCTCCCGCGCCGCAGGGGCGACGAGGAAGGATGCGAGGACCGCCACGCCCACCGCCAGCAGGGCGTTCCGGATCCCGACGACGTCTCCGAGGAATCCGATGAGCGGTGGTCCGGCGAGGAACGCCGTGTACCCGATCGTCGAGACGACGGACACGCGCGCAGCGGCACGCTCCGGCTCGTCGGCGGCAGCGGACATGCCCATCGGGAACCCCAGCGCGGCGCCCGCACCCCACAGGATCGCGCCGGCCGCGGCGAGGGGGACGTTCGGTGCGAGGACGAACAGTGCGAGCCCGGCGAGGGAGGAGCCGAGGCTCGCCTGGAGGACACGCACCCGTCCGAAACGGTCGATCAGGGGACCGCCCACGAACCTCAGCGCCGTCATGGCCGCGACGAAGACCGCGAACATGATGGCTCCGGTGCTCTCCGACGTGCCGAGGCCGTCGACGCTGGCCTTGGCGACCCAGTCGTTCGCCGCGCCCTCGGTGAGGGCGGCGCCGAGGACCACGAGGCCGATGAGCAGGGTGCGGGGTTCCCCCCACGCCCCGAAACCGCGCGGACGTCCGCCGTCGGGCGCCGTGGCCGAGGCGTCCGGTGCCTCCTCCGGCAGGAAGGAGCGAGGCGTCCACAGGGAGACCGTAAGGCTGAGGACCGCGACCGCCACGAGATGGGCGGACAGTGTCACCTGGAGCGCGGAGAGGCCCGCGCCGACGAGCGCTCCGACGAAGGCGCCACCGCTGAACGCCGCGTGGAAGCGCGGCATGATGGTACGGCCCACGAGGCGTTCGACGGCGGCCCCCTCGATGTTCTGCCCCACGTCCCACAGGGCGATCCCGCACCCGAACAGGAACAGGCCGACGGCGACCACCGGGACGGACACGATGAACAGACCCAGCGCGACGGCGCCGGCGGCCAGCGCGGCGGCGGTTCCCCCGATGCGGACGGTGTTGGCGGTACCGAAGCGTGCAGCGATGATCCCCGCGAGCGGCAGGGACAGGACGGAGCCGACGGCGCCCACGAGCAGCAGGGCACCCATCTGGCCCGAGGCGAGGCCGAGGGTGGTGGAGGCTGCGGGGATACGGGCGGCCCAGCTCGCGAAGACGAGTCCGTTCAGCCCGAAGATGGCGTAGGTGGCGAACATGGCGGATCGGACGGCGGGCTTCACCTGATCAACCGTAGGCGGGACGATCACGAGCAACAAACGGGACACAGGCGGCGTGACGGAGGCCGGAGGATCCGTCAGCCGCCGGTCCCGGCGTCCGGATCGAGGTCCACGTCGAGCCCATCGGCGGATACCGTCACGGTGGCGGTGATCAGCAGCGGCTGCGGATCCTCCTCGCGGGTCCATCGTGCCGGTTCCCCGCGGTCGAACTCGATGTTGCGCTCGTACGAGAACGTGGCCTGCGCGTCGTGGCCCGTCAGCCGGTACACCCCGGGGTCGTAGCCCTTCTCGAGGGAGTAGGTCGGCGCACGGTCGAGGGTCCAGCGCGGAACCCGGACGTCCTCGGGGTCGCCGAACAGGAAGGACCGGTTGGGGCATCCTGCGGGAGCGGCGTCCGAACTCGCGATGCAGGCGTTCAGGAGCGCTTCGACCCGGTCCACCGCCTCCGCCTCCGCGGCGGGTGTTGGAGCCGGCTCGAGCAGCACCCCGCCGGGCGCGAACCGAGGATCCACCGGAACCACGACCTGCTGCTCGCTGCCGTAGGACAGATGGGCGGAGGGCGCGGGCGGCGAGACGACATAGCGGCCGGGCAGGGCCGGCAGCATCACCGACCGCAGACCGGGGTATCGAGCAGCGCCGCCGGGGGGAAGCGCCAGGTCGACGCCGTTGACGGTGAGCAGTCCGAGCCTCTCGTCCACCAGGACGCGGATGTCCCGGAGGGGTTCCGGCCCGTCGAGCCTCCACTGGTCGAGCACGAGGGCTGTCCTTCCGGTGCGCGTCAGCTCGAAGGCGTACCGCGTCGCGGCGCCGTCCTGCATCAGGTCCACCGCCACCGTCGCCGTGTCCCCGAGCACCGTGACGTCCTGTACCTCGTACCCCGTCAGCCGGTCCTCGGCCGAGCGGTAGACGGCGTCGGACAGGAGGATCGCCGAGGCACCGTCACCGTCACCGTCACCGTCACCGTCACCGATCAGGGTGCGGGATCTCTCGGCGTCACCCGCGACGAGCGCATCCAGGTAGGCCTCGACGGCCCGGGCGGGCCCGAGGACGGTGTGGTTGACGAGGGCGACGCCGGTCACCGCGGCAACGACCACGAGCAGGACGGCCGCCCCCGCGATCAGGGCGGGACGCAGGCGCCGGGCGCGGGTGGGTACCTCCACCGCGGTACCCGGGGTGGAAGCGTCGGGGGCAGGCGTCGTCGTCCCCGTGTCCATCGTCGCTCGCCCCCGTGTCCGCTGCGACGCCCTACGGCGCCGTCGTTCACTGTACAAGGGAGCGCCGCCGGGCCCGGAAAGCCATCGGAAAGCCCGGCGTCCGGCGGATTCGCACAGGGTTATCCACCGAATGTGGATAACCCTGTGGAGAGCGTGTGGACGGGTGGGACCGGAGGACCCGGTGCCGGCTCATGGCAGGGGGCGTGCCTGTGGAAACCGGGGCCTCACCGGGCCCGGACCACCCGGCTCTCGTCCCACACCGGCTCCTTGGTCTCGTAGACCTTGCCGTCGGAACCGAAGACGAGGAAGCGGTCGAAGCTCCGCGCGAACCAGCGGTCGTGCGTCACGGCCATCACCGTGCCCTCGAAGGAATCGATGGCACGCTCCAGTGCCTCGGCCGAGTGCAGGTCCAGGTTGTCGGTGGGCTCGTCGAGCAGCAGCAGGGTGGCCCCGGAGAGTTCGAGCAGCAGGATCTGCAGGCGGGCCTGCTGTCCGCCGGACAGGGAGTCGTAGGGCTGCTCGGCCTGCGGAGCCAGTCCGTAGCGGTCGAGGACGGCCGAGGCCGCCTCCCGTCCGAGCCCCGAACGGTGCTCATCGCCGCGATGGAGGATGTCCACCAGTGTCCGGCCGAGGAGGTCGGGGCGCGAGTGCGTCTGCGCGAAGAAACCCGGTCGGATCCGCGCCCCGAGCTTCACCGAGCCCTCGTGCGGCACGGCCCTGATGTCGACGTCGGACACCGGCAGGTGCTCCTTGTCCGGATCCGAGCCGCCACCGGCCAGCAGGCGGAGGAAATGCGACTTCCCGGAACCGTTGGAGCCGAGGACGCCCACACGGTCGCCGAACCAGACCTCGGTGCTGAACGGCTTCATGAGGCCCGTCAGTTCGAGCTTCTGCGCGACGACGGCGCGCTTCGCCGTACGACCACCGGCCAGGCGCATGGAGACGTTCTGCTCGAGCGGGATGGCCTCGGGCGGCCCGGCCTCGAGGAACTTCGCGAGCCGGGTCTGCGCTGCGTGGTAGCGGTTGGCCATGTCGGAGCGGAACGCCGCCTTGTTCTTGTACATGTTGACGAGTTCCTTGAGCTTGACGTGCTCCTCGTCCCAACGCTTGCGCAGCTCCTCGAACCGCGCGTTCCGGTCCTCGCGTGCCTTCAGGTAGGTCTCGAAGCCGCCTCCGTGTGTCCAGGAGGACGCGCCGAGCGCCCCGGGTTCCAGCGTGACGATCCGCGTGGCCGCGTTGGCGAGCAGTTCGCGGTCGTGGCTGACGAACAGCACCGACTTCTTCGAGTCGCGGAGCTTCGCCTCGAGCCAGCGCTTGCCGGGCACGTCGAGATAGTTGTCCGGCTCGTCGAGGAGCAGCAGGTCGTCCGGGCCGGAGAACAGGGCCTCGAGCACGAGCCGCTTCTGCTCCCCGCCGGAGAGGGACGACGCCGCCCGGTACTGTGCACGATCGAACGGCACCCCGAGGGCCGCCATCGTGACCTCGTCCCACGTCGTCTCGAGCTCGTAGCCGCCGGCGTCCCCCCAGTCGGCGATCGCCTGGGCGTACGCCATCTGCGTGGGTTCGTCCTCGGCATCCATCATGGCGAGCTCGGCGTCGTCGATCCGCTGCGCCGCCGCCGCGAGGACAGGCGGCGCGGCCGAGACGAGGAGGTCGCGGACCGTGGTGTCGTCGCGCACCTGCCCGACGAACTGCCGCATGATGCCCATGGACCCGGAGCGGCTCACGGAGCCCTCGTCCGGGATGAGGTCGCCGGCGACGATGCGCAGGAGGGTGGTCTTTCCGGTGCCGTTGGGGCCGATCAGGGCGGTCTTGTGTCCGTCGCCGACCTTGAAGGCCACGCCGTTGAGCAGCTGCCTGCCGTCGGAGAGGAAGTAGTCGATACCGGAGATGTCGAGGTGAGCCACCCTTCCAGTGTTCCACCCATGGACGGGGCGGCAGGACGGCCGGACCGGGACCGGACCCGTCAGCGCTGGGGTTCGCTCGGCATCATCCGGTAGCCGACGCCCCGCACCGTGCGGATGAAGCGGGGGTTGCTCATGTCCTCGCCGAGCTTCTTCCTCAGGTTGCGGATGTGCACCTCGACGAGGTGGTGGTCCTGGCTCCAGCCGTCCCCCCACACCCGGTTGAGGAGCGCCTCCCTGGTCCACACACGCTGGGCGCCGGTCATGAGGGTCTCGAGGAGGTCGAACTCGATGCGTGTCAGGGCGAGCTCCTGGCCGTCGAGCGAGACCACGCGGCCTTCCACGTCCATCAGCAGGTCGTTGTGGCGGAGCATCTCGTTGCCGTCCGGTCCCTGTGCCGGTGGCGCCGTCCCGGTCACGGCGGACGGACCCGTCCGGGGACGTCGGAACATCGCGGAGACGCGCGCCGAGAGTTCCCGGGGGCTGAAGGGTTTCCCGATGAAGTCGTCCGCGCCGGTCTCGAGGCCGATCAGTCGATCGATCTCGTCCTGCCGCGCGGTCACCATCACGATGTAGGCATCGCTCACGGCGCGGCACTGGCGGCACACCTCGACGCCGTCGAGGTCGGGCAGGTTGAGGTCGAGGGTGATGAGATCGGGCCGGTGTTCCTTCAGCGCCGCCAGGCCCGCGTGCCCGGACGCGGCCTCGATGACGGTGAAACCGTTCATCCGCAACGTGACGGCCAGCAGCTCCCGGATGTCCGGATCGTCCTCGACGATGAGCGCGCTACGCTGCGACGGGGGAACGGACATGATCCAAGAATTCCACAGATCGGCTCCGCGGAGGACGGGACCGGCGATCCGGCCGACTATTTGCCAGGCGCGGTGCAGTGACGGCGGCCGTGCCGCCATAGAATCTTCGGATGCCCTCGACCCTTCTCCGTACGGTGCAGATCCGCGGATACACGATCACCGTGCGGACGACGCCGGGCCCCGCCGCTCCGGCCCGGTCTCGATCCCCCTATGTCCTGGTGCACGGGCTCGGCATGACACACCGCTACCTCGACCGCCTGCGCGCGGAACTCGCCGCGGACGCCGACGTGCACGCGGTAGACCTGCCCGGCTACGGCCGGGACCCGCGACCCCGTACCCGGCTCGGCATCGAGGACCATGCGGCCCTGATCGTCGAGGCGCTGGACCTGCTCGGCATCCCGCCCTGCATCCTGGTGGGGCACTCGATGGGCGTGCAGTTCGTCACAGCCGCCGGCCTGCGTGCACCCGCGTCCGTGCGGGGCGTCGTCCTCATGGGGCCGGTCGTCGACCGGCGCCGACGTACCGTCCTGCAGCAGGCGGCGTCACTCGGCCGTGACACCCTCCGGGAGAGCGCGGGCGCCAACCTGATGGTCTTCGCCGACTACCTGAGGACGGGCCTGCGCTGGTACGTGCGCCAGCTCGGACCGATGCTCGGATACCCGCTGGAGCGCGCCGTGGAGCGGCTGGAATGCCCCGTGCTGGTCCTGAGGGGGAGCCGCGACCCGGTAGCGCGACGGCGGTGGTGCCACGAACTCGCGGACCGTGCGCAGGACGGCTTCTGCGTCGAGATCGACGGGGAGCCGCATGTGGTCCAGCACTCCGCGGCGGACCGGGTGGCCGCGGAGATCGTGGCGTTCGCGCGCCATCGACTGCCAGTGGCCGAGCCGATCTTACCGGAAGCTTCGGGCGGCACGATGGGAAAACTTGAAGATCGAAGCGCATAGTAGACGTATTGCAGCTGGTCCCGTCCTGCTTCACCGACCGCCTGCAACGACACGACACCCGGCCGGCGCTGGTCAGCAGTACCGGCCGGGTGTTCCAAAGCTTCTGGAGGAACATCGCATGTCTGAACTGGAAGAGTGGTCAACCAGCCGCCTGCTCACCACGGCAGCACGTCTCGTCGACCACGCGTGGAACGAGAGGCTGCTCGACATCGGGATCACCCATGCGGGCTACACGACCCTCGGCGTCCTGTCCCGCCAGGGCACCATGACGGGGGCCAAGCTCGCCCTCGCCGTCCACGTGCAGGCCCAGACGATCGGCAAGACCATCGAGAAGCTCGAGCGGCAGGGCTTCATCTCCCGCATCCGCGACAGCATCGATCGCCGCAGCCAGCGCATCACCATCACTCCTGAGGGCATCGATGCCCTGGCGAAGGCGGAGGACATCGAACGCACCCTGATGGTCGGGGAGGGCCTGGAATCCTTCGAGCTCCGCAGCCTCCTTCGTGGCATCATTGGTGAACTCGCCCCGCAGCGCCAGAAGCCGGCAGCAGCCGTCGTCTGACCCGCGGGTCCCGTAGATTTCTCAAGAGAACGGAGAACGGCCGCCCCTCGGGGCGGCCGTTCTGCCGTCGCTCATGCGGGAGCAGGGCCGCTTCCGCGTGACCGCGGGCCGCGGGCTCATCGACGTGACCCGCGGAGGCCTCCGAGATAGCTAGACAGACTAGCGATCTATCGTAAACTGACCCGGTGAACGACGATCAGCACGGGACGGCGGCAGCAGCCGCCTCCGAATTGCAGGACCTCATGCTCGGCAATGAGAGCGTCGACCAGTTCCTCGAGGACCTCGCAGGCCTCTCCTCGCGGATCCTCGGCGGAACGGTGGAGGTGCAGTGCGGGGTCACGTACCAGCACCGGAGACTCGCCACCACCGTCGCGTGCAGCAGCGACGAGGCGAGGGTGCTCGACGAGATCCAGTACGGCTTCGGAGATGGTCCCTGCCTGCACGCGATCAGCTCCGGCAGCACCGTGGTGGTCGACGACGTCCGCACCGACGGCCGGTGGCCGGACTACTTCGAAGCGGTGGCGAGCCGCGAGTACTACTCCATGATGGGCGTGCCCCTGGTCCTCGGTGCCGACAGCGGAGCGGCGCTGAACTTCTACGCGGCGGCCCCCAGCACCTTCACCAGCACGACGCAGGAGCTCGCCGAGGGTTTCGCGGCCCAGGCAGCCAAGGCGCTGCAGATGGTGCTCCGGGTCTCGAAGCACGCCAACACGTCGTCGGACCTGAAGGCCGCCATGGAGTCGAGGACCACCATCGACATCGCGATCGGCATCATCATGGGGCAGAACCGCTGCACGCAGAGCGAGGCCTACGACATGCTCAAGCGGGCCTCGAACGCACAGAACGTGAAGGTGCGGGACATCGCGGAGCGGATGGTCAGCGGTATCTCCAGCTCGCCCGCCGAGACCCACTTCTCGGACTAGGCACCCTCCAGCCCGACGGGAACAGCGACAGGGCCGGCCGGACAGGACGCGCACTACGGTCCGACGGAACAGCGGCAGGGCCGGTCCGGCAGGACGCGGCCGCCCAGCGAGCGGATGGACACGACGCCGACAGGACGGTGGCCGCCCAGCGATGCTGGACGGTGGCGGGACGGCGGACGGCGGACGGCTCAGGCAGACGTCGCCCGGTTCCGGTCCGCGAGCACCCGGAAGGCCGCGACGAGCTCGGGTGGCCCGACCACCCGCACGTCCGTGTCGAAGCGGTTGAGGGACGCTGCGAGCGCCACCCAGGACCACGAACCAGCGCGCAGGCGGCAGGATGCCGGCCCCAGGTCCTCGACGACGCCGTCTCCCGCGAAGGGCAGCACCTCCCCGGCCGGCCGACCGAGGACCACCGTACCGACGCACGGCCAGCCGCCACCGTCCGCCGCCCCCGTGAAGCGTCGGGACACGAACCCGGCGACTCCCCCGTCCGGCAGCTCTCTCGGTGTGAATCGGGGCCCGGTCGGCAGCCTCGGTGTGGTCCTGTCCGCCCTGAAGATGCGCCAGTCCTCGCGCTCGAGGTCCCAGGCGACCAGATACCAGCGTCCGCCGTGCGTCACGAGGTGGTGCGGTTCGACCCGGCGCGGGCCGTCGCTCCCCTGCGGAGCCGCCGAGGCGGCACCTGCATAGTCGAAGCGGAGGACCTGCTGCGCACGGACTGCGGAGGAGAGTGCGAGGAGCACCTGCGGAGTCGGAGGATCGGGGACGTCCCTGCCGCTGGGCGGCAGCGCGGTGAACTCGAGGGCGTCGAGCCGCGGGCGCAGGCGTGCAGGCAGGACCTGCCGGACGGTGGCGAGGGCCCGCAGTGCGGCCTCGCCGACGCCCGGCTGCGATGACACCGCACTCCGGAGTGCCACGGCGAGCGCCAGGGCCTGGTCGTCGTCGAACAGCAGGGGCGGAAGGGTGCTGCCGGCGTCGAGCCTGTACCCGCCGTCCGGCCCCATGGTCGCCCGGATGCTGTAGCCGAGCTCCCTCAGCCGGTCGACGTCCCGCCGCACCGTGCGGTGGCTGACGCCGGTACGTTCGGCGAGGAGCGCTCCGGGCCAGTCCCGCCGGGTCTGGAGCAGGGAGAGGAGGGTGAGGAGGCGGGAACTGGTCGTGGCCATGCTCCGATGGTAGGCCGAGTGCAGGACCGAAACCGTCCTGCACTGCTGCGACGGTGGTGTCACCGGGAAAGGCCCGGCATCCTCGACACAGGGAGTTCCTCGATGAGCATCACCGTCACCACACACCTCAATCTCCATGGCACGGCCCGCGAGGCCCTGGAGTTCTACCTCTCGGTCTTCGGTGGCGAGAGCACCATCACCACCTACGGTGACCTCGGGATGCCCGCCGATGCACCCGACGCCGGACGCGTGGTGTTCGGGCAGGTACAGGCACCCGGCGGCTTCCGCCTGATGGCCTATGACGTCCCAGGGGCGTCGGGGGCCTCGGCGACGACGGCCGGCTCGACCACCCGCTCGAACGGCATGACCCTCACGGAGCAGCCCTTCTTCGTCTCGGTGCGAGGGGACTCACTGGAGGAGGTCCGTCACTACTGGGAGGGGCTGTCGGCCGGGGGGACGATCGTCGAGGACCTCGCGGCGTCGGCCTGGAGCCCCGGCTTCGGGATGGTGACGGATTCCTTCGGCGTGACCTGGATCCTCGACGTCGCCGGGGAGGCGCGCGCCGACTGAGGGCCGCCCGCGGCGAGCGGTCATCCCGGGCCGTCCGGGCTGGCCGCCCACCGCGAAGGGTGGTTGCCTGCGGTCAGTAGTCGATGCGCCCGCGCCGGTCGTGGAACTGCCCCGTCGGGCCCGAGGCCTCGAGGCTTGCGAGCATCACCGTGGCGTCCGTACCCTCCGTCACGGTCTGGTGGCCGCTGTGGTGGTTGAAGTCGGTGTCCGTGTAGCCGGGATCGCTCACGTTGACGCGGAAGCCGGGCAGGTTCTTCGCGTACTGCACGGTCAGGGCGATCACCGCGGCCTTCGACGCCGCGTAGGGGATGGCGAGGACACCGGATTCATCGGTGCCCTCGGTACTGAGCAGGCGCGGCCAGCCCACGCCCGAGGCCACGTCGACCATGACGGGGGCGTCCGACGCACGGAGCAGCGGCAGGGCGGCCTGGGTCACGCGGACGAGTCCCACCACGTTGGTGTCCAGCACCGCGCGAAGGGCTTCCGCGGAGAGGTCGTCGACCCCGAAGGAGGTCCCGAGCACCCCGGCATTGTTCACCAGCACGTCGAGGCGGGGCAGGGACGCGATGGCGGCATCGACGCTCTGCTGGTCGTCGACGTCGAGCTGGACAGGACGGGCGCCGATGGCGCGGGCCGCCGCACCGGTCGCGGTGTCTCGCATCCCGGCGTAGACGGTGTGGCCGGCCTCGACGAGGCGGCGGGCGGTCTCGAGTCCGAGGCTTCTGTTGGCCCCGGTGATCAGTGTGGTTGTCATGTCCTCAAGGCTCTCCCGGCACCGGCCGGTGGCAAAGGTACCGCTCGACGGTAGGACCGGCAGTACCACCCTCTCCGCGCCGTGGCACGGGAGGATGGGTGCATGAGTGTATTCGCCAGTGTCCTCCGCGTTGCGCAACCGGCTGACCCCGGCCGAGGTCGGACTGCCCGGGGGGTTCGGCCGTCGCAGCCCGGGGCTGCGGCGGGAGGAGCTCGCCGCCCTGGCGAACGTGAGCGTGGACTACGTGGTGCGGCTGGAGCAGGGGCGCGCCACCCATCCGTCCCCCCAACTCCTGAACGCGCTGGCCATCGCGTTGCGCCTCGACTCCGGCGAGCGTGACCACCTGTACCGTTCCGCCGGCGCGGCACCACCGTCACCCGCCGTCGTACCGCACCACATCACGCCCGGGGTCCACCGCATCATCGACCGGCTGGGCGACGTGCCCATGGCGGTGTTCACGGCGACGCACGACATCCTCCTGTGGAATCCGCTCTGGGCGGCGCTCGCCGGCGATCCCTCCCGGCTCGTCGGGATGGAGCGCAACCTGGTGTGGCGGTACTTCACCACGGGCCACGACGGCGTCGAGTTCGACGAGCAGCACGAGGAGGAGTTCTCCGCCGACCTCACGGCCGACCTGCGCGCCGCCCTGGGCCGATATCCGCAGGACCGGGGGCTGCAGCGCCTCGTGTCCCGGCTGCGGGCCACGTCGCCCGAGTTCGAGCGGCGGTGGGCGGAGGCCCGGGTGGCCGAGCACCGCGCCAGCCGCAAGACCGTGACCCGCACGTCCGTGGGACCCATCACCGTGGACTGTGATGTGCTGTCGGTACCGGGCGGGGACCTGCGGATCGTCGTCTACACCGCGGTGCCCGGCAGCGAGGACGACGCGAAGCTGGACCTCCTGCGGGTGACAGGGCTCCAGGACCTGTCGTCCGGGTTTGCAGGGAGCGCGACCGCCGCCGGCTGACGCTGCCCGGATCCGCCGGCAGGACGGTCGCCGTCCCTGATGCCTCGTCTCCTCGCTGTGTCGAACGCGCGCCCTCCAGCCCGGACGACGGCGGACCCGCCACCCGGAGCGGGCAGAGGGCGGACCCGAGGGGCACCTCTTGCGCGTCGCCGCCGTGCCGACGGCATCGAGCTGTTCGGCGGGGTGGTCGCCTTCAGGAACCCGGTGCGACGGGTCCCACGAGACCCGAGTCGGCCAGTTCCGCGAGGTCGTTGAAGCTGTAGAGGTGCAGTCCCGCATAGCCGGCGCCGTCGAGGGCCTCCACCAGCGGCGCCGGATCGTAGGAGGCCGAGGTGACCAGCTGCCGCAGCACCGAGCCGGAGTTCGAGCCGCCGGCCGAGCGTTTGAGGAAGCCCAGCGACTGCCCGACGCCGATCGATCCCGCGAGGCGCAGCAGGCGGCTCATGCGCACGGGACCGGGGATGCCGGCCCACACGGGCAGCGTGATGCCTTCTGTGCGGAGCTTGGCGGGGAAGGTCCGCACCGTGTCCGGGTCGAAGCAGAGCTGCGTGACACACCAGGAAGCGAGATCCTGCTTGGACCGCAGCGTGGTCAGGAGGGCGTCCTCCGCCGTCGCCGGGTGCCCTTCGGGGTAGACGGCGATCCCCATGCGCAGGGCACCGCCCGAGAGCCCCGCGACCTCCTCCATGAGGGCGCCGCTCCAGACGTAGGGGCCTGCGGCCACCGGCGCGTCGCCGCCGATGACGAACACGTCCGTGATCCCGGCGTCGAGGCACCGGCCCACGTGATCGCCGAGCTCCGTCCGATCCGCCACCGACCGCGCGGCCAGGTGCGGGACGGCCGTGTACCCGGCAGCGGCGAGCTCGACCGCCAGGTCCACTGCTGCCCGCGGACCGTGCTGGGGCAGGCAGGTGACAGTGACGGTCGCGGGAGCGGGAAGGTGCGCGCGGAGCTTCTCCACCAGGTTCTCCCCGGGGATCACCTCGACGCGGACGGGCAGGTCGGGCAGGACCGTCACAGCGTGCCGACCGTCCTCAGCATTCCACGACGTTCAGGGCCAGGCCGCCGCGCGCGGTCTCCTTGTACTTGTCCATCATGTCCGCGCCGGTGTCCCGCATGGTCTTGATCGCGACGTCCAGCGAGACGTGGTGCTGCCCGTCGCCGCGCACCGCCATGCGGGCAGCGGTGATGGCCTTCATCGCCCCGACGGCGTTCCGCTCGATGCACGGGATCTGCACGAGACCGCCCACGGGATCGCAGGTGAGCCCGAGGTTGTGCTCGATCCCGATCTCCGCGGCGTTCTCCACCTGCTCGGGCGTGCCGCCCAGCACTTCGGCGAGGGCACCCGCCGCCATGGCGCAGGCAGAGCCGACCTCGCCCTGGCACCCGACCTCGGCGCCGGAGATGGACGCGTTCTTCTTGAAGAGGGAGCCGATCGCCGTGGCCGCGAGCAGGAACCGGACCACGCCGTCGTCGTCCGCTCCCGGCACGAAGTCCACGTAGTACTTGAGGACGGCGGGGATGATGCCTGCCGCGCCGTTGGTCGGGGCGGTGACCACACGGCCGCCCGCGGCGTTCTCCTCGTTCACGGCGAGGGCGAACAGCGTCACCCACTCCATCGTCCCGAGGCGGTCGTTCGGATCGTCCGCCTTCTCGAGCAGCTGGCGCTGCCGCTCAGCCCGTCGCCGCACGCTCAGACCGCCGGGGAGGATGCCGCCCGTGGTGGTCCCCCGACGGATGGTGTCCTGCATGACGGACCAGATCTCCAGCAGCCCGGAGCGGACGTCCTCCTCCGAGCGCCAGGAGAGCTCGTTGGCGAGGACGACGTCGGAGAAGGACCACCCGGTGGCACCGCAGACGCCGAGGAGCTGGTCCGCGGTATCGAACGGATGCGAGACGGGAACGGGCTTCAGCACGGCGGTCTCCGAGCCGATCTGGTCCTCGTCGAGGACGAAGCCGCCGCCCACCGAAAAGTATTCCCTCGTCTGCATACGATCACCGGCCGCATTGTATGCCGAGAAGCGCATGCCATTGGTGTGGTAATCGAGCCGCTGCCGCCGGTGCAGTAGCACGTCGGTCTCCGGATCGAAGGAGATGCGCCTCTCCCCGGCCAGATGCAGGGACCTGCACTCACCGATGTAGGCCACGCGGGCGTCGGCCGATGTCGGGTCGACGAGGTGCGGCTGGTCACCCTCGAGGCCGAGGAGCACGGCCTTGACGGTTCCGTGGCCGTGACCGGTGACGCCCAGCGAGCCGAACAGGTCCACCTGCACCCGGTGCACATCCACGAGGAGCCCACTGGTGCGGAGCAGATCGGTGAAGAGGTAGGCGGCGGTCATCGGTCCGCCCGTGTGGGAGCTGGAGGGTCCGATCCCGATCTTGAAGAGGTCGAAGGCGCTGATCGTCACTGCGCTGGTCCGGCCGGTTTCTCCCGCTTGTAGAACGGGGTCGGGATGACGGTGAACGGTTCCGGACGTCCGCGCAGGTCGACCTGCACCTCGGTGCCGATGGCCGCGTGGGCCGCGTCGACATAGGCGAGCGCGACGGGATAGCCGAGAGTGGGGCTCGGCAGGCCGGACGTGACAGTACCGACCGGCACACCGTCGACGACGACGTCGTACCCCGCCCGCGCGGACCGGCGGCCGACCGCGCGGAGGCCCACCAGGCGGCGCGCCGGCTCCACGGCCTTCAGCGGCTCCAGCACCGCCCGGCCCACGAAGTCGTCGGCCTTCTTGGTGCTCACCACGGGGCCGAGCCCCGCTTCGAAGGGGTTGGTGTCCAGGCCGAGCTCGTGCCCGTAGAGGGGCATGCCCGCCTCGAGCCGCAGTGAGTCACGGGCTGCGAGTCCGCAGGGCAGGAGCCCGTGGGCGTCACCCGCCCGGAGTGCGGCGTCCCAGAGCCGCACGGCGACGTTGCTGCCGATGAAGATCTCGAAACCGTCCTCGCCCGTGTAGCCGGTGCGCGCCAGCAGGACGGGCAGCCCGGCGAGTTCCAGCTCGACCGACGCGTAGTACTTCAGCTCACGGATCAGGGCACCGTCCTCGGGACGGGCGAGATCGAGCAGCACCGCCTCGGCCGTCGGTCCCTGGACCGCGATGAGCGAGGTCGCCTCCGACTGGTCCTCCACGGCGACGTCGAAGCTGTTCGCACGGATCCGCAGGGCCTCGGCGACCACGGGTGCGTTGGAGGCGTTGGGCACCACGAGGAAGGAGTCCTCGGCGAGCCGGTAGGTGATCAGATCGTCGATCACGCCACCCTCCGCGGTGCAGATGAGCGAGTACTTCGCCTTGCCGACCGCCATCACCGCCAGGTTGCTGACCAGCGCGTAGTTGAGGAACTCCGCGGCCTGCGGCCCGCTGACGAGGACCTCCCCCATGTGGGACAGGTCGAAGAGACCGGCGGCCTTCCGGACGGTGTGGTGCTCCTCGAGTTCGCTGCGGTACTTCAGGGGCATCTGCCATCCGCCGAAGTCGGTGAAGGACGCCCCGTGGGCCTCGTGCTGGGTGTAGAGGGCGGTGTGCTTGCTCTGCTCGCTCATGGAGGTTCGGGTTCCTAGTCTTCGAAGGCTTCGATGGGCGGGCAGGAGCAGACCAGGTTGCGGTCGCCGTGGGCGCCGTCGATCCTGCGCACGGGAGGGAAGTACTTGTCGTGGCGCAGCGCCCGGAGCGGGTATGCGGCGAGCTCGCGGGGGTAGGCCTGCGTCCAGTCGTCACCGATGAGCAGCTGCGCGGTGTGGGGCGCCTGCCGCAGCGGGCTCTCCTCGATGCTGAACTCGCCGGAGGCCACGCGGTCGATCTCGCCCTTGATCGCGATCATGGCGTCCACGAAGCGGTCCAGCTCCGCGAGGTCCTCGGACTCGGTCGGCTCCACCATGAGGGTGCCCGCCACGGGGAAGGACAGCGTGGGGGCGTGGAACCCGTAGTCGATGAGGCGCTTGGCCACGTCCTCGGCCGTCACGCCGGTGGTCGCGGTCAGCGGGCGGAGGTCCAGGATGCACTCGTGCGCCACGAGGCCCTGCACGCCCGTGTACAGCACGGGGAAGTGCTCGGTCAGGCGGGCGGCCACATAGTTGGCGGCGAGGAGCGCATGCGCCGTCGCGCTCGTCAGGCCCTCGGAGCCCATCAGGGCCACGTAGGCCCAGGAGATGGGCAGGACGCCGGCCGAGCCGTACATCGAGCCCGAGACGGGGGTGCCGCCCTCGCTGCCGGGGGCGTCGTCCGTCGTGACGTCGCGGTTCGCGTCCCCGGGCAGGAACGGCGCAAGGTGCGCGGCCACGGCCACGGGGCCGACGCCGGGCCCACCGCCGCCGTGGGGGATGCAGAAGGTCTTGTGCAGGTTCAGGTGGGAGACGTCGCCGCCGAACTCGCCGGGCTGCGCGAGGCCGACCAGGGCGTTCAGGTTGGCGCCGTCGATGTACACCTGGCCACCGGCGGCGTGCACCTTCTCGCACACCCAGCGCACGTCCTCCTCGAACACGCCGTGCGTGGAGGGGTAGGTGATCATGATGGCCGAGAGGTTCCCGGCGTGCTGCTCGATCTTCGCGAGCAGGTCGTCGTGGTCGATGTTGCCGTTGGCCGCCGTGCCCACGACGACCACCTTCATCCCGGCGAGGACCGCGGATGCCGCGTTGGTTCCGTGCGCGGAGGACGGGATGAGGCAGATGGTGCGGTTGTCGTCGCCGCGCGAGCGGTGGTAGCCGCGGATCGCGAGGAGGCCGGCGAGCTCGCCCTGCGATCCTGCGTTGGGCTGCAGGGACACGCGGTCGTAGCCGGTGATCTCGGCGAGGCGCTCCTCGAGGTCCGTGATGAGCTCACGCCAGCCCTCGGTCTGGCTCTCCGGCGCGTAGGGGTGGATGGACGCGAACTCGGGCCAGGAGATGGACTCCATCTCCACCGTCGCGTTGAGCTTCATGGTGCACGAGCCCAGCGGGATCATGGTGCGGTCCAGGGCGAGGTCCTTGTCGGAGAGCTTCCGCAGGTAGCGCAGCATCGCGGTCTCCGAGCGGTGCCGCGAGAAGACAGGGTGCGTCATGAAGGAGGACGTCCGGTGCAGCTCCGACGGGATGCGTTCCCCCCGGTCCGCAGCGGCGTCGACGGTGGCGCCGAAGACTGCGGCGACGGCCGCGACGTGCTCCGGCGTCGTCGTCTCGTCGCAGGAGATGCCGATGTGGTCGGCATCGATGCGGCGGAGGTTGTAGCCGGCGGCCTCGGCGGCGTCGGCGTACTCGGCTGCCTTCCCGGGTACGCGCAGGAGCAGGGTGTCGAAGAAGGCGCCGTGCACGACGGCGGCGGCCGACCCCTCGAGGGCCGCAGCGAGCTCGACGGTCCGCTGGTGGGTGGTGCGTGCGATCGCCGTCAGGCCCTCGGGGCCGTGGTAGACCGCGTACATGGACGCGACGATGGCGAGGAGGGCCTGCGCGGTGCAGATGTTGCTTGTGGCCTTCTCGCGGCGGATGTGCTGCTCGCGGGTCTGGAGGGCCAGGCGGTAGGCGGGGGCGCCGTCGGCGTCCTTCGAGACACCGACGAGGCGGCCGGGCAGCATGCGCTCGAGGCCCTTGCGGACGGCCATGTACGCGGCGTGCGGCCCGCCGAAGAAGAGCGGGACACCGAAGCGCTGGGCGGAGCCGACGGCGATGTCCGCGCCCTGCTCGCCCGGGGCGGTGATGAGCGTGAGGGACAGGAGGTCCGCGGCGACCGTCACGAGGGCCCCGCGCTCCTTCGCGGCGGCGATGACGCCGGCGTGGTCCCGTAGCGCTCCCGAGGCACCGGGTTGCTGGAGGACGACGCCGTTGATGTCGCCGTCGGGCAGTCCCGCCGAGAGGTCGGTGACCTCGACGTCGAAGCCGAGGGCCTCGGCGCGGCCGCGGACCACCGCGACGGTCTGCGGGAGGACGTCGGCGTCGACGACCGTGCGGCCCTTGTTCTTGCCGGAGCGGCGCATGAGGAGGACGGCCTCGGCCACAGCGGAGGCCTCGTCCAGCAGGGAGGCGTTGGCGATGTCGAGGGCCGTGAGGTCCTGCACCATGGTCTGGAAGTTCAGCAGCGCCTCGAGGCGGCCCTGGGAGATCTCCGGCTGGTAGGGCGTGTAGGCGGTGTACCAGGCGGGCGATTCCAGGACGTTCCGGCGGATGACGGGCGGGGTGACGGTGTCGTAGTACCCCTGGCCGATCATCTGGACGGCGGTCCGGTTCCGGCCGGCGATGCGGCGGAGCTGTGCCAGGACCTCGGTCTCGCTGAGGGCCGCGGGCAGGTTCAGCGCCCGGTCCAGCCGGATGCTGGCGGGAACGGCCATGTCGACCAGCTTCTCCAGGCTCGGGTAGCCGAGGACCTCCAGCATCTGTCCGGCGTCGGAGGACCGGGGGCCGATGTGGCGGTCGGCGAAGGTCGCTGCGGGCTGGGCGGCGGGTGTCGGGTTCAGCGAGGCGTTCATGGGAACTCCGTACGTCGGGGAGGTGCGCGGGCGCAGGCCTGGTCGGGTTCCTCCCCGCTCTGTAGGGGACCTGAGAGTTTCCGCAGGACGCGTTGCCTGCTTGCACCGTCGGTGAGCGCCGAGTGGATGTCGGGGCTGCTTTCCAGAGTTGCCTAGCCGCAGCGGTGCATTGGCCTGAGAGATTCCTGGGGAGGAGTTGCTCCTACGGCGCCTGCCGGTGTGGTGGACGGGAGGACTCTCCCGCTGCAGATCGATGGCGTATTCAGTTGGGTGTTCGGGCGGCGTGTGAGCCGTCCCACAGCCTACCGCGCAGGGCGGAAGGGAGGCAAAGCCCGACGTCGACGGGCCGAACAGTACCGTGTCCCCTCCCATGCCGGAAGGGTGTGCCATGAATGCTCCTGCAGAACCGTCCGATCGGCGCGATGCAGGCTTAGCGTGGGTACGGATGACTGCTCACCACTGCCCGACCTGGAGTATCGATGACGATCCCCCGCTTCCGCCCGGCCCTCGCCGCGCTCGCCCTGCTGGCCGCCGTCGTCCTCCCGGCGCCTCCCGCCTCCGCGGCAGGGGCCTCCTACGTGGCGCTCGGGGACTCCTACTCCTCGGGCACCGGCACGCGCGCCTACCTGGCGGACGGGACGGCCTGCCAGCGCTCCGTGTACGCCTATCCGTCGCTCATCGCGAGCGCCAGGGGGTACGCGCTGAATCTCCGGGCGTGCTCCGGGGCCACCATCCCCGACGTCGCCGCGACGCAGCTGGGCGCGCTGACGCCGACCACCGCCTACGTCTCACTGAGCGTCGGCGGCAATGATGCGGCCTTCGTCTCCGTCCTGACCGAGTGCGCCAAGCCGGCGTGGATGAGCAACTGCACCGCGGCCGTCGACAGGGCCCAGGCGATCATCACCGATCAGCTACCGGGAAGCCTCGCTTCCCTGTACGGGCAGATCCGCGCGCGGGCACCCCGGGCGGCCGTGACCATCGCCGGGTACCCGCGCATCTTCAACGGCGAGGACTGCAACGCCGCCACGTGGTTCTCACCTGCCGAGGAGTCGCGGCTGAACGCCACGGCGGACCTCCTCAACCGGACGACGGCCACCGCGGCCGCCACCGCGGGCTTCGCCTTCCGCGACCCGGCACCGGCGTTCACCGGTCACGCCGTGTGCGACGACGTCGAGTGGCTGAACGGGCTCTCCAGCCCCATCTCCGACTCCTACCATCCGAACCGGACGGGCCACGCGTCCGGGTACGTTCCCCTCATGGGTGCTGCGCTCACGGGCGCCCGCGTCGCCGTCACGCAGGAGACGCTGCAGTCCGCCGAGGCCGCCGCCCCTGCCCTCACAAAGCAGCAGGCAGCGTACTCCGCGACGGACCGGCGCATCCGGCCCGATGAGTTCGTCCTGCCGGACCTGAAGAGCCGGTCGGCGCGGGCCGCTGCGGCGAGGGCCGGCGTCGACCTCGCGGACCCGGCGAGCATCGCGCGGGCGGATCGCGCCGCGGAGGCCGCTCAGGCCGCTCAGGCCGCTCAGGCCCGGGAACGGTAGCCGCGCGCCGGTCCCCTGGGTGCAATGGTGCGGTGTCCCTCGGCTCGGGGTCAGCCGGGCTCGCCGTGCGTCTGCGCGGCGGCCTCCCGCAGCAGCGCGACGACGTGGCGGATACCGGGGCTCTCCGCCATGGTGCGCCGATGCACCACGCCGACCTGGCGCGCCGGCGTGGGCCGCACCACGGGCACGACGACGACCCGCTCCGGCAGCACGGGCCGTCCCAGGCGCGGCACGAGCGCCACGGCGACGCCCTGCTCGACGAGCGCGATGTGCGTCGCGAAGTCGTCGTCGTACAGGCGGATGTCCGGCAGGCGCCCGAGGTCCGCATGGAGCTTCAGGAGGGCCTCGTTGCAGATGGCTCCGTGCGGGGTGCTGACCCAGGTCTGGTCCACGAAATCCGCGGGTTCCACCGAGACGCGGCCCGCGAGCGCGTGGTCGTCGCGGACCAGGAGATCGGCCACGTCCTCGCACAGCCACTCCAGCTCGAGGTTCTCCGGCACGCCCAGGGGCACCGAGTTCCAGTTGTGGACGATCCCGAGATCGGCCTTCCCCTCCGCGACCCGCGCCACGGCCTCGCGGGGATCGTCCGAGCTCACCCTCAGGTCCAGGTCCGTCCCCTCCCTGGCGATCCGCCCCAGCACTGGACCGACCAGCCCGCGGCACGCCGTCGAGAAGGCCACGAGCTGCAGGCGCCCCCGGGGTTCACCGGGCTCCGACAGGAGGGAGGACTGCAGCGCCTCGAGGTCCGCGAGCATGCGCCGGCCGTAGTCCGCGAGCACGTTGCCCCGCTCGGTGAGGAGGACGCCGCGGCCGTGCCGCTCGAGCAGGGGCACGCCGGTCTGCCGCTCGAGCTTCTTGATCTGTTGGGAGATCGCCGACGGGCTGAAGTCGAGAGCCGTCGCTGCCCCGATGACGGAGCCCGTCTGTCGGACGGCAGCGAGGGCCTGCAGGGCCGCAGGATCAATCATGAAGGAAACGTACACGATCAAGCGCACTTCTGTGCGCTGGTCCTTCACGCTCCGTCGCGGTTGACTGACACCATGACCCGTCGCCACTGTCTTCTCGCCCTGCTCGTGGCCGTGCTGTGGGGCCTCAACTTCGTCGCCATCGATCTGGGGCTGCACCCGGCCGACGGAGCGGAGGTCCCACCCCTGCTGTTCGTCGCCCTGCGCTTCGCCCTGGTGGTGCTGCCGTGGATCTTCTTCATCCGGAAGCCCGACATCAGCTGGACGGCGATCATCGGGGTCGGGCTCTTCATGAGCGCCGGCCAGTTCGGCCTGCTCTACCTCGCGATCTCCCTCGGCATGCCGGCCGGGCTCGCCTCGCTCGTCCTCCAGGCGCAGGTCCTGCTGACCGTCCTCCTCGCGGCGCTCTTCCTCGGTGACCGTCCGCGACCGATCCAGCTCGCCGGGCTGGCCCTGGGCGCCCTCGGGCTGCTCGTCGTCGCCGTCGGCCGGAGCGCGGTGGCCCCGCTGCTGCCGCTCGTCGTCGTCCTCGCCGCCGCACTGTCGTGGGCCGTGGGGAACGTGATCGCCCGCAGAGCCCGCGCCGCGTCGGGACTGGGCCTCGTCGTCTGGTCCGGCGCCGTGGTCCCCCTGCCGCTGCTGGGCCTCTCGCTCGTGGTCGACGGGCCGGCCGCCGTCGGCGACGCGCTCGTGCATCTGCAGCCCGTGACCATCGCGAGCGCCCTCTACACCGCGGCCCTCGCCTCACTCGTCGGATACGGCATCTGGAACCATCTCCTCGCCGTCTACGAGCCCGCGTCCGTGGTGCCCTTCACCCTGCTGGTCCCGGTGGTCGGGATGGGGGCGGCCTGGCTCGTGCTCGCCGAGGTGCCGTCAGCCGTCGAGGTGCTCGGGGCCGTCGTCCTGCTCGCCGGTGTGGCCACGGCCCTTGCCCGTCCGCGCCGCGTCCGTCACCATCGGGACACGCCGATGAATCCCGGACCGGCGCCGCGTCTACAGGCTGTGGTCCGGGACGCGGACCGCCAGACCCAAGGAGCATCATGACGCACCGCGACATCCCCGGAGACCTGTTCGAGCAGTACGCATCGGCCGTCCTGCAGAAGGACGCGGAGGCACTGCTGTCCCTGTACGACGACGACGTGCGGGTCTTCGATCTCTGGTCCGAGTGGTCCTACGAGGGGAAGGCCGCATGGCGCGTCGCGATCGGGCAGTGGTTCGGCTCGATCGGCGAGGAGAACGTCGGCGTGGTGTTCGACGACGTGCGCTCGATCGTGGTCGAGGACCTCGCGACGATCGTCGCGAACATCTCCTACCGCGAGACGGAGTCGGACGGCGCGGAGGGGCGCGGGATGGACAATCGCCTGACCTGGGTACTCCGGCGTTCGGCCGACCGGTGGCGGATCGTGCACGAGCACACCTCGGCCCCCGTGGACGCCGGGACGGGATCGGTCAGGCTGGAGCGTCGGGCCGCCGGGTAGCCGGGAGGCCCGTCAGGTGAAGACGTGGAGGAAGCGGAAGAACACGGAGGCGGCGACGGCGATGTAGGTCAGGGCGATGATCGGCCCGACCCAGTCCGTGAGCCACCGGGTGAGGCCGGCGGGCGCAGGGATGACCCCCTGGGCCAGGTTCCTGAGGGTGGTGAGGATGACCAGGGGGATCATCGCCGCCCAGACGATCATGCAGTAGAGGCACAGGATGTAGATGTCGAACAGGGCCTGGCTCCACAGCCACACCGCGAAGACGGCCCCCAGGGTGACACCCACCTGCAGGCCGATCCAGTACCAGCGCGCCAGCCGGGCGCCGGCGAGCAGTGCCATGCCGGTGGTGATGACGATGCTGAAGCCGACGAGGCCGATGAAGGGGTTGGGGAAGCCGAAGAGCTCAGACTGCCAGGTCTCCATGACCTGGCCGCAGGACACCCATGGATTGATGTCGCAGCTGGTGACGTGGTCCGGGTCCCGGTAGAGCTCGAGCTTCTCGAGGATCAGGATGCCGGCCGCGATCCAGCCGGTGATGCCCGTCGCCAGCAGGAGCAGCCCGAAGGCGCGGGGACGCGCGAAGGCCGGGACGCCTTTCTCAGGATCCGCCCCAGACGTCGTCCGCTTCGTGGAGTGCACCTGGAGGTGTGGTCGCATCGCGGGCCCCTACCGGCCGATGGCGGTGTCGATGAGCCGGCGGAACTCCTCCTCGCTGGCGGGCTGGATCTTCCGGCCCTCCAGGAAGAAGGTGGGGGTTCCCTGGACGCCGAGCGCCAGTCCGTCGTTCTTGTCCCGGGTGATGCGCTCCATGGTCGCGGGATCCGCCACGGCGGCGTCGTAGGCGGCCAGGTCGAGGCCGAGCTCCTCGGCGTAGCCCCTGAAGTCGGGCGACCTGTCCTGGTCGGTGTGTGACCATTCGGTCTGCGTCTCGTACATCCGGGCGTGCATCTCCTTGAACCTGCCCTGCTGCGCAGCGGCTTCGACGGCGACGGCTGCGGTCTCGGAGTTCGGGTGACCGGGCAGCGGGAAGTACCGGGACACGACCGTCAGGTTCTCCCTGTACTCCTCGGAGAGGTCTTCGACGAGCGGGTACGCGGCGAGGCAGGATTCGCACTCGAAATCGAGGAACTCGACCAGCACGGCCTTCTCGTCCGTGGCCTGGGACAGCCGGTGACTGTCCGCGCGCACCACCTGGGCATCGGCACCGGTGGCGTCGGCGGTCCGGGAGGGCTCGTCGCCGAGGTTGCCGAGGATGACCACCAGAGCCACGACGAGCGCCGCGGCGGCGAGCAGTCCGATCACTATGCGGTTCTGCAGGCTCAGGCCGGTCTTCGTGCTGGTCGGTGGCGCTTGGGTCGGCACAGGGAAGTCTCCTCGTCGGCTGGGTGCGTCGTCGTGCTCGGTCCCGCCGGGACCGGGTGAAGCGGGTGGAGCGGGTGTTCGGCCGGTCTTCTATCCGCGCGCGCAGCAGGCGCAGGACGCGCCCGCCGCCGAGCCGGAGTTCTCCGGGACACCCGCGGCATCGGGGGAGGTGCCCCCCATGGCATCAACGCTGTCGTGGGCGTCGAGGTTTCCGACGGTCGGGGCGCAGCAGGAGTCGCCCTTCCAGGCCTCACGGCCTTCCTTGATGGCGACGGCGGCGATGACCAGGGCAGCGATCGGGTCGGCCCAGGACCACCCGAGGGTGCTGTTGAGCAGCAGGCCGACCAGCAGGACGCCGGACAGATAGGTGCACAGCAGGGTCTGCTTGGAATCCGCGACGGCCGAGCGGGACCCGAGTTCGCGGCCGGCGCGGCGCTGCGCCCAGGACAGGAAGGGCATCACGGCGAGACTGACCGCGGCGAGGGCGATCCCTACGAGGGAGTGCTCGGCCTCCGCCCCGCCGAGCAGGCTGCGGATCGCATCGAAGCTCACGAACGCGGCGAGGCCGAAGAAGGAGAACGCGATCAGGCGCAGCGCGGTCTTCTCCCGGGCCTCCGGGTCGCGGCCGGCGAACTGCCAGGCCACAGCGGCCGCGGAGAGGACCTCGACGATCGAGTCCAGCCCGAAGCCGATCAGCGCACTCGAGGACGCGATCGTGCCGGCGCTGATCGCGATGACCGCCTCGATCACGTTGTAGGTGATGGTCGCGGCGACGAACAGACGGATCCGCCGGGAGAGGACCGCGCGACGCTCCGCGGTCGGAGCAGCCGGCCGCGGCCGGTGCGCGTCCGGTGACGTGTGGGTGCTCATCAGCAGCAGGCCTTCCCTTCGACGTGTTGCCCCTCGGGGGTGCAGCGGCAGTCGGGCTCGCTGACCGCGACCACGTGCAGGAGGGCCGTCAGTGCGTCGCCGAGCTTCTGGTCGGCCAGCTCGTACCGGACGCGGCGCCCCTCGGGGACGGCGACGACGAGCCCGCACCCCCGCAGGCAGCTGAGATGGTTCGACAACCGCTGCTTGCTCACCCCGGCCATCGCGGCCAGATCACCCGGGTACGACGGTGCTGCCCGCAGCGCCAACAGCACCTGGGCGCGCACGGGATCAGAGAGGGCATACCCGAACCGGGCCAGCACGGACTGGGGGGTCAGCGTCTCCATGGTCCCCATAGTACACAGATGCATGTACTACAGTGATGGCCCCTCCCGACCCTCCACCTCCGCATCGGTGGCACCGGACCCCGGGACGAGGGCCGACGAGCCCGTCCTGCGGGCACGGGGGGATACGACGGCGGACAGAGTGATGCCGTGATCTTTCAGGAAGCCTGGGAGCAGGTACATACGTATGCATGGAATAACGGGCCGAGGGCGCCGGTTCTACCAGCAGGCCCAAGGCGGGCCGGACGGCAAGCACAGGAGCGACACCATGGCACGCGAACTGGAACTCGGACTCGACACCTTCGGGGACGTCACGCGCGGCGAGGACGGCACCCCCGTCCCCTACCCCCAGGTGATCCGGAACGTCATCGCCGAGGCCGTCCTCGCGGACCAGGTCGGGATCGACTTCTTCGGCGTCGGGGAACACCACCGCGACGACTTCGCGGTCTCCGCCCCCGAGACGGTGCTCGCGGCCATCGCCGGGCAGACGCAGCGCATCCGGCTCGGCTCCGCCGTCACCGTCCTCAGCTCCGACGATCCCGTCCGTGTGTATCAGCGTTTCGCCACGCTCGACGCCGCCTCGAACGGTCGCGCCGAGGTCATCCTCGGGCGCGGATCCTTCACGGAGTCGTTCCCCCTCTTCGGCTACGAGCTCTCCGACTACGAGCGCCTGTTCGAGGAGAAGCTGGACCTGTTCTCCGAGCTCATCAAGGAAGGGCCCGTGACCTGGTCCGGGAGCACCCGTCCGGGACTCGAGGACCACGAGGTCTACCCCAAGACCGAGGGCGGCCGGCTGAAGACGTGGATCGGTGTCGGTGGGAGTCCCGAGTCCGTCGTGCGGGCCGCGCGCTACGGCATGCCGCTCATGCTCGCGATCATCGGCGGGGAACCCGCCCGGTTCGCCCCCTATGTCGACCTGTACCATCGGGCGCTGACGCAGCTCGGGCAGCCCACCCTGCCCATCGGCGTGCACTCCCCCGGGTACATCGCGGACTCGGACGAGCAGGCCCGCGAGGAGCTGTGGCCGGACAACCGGATCATGCGCGACCGCATCGGGCGCGAGCGCGGCTGGGGTCCGACCACCCGGGCCGAGTTCGACCAGGAAGCGGACGTCGGATCGCTGTACGTCGGCTCCCCGGAGACCGTGGCGCGGAAGATCGCCGCGACGGCGCAGGCTCTCGGCATCGACCGCTTCGACCTCAAGTACAGCGCCGGGCCCCTGCCCCACGAGAAGCTCATGCACAGCATCGAGCTCTACGGGACGAAGGTCATCCCGATGGTCCGGGAGATGCTCGCCTAGCAAGGGCCTGACGGCGGAAATTTTTCCCGCCCAGGGATCCGGTGAGTGGGTAGCGTGGCGCCGTACGCCAGCACCCACCCACCGGAGGTCCCGCCATGGTCGATCGCATCGCTTATATCTGGGGGACGAGGACGCCGTACGCCCGGGGTGAGCGCTGGCCGGTCCGCGTGGACCAGACGCTGGCACCCGGGGTCGCCGAGGGCGACGTCGACCGCTGGGTGCAGTCCGCCTGCGTCCTGTGCAGCAACGGCTGTGGCTGCGACATCGCCGTCAAGGACGGGCGCATGGTCGGGATCCGCGGACGGCAGGCGGACATCGTCAACCACGGACGGCTCGGCCCGAAGGGCCTGTTCGGCAGCTGGCAGGGCGTGGACACCGGGGATCGCCTGACCCGCCCCCTCATCCGCGTCGACGGCGAACTCGCCGAGACCGACTGGGACACCGCGATGAACCGGATCGTGGAGCGGAGCCGTCACCTGCTCCACACCAAGGGCCCGCTGAGCCACGGCTTCTACACGACCGGCCAGCTGTTCCTCGAGGAGTACTACGCCCTCGGCATCATCGGCAAGGCCGGCGTGGGAACACCGCACATGGACGGGAACACCCGCCTGTGCACGGCCACGGCGGCCACCGCCATGAAGGAGAGCTTCGGCTCGGACGGCCAGCCGGGCAGCTACGTGGACATCGACGAGTGCGACGCCATGTTCCTCTTCGGCCACAACATGGCCGAGACGCAGACCGTGCTGTGGATGCGGGTCCTCGACCGCCTCGCCGGACCCAATCCGCCACGCCTCGTCTGCGTGGACCCGCGCGAGACGCCGGTGGCCCGCGCGGCGGAGGTGCACCTCGCCGTCCGGCCCGGCACCAACCTCGCCCTCATGAACGGGCTGATCCGGGAACTCTTCGTGAACGGCTGGATCGACGACGCCTACATCGCGGCGCACACGCTGGACGTCGACCGGCTCCGGGCCACCGTGGAGCGATGGACGCCCGAGGCGGTCGCCGAGACGTGCGGCGTCGGCGCCGACGACGTCCGCCGGGCGGCGGAGATCTTCGGCACGAGCGAGCGGATCCTCTCCACGGTGCTGCAGGGGTTCTACCAGTCCGCGCAGGCGACGGCGTCGTCCTGCCAGGTGAACAACCTGCACCTGCTCCGCGGCATGCTCGGCAAGGAGGGCAGCGGCATCCTGCAGATGAACGGTCAGCCGACGGCGCAGAACAACCGCGAGTGCGGGGCCGACGGCGATCTGCCAGGATTCCGGAACTGGGAGAATCCGCAGCACGTGCAGGAGCTCGCCGACCTGTGGGATGTCGATCCGGACACCATCCCGCACTGGGCGCCGCCCACCCACGTCATGCAGATCTTCCGGTACGTGGAACTCGGGTCCATCGAGTTCCTGTGGATCTCGGCCACGAACCCGGCGGTCTCGATGCCGCAGCTCGAACGGATCCGGCGCATCCTCGACACGGACGGCCTGTTCCTCGTGGTGCAGGACCTGTACCTGACGGAGACGGCCCGGTACGCCGACGTCGTCCTGCCGTGCGCCGCCTGGGGTGAGAAGACCGGGACCTTCACCAACGTCAACCGCACGGTGCACCTGTCCGACAAGGCGGTGGAGCCGCCGGGCGAGGCGAGGAGCGATCTCGATGTCTTCCTCGACTACTCGCGGCGCATGGACTTCCGCACCCGGAGCGGAGCGCCCCTACTGGACTGGACCGGACCCGAGGACGGCTTCCGCGCCTGGCAGGAGTGCACCCGCGGGCGTCCCTGCGACTACACGGGCATCAGCTACGAGCGGCTGCGCGGCGGAAGCGGGATCCCGTGGCCCTGCAACGACGAGAATCCGGACGGCACCGTGCGCCTCTACGGGGACGGCGTCTTCCCCACGGATCCGGACTACTGCGAGTCCTACGGCCACGACCTCCTCACCGGCGCCGCGACGGGCCCGGTCCTCTACCGGGCCACCGTGCAGCCCGGCAAGGCGTGGCTGAAGAGCGAGGACTACCGGCCACCGCACGAGGAACCGAGCGAGGAGTACCCGCTGCGCTACACCACGGGGCGGACGGTCTACCAGTTCCATACACGGACCAAGACCGGGCGCAGCCGCGCCCTGAACCGCGCCGCGCCGGGCGCCTGGGTCGAGGTGTCGCCCGCGGACGCGGAGCAGCTGGGCATCGTGGAGGGCGACGTGGTGGCGGTCCGCTCACGTCGGGGGCATCTCGAGGTACCGGTGCGGGTCGGTGACATCCGGGTGGGCACGGTGTTCGCCCCGTTCCACTACGGCTACTAGGACGACGGCGGATCAGAGGGCTCCGCGTCGGCGCACCACGCGGCCAACGAACTCACGATGACGGAGTGGGACCCGGTGTCCAAGCAACCGGTGTTCAAGAACGCCGCGGTGCGCATCGAGAAGGTCCGCGACGGCGCGGGCCCGTCCCCCGCCCCGACCACGGCGGCCTCGAGGCCCGCCCGGGCGGGCCACCGTGCCGCGGGCCGTACCACCGGTTCGGGCGGGGGGCCCGGAACGGTGCCGGCGACGGTCGGAGGCCCGGAGGGCGAGGCCACCGAGAGGTTCCCCGACACGGCACCACCCCGGGTCGCTTCGAGCGAGGAGCGGCCATGAAGCTCCCCGTCTACCTCGGACTCCTCCACGAGGCCGAGCGCATCCTCGCCCGGTCCTTCCGCGTCGTCGCGGACGGCCACGGTGACGAACCCGACGTCCACGTCATCCTCGGGACCCTCGCCGGGCAGTGCGACCGGCACGTCGAGGCCCTCGAGCCTGTCATCGTGCGCTTCGGATCCGAGGTGGAGGGCGAGGAGGAGCACCGGGTCACGGCCGACGGCGTCGAGGAGGTCCGGACCGGCGCCCTCGGCCTGCTCCTCGACCTGCAGGACCTCTCCGTGCTCGTCCATCACCTCGATGTCATGTGGACCATGGTGGGTCAGGCCGCGGCAGGCAGCCGTGACCGCGAGCTCCTCGACATCGTGGTCCGCTGCGCGCCGGACGCGGACCTGCAGAGCCGATGGCTGCAGACGCGCATGAAACAGGCGGCACCGCAGGTCCTGCTGGTCGCGTCATGACCGGACGGATCCCGCTCGTCGAGCGCCTCCGGTCGGCGCGCGGCCGGTTGGGCGGCGGGCTGTACGCGGGCGGACTGAGCCTCCTGACCGTCGGCGCGGTCGGGCTCGTGGGGCTGGTGACCCATCTGCCCTGGCTCTTCCCGAGCCTCGGTCCCACGGTCATGCTCTTCTTCGAGTCGCCCGACCAGCCGGCCTCGCGGCCCGTCAACACGCTCGTCGGCCACGGAGTCGGGCTCGCCGCCGGCGTCGCCTGCTTCTACGGGTTCGGCGTGGACGGCCTGCAGGCCGCCCCGGTCGGCGGACTCACCGGAGCCCACCTGGCCGCGGGCGCCCTCTCGGTCGCCGTGACCACCTTCGTCCTGACGCGGATCGCCCTGCCCCATCCGCCGGCAGGAGCCACCACGCTGATCGTGAGCCTCGGCATCCTCCACACCCCCGTCCACTTCGCCACCGTGGCCGCCGCCGTGGTACTCCTCACCGGGATCGGGTGGGGCGCCAATCTGCTGCTCGGCACGCGCCCTGCGGCCGGAACCGACTGAGCGGGAACCGCTTCGCCCTTTCTTCGGTTTTCTTTCGCCCTTCGGCCACGCCCTCTTTGATCGGGGTCCACGAGAGTTGTTGTCAGGAGCACACCGCTCCGCGTTCTTCCCGCCGGCTCCGGTCCGTCCACCGGAACCGGCGGGTAGCTTCACCCCGGACCGATCAGCGGACCCGGAGACCAGCGGCAGCACCAAGGAGCAGGCGTGACCACCATCGATTTCCCGTCCTTCTCATCGGGTCCTCGTGCCGCAGTACGGACGTCGCCCGCTCCCGTCGCAAGCGTCCGGTCCGGCGACTCCGGTGCACCACCCGTCCGAGCGGACCCGCGCCCCTCCGTCGTAGCGCGTCTCGCAAGCCTCCTCGGCACGCTGCTCATGATCGTCGCGGTCATCGCGGTCCTCTTCTTCGCCATCGGCCCACGCTTCCTCGGCTACCAGACCGCCACGATGCTCACGGGCAGCATGGCCCCCGGCATCATGCCGGGCGACGTGGTCGTCACCACCCTCCAGCCCGTCGGCGGGATCGAGGTGGGAGACGTGATCAGCTACCACATCCCCGTCGAGGACCACCGGGTCGAGACCCACCGGGTCACCGAGGTCGTCCGCGGCGCGGATGGGACCACGGCCGTGCGCACCCAGGGCGACGCGAACGATGCCGTGGATCCGTGGCTCGCAACCCTCGAGGGTGAGAACGTGTACCAGGCCGCAGCGGTCATCCCCGAGGTGGGCAACGTGATCCGGGCCCTCCGGACCCCGGCCGTCAGCCACATCCTCGTCTACGGTGTCCCGGCCGTGCTGGTCGGGGCGCTGCTCCTCATGATCTGGTCACGCCGGGAGGAGGACGACGACGACGCCTCCGAGCCTGCCCCGGGCTCCGCCACGCCCGCCGGGTCGGTCGGAGGATCGGGGCATGTCCCCGGGAGCTCCCCTCGTACCGACCATCCGGTGCTCGATCGCGGGATCCTCGACAACCTCGGCGTGGAACTGTCCAGCCACGCCGGCGCCCTGCTCTTCGCCGGGACGTTCGTCGAGATGCTCCCGCAGCGGATCGGGGCCGTCGAAGCCGCGCTCACGGCCAGGGATGCCGACGCCGCCGTCGTCGCGCTCCTCAGCCTCACCGTCAGTGCCTCCATGGTGGGCGCGCGCCGGCTGGAGGAGGAGTCCTCGGCCGCACTGGAGCTGATCGGTCGGCCCATCACACATCGGGCCCTCGTCGCGAGGCTCCGGCAGCACGGCGCGGACGTCTCGACCGCACTGGACGCCATCCGCCACCAGGACGTCCACCCCCACTGAGCACTCGGCGGCGTGCACGGGCGTCAGCCGGTCGATGAGCCGGCCAGTCGGCCTGTCAGGCAAACGGTGGTCAGCCGGCCGGCGCGTCAGGCAGTGGCCGGCGGCATCATGCGGTACCCGACCCCGCGCACCGTACGGATGAACCGCGGTGCCTTCGTGTCCTCGCCGAGCTTCTTGCGCAGGTTCCGGATGTGCACCTCGACGAGGTGCTGGTCGTTGACCCAGCCATCCCCCCAGATACGGGAGAGCAGCGTCTCGCGTTGCCATACTCGCCGCGGACCCGAGACGAGCGTGGCCAGGAGGTCGAACTCGATGCGTGTCAGGGGCAACTCGGCACCGTCCAGCATGGCGATCCGCCCCTCGGTGTCGATGCTGAGGGGACCGTGCCGCAGCAGGCCCTCGATGTCCTCGTCCGCCACGGGCGCCACCGGCACGGCTTCGGTGGCCTGCACGGTGGGCGCCGACTGGGCCACCGGCGCCGCCGCAGCGCCCATCAGCGGCTGGACCACGCTGCGGACGGTGTTCCTCGGTCGCCGGAACATCGCGTTCACCCGGGCGCCCACCTCCCGCGGGCTGAAGGGCTTGACGACGAAGTCGTCGGCGCCGATCTCGAGTCCGATGAGGCGGTCGATCTCGTCCTGGCGCGCGGTGATCATGATGACGTAGGCGTCGGTCAGCGGCCTGATCTGCCGGCACACCTCCACGCCGTCGATGTCCGGGAGGTTCAGGTCGAGCGTCACGAGATCGGGCTGCCGTTCCCTGACCAGTGCCACGCCCTGGCGTCCGTTCTCCGCCTCGATGGTGGTGAAGCCGTTCATGCCCAGCGTCATGACGAGCAGTTGCCGCACATCGGCGTCGTCTTCGATGATGAGAGCGAGGCGCGCATCGGGGTCGGATGTCATGACTCACACACTGCCAGATCTTCGGACGACCACCGAGTGCATCGGGGCCGTTCCGGTGAAATTCTGGCTGATCCGCCCACCACGCGTCGCCGAGCGGCCATCAGGCCCTCCCCGCTCCGACCCGGCGATCCGACAGCCACGGTGAGACCGTACCGGCGGGCAACGGCTCGGCGATCAGGAAACCCTGCGCGAAGTCGCAGTCCCGCGCCCGCAGTTCGTCCCGCGACCGCTCGTCCTCCACGCCCTCGGCGACCACCCGGAGTCCCAGGCTGTGGGCCAGGTCGATGATCGACCCGACGAGCCCGACCGCCCGCGGGTCGTCCTTCATCGCCGTGACGAAGGACCGGTCCAGTTTCAGCTCGTCGACGGGCAGGTCACGGAGGTAGGCCAGGGAACTGTATCCGGTCCCGAAGTCGTCGATGGCGATCTGGACGCCGGCGGACCGGAGTTCGGCCAGGATGGCCGAGGTGCCGGTGGGCGAGGACATCAGGACGTCCTCGGTGATCTCCAGCATGATGCACGACGACGGTACCCCGTGGGCCTCGAGCAGGCGGGTGATCTGGTGCGGGAGGCACGCGAGGATGCAGGATCCCGACATGTTCACCGCCACCGAGATGTCCAGCCCCTCGGCACGCCACCGCGCCATCCGGCGGACGGCCCGCTGCAGCACGATGGTCGACAGCGCCGGCATCAGGCCCGCCTCCTCCGCGAGCGGCAGGAAGGCGACGGGGAGGAGCATCCCGCGCGTCGGATGGTTCCAGCGCACCAGGGCCTCCACGCCCGTGACCTCACCGTCGGAGAGACGCACCTTCGGCTGGTAGTGCAGCTCGAACTGGTCCTCGGCGAGGGCCACCCGCAGTTCCTGGACGGTCCGCAGCCGCAGGGCGCCGTCGTCGTCGTCCGAGGCGTCATACACATGGTGTCCGCTGTGCTCCGACTTCGCGCGGAACATGGCGATGTCCGCCTTGCGCATGAGCAGGCTCATATCGGTACCGTGGTCGGGGGTCAGCGCGATCCCCACGCTGGCACTCACCTGCAGGGATGCCGCGCCGAGCTCCACCGGATCGGCGAGTTCCGCCGCGAGGCGCTGCGCCGTCGCGACGGCCTCCTCCTCCGTGACGCCCTCGAGGAAGACGGCGAACTCGTCCCCGCCCAGCCTCGCCAGCATGTCTCCGGGCTGCAGCTGAGCGGCGAAGCGCTTGCCCACCTGCACGAGGAGGGCGTCGCCGACGTCGTGCCCCAGGGCATCGTTGACGTGCTTGAAGCGGTCGAGGTCCAGGAGGAAGAGTGCACCGGTCCGCCCGGCCAGCAGCCGGACGGGGACGTCGGCGATCAGGGCCCGGCGGTTGGGCAGGCCCGTCAGCTCGTCGGTGCGCGCGAGGGTGACGAGCATGCGGTTGCGGAACGCCAGCGGCACCGCGGCGAGCGCCAGGGTGGAGGCCGCGAACACCACGGCCAGCACGGGGATGCTGAGCTGGCTGCCCACCACGAGGACCGCGAGTGCCGTCGCCGTCGACACGACGGGAGCCGCGAGCTCCGGGACTCCGTGCGTGGTGCGCTGGGCCACCCGGGCCGGGTCCGCTGCGCCGTCCACCCAGGCGGCGATCGCCACGATCCCCGCGACCCAGCCGACGTCGATGATCGAGCCGACGGCATAGTCCTCCATGCCGAGCGCATACGCGACGTCCGCGGCGGAGAAGATGGTCAGTCCGGCGACCAGCAGCGGCCAGCGTGGTCCGATGTCCAGCCCGCGGGAGGCGAGGACGCCCCCGACGGCCGTGATGAGGAGGAGGTCGAGAAGCGGGTACACGACGGCGACGATCACTTCGAAGGGCGTCCCCCCGTTGGTCCCGGGGCTCAGCACGGGTGCGAGGATCAGGGCCATGAGCGACGCCGCGCCGAGGGCACCGACGATGCTGTCCAGCAGCAGCGGCCACGCCAGTCCCTTGATCTTCCGGACCATCACCACGCCGAGGGCACCGAGCATCAGGGGGTAGAAGGCGAGGTAGGCCACGTCGGCCACGGACGCATAGGTCAGGGCCGCTGCGCCGTCGAGCGAGGCCGCGTAGTACGCGTCACCCGCGCTGTAGGTGACGATCGCGCCGGTTCCGAGCAGCACCTGCGGCTCGGCGAACCTCGACCGCACGGAGGCGCTGATGCAGAGAGCCACGGCCGCCAGCTCGGTGGCGATGCACAGCCACCCGTCCATCAGGGGGTCGAAGGTACCGGGGTCGCCGACCAGGAGGCCTACCGTGTAGGCGATGAGAAGGAGGACCGTCACGGACATCAGCACCCGTGGGTGCGTAGGACTCCCAGGGCGGCCCCTCCCGGCCGCGCGGGCACCGTCGCTCCGCATGCAGTCCCCGTTCTCGCAGTGATCCTGAGTCCACAGCATAGGTCGGATCGCCCGCGAGCTCCCGCCAGGCGGCGCAGGGAGTCCTTTCCTGCGACAATACTTGGCTCCGACGGCGGGAAGCCCCGGCATCAGTACCCTCTTCCTATGCTCAGACTCGTCGACCAGCTCAGAATGGTGCCCGAGGTCGCGCGCCTTGCGGTGCGGACGCCCCGGAATGCCGCCGTGGCCTGGGAGGGCTACTGGAGCAGGGTCCGCACCACGGGCCCCGCGGGCGAGGTCCTCTGGGACGCGGAGATCGGGCCGGAGGCGGAGCAGTACGCCGTTGTCATGGACGAGTTCATGGACCGGTCGATGCCCGTGATCGACGTCGGCTGCGGCAACGGCCGGTGGACGCGCTGGCTGTCCCGGCGTTTCCCGCAGGTGCTCGGCGTCGATGTCTCGGCGAGTGCCGTGCAGCGGGCCGGGGAGGAATCGGAGGGCGTGCGGGGCGTCGACTACCGGACCCTCGACCTCACCGTGCCCGGCGCGGGCCGCCTCCTGCAGGCCGAGTTCGGCGACTCCCACGTGTTCGTCCGCGGCGTGTTCCACGTCCTGCGGCCGAAGCAGCGCGAACAGCTGGGCCGGAACCTCCGCGACGTCGTCGGAGCACGCGGACGCGTCCTGCTGACCGAGACCGACTACCGGGGCACTCCCCTGTCCTACATGCAGAGCCTCGGGGCGAGGCCGGGCAGTATCCCGGCCCCGCTCCGGCGGGCCATCGGCAGCATCCCCGTGCCCGGGCACTTCGGGCCGGCCGAGCGGCGGGCAGCGCTGCCGGACAGCATCTGGACGGTGCTCGCGGATGGCCCCGCACTCATCGAGGCAATCCCGATGAGCGGCAGGACGACGACCAGCATCCCGGGTTATCTCGCTATGCTGGGGTCCCGCTGATCCTTGGTCTCACGGGGGTACCCGGGGCCGCTCGGCCCGGGAGCGTCAGCGGCATCACCAGGAGGTGGGCCATGCCCGCAGAACGCATCGACGGGGACAAGGCGACCCTCGAGCTGCTCCCAAACGGCATCCTCCATCTCGAGTGGGACCGTGACTGCACCATCACCACCGAGGACGCCGGCTTCGCGATGGCCGCGGTCAACGCCCTGGTCGGAGCCGCGGGCCACCCGATGCTCGTCGACATGGAGACGACGAGGACGGTGACGCGCGGTGCGCGCGCGGTCTTCGCGATCCCCTGCTCGGCGTCGCGCATCGCCCTGCTCGGCTCCTCGCCGGTGGACCGCATGCTCGCCAACTTCTTCCTGGGCGTGAACTCACCGCCGTGTCCCACGAAGTTCTTCACCTCGCGGCACCTGGCGGTGGCCTGGCTCCAGAGTGCCGCCGACGGCCAGGCGCATCCGGCGAGCGCCTGACCCCGGCCCGCCGCCCTACCCGAGGTGGGCGGGCTCGCTCGAGGTGGAGAACTCGTTCCTCGCGACCCTGATCATGAACCACGAGACGGGCGAGGCCAGCGCGAGCGCCACGGCCGCGGCCAGGAAGACCACAGAGTACCCGTCCACGAGGGACTGCAGTCCGCCCGCGGCGCCTTCGGCCGTGCCGGCGCCCGCACCCACCGTGTACAGGGCGGTGAACACGGCGGTGCCGATCGAGCCACCGATCTGCTGCGTCGCCGTGACGGCTGCACTGGCCACGCCGGAGTCCCTCGGAGCGATCCCGAGCAGGGCCACGTTCTGCAGCGGCACGAAGATGAAGGCGAGCCCGATGCCCAGGAGGAGCTGCGCGGGCAACACCTCGAGCGCGTAGGAGCCGCCGACGGTGATGCGGCTGAGCAGCAGCAGCCCGGCGGCAGCGATCAGCGGGCCGACGGTCATGAGGATCCGGGGGCCCACCGTCGGCAGGAGCCGTGACACCACGCCCGCGCAGACGATGATGGCCGCCGTCATCGGCAGTGAGGCCAGCCCGGACACCAGGGGACTCATCCCGAGCACGATCTGGAAGTAGAGCGTGAGGTAGAGCAGGGCGCCCAGCAGGGCCGCACCCACGGCGATGGAGGAGAGGTACGCTCCCGCACGTGCGCTGTCCGTGATGATACGCAGCGGGAGCAGCGGGTGGGCCGAGCGCGCTTCCACGAGGAGGAACAGCGCCAGCAGGACGACGCCGAGGGCGAGGAAGCCGAGGGTGTCCAGGCGGACCCAGCCGGCCTCGGCACGCGAGAAGCCGTAGACCACGGAGGCGAGCCCGAGGCTCACGAGCACGGCGCCCGGCACGTCGTAGCGGGTGCTGCCCTCGGCCCGGCTCTCACGGAGCACCGGGATGCCGACCGCGATGGCGACGACGGCGATGGGGACGTTCACGAGCAGGCACCAGTGCCAGCTGAAGTACTCGGTCAGGACCCCGCCGAGCAGGAGCCCGACCGCGGCACCGCCGCCGGCGATCGTCCCGTACACCGCGAAGGCCCGTACGCGATCACGCCCGCCGGGAAAGGTCACGGAGAGGATGGCGAGCGCAGCCGGGGCCAGCAGCGCGGCGAAGGCGCCCTGGAGGCCCCGCGCCAGGAGGAGCGTCTCGCCCGAGGTGGCGATCCCGCCGAGGGCCGAGGCGAGGGCGAAGCCGCCCATGCCGACGAGGAACGAGCGCTTCCTCCCCCAGAAGTCGGCGATCCGGCCGCCGAGAAGCAGGAGTGCGCCGAAGGTGAGGGCGTAGAGCGTGACCACCCAGCTGCGGTCACCGTCAGACATCCCGAGTTCGAGCTGGGCCTGGGGCAGGGCGATGTTGACGATCGTGCCGTCGAGGACGACGGTGAGCTGGGCCAGGGCGACGATCGCGAGCACGAGCCAGCGATTGGCCGGCGCTCGGACGGGATCGACGTCCGGTGCTGCCTGGGCCGTGGGGCCCGAGGGTGGGGTGGTCATGGAGCTCCTCAGAAGTGGTGTCGTCTCGAGGGTAGGGACAGTTCCGGAGCAAGTCAAACGAACTGGTTCGTTTGGTTATACTCGAAGGATGCACTCGACGACGGACGTACGGTCCCGCATCCTCCTGGCCGCCCGGGGGGAGTTCGCCGCCTACGGTCTGGCGGGAGCGAGGATCGACCGGATCGCGAAGTCGGCGAGTGCCAGCAAGGAGCGCCTCTACGCGCACTTCACCGACAAGGCGGCGCTGTTCCAGGCCGTCCTCGACACCAACGCGGCGATGTTCCACGACGCCGTCGTGCTCGACCCCCGGGACGTGCCGGCCTTCGTCGGCGCAGTGTTCGACCACGCGCACGACCAGCCGGACATCCTCCGGATGCTCACGTGGGCCCGGCTCGAGGGCGTGGACTACGACCTCCCGGGCGGCAGCGATCCCGACGTCAAACTGCAGGCGCTGCGGCAGGCGCAGGAGCTGGGCCACATCGACGCGTCCTGGGCGGTGGAGGAACTCCTGCCCCTGCTGTTCGGCGTCGCACAGGCATGGGTGCAGGCTCCGCTGGCGGCGCACGCGAACGCGCGCCGGACACCCCTGGCAGCCCACCGGGCCGCTGCGGTCGACGCCGCCCGGAGGATCATCGGCTCCGCCCGGTGACGCGCCCAACCGGCTGCACGACGACGATGTCGGCCGACGGGATACCCGACGGAGGCGCTCAGGCCTCGAAGAGCCGCGCCCCCACATAGCTGCCCTCGGCGGCTCCACCCGGAACCGCGAAGATCCCCGAGCCGATGTGGCGGATGTACTCGTTGAGGATGTCCGATCCCGCGAGGCTCGTCTGCACCGGGATGAACGACCGCTCGGGATCGCGCTGGAAGCAGATGAAGAACAGGCCGGCGTCGAGGCGACCGAGGTCGTCGTTCCCGTCCACGTAGTTGTAGCCCCGCCGGAGCATGCGGGCGCCGCCGTTGCTGTCCGGGTGGGCGAGGCGCACGTGCGAGTGCTCGGCGATGATCGGCTGGCCGCCGCTTCCCGGCATGGTGAAGTCCGGCGCCGTGAACTCGTCACCGCCGGACAGGGGTGCACCCGACCCCTTGGTCCGCCCGATGGAGCGCTCCTGCTCGGACAGGCGCGTCCGGTCCCACGGCTCCACGTTCATGCGGACCTTGCGGGAGACGAGGTAGGAGCCACCGGCCATCCAGGCCTGGTCGTCCCCCTCCGCCACCCAGACGTGCTCGTCGACGGCTGCCGGGTCCTCCGCCTTCACATTGGCGGTGCCGTCCTTGAATCCGAAGAGATTGCGGGGGGTCACCTGTGCAGTGCTCGTGCTGGACGTGCGGCCGAAGCCGAGCTGGGAGTACCGCAGGGAGGCGCGGCCGAAGGCGATGCGGGAGAGGTTGCGGACGGCGTGCACGGCCACCTGCGGATCGTCCGCGCAGGCCTGGATGCAGAGATCGCCGCCGCTGATGCGCTCCTGCAGCATGTCCCCGGCGAAGGTCGGCAGCTCGGTGAGCACCCGTGGACGGCGGTCGGCGATCCCGAAGCGGTCGGTGCCGTCCGCCGTCGTGAACAGCGTGGGGCCGAAGCCGAACGTGATGGTCAGACCGGTGGGGCCGAGGTCCATCGCCTCGCCCGTGTCCTCCGGCGGCGCCTCGTACGGACCGGCGTCCGGCGCGAAGTCACCCGCGCTCCCGCCCTGGCTCATCCGCGCAGCGGCCGAGGTCCAGTCCTCGAGCAGTCCGATCAGCTCCTCGCGGGAGATGTCGTCGACGTCGAACGCCGCGAAATGGAGCCGGTCCTGCGCAGGCGTGGTGATCCCGGCCTGGTGCTCCCCGTGGAAGGGGTAGGACAGGACATCGGGGTCGGGGGGGCTCGCCGTCGCCTCGGGGGTCGCCCGTCCGGCGGCCACGCCCGCGCCCACGCCGGCGGCCGCGGTCACGCCGGCGAGCGACAGCGCACGACGGCGGGAGATGCGGAAGGTGCGTGCCATGGCCGCTATCCCAGCAGGGTCGCGGTGATGCGCGAGAGCGGTTCGCTGAGCGCGTTGACGCGATCGGACAGCGCCTTCACGTCGTCCGGGGAGAGCTCTCCGTAGGAGACGTAGGCGATGTCGCGCTGTGCGGCGTCGGGCGCGCTCGTGCGGTGCTCAGCCAGCTCCGCGGCCAGGGCGTCGAAGTCGGCATCGAGGGTGGTCACGAGATCCGGGTCCTTGGCCTCCAGGAGGTCGCGCAGTCCGTCGACGAGCACGCGCGCACCCTCGACATTGCCCTGGAAGTCCCACAGGTCGGTGCCCGACCAGATCTCCTCCTCACCGGTGACCTTCCCGTTGGCCACCTCGTCCATGAGGGCGATCGCCCCGTTGGCCAGCTGGTCCAGCGAGAGATCGATGTCCTGGATACCGGCGTGCAGCGTCGTCGTGTCCGCGACGAGCTGGGCAGCGACGGCCTCGCGCTCGGTCTGCGTGAGCGGCGTGTACCCGGCATCGGCGGGCGGCCAGAGGTCCTTCTCGATGCGGTGCCATCCGGTCCACTCCTCGCCCTCGGCGAGATCCGCCTCGCGGTTGTCCAGCCGGGGATCGAGGTCGCCGAAGCTCTCGGCGACCGGCTCCACCCGCTCGAAGTGCATGCGGGTGGTCGGGTAGAGGCGCCGCGCCTCGTCGTCGTCACCCGCCGTGTACGCGGCGGCGAAGTCATCGGTACCGGTGAGGAGCTGGTCCACCTGGTCCTTCACGTACGCCCTGTAGTTGGTGACCGCGGCATCGATCTGCGCCTGCTCGTCACCGGAGGGCTCGACCGCCGTGCCCGAGTCCGTGACCGTGAATCCGG